>JAYTFM010000001.1:0-81121 GCA_043734425.1 Alphaproteobacteria bacterium
GATACCGGTTGAAGCGCCCGTCACGCTCTAAATATTTGAAGATAGACCCTTATTGTCCGTTTCAGGTGATTCCGCCTGAAACGGTAAGGGTCTAGCGCCAATCGCTAACGGATCGTCAGGCCGCCATCGATCACCAGTTCCTGGCCGGTTACATAGCGGCTCTCGTCGCTGGCCAGCCACAGGATGCCGTTGGCGATGTCCAGCGGCACGCCCTTCATGCCCAAGGGCACCGATAAGGCGGACATCGCGTCCAGGTCCACCGGGGCATTCGAGCCGGGGTTCACCGCCTCGCCGACCGTGATCCAGATCGGCGTTTCGATCAGGCCCGGATGGACCGAATTGACCCGGATGCCGTCCTTGGCGTTGGCGCATTCCATGGCCACCGCCTTGGTGAACAGCCGCACCCCGCCCTTGGTGGCGCAATAGCCGGCCAGGCCCGCCGAGCCCTTCAGGCCCGCGACCGACGAGATGTTGATGATGCTGCCACCCTCGCCGGAGACGCGCATCAGCGGAATGCCGTGCTTCACCCCCAGGAACACGCCGTCGAGATTGACGGCGGTCTGGCGGCGCCAGTTGGCCAGGGTCATCTCCAGGATCGAGCCGCCAATGCCGATACCGGCATTGTTGACCAGGATGTCCAGCCGGCCGTGGGACGCGCGGGTCTGGGCGATGACGCCTTCCCACGCGGCTTCGTCGGTGACGTCGTGATGCAGGAATTCGGCCTTGCCGCCGCCAGCCTGGATGCCGGCTGCGACCTCGGCGCCCAAGGCGTCCTGCAGGTCCGTGAGGACAACGATGGCGCCTTCCTCGGCCAGCCGCTCACTGGCGCCGCGCCCGATGCCGCTGGCCCCGCCGGTCACCAGCGCGACCTTGCCGTTCAACCGCCCCATGACGCCGTCCTCCGTTGTCGTTGATCAGGAGGCGTAGCGCAGCGCGCGAGACGGGGGAAGGGGCGCACCAAATCCTCCCCCAGCGCGACGCGCGACAGGGGGAGGTGGCCCAAAGGGCCGGAGGGGGTTACATCCACAGCGAACGGCGTGTCCGCTACCGGAAGTCGCGGCGAAGCTCGTGGGCTTGAACCCCCTCACCCGCGGAGCCTGTCCTCGGGCCGGCCTGTGGCCGGACCCGGGGGCGGGAGCTCCCCCTGTGGGGGAGCATCTGTGCCTACTGCATCCACTTCGGATCGGCGTCGGGTGTGGTCACGATGCCATAGATCAGGCCGATCGCCAGCAGGATGATGGCGGCGACCATGATGACGCCGACGAGGCCTTCAAAGCGCTCGGCCAGGTGTTTCGGCTTGTGGTGGACGACCTCGTCGTGGGCTGGGTCGGTGTGCATGACAGTTCCTCGCAAGCTGTTGTGGAGAATGATCTCCACGCCAGGCCGCGGCGGGCGCCAGGACGAGCCCCGGAAGCAAACTGTATCAAACGCCGGGACACGCGCTTGCCGCCCGTCTCAGTCAGGCGATTTGCCGAGTGTGCGCTTCTGTCGCACAAAGTCAACCGATGGTGGAATCAGGCGTTTTGAGTCACAAGGTCCTGTGGCTATGCGACCAAATTATCCGGCTTTCGGGTCATGAGACGGGTGGCCATACAGCCCATGGTCGCAGTCTCCCAAGTCTGAGGCATCGCTCTTCAGCCATAACCCGGCGCCGGCCTGAACGACGCCGGGACCTTGACGTCTGGCCGGATTTATGGCGTATCATGCCATATGGCGGCGACGCAGATCTTCCGAGATCGCAGGGTCTTTGAGGATGGCTGTCTCATTGAGATCGTGATCTGGCAGGTTCCGGAACCGGTTCCTCCGACAGACCACAGTTTCAAGTACCGGCTGTTCTACGGCCGCAAAGGCGAGCGGATCGTCGGCTACGACAATGAGCGCGGCAAGGGTGATCATCGCCATCTTGGCGTTGCAGAGGAGCCCTACGTTTTCTTGACAATCGCTCAGCTGTTGAGCGACTTCGAGCGCGACGTCGCCAGCTTTAGGAAGGACTCGATATGACCAAGCTGGATATCCATGTCGGCGGCGACTTTGCCGATACCAAGGCGCGCATCCTTGATGCCGTTGCCCGCGCCAAGGGTGGGGAGACTGTGCGGGAGGATCACATCACCTTTGCGTCCTGGGAGGCGCTGGCTCGCGTCATGACAACCAAGCGTTTCCAGCTGCTGCGTCACCTGCACGTCTCGCCAGAAGTCAGCGTTGCATCTCTCGCGAGAAACCTGGGCCGCGACTACAAGCGCGTCCACGAGGACGTCGAAGCGCTGTCGGCGGCGGGCCTTATTGAGCGCGGTGATCGTGGCCTGCGGGCTGATTATGATGAGATCAGGACGCAGATCGCGCTTTAGGGTGAGCCTCGAGATGCTTGCACCTGCAGCGGCGCACCGGCACGGACACCTGCGCTCCACCACCGCCAGCGGCGCCACGACGTTCTTCCTCTATCTGGGCAGCGAGCTGATCGGTGAATACGCCGATGGCGTCACCACCACGCCGCTGCGCCGCTATGTCCACTCCGGTGTCGCCGATGATGAGCCGCTGGTCTGGTACGAAGGTCCGGCGGTCGCCACCCGCCGCTGGCTGCACGCCGACCGCCAGGGCTCGATACTCGGCTGGTCCGATAGCACCGGCGCGGTCACCGCCAGCACCTATTCCCCCTATGGCGAGCCCAGCACCTGGTCCGGCCCCCGCTTCCGCTACACCGGCCAAGCCGCCTTCCCGGAGATCCAGGCCTACCACTACAAAGCCCGCCACTACGATCCCGCCATGGGCCGCTTCCTGCAGACCGATCCCATCGGGCAGGAACCGGACCCCAATCTGTACGCCTACGTCAAAGACGACCCGACCAATCAGACCGATCCGACCGGGAACTGCCCCGCCTGCGTCGGCGCCCTTGTTGGAGCCGCCTTGGGGGGTGGCCTCGAAGTGGCCAAGGAGACGTTGCTTGAGGGCAAGAGCCTCCAGCAAGTGAGCTGGGGCAAGGTTGGAACTGAGGCTCTGATCGGCGGAGTCGCCGGCGGTACAGGCGCCGGCGCCGGAGCTTTGGTCGCGAAGACGGGCCTGACGCTTACGGCGCTCGCCGTGACAGGGGGGGTGTCGTCGGGGGTGTCGTCTGCGTTGCATGGCGACAAGCCCGGAGCTGTCGCGGTCAAGACAGTGGTCGGCGCCGCCCTCGGTCCAGCAGGCAAGATAGGTGGCGACAAGGTTACGGCTGCTCTCGGAGCCGCCCCGAAGGCGGTTCCGGGTCAGATTGTGACCTGGGGTGCATCCAAGGCCCAAGTGCAAGGGGCCAACTTGGCTGGTCTGGCTGCGTCGAAGGGAATTCCGGGCGCAGGTAACGCGGCCACCAGCGCCGGATGCAAGGAGCAAGGGTCTTGCAAGTAGTAACCGACGTCAGACGGGTTTTGACCGCGAGCGCCATAGCCTTCTCCTATGGTGTCGCGGTCGCGATCCTCTTCTTTGTGATAGGTGGTTCCTCCCAGATGCTGCCGATCTCATCCGTTGTCATCTTCGCCCTCACTGCTCTACAGGGCGTTGTGGCCGCTCTTCGGCAGCGAGCTGCGCTCGGTATTCTGGCGCTTCTCGTATTTTGCGTTGTCGGTGTTGCCCTATATTTATCGCTCACTCACTTGCAGACATTTTTAGCTGAGCGACACATCGCGGGTGGGTATGTCCTGAACTGGGTCACCTGATGGCAGGATAAAAGGGCGCGAGGTGCGGGGCGGGTAAGTCGCTGCTGCGCCACGCCTTTTTGTACCTCGCCGGGGGTGGCCGCGAGGTGCGGAATCTTCCATCCCCCTGAACTTCCCTGACAATCCGCGAGGTGCGCCGCCGATGGTGCGTCAGAGCCCTACGCCAGGGTGCGATCCGAGGCCTGAGGGAGCGATGGCAGGATAGCCTTGGTGGCGGCGGGTGTGCACACGAGGGCGGCGGAAAGCGGGACACGAGAACTTTTCCACTCCTCACCGCGTCGCCGGGAACTTGAGCTCATAGCGCCCCGCCCGCGCGCCGCCGCGCGGCAGGCAGGCGGAGAGGGCGGCCAGGGCGTTGGCTTCGGACTTGAGACGGGGTTCCGTCAGCCGGGCTGAGGCGTCCCGCATCACCTTGGGCGGGCCTTGCAGGGCGCCGCGCCCATCCAACGCCCGTGGTCGCCTTTATCCTCACCCGTAACTCTGCAACGGCCGCACCTCCAGCGGCGCCTTGGCCGTCGCGGCGATGGCCTGGGCGGCGGCCAGGGCGGCCGGCGTGGTGGTGAAATAAGGGATCTTCATCATCAGGGCGGTGCGGCGGATCTCAAATGAGTCCAGCAGCGACTGCTTGCCCTCGGTGGTGTTGAAGACGATCTGCACCTCGCCATTCTTCATGGCGTCGACGATGTGCGGGCGGCCCTCCAGAACCTTCTTGACCACCTCGACGCTAAGGCCCTGTTCGGCCAGGTGAGCCGCAGTGCCAACAGTGGCCAGCACCCGGAAGCCTTGGGCGATCATCAGGCGCACCGGCTCAACAATCCAGGCCCGGTCGGCCTCGCGCACCGAGGCGAACAGGCAGCCCTTCTGCGGCAGCACGGTGCCGCCGCCCAGCTGGGCCTTGGCGAAGGCGCGAGCAAAGGCGGGACCGGGACCGGCCTCGTCGTCCCGACGCCAGTCCAGGCCCATGACCTCGCCGGTCGAGCGCATCTCCGGGCCGAGGATGGTGTCGACCCCGGCAAAGCGGGCGAACGGAAACACCGCCTCCTTGACCGCCACATGATTGAACGGCGCATCGACCAACCCGAATTCTGAGAGCTTGCGGCCGGCCATCAGCTTGGCGGCGATGGCGGCGACCGGCCGGCCGATGGTCTTGGCGACGAACGGCACGGTGCGGCTGGCCCGGGGGTTGACCTCCAGCACAAAGATCCGCGGGCTGGCGCTCTGCGGCTCCTCGATGGCGAACTGCACGTTCATCAGGCCCTGGACCTTGAGGGCCCTGGCCATCTCGCAGGTCTGGCGCTTGAGCTCCTCGATAGTCTCGGGGCGCAGTGAGAACGGCGGCAGCGAGCAGGCGCTGTCGCCGGAGTGCACGCCGGCCTCCTCGATATGCTCCATCACCCCGGCCACGAACACCTCGCCGTCGGCGTCGCAGAGGGCGTCAACGTCCACCTCGGTGGCTCTACTCAGGTACTGGTCGATCAGCACCGGGCTGTCGCCGCTGACCAGCACGGCGGTGGTGATGTAGCGTTCCAGTTGCTCGTCGTCGCGGACGATCTCCATGGCCCGCCCGCCCAGCACATAGGACGGCCGGATCACCACCGGATAACCGATCTTGTGAACCGCCGCGAAGGCCTCGTCGCGCGAGCGGGCGATGCCATTGATCGGCTGGGCGATCTTCAGCCGGTGCAGCAGTTGCTGGAACCGTTCGCGGTCCTCGGCCAGGTCGATGGCGTCCGGCGAGGTGCCGAGGATGGGGATGCCGGCGTCCTCAAGCGCCTGGGCCAGCTTCAGCGGCGTCTGGCCGCCGAACTGGACGATGACGCCCAACAGCTCGCCCCGGGTCTGCTCGACCGCAATCAGTTCCAGCACGTCCTCTGCCGTCAAGGGCTCGAAATACAGGCGGTCGGAGGTGTCGTAGTCGGTGGAGACGGTCTCCGGATTGCAGTTCACCATGATCGACTCCACGCCGATCTCGGCCAGTGCGAAAGCGGCGTGGCAGCAGCAATAGTCGAACTCGATGCCCTGTCCGATCCGGTTGGGACCGCCGCCCAGGATGATCGCCTTGCGCGCGTCGCTGGGTTCGCTCTCGCACTCGGGCTCCTGGCCCAGGGCGCCGGTCTCATAGGTCGAATACATGTAGGGCGTCTCGGCGCGGAACTCGCCGGCGCAGGTGTCGATGCGCTTGAATACCGGCCGCACGCCCAGCGCGCGGCGGCTCGCACGCACCTGCATCTCACCGGCGCCGGTCAGCTGGGCCAGCCGGGCGTCGGAGAAGCCCATGGCCTTCAGGCGGCGCACGCCGGCCGCGTCGGTGGGCAGGCCATGGGTGCGGACCGCAGCTTCCTCCGCCACCAGAGTTTCCAGCTGGCGCAGGACCCAGGGCTCATAGGAACAGGCGCCGTGGATCTCCTCAACGCTGAGGCCATGCCGGAACGCCTGGGCGATCACCCGCAGGCGATCGGGCGTCGGCTGGGCCAGGGCGCGCAGCACCGCACCGCGCCCGGTGTCGGGATCATCGGCGTTCTCGATCACCACCTCGTCGAGGCCGCAGAGGCCGGTCTCCAGCCCGCGCAGCGCCTTCTGCAGGCTCTCGGCGAACGTCCGGCCGATGGCCATCACCTCGCCCACCGACTTCATCGAGGTGGTCAGGTGCGGCTCGGCGCCCGGGTACTTCTCGAAGGCAAAGCGGGGGATCTTGGTGACCACATAGTCGATGCTGGGTTCGAACGCGGCGGGCGTGGCGCCGGTGATGTCGTTCATCAGCTCATCCAGCGTGTAGCCGACCGCCAGCCGGGCGGCGACCTTGGCGATAGGAAAGCCGGTGGCCTTCGAGGCCAGCGCCGAGGACCGCGAGACCCGCGGGTTCATCTCGATCACGACCATCCGCCCGTCGGCCGGATTGACCGCGAACTGGACGTTGGAGCCGCCGGTCTCCACCCCGATCTCGCGCAGCACGGCGATCGATGCCGTCCGCATGCGCTGGTATTCCTTGTCGGTCAGGGTCAGGGCCGGGGCCACGGTGATCGAATCGCCGGTGTGCACGCCCATCGGGTCGATGTTCTCGATGGAACAGACGATGATGCAGTTGTCCGCCTTGTCGCGGACCACCTCCATCTCATACTCCTTCCAGCCCAGGACGCTTTCCTCGATCAGCACCTCGGTGGTCGGCGACATGTCCAGGCCGCGCTCGACGATCTCGCGGAATTCCTCGAGATTGTAGGCGATGCCGCCGCCGGTGCCGGCCAGGGTGAAGCTGGGCCGGATGATCGCCGGAAGGCCGACGAACTCCAGGCCCTCCAGCGCCTCATCCATATTGTGCGCGGCCTTGGACTTGGGACTTTCCAGGCCGATGGCGTCCATGGCGTTGCGGAACTTCAGGCGATCCTCGGCCTTGTCGATGACCTCGGCGCGGGCCCCGATCATCTCGACCCCGTACTTGGCCAGCACCCCCATGGATTCCAACGCCAGGGCGGTGTTCAGCGCCGTCTGGCCGCCCATGGTCGGCAGCAGGGCGTCAGGGCGCTCCTTGGCGATGATCTTCTCGACCATCTCCGGGGTGATCGGCTCGATATAGGTGGCGTCGGCAACATCAGGGTCGGTCATGATCGTCGCCGGGTTCGAATTGACCAGCACGATCCGGTAGCCCTCGGCGCGCAACGCCTTGCAGGCCTGCACGCCGGAATAGTCAAATTCGCAGGCCTGGCCGATCACGATAGGGCCGGCGCCGATGATCAGGATCGAGGAAATGTCGGTGCGTTTGGGCATGGTCGTTTCGCGCGCAAAGACCACCGCGCGGCGTGCCGCGCGGCGTCAGGTCTGGACTGAAGGTTAAGCGGGCCATCTAGAGGCGTCCGGCCCGCCGCGCAAGCACGCCTGAGGTCCTCAAAGGATGCGCGTCGGATTTTGTGTCTGCACGCCCTCGGCCGTAACGCGGCGAAGCCGCCATATTTGTCCACGAACCACACGGACCCCACGAACAAGAGCGGCCGCGCCACCGCCGCATACGGGCGCTGCGGCTCGGTTCCCCGAACCTGTTCGTGTCGTTCGTGTGGTTCGTGGACACCCTTCCTGTCTGACGACCCCACCGACAGGATGAGAGCGGGCGCCTCCGGTGGCCAAGTGTTCCACGGTCGGCGCCCCTTGCGTCTTGCGCCCAGCACGGGCAGCTTGGCCCTCCGCCCCGTGCGACACAGAGGACCAACTTGGCCGCCGCGACGACCCCTCAAGAGCTTGCCCAATGGATGTCCCAGGTCGCCTCGGGAGACCGCGCGGCCCTGCGACAGCTTTATGACGCCACCTCATCGAAGCTTTTTGGCGTCTGCCTCCGTATCCTTCGTGACCGCGAGGAGAGTGAGGACGTGCTCCAGGACGTCTACATAACCATCTGGCGACGAGCCGACCGTTTTGACGTCGCCAAGGCGAGCGTCATGACGTGGCTCTCGACCATCGCCCGCAACCGCGCCATCGACCGGCTGCGGGCCCGCGGCCCGATGGCCTATGCCGAGCAGGTCGACGAGCTGGAGATCCCCGACGGTTCCGTCGGCGCCGATGCCCTGCTGGAAGCGGCCGACGACCGCAATCGCCTGCAACACTGCCTGGGCGAACTGGACGAACGCACCGCCCAGGTGATCCGCACGGCGTTCTTCGAGGGCGTCACCTATGAGGCGCTGGCGGCGCGCGTCGATGCGCCCCTGGGCACCGTCAAGAGCTGGATCCGGCGCGGTCTGGCGCGGCTGAAGGGGTGCCTGCAGTCATGAGCGAGCGCCCCGACCTCACCGACGCCGAAGCGCTGGCCGCCGAACACGCGCTGGGCGTGCTGACCGCTGGCGAGCGCGCCGCCGCCGAGCAGCGCATGGCCCGCGAGCCGGCCTTCGCCGCCGATGTCGAGGCCTGGCGCGGACGCCTCGCGCCCTTATCGCAGACGCTCGCGGCGGTTCCGGCGCCTAGCGGGCTCTGGCCACGCATCGAGCGCCAGCTGCCGGCCAACGACAACACCATGACCCGCCGGTTGAGTTTCTGGCGCAATTCCGCCCTGGCCGGCTACGCGCTCGCCGCCGCCAGCCTTGCCGCCGTGGTGGTCCAGGTCAACCAGCCGCCCACCGTGATTCAGGCGCCCGCCGCCCAGGGCCAGGTCCTCAACGCCAGCCTGATGAGCCAGGACAGCCGCATCCAGCCGCTGTTCGTCGCCGCCTATGATCCCGACCGCAACGCGCTGATCATCACCTCGCTGCTACCGCCCGGGACCGACCCGGCCCATGTGCATGAGCTGTGGCTGATCCACGGCAAGGACAAGCCGATGCCCCTGGGCTTCGTCACGCCCGGCAAGTCCAAGATGATCGCCCTGCCCAAGACCATGGACGGCATGATGGCCGAGGGCTCGGCGCTGGCGATCTCGGTGGAAGCACCGGGTGGCTCAAAGAGCCCGGACGGCCCCAGCGGCCCGATCGCGGCGGTGGGCAAGCTGACCAAGCTTTAGTTGGCCCAAACTGCATCCATTCGAAAAGTATGGCCGTATCCACATTGCTGTCGATTGACGACGGCCGTAGAAACGGAAATAGACTCCCATGACCTCTAAGTTTGTCGCCGCAATCGCGGCTGGCGTTGCGATGTCTGTTGCTTTCGGCAACGTAGCGTCTGCGGAAATGATGAGCGCCAAAGCTGAAAAGACTGTCAGCGTTGGCGGTGCTGCCATGTATCCGTCCAAAAACATCATCCAGAACGCTGTCAATTCCAAGGACCACACCACCCTGGTCGCGGCGGTCAAGGCCGCCGGCCTGGTCGACACCCTGTCGAGCCCCGGCCCGTTCACGGTGTTCGCACCGACCAACAAGGCGTTCGCCAAGCTGCCGGCCGGCACGGTGGAGACCCTGGTGAAGCCTGAGAACAAGGACACGCTGACCACCGTCCTGACCTATCACGTGGTCGCAGGCCGGATGTCGGCGGCCGACATTACCGCCAAGATCAAGGCCGGCGGCGGCATGGCCATGCTGACGACTGTCCAGGGCGAGACGCTAAAGGCCACCTCGCGCAATGGCGGCCTCGTGCTGACCGACGCCAAGGGCGGCATGTCGCGGGTGTCCATCGCCAACGTCTTCCAGTCCAACGGCGTGATCCACGTCGTTGACACGGTGCTGATGCCGTAGGGGCCAACGCCGCGCGGGAGGCCGAACGGTCTCCCGCAGCGACCCCTGAGAAACGGGTGCGCTAGACGCCCGCCTCCGGATGCGCCTCGTCTAGCAGCCGGAGCTTCGAGAACGCCGCCACCGCCCCGATGATCACCAGCATCCCGAGGCCGGGGATCAGGATCGCGGTCTTGGGGCCGATGGCGTGGGCCAGGAACCCGTAGGCGACGGCGCCCAGCGGGGCGGCGCCCATGTTGCCGAGAACGAAAATCGACAGCACCCGGGCCAGTTTCTCGGGCGGCGCATGGTGCTGCACCAGACCCCGTCCGAGGGTCATGGCCACCCCGCCGCCCAGGCCCCAGATGAAATTCAGGCCATAGAGCGCATAGAGCGGCATTGGCAGCGAACAGGCGATCAGCACCAGGGCGCCGACGCTGAGCGCCAGCAGGTAGGCCACACCCTTGCGCCGCACATGTCCGAAGCGCACCAGCAGCATGGCGGACGTGAACGAGCCCACCCAGAACAGCAGGTTGAAAATGCCGAGCGCCACCGCAATCTGGGTGCGCTCAGCGCCGACCAGATGGGCCGGGAAATAGCTCTGCACGATCAGCGGCAACAGCACGGCGAACGCGCCCATGAAACAGAGGCCCATGCCCACCGCGCAGATGATCACCGGGGCGATCACCGGCGAGGCGCGCGCGGCGGCGAAACCCCCGCCGATCTCGCTGGCCATGAACGCCAGCAGGTTGCCTTCCCGAACCCGGCGCGCCTGGGCCGGCCGGGGCCGCACCCGGGTTGCGGCGAAAGCGGCTGAACCCATCAGCGCGCCCTGCCCGAACAGCAGCGCCGGAACTCCGATGATCGGCGTCATCGTCGCAAGGCCCATGCCCAGGATCTGGCCCGCGAACTGGGCGATCGAGGCGAACGCCACGCCCTGATGCACGCTGCCCGGCGCCACCCGCGTCAGGAGGGCGTCCCGCGCCGGCATCACAAAAGCGCCGATCGATCCGATGACCAAGGCGTAGCCGATCATCAAGCCATAGGTCAGCCCGCCGGTGACCATGATCGCCGCCAGCCCCAGGAAGGCCACGGCCGCGATCCCGCAGCCGACGACAACGACCCGCAGGGTGTCGACCCGATCAGCCATGAACCCGCCGACCAGGATCAGCAGGGCGGTCGGCAGCTGCATCGACATCTGCGCCAGGCCGAAGCGGATCTCGTTCTCCTGCAGGATCACCCGCACGAGATACGGAAACAGCACCATCTGCAGCCCGAACGCCAGGAACCAGCCGCCCTGGGCGTAGAGGTAGCTGGGAAAGCCCGTGGACCCGGCGGTTGGCGCGGCAACGGCGATGTCAGTCTCAGCCATGGTCTCGCCCCCGAAATTCAGCCGATCAACCGTCGTTTCGCGAGGTCTAGCCAGCACCTTAGCGGCCCGCTCGGCGGGCCGCGCGGGTAAAGTGCGATAATACCCCTTCCTGCGAGGATGACCGCCGCGTGCTGCCAGGCCGCGCTCAAGCCGCTCTCGCTATTCCCACGCGAGCCGCCACAGCGCGGATCGACCTTCGGCCTGGCACCTTGATGGCGACCACCGTGCCAGAAGAACGCCCGAGTCACCGCAAATGGCCTGTGACGGACGTTTGGAATATTCCCCGGGGCTCACCTGTGACGCGAAGTATTCGCCCAGGAGGAGGCGTGAAGGTGAAATAGCTTGACGCCCCGTGGCTATTGGAGCGTCGTTCGAACTGGGCGAGAATAAAAGCCCGCCGGGGTAGGAGGCGATAATGTTGAGAAGGATACTTTCAGCCGCAGCTTGTGCCGCAGCCATGATGACAGCGACCGCTGTGTCTGCGGGGCCAGTCTTCCTCACGGGGCACGACCCGGACTATCACGCACAAGGACAGGGCAGTGGTCAACGCGAGCTGCAACTGGCGCTGAGCTATGTGACCGGCGGCACCTACAATGACAACGCGACGAAGTTCCTCTGGGTCGAGAGCTTCACCCCCGCGTACGGCGGTCACCTTGTGGGCTACAACGGCCTCAGCTACGTCGGGGTGACCTCCGTCAATGTCGACTGGGTCGACGCCGCCGGTTTTGCCGGCGTCAATCTCTCCAACTATTCGGCGATCGTGGTGGCCTCTACGTTCGGCGGCATGCTCACCGACGCTGAGCTCGTCGCCCTTCAGGCGCGCAAGGCCGCGATCGCCAGTTTCGTCAACGGCGGCGGCGGACTTGCCGCCTTCTCCGAGTGCGGCTTCGGGATGGCGGCATGCAACACTCAGACGGTAACGGCGACGTCGCCGCTGTTCGGCTTCGTGCCGGTGGGCGCGATCTCGGCCTCGACCGCCCCGCCCTATACGCTGACCCAGGCGGGCGTCAATTTCGGCCTGGACCCGAACGACATCAATGACTGCTGCACCCACAATTCGTTCTCAGCGGTCGGTGGCCTCACGGTGCTGGACTTCGACCAGAACGGCAACGCCACGACTCTGGCGGGGAACGTCAAGATCGGCGGCGGCGGCTTCGGTGTGCCGGAGCCGGGAACCTGGGCGCTGATGCTCCTCGGCTTCGCAGGGGCCGGGGCGGCTCTGCGGCGCCAGCGCCGCCGCCTCGCACACGTCTGACGCAGCCGAGCGGGCGGGGCTCAGCTCCGCCCGTCGCCGGGGCGACAAAGAAACCCTGTGCAGGGCGGCGATCACAAACGCGATGGCCGGCGCAAGAGGAGTCGGTCCATCATCCGGCTCTCAGGTCTTCGGCGTCTGGGCCGCTTGAACCAACCCCAACACCCCGCCGGGGTTCAGCGAATCCACCATCGCGGTGGGCAGCAGGATCGTCGCGCCACCCTCCTTGGTGGTCTCATAGATGATGTTCATGGCGCGCAACTGCAGCGCGGCCGGCGAGCGGCCATAGATCTCGGCGGCCTCGACGAACATGATGGCCACCTCCTGCTCAGCCTTGGCCAGTTCGACTCGGGCCAGCCGCTCGCGCCCGGCCTGGGCCTGGCGGCTCATGGCGTCCTGCAAGGCAGCCGGAACGCCGATGTCACGGATTTCCACCGACAACACCGAGATGCCCCACTCCGCCGTCTTGCGGCCGATCACCTCGCGCAGCAGCCCATCGCCCTGCTTGCGTTCGGCCAGCAGCGTCGCCAGCAGCGAGGCGCCGACCATCTCGCGCAAAGACGTCTCGGCCACCTGGGTTATGGCCCGACGATAGTCGGTGATCTCCAGAGCCGCCCGCTCGGCGTCATGCACCTGCCAGAAGATCACCGCGTCGATATTAACCGGCACGGTGTCCTTGGAGAGCGCGGTCTGGGCGTTGAACTCGGTGGTCTGGATGCGCTGGTCCAGCCAGCAGGCGATCTGGTCGATCACCGGAATGATCAGGAACAGGCCCGGCCCGGCGATCTGTTGCAGCTTACCGAGCCGCAGCACCACCGCCCGTTCCCACTGATTGGCCAGCTTCACCGTGGCCGGGATCAGCACTGCGATCACCAACAGCACCGCACCCAGGACGACGAGACTGGTCTCGCCGGTCTTGCTTCCGAAACCCAGCGCGACGCTGCTGGCGGCGATGGTGAGCGACATCAGAACGCCGGCCGGTGCGTTGATCCGCTTTCTTGACGTCGTGAGTCCCCCTTCCAGCAGGGCGCCGAATTCTCGCGGTCCCACAGAGATATTCATTGGCAATCCTCCTTGCCTGCGGCGAACGCCGCGAGGGTCTTGATGAGCAGATCGGGGGCGACGCCCAGGCTCGCGGCCTGGGCCAGGGTCTGGCGCGCCAGGGTGCGTGCGGCTTCGCGCTGGGCTGAATGCGAGGGCGGGGACGGCTGTCGGGCGACGAAGCTGCCCCGTCCGCGCTCCAGACGCAGGACGCCCCGCCGCTCAAGCTCGTCATAGGCCCGGCGGACCGTGTTGAGATCGATCCTGAGCGCCACGGCCACCTGGCGCATGGTCGGCATCTGATCGCCCGGCTTCAGGACACCCTCGCCCATCGCCCGCAGTATCTGGTCCCGCAGCTGGACATAGATCGGAACGCCGGTCGGCTCGATCCGCAACGTGTCTGCGAGCTGCATTATTGTATGCATACATTCATACAATATGAAGGTGCGGCCGGTGTCAAGGCGCCCCGCTGGAACCCCGTGGATTGCGCCCGTCAGAACCGCGCCGCGACGAACTCAGCATCCCGGCTGAGCACCTGGGTGGAGAGCCGGTAGCCGACGCCGCGCACGGTCTCCAGCTGAACGCCAGACGCGTCGGCGATGCGCCGGCGCAAACGTGAGATCACAGCTTCGAGGGCGTTTGGAGTCACTGCCTCGGCAAATAGGCCGTCCTCCAGACTCGGCCGCACGAGGATCTGGCCACTCGCGCGCAGCAAGCGCTCCAGCAGGTCGGCTTCCCGTCGACCCAGTTTTGCCGGTTGTCCGGCAATCGTCAGCTGTCGCGTGACAGGGTCGAAGGCCAGAGTTCCGGCCTGCAAAATCAGGGGCGTGCGCACACCAGGCCGCCGCAACACGGCACGCAGTCGGGCTTGGAGTTCGGCGGGCTCGAACGGCTTGGCGATGTAATCGTCCGCGCCGCTGTCAAGCGCCGTCACCCGGTCCTCCCAGCCGCTGCGCGCCGAGACGACCAGCACCGGCAGGGCCCCGCCCGTCTTGCTGACCACCTCGCGAAGGAAGGCTAGGCCACAGCCGTCCGGGAGGCTCAGATCGACCAGCATGACGTCGTAGCGACGAACCGACAGCGCGTCGCGCGCTTCGGCGACGCTGCCGCAAGCGTCGACGACAAAGCCGGCATCAACCAGGAACTCGGCCACCATCTCCCGTACAACGGCGTGGTCCTCGACCAGCAGCAGCCGCATGCGCATTCACCGTTCCAGCGCGTGCGAGCGCCCCGACCGGCGACAGCGCGGGGCAAGCCCCGCGCTGTCCTCCGTGGGATTAGGGGTTCACAACCCAATGACGCCGCCGCGAACGGATCGCCGCACCGGTGAGCGCAAAGCCACCGATCATCAGGCCCCATGTCGCCGGCTCTGGCACGGAGCTGACGCTCACCAGATCCAGGGAGAAACCAGGATTGAAGGACGAGTCGAGTTGCTCCCCGACCTTCACCAGGCCCAGCCCGGGCGCATAGTATTTCAGCTCCATCAGGGCGAGGTCGATCTGCGAGGTTTCATAGATCACCTGTACGCCGCTCAAAGATCCATAGGGCGTGCTGACAGTCTGATTTTGGGCGAAGGTCAGGCCGACGTCCAAAGCCCCATCTGCTGGCGCATGTTCCTGGAAATACTCAAAGCCCAGCAGGAGTGCTGCGGGCATCGCATAGCCCGGCAGGCCGCCGTTTACGCCGGTGCGCCAGGACCCTTTGCTGTTGGTCCCAACCACGTTGCCGCTGGCGTCATAGACATAGTTGGTGACGTCCTCGCCGAGGTACCAGACGTTGCCGGTCGTATCCTGGGCGAAATAGTCCAGGGCGATCTCGCGCAGGACGCCGTTCAGATAGGCCCGATCCTGGACCACCGTGGCGTCCACACCGCCGATATTCACGCGGCCAGACAGCACCCGACGCTGCAGTTCCTCGGTCGTTGTCTCGCCATTGTCGTCGAACGACCCGCGCAACACGCTCAGCGTGCCGGGCGTGAACGGCAGGTAGGTGTTGTTGATGGCCGCCCCCGGCGTGAAATCCGAGGGGTTGAACGCCGGAAGGAAGGTTGAGGCCCTGGCCAGCGGCGACGCGGCGAGGACCGCCACGCCAAGGGCGAGGCAGGCGTTTCGAAGATAGGCGCGCACGGTTGATCTCCCGCGTTGCTAACGCCCGTCACCCACCGACACGTCATCTAGCGCCGCGAAGCTGACGCCAGCCTGACGGATGTTACATAGCGGTTGGCGCCCGCCGCCGCGTTGTGGCTATGCTGCTCGCGCTTTGGGAGGCAGGCGATGAGTGGACTGATCAGCGGCGCACGGACGCTGAGCGTCGCGGACTTGGGCGAGCGGGCGGCGCGGGCGGCGGCCGGGCTGGCCAGCCTGGGGATCGGCCCGGGGGATCTGGTGGCGCTCTATCTGCGCAACGACTTCCCGTTCTTCGAGGCCAGCACAGCTGCGGGCCTGCTCGGCGCCTATCCGACCCCGGTCAACTGGCACTACACGCTCGAAGAGGCCCGCTATCTGTTCGAGAATTCTGGCGCCAAGGCCATCGTCATCCACGCCGACCTGATCGAACCCGTCCGCGCGGCCATCCCGGCTGGCGTCGCAGTGCTGGTGGTGCCGACGCCGCCGGAGATCTGCGAGGCCTATGGGGTGTCCGCCGAGGCCGCAGCGACCCCGGCTGGCTATCTCGACTGGACCCGTTGGCTGGAGCGGTTCGAGCCGCTGCCCCCGTCTGGCGTCGCCGCGCCGGGGACGGTGATCTACACCTCCGGCACCACTGGCCATCCCAAGGGCGTGCGGCGTTCGCCGCCGACCCCCGAGCAGGCCGTCCTGACCGGCGAGTTGATCGGCCGGGCGTTCGGGTTCGTGGGCTTTGGCCCGCCGGACCAGATCGTCACCGTGGTCACCGGCCCGATGTATCACTCGGCCCCCAACGCCTATGGCCTGGCCTCGGCCCGGCTGGGCGCCAGCGTGATCCTGCAACCCCGGTTTGACGCCGAGGAACTGCTGGCCCTGATCGAGAGCCGCAAGGTCACCCACCTGCACATGGTGCCGATCATGTTCAATCGGCTGCTGAAACTGCCAGACGCAGTGCGGGCCAAGTACGACCTCTCATCGTTGAAGTTCGTGGTGCACGCCGCCGCCCCCTGCCCGCCGCCGATCAAGCGCGAGATGATCGACTGGTGGGGGCCGGTGATCACCGAATACTACGGGTCAACCGAGACCTCGGCCGTGACGTTCTGCACCTCCGAACAGTGGCTGGCGCATCCGGGAACGGTCGGCAAACCCTGGCCGGAGTCCGACGTGCGGATCATCGACGCCGACGGAAACACCCTGCCGCACGGCGAGATCGGCGAGGTGGTGGCCCGCACCCGCGCCATGGCCGACTTCACCTATCACGGCGACGAGCAGAAGCGCCGCGACAGCGAAAAGGCCGGCCTGATCGCGCCGGGCGACATCGGCTATTTCGACAAGGACGGCTTCCTCTATCTGTGCGACCGGGCCAAGGACATGATCATCTCCGGCGGGGTCAACATCTATCCGGCCGAGATCGAGGCCGAGCTTTTGAAGATGCCCGGCGTCACCGACTGCGCGGTGTTCGGCATCCCTGACGAGGAGTTCGGCGAGGCGATCTGTGCGGTAGTTCAGCCGCAGGCGGACGCCACAATCAACGAGGCCAGCGTCAAGGCCTATCTGCGCGAACGCGTGGCCGGCTACAAGATTCCACGCCGCGTGGAGCTGGCCGCCGACCTGCCGCGCGAAGACTCCGGCAAGATCTTCAAACGCAAGCTGCGCGAGCCGTTCTGGGCGGGGCTGGAACGGCGGATTTGAGTGCAGAGTTCAGATTGCGGCAGCGAATCGAAAGCGGGTCAAACATCGTCAGATTTTGCGTGCCGAGAGTCTGATTTCCGGAGGGGATTCGGCAAAGGGGTCCTGATATGCCGTGGCCTACGCTTGGGCCCGCTAGAGCCTGTTCCCTATCGCATCGTGCTCTAGGTCGTTCACACACCCAACCGATTGATCGGCACTTTCAGATAGAAATGCCCGTCATCATCCGGCGGCGGCAGCGCCCCCGCGCGGATGTTGACCTGCAGAGCGGGCAGGATCAGCGTCGGGGCGGCAAGCGTCGCGTCACGTGCACGCCGCATCGCCGTGAACGCATCTTCACTCACCCCGTCGTGGACATGCACATTGCGCGCACGCTGTTCGGCGACAGTGCTTTGCCAAGCGGGCGTTGCACGCCCCTCGGGCTGATAGTCATGGCCGACGAAAATGCGTGTGGCGACCGGCAGGTCCAGAATGCGGCGGATCGAGCGATAGAGGGTCGCGGCATCGCCGCCGGGAAAGTCCGCCCGCGCCGTGCCGTAGTCGGGCATGAACATCGTGTCGCCGACAAACGCCGCGCCGTCGACGACATAGGCCACGCAAGCGGGCGTATGTCCTGGCGTATGGAGCACGTGCACATCCAGGTCGCCGATCTTGAAGCGCGCGCCATCCGCGAACAGCGCATCAAAGACTCCCCCGTCCGCGATCACGTCAGACGCGTTGAACAAACTCCTGAACACCTTCTGGACCTCCGTGATACGTGAACCGATCCCGACCTTCGCGCCGGTTTTGCCGCGCACATAGTCAGCCGCCGAGAGATGGTCAGCATGAGCATGGGTGTCGAGCACCCAGACCAGATTCAGTCCTTTGTCGGCCGCAACTTTCAACACCGCATCGATCGATCCGGTGGTGAGGCGCGCCGCCTTCGGCTCGAAGTCGAGCACGGGGTCGATGATCGCCGCCGCCTTGGTGGCCGGATCGGACACCAAATAGGTCACGGTCGCGGTCTGCGGGTCAAAGAAAGCCTGGATGTCGGCCATACGCGCAGTCCTCATCAATTCGGAAAGTCCATATATGCATACTTGCTAAATTAGCAATAAGTGATATATAGACGGAATGCTCGCTCTCACCCTTGCTGACCAAGCCGCATTCGAGGCGAGCGCCGCCGCTGCCGCAGATTTGTTGCGCGCGCTGGCGAACGAACGTCGGCTACTGATTCTGTGTCAGTTGGGCGAGCGCGAATTGAGCGTCGGCGCGCTGCAAGAACGGCTCGGGCTTTCCCAATCGGCGCTATCGCAACATCTCGCCGTGCTGCGTGATGAAGGCCTCGTCGCCACCCGCCGCCAATCTCAGACCATCTTCTATCGCGTCGCCAATCGGGCGGCTGTGCAGATCATTGCGACGCTAGCGGCGATCTACTGTCCAAATCTACCCTGAAGGCGGAGACACCCCATGACGACTTTGACAGCGATTAATCCCACGACGCTCGCCGCACGGCTCAAGGCTGGGCAGGCGACGCTGATCGACATTCGCGAGTCTGACGACTATGCACGCGAACACATTGTCGGGGCTGTATCGGCGCCGCTGTCGAGCCTTGAGCACGGTCGTCTCAATGTCGAACCCCGAGGCGATGTCGTGTTCCACTGCAAATCCGGCATGCGCACCAACGTCAATTGCGCGCAGCTTGCCACGCATGTGGATCGCCCTGCCTTCATGCTGGAGGGTGGCATCGAGGCGTGGAAGCAGGCCGGCCTTGGCGTCGAACGCAGCCGCTCGTGATCCCACTCACGATCACCGTAGTCATTGCGACGATCCTCAGCGGCGCGCTCGTCGGGTTGCTGCTCGCGGTCTTTGGCGGCGGCGGCTCAGTGCTGGCCGCGCCCTTGCTGCTCTATGTCGTCGGCGTGCGCGATCCTCACATCGCCATCGGTACGTCGAGCGCAGCCGTGGCGGCCAATGCAGCATTTAGTCTGTTCGGCCATAGGCGCGGCGGTCGCGTAAAATGGCCGTGCGCGGTGGCGTTTGCCGTCTCTGGCCTGATCGGTTCGTTCGCCGGCTCCACCTTGGCCAAGGCGATCTCTGGAACGCACCTGTTACTGGCGTTCGCCGTCGCCATGGCGGCGATCGCACTCTCGATGCTGCGCCGCCCCAAGAGCGAAGGCGACCCCGACGTACATATTTCCGCCAGCATGATGCTGCGCCTCGCCCCGCTTGGTTTGCTGACAGGGTTCGCGGCGGGCTTCTTCGGTATTGGCGGAGGCTTTCTGATCGTGCCGGGCCTCATGCTCGCTACCGGCATGACGATGGCGAACGCAACGGCGTCGTCGCTTGTGTCGGTGACGATCTTCGGCGCGGCCACGTCGATCAACTACGCCGCGTCAGGGCTCGTCGATTGGCGCCTCGCCGGGCTCCTGCTGCTCGGCGGCACGCTCGGTAGCGTTGTTGGCTTGGTGATCGCCAAGAAGCTCGTCACGCGCACGCTTCTGGCGCGGCGTGGGTTCGCCGGCCTTGTCTTAGTGGTGGCGGCTTATGTCGCTTGGCGGGCGTGGGCCGCAGTCTCGTTGTGAGTGGAGTAACCTGCGAACTCGGTGGACTGGGGTGAAAGAGTGCGGTTGCAGTGCCCTCAATTCGGGTCCGCGCAGCTTGTGCGTTGCCGGCTCCGAGCGACCTGAGTGCACTGGCGCCGGAATGTCCAGCCGCGGGCGGACGCGGTGATCGACGAGGCCAGCGTCAAGGCCTACCTGCGCGAACGGGTCGCCGGTTACAAGATCCCCCGCCGGGTGGAACTGGCCGCCGACCTACCTCGCGAAGACTCTGGCAAGATCTTCAAACGCAAGCTGCGCGAGCCGTTCTGGGCGGGGCTGGAACGGCGGATCTAAGCCGCCATCCGCGCCTTGAACACGCCGTCCGGCAGGCTGGCGGCCCGGCTGGGGTGGAGGAAGAAATAGTCCTTCCAAGGCAACCCCTCGACCAGGGTCGTTCGTTCCTCAAGCCGGCCCTCGCTGAGCGCGAACATCCGATAGCCACGCGAGGCGAACATCTCGACCACCGCCTCGCCCGAGCCGCCAAACCGCGCCTGAAGCATCGGCGGGTGAATCTCCAGCAACACATGCGGGTGGTCCCGGTCGAGAATGCCGGCTGCGCCCTCCAGGGCTTTCTGTTCGGCGCCCTCGATGTCCATGCGGATGAAATCGACCTTGCCGATACCCTGCGCCCGGCAATAGGCGTCCAGGGTCACCACCGGCGTCACCTGAGTCTCCAGGCCAGTGTCCTCCAGGTCGGGCCGGGCGGCGCCGTTCGGCCGGGTCTCGGCGACAAAGGCATAGGCCCGGCCCATCCGGCCGGAGGACTTCTTAGGCGTCACCAGCAACAGCTCGCCCGGCTTGTCGGCAGCGGCGGCGTGAATGGCGGTGACCCGCCCGCCGATCCCGTGCCAGGCGATGCAGGTCTTCAGGACCTCGAATGCAAAGGCTGAAGGTTCAAAGGCAAAGATATGGGCTTGAGGCGCCACCTGGGTCATCACGAACGAGTGGCGTCCATCGCTGGCGCCCACATGCAGGCAGACGGGGGCTCCGGACAGCAGGTCGGCCAGATAGGGCGTCTCGGGCTCGTGCTTGGCCCAGCGCCGGTTCCGCCGCCAAGCCCGGAAGGCGTGACCCAGCACGCGAAGAGAGGGCATCGGCACGCCTCGCAGGTTCACTCTCAGGCGGCGTCGCGGACCACGGTCATCATGTAGTTCACATCGGCGTCGCCCGACTCCGACCAGCGGCCGGTGAGTGGGTTGAACACCACCCCGAACGGCCCGTCCACCCCGACGTGCGCATCCGCCAGGAAGCCCCTGATTTCATCCGGCCGCAGGAACTTCGACCAATCGTGGGTGCCGGCCGGCAGCCAGCGCAGGATGTATTCGGCGCCGACCTTGGCCAGGGCGAAGGCCTTGAGCGTGCGGTTGAGGGTGGCGACGACCATCAGGCCGCCGGGCTTCAGCAACTGGGCGCAGTCGCGCAGGTAGGATCCCGGATCGGCGACATGCTCGATAACTTCCATGTTGAGGATGACGTCGAACGGCGGCTCGGCAGCCGCCAACAGCGCTTCAGCGGTAGAGGTGCGATAATCGATGCCAAGGCCCTGCTCGGCCGCGTGCGCCCCGGCGGTAGCGATATTGCGCTCCGAGGCGTCAACCCCGGTGACGGCGAACCCCAGGCGGGTCATCGGCTCGCTGAGCAGCCCCCCGCCGCAGCCGATGTCCAGAAGGCGCAGGCCGGTGAAGGGTTGGCGCGCGGCCGCGTCGCGCTGGAAGCGGTAGAGGCACTGATCGCGGATGAATCCCAGGCGCACCGGGTTGAACTTATGCAGCGGCGCGAACTTGCCCTTCGGGTCCCACCATTCGGCGGCGATGGCCGAGAAGCGGGCGACGTCGGCGGGGTCGATGGAGGATGGGGCGGCGGTGGTCATGACCTCAGCGTATCAGCACGACTTCGACGCCCAGGTCCAGCGACGCCCAGGCGCGGTCGGCGGTAAGGACCGGCAAATCCAGGGCCTGCGCCAGGGCCAGGCACGCGCGATCTCCAAGCGAGATGCCGCGCTTTTGAGTGTGCTCATGAAGGGCGCCAGCGCGCATGGCGGTCGCATGATCCAGCGGCGCAACGGTCAGGTTCAGTTGCCGCGCAGATGCCAGCGCGACGCTCGCCGAATTGCCAAAGTCGATGAGCTTGCTGATCACCTCAGCGTAGTTGACAGCCGAAATGATGGCATCGCCCAGTGTCTGGACCACGCGCTCTCCGCCGCGTTCGCCACGCAACATCGCCAGGACGGCCGAGGAGTCTAAGACGACATCAGCCATCGGCTTCCTCCCGGGCGGCGTCACGCTGACGGTCGGCGATCAGCGCGTCGACCCAGCTCACACCTTCCGCCATAGAGGGGCGCAGCATCTCCTGGGCGCGGCGAAGCGCAGTCGCTCCGTTGATCAGGCTGAATTCATCGGATCGCAGGTGCGCTATGAGTGCGCTTCCCGGGGTCAAGCCCAACGCCTCCACGGCCGCAGTCGGCAGCATGACGCTTCCGTCCGCCCGGACCGCTAGCCGGAATACGCCACCCCCTCGATCCTCGACATCTGCGGGCGCCTGTGGGTCGCGACTATCGAAGTCCCGCGATGACTCTTCGACCCCGACCAAGGGACCGGCGGTTGAACGCGGCGCGCCCTGCAGGTCCGCCTCCAGCACATTGCGAACATGCTGATAGCGCTTGCCCAAAGCGCGCGCGATGTCGGCTCGCGGATAGCCAGCGGCGGCCAACGCCCGGATTTTGTCGGAAACGGTCATGGAGGACGAAACGACCCGAGCCAGCTGATCCGCGTCCATCCGCGCCTCCGTTGATAGGTAGTTAGGTAGTTACTTTCACTCAGACTTGCAACCCCGTTGTGCGGTGAACCCCTCGCCGCTAGAACGGCGCGCTTTGGTCTGGGAGGGGTCGGACGCGGTGTCGCGGCTGGTGATGAAATTCGGCGGCACGTCGGTGGCGGACCTGGAGCGGATCCGGCGGGTCGCGCGACTGGTCAATGCCGAGGTCGCGGCCGGCCATCAAGTCGCGGTCGTGGTCTCCGCCATGGCCGGCAAGACCAATGAGCTGGTGGCCTGGACCGATGGCTCGGGCGCGGCGACCCCGGAGCTGGGATCCTCGGACAGCGAGTACGATGTGGTGGTGGCGTCGGGTGAGCAGGTGACCGCCGGCCTGCTGGCGATGGCCCTGCGCAACATGGGTACGCCGGCCCGGTCCTGGATGGGCTGGCAGATCCCGATCATCGCCGACGACGCCCACGGACGCGCCCGCATCGATGAGATCCCGCCGGAGAAGCTCGGCGCCGCGATGGACGCCGGCGAGGTGGCGGTGATCGCCGGGTTCCAGGGCGTGACCCGCGATGGCCGCATCGCCACCCTGGGCCGGGGCGGCTCGGACACCAGCGCCGTGGCCATCGCCGCCGCCCTGGGCGCACCCTGCGACATCTACACCGACGTGGACGGGGTCTACACCACCGACCCGCGCATCGAATCCAAGGCCCGCAAGCTGGCCAAGATTTCGTACGAAGAGATGCTGGAGATGGCCTCGCTGGGCGCGAAGGTCTTGCAGACCCGCTCGGTCGAGCTGGCCATGGCCTATAGTGTGCCGCTTCGGGTGCTCTCCAGTTTTGTCGAGCCGGGCGAAGCCCCAGGCCAAGGTACTATCGTTTGTGATGAGGAGGAGATCGTGGAGAAGCGCATCGTGAGCGGCGTGGCCTTCAGCCGCGACGAGGCGAAGATCAGCCTCTTCGGCCTGCCGGACCATCCGGGCGTGTCGTCGAGCATCTTCGGCGCCCTGGCCGACGCCAACGTCAATGTGGACATGATCGTCCAGAGCCACGCCCGCACCGCCGACACCGCCAATATGGAGTTTACGGTCGGCCGGCGCGACGCGCAGCGGGCCATGCAGATCGTCAGAGCCGCCCAGCCGCAGATCGGCTTTGAGGACATCCAGGTCAACGAGGACGTGGCCAAGGTCTCGGTGATCGGCGTCGGCATGCGCAGCCACACCGGCGTCGCCAAGACCATGTTCAGCGCCCTGGCCGAAAAGGGCGTCAACATCCAGGTGATCTCGACCTCTGAGATCAAGATCAGCGTGCTGATCGACGCGGCCTATACCGAGCTGGCGGTGCGCGCCCTGCACGCCGCCTATGGCCTGGATCAGCTCTAGGCCCGGACCGCCGAGCCCGTCAGCCGGAACGACGCCCAGGCGCCGATCAGCGCCAGGGGAAT
Source organism: Alphaproteobacteria bacterium (assembly GCA_043734425.1). GTDB lineage: Bacteria > Pseudomonadota > Alphaproteobacteria > Caulobacterales > Caulobacteraceae > Phenylobacterium. Next base: position 24,065 of record JAYTFM010000001.1, read on the forward strand.
GACCGAAACGAAGATCCACAGCGAAGCGCCGCGCGCGCTGGCGTCGGTGAGGCCGTGCGAGAAGCCCGCCAAGTTGGCCGCGACGCCGGAGATCGCCGCGCCGGCCGCCGCGCCGGACTGGCGCACGGCGGTGATCGCCGACGAGCCGATGGCCTTGTCCTCATCGGACAGCGCGCCCAGCACCCGGCGGCTCATGAACGCCCAGGAGAAGCCGAACGCCGCGCCCATCAACCCGCCGCCGATCAGCACCCAGGCCAGGGCGCCGTCCGCCATGGTCAGGGCCAGGATGACGCAAGAGGCCACCAGCAGCAGCGCGCCGAACCGGATCCAGCGGGCGTCCCAAACCCCCGTCACACCCGCCACGGCAAGCCCGCAGAGCGTCCAGGTCAGCGACTCCGCGCCAATCGCATAGCCGGCCCAGAGCGGGCTGAACCCGCGCAGCTGCTGCAGGATCGCCGGCGCATAGATGGCGAACCCCATCGAGGCCGCTGTCAGCGTGAACATGGCGAAATAGCCGGACCCACAGACCGTCCGAAGGTCGCCTGCGCGATGCGGCAACAGGCGTATCCGGGCGGTCCCGTCGATCCACACCACCGCGAAGATTACCGCGAGGCCGAGGGCGACCAGACCGATGGAGACCACAGGGGCTTTCAGCAGGTCCGCGCACGCAATCGCGACCACCCCGACACCCAGCACGCCCAGCTGCAGCCAGGGAATGCCGGGGCCTCGCCCGCCCTTGGCCGCCCCCTTGAGCAGGGCCGGCGCAGCGGCGCTGAAGATCACGGACTGCAAGCCAAACAGCCAGAACACGTCACGCCAGTCGCCGCGCTCAACCACCAGCCCGCCGAACAGCGGCCCCAGCAGGGTCGCGATCCCCCAAATGAAGGTCACCGAGGCGAACACCCGCGCCAGGTGCCGCTCAGGAAATAGCAGCGCGATGGCGACCATCGAAAAGCCGGAGATCCAGCCGCTGCCCAGGCCCTGGACCAGCCGGCCCAGCAGGAAGACGCTGACGTCCGGGGCCAGGGCGCTCATCAGGCAGCCGGCCGTCATGATCAGCCCGGCCAGGGCGGTCGCGGCGCGCAAGCCGAACATCTCCGACAGCCGGCCCGAACTGGCCCCGGCCAGGATCGCGCCGACGAAATAGCCGGCCGTCGCCCAGCTGAAATACTGGAAGCCCCCCAGGTCCGCCCCGACGCTGGGCATGATCGTCGAGGTCACCAGGCTGTCGGCCGCGTTCAGCCACACCCCCAGGCAAATGATCGCAAAGCGCGGCAGGCGGCCGTCGGCCAGCAGGTCGGGCCAGCCGTTGGCGGGGTCGCGTGGGGTCGGGTTGGGCGCCGGGCGAGTCATCGCCCAGCGTCTCTAGCGCTTCGCGGCCGCCCCCGGAAGTTGCGGTTCATACCCCGGCGCCCAGTGGTTGGCGGTGCCAGACGTTACGTACCAGCTGATCAGCAGCGCGCAGATCAGCGCGCCCGGCACGTAGGAATTGGTCCGCCGATAGGCGTAGGCGCCGATCACGCCGATCACCGCCAGCAGGGGCACGAACTGGATCGCAACGATCACGTTCAGCGGCTCGGTGGGCGTGCCGAGCAGCCCTGTGGTGAAGAGGGTGGCATACTCCCAGACCACCAACACCAAAAAGCCCATCGCCATGGCGACCTTTGACCAGCCGACGGCCGCCAGCAGCCCCTCGCCGCGCACCGGAATGCTGGCCACCAGCCCGCGGATCGTCAGCAGAAAGAACACCGTCCAGAGCGGCAGATAGGCCAGCAGTTCGACCGCGCGGCCCGAGCTCAAGGGCTTCAGGCCCAGCACCCAGAACCGGTAGTCGACCTTGAAGACCTGATCGACGATCACCAGCGACAGATACCCCACCGCCATGGTCGCGAGCGCGATCCCGGCCGAGAGCGCCCAGCGGTTGGTGAACGCCGGCTTGCCGCGCCGTAGCACCAGGCCGATCACGAACGACAGCCCCGCCGTCCCCAGCGCCCAGACCAGCAGCTGGTTCTGGATCCACTGCGGGAACAGCGGCATCGGGAAAAACATCTGCCCCAGCTTCATCAGCGGGAAATAGGTCAACGCCGGCAACGCGGCGGTCACCGCCAGCGCGAGCCACCAACGCCCGTCGCGGCGCTCGGCCAGCGGCTCAGCGGGGTGGCTCAGCGCCGCAAACACCGGGAAACTCAGCAACAGGTCAAAGGTGGTCAGGATCAGCCAGATCAGCCCGATAAAGCCGATCAGGGTGCCGAACTCCTTGGTCAGCCAGACCTGGTCGCTGGCCGGCATCGCCTTTGGGGCGGGCAGGGTCTTCTGGAACCAGTCCACCGCTGCGCCGACGCCCACATTGGAGAAATGCTCCCAGGGATGGGTGACCGGCGGATTGACCAGGATGCGGGCCGTACCCTCGGCGATGCTCCCATAGATGTGGTCCTCCACGACCGGCGAGGTGGTTCCAAAGATCTTCTGCAGCTTTGGCGAGGTTTCGATCAGGGAGCCTTTCGGCACGCCCCACATCAGGCCAGCGAACTCGTCATACTGCCCGAACACCACGGCCAGGTTCTTGGGGTTTTCCGGGGCCTTGGCGCCGAGCAGGCCGGGCGTGGAGCCCTCCAGGACGATGGCCCGATAGCTGTCCGGCGCCTCAGCGGCCGCAGCCATCACCGGCCCGCCGCCCATCGAATGGCCCTCCATGCCGATATTGGCCTTGTCGACATTGGGCAGGCTGGCCAGATATTTCAGCGCCGCCGGTCCGCCGAACCCGGCGGTGCCGATGATGCCGCCCGAATAGCCGTGGCCGGTCATGTCCATGGCCAGCACCACATAGCCGCGCCGCGACAGCTCGATGGCGAACGGGCTCTGCATCTCGCGGGTGTTGATATAGCCGTGGGAGACCAGCACGCCGGGCGCCGGTGTGGCCGCCGTGGCGGTGCGCGGGGTGTACAGCAGGCCCGAAACGCTGACGCCCTCCTCAGCGGTGGGGATCACCACCTCGCGGACCGAGACCGTCCCGCCCGAGGTCTGCACCTGGTGCGCCAGGAGCGACCCGCCCAGAATCACGATCCAGGCCGCAGCAAACGCCAGCCACTTACGCATGATCTATTCCCCCCGTCGTTGCCCCCGACGATGCGCCGGGCCGTGCCGAAGCTCAAGGGGCGCGTTTTACGCTACCGGCATCCACAGCACCTGTTCGATCCGCCCCGCCCCCGTCGCCAGCATCACCAGCCGGTCGAACCCCAGGGCGACGCCGCTGGCCGGCGGCATGAGCGCCAGGGCCGCCAGCAGGTCCTCGTCGATCGGATAGCGCCGGCCATAGAGCCGCTGCTTCTCGGTCATCTCGATCTCGAAGCGCCGCCGCTGTTCCACCGGATCGGTCAGTTCGCCAAAGCCATTGGCCAGCTCGACCCCGCAGGCATAAAGCTCGAAGCGCTCCGCCACGCGCGGATCGCCCGGCTTGGGCCGCGCCAGGGCCGCCTCAGATACTGGATATTCGCACAGCAGCGTCGGCCGGCCATGGCCCAGGTTCGGCTCGACCTTCTCCACCATCACCCGGCTGAAGACGTCGGCCCAGGTATCGTCGGCCGCCGTCCGGACACCCTTCGCAACGGCCTGGCCCTGCAGATCGCCGAACAGGTCGACCCCGGCATAGCGGTCAAACGCCTCGGCCACGGTCAGCCGCTCAGGCTCGGCGAACGGATCAGCCGCCGCGCCGCGCCAGCTGAGCGTCGTCGCCCCCGCCGCCTCGGCCGCCCGCGCCATCAACGCCGCACTGTCCGCCATCACCGCCTCATACGCCGCCCCGGCGCGATACCACTCCAGCATGGTGAATTCCGGATGGTGCAGCGGCCCCCGCTCGCGGTTGCGCCACACCTTGGCCAGGGTGAAGATCGCGCCCTCGCCCGAGGCCAGCAGCTTCTTGCACGCGAACTCCGGCGAGGTGTGCAGGTACATCGTCCGCGCCGGACCGTCCGCCGACTCGATCTCGGTCGCAAAGGCGTGCAGATGGGTCTCATTGCCCGGCGAGACCTGCAGCGCGGCGGTCTCCACCTCGGCAAACCCCGCCGCCTCAAACCAGCCGCGCACCGCCCGCGTGATCCGGCCCCGCGCGGCCAGGAACGGCGCACGGTCCGGCCGGCGCTGCGGCGACCACCACGGACTTTCTAAGGGTTCCGACAAAGCGCACATCCGGCTGGGGGCTGGAGATTTCGCCCCCAACCGCTATAGGGGCGCCCACACGAGCGCGTTAGGCGAAAGTGTGAGCGGTTTCGCCGCTCGAACGCGCTCGACACTATTGAGTTTGAGCCTGTTTGATCGGGGCAGATGGGTACATCTGACCCGAACAGGCTCGGAAAAGCCATCGGCCGATTTGCGCGCCCGCGTTGATGCAGCCCACCCGTGAGGTCGAAACGTGAAAGTCTCCGCCAGCTCGCTCCGCAAGGGCGCCGTCGTCGAAGTCGAAACCAAGCTCTACGTGGTGCTCAGCGCCGAGAACATCCACCCCGGCAAGGGCACCCCAGTCACCCAGCTGAACATGCGGCGCATCTCCGACGGCGTGAAAATCTCCGAACGCTATCGCACCACCGAGACGGTCGAGCGGGCCATCGTCGATGATCGCAACTACACCTTCCTCTACCAGGACGGCGAAGGGTTCCACTTCATGAACCCGGAAAACTACGACCAGCTGGTGGCCGGCCCCGACATCATCGGCGACGCCGCCCCCTACCTCACCGACGGCTGCACCGTCACCCTCTCGACCCACGACGAGGTCGCCATCGCCATCGAACTGCCCAGGCTGGCCACCTTCGAAGTGGTCGAGACCGAACCCTCGGTAAAGGGCCAGACCGCCTCCTCCTCCTACAAGCCCGCCATCCTCTCCAACGGCCTCCGCACCATGATCCCCCCCTACATCGGTCCAGGCACCAAGATCGTGATCCTCACCGAAGACGGCAGCTATCAGGAGCGCGCGAAGGACTGAGGCCAAGATCCTCCCCCAGCGCGCAGAGCGCGCGATCAGGGGGAGGTGTCGCGAAGCGACGGAGGGGGTTTCACCCCCGGCCGCTCGAACTTGCCGTTCCCCCTACCCGCAAGCTCGTCATGGTCCGACTCGGGAGCCTGCCCTCGGGCGGGCCGCGCTGCGGCGCGACCCGAGGGACCACCCACGATCTCCGCGCCAAGCAGGGGTCAGCGGCGGCGCCGGGCCCGCGTTTGCGCCCTCAGGGGGTCAGTCAATGCATCTCCTGACTCCCAGAATGTGTGCGTGTCCCGACTTTCCCCGAGCTCAGCCACAAGGGAGAGGCGGCGGGTCTGGGCAGGGTGCGCGGCCAGCGGCGCACGCGCCAGCTTGTCCAGCCGATGGATGGCCGCCTGCCCGTGACGCCCGGCGCGCGCCGGCTGATCACCATGGTCGAGACGGGATTGCGCTTCAGCACCGAGGCGCCGTTTCCGACCGATGGCCCCGAACAGCGGCCAAACTGGGAGCGTTGCGTGGTCGGTCAGGGCCAGCCGCCGATCGGCATCGTCACCGACATCAACCCGCGCCAGATCCTCCAGACCCGCGACGCCGTGGTGATCCTGTCAGAGTATGGTCCGGACCTGCGGGTCATCCCCTTCGCGGCCCAGCATGCCGGACATATCGCCCAGGCCTCGGCGCTCGGGGATTCAATCGCCCGCTGGGAAGGCGAGACCCTGGTGATTGAGACGAAGGGCCTTCCGGCCCGTGATGCGCTCCGGCCCGTGCCGACGTTTCTGGTTCCGGCCAGCGCCACGGTCGTCGAGCGCTATACCCGCGTGTCCGACAAGGCACTGCTCTACCAGTACACAGTGATCGACGCGTCGGTCTACACAGCGCCCTGGCTGGCCGAGTACGAAATGGCGCTCAGCGACAAGCCGCTCTACGAATTCGCCTGCCACGAGGGCAACTATTCCCTCCCCAACATCCTCGCCGGCGCCCGGCAACAGGACCGTGAGCGCGAAAAGCGCTGACAATTGCAATCGTCCTCAACCGCCCCGCTTACTCGACCGGCCCATTTGAGGATTGTTGCAACTGTCACCGACATTTTGGACACTTTGGGACCGTGGACCGCGTGCATCCGTGGACAAACATCCCCCTCCGCGTCCGTCATTCGCGGGCTTGTCCCGCGAACCCATACACGCCGGAGCCGGAGGATGCGCACAGAGCGTGGCCGGGCGGCGGACGGACCGGTGGCCCGGAGTTTGCGAAGATGCCCTGCGACGCCGAAGCCAGGCCGCGCTGCGCGCGCAACCACGGAATACACGGATCACACGGAAACAGGCTGTTGGCCATGTCCGGTGCGGCTTGTAGCCCCTTCGGCCTGGGCACGCCCGCGCCGGCGACGCCTTCTGCGTATTCCATGGTCCCGCGCAAAGCGCGACTTGGACCCGGCCGCAAGCCGCTGTCCCGAAATCATGTGTCTCACCAGAGGGGGTCAGTCCAAGGATGGATGAGCGAGCAAAATGCGTCCGCGTCCCGCATTTCATGTGTTGCTTGAGGCGGACTGACACCAGGCGCTAGGTGTGTCTTCTCGACCTCATCGAAAGTGCCCAGACGTGAAGCCGGCCTATGAAATCCACCTAAGCGAAGGGGAGCTTGCGGACCTCGGAACGCTGGCTGTCATCATGGGACAGGTGGAGGAGAGCTTTTCGAACGTCGTCCAGCAGCTTCTGGCCGTTGACCGAGCGACCGCGAGCATCATGATGAAGGCGTCCGGCGCGGAGCTGTGGGCGGCTGTGATTCGGAGCCGGCGCACCGATGAAGAGCTTCTGCTGCTGGTGGAAGGATGCCTCGCGGAGCGAAACGCAGTCGCGCAAGACCGCAACGACTTCATCCATGGTGTCTTTGATCTACGCCAATTCGGCGGCTCGGTTTCAATTGGTCTCGGAAGCGGCCAAGTGACACGGCTTGGCGGGGTCCTCATGAAGACAGCGCGGCGAGTGAGCAAGGACGTTGAGCGGCCAGTGTCCGAACTCCCCGGCGTGGTCGAACGGGCTGCACAACTTTCCTGTCTCGTCGCACATGTGGCTCACGTCGCGACAGGGGGACAGTCAAACGACTCGCCGTGGCTAGAGAGAATTCAACCCGTCTTGGTGAAGTTGCGCGCCTCCAAGAAGGGTACCGCTACGAATGTGAAGACTCGCCGGAAGCCCCCGAAGCCCTGAGTCCGACCGGCGCTGGCTGTCCACACTTTGGCTAGGCTGAACACCCTCCGGGGGTTCCGGGGACACGATACCTATCCCCACAGGTCACTCCAAGGGACACGGCAGTCTCAACCGGTCGGCGCAAGTCGCGCTGCGCGCGGAACCACGGATGACACCGATTTCACTGAATACGGCGATTTCACTGAATACGGGGACAGGAGCATGTGCCCCGCACGCCGGCCAAATCAGGCGAGGCGGCGCATGCGACGGCGCGTCCGGATCAGGCGGGAAACATTGCTCCTGTCCCCGCAATCTCGGTCCCCGCAATCTCGACGCCGCCCAACCCCGGAGAGGACCCGCATGTCGATTGGCGATGCGGTCAGCTCATCACACGAAATTTGCCCTGAAGGTCGCTTCGTGTCATGCTGGACAAACCACGAACAACTATCCCCCACTCTCTCTAGAAAAACCAACCCCGGCCCCGCAAAATCGCACCATCCACGCGCGCCCTGGGGCAACGATGACGCTGTGTAGAACACGACTCCCCGAGTGATCAGGTCCGCATCGGCCTTCTCCCCGAACTCGTCCGCCCCCTCACCCACCTATCAACGGCAAATCCAGTTCCACCCTGGCATGCAGGACCTTCGGCGCGATCCGCCCCTGCGCGCCACGTTCCAGGCGGACGAGGCCATAGCCGGCCATGGTCTTGAGCGTTCGCGACAGATTGGATTTCGCCCGGCCCGTCAGCGTGGCCAGCTCGTCCAGCGAGGCGGGGGCCCGCTCGGCGATCACGCGCAACAGGTCGCGATTGCCGGCCGAGAGCACCTTGGCGAACGACTCTGTCGAGGTGAACCAGACCTTGGGTCCGTCCGACGGCTCCCGCCGTTCGCCGCGTGCGACAGCCAGGGTGCGGGCCTTCATCTCGTCGTAGCTGGCGATGCCCACCTTCAAGGTCGTCATGGCAACACTCCTCTTTCACGCAGGACCGCGTCGACGGTGGTCCAAAAGTCGCCGAGCAGGGTGGCGGCGTCTTGGTAGTCGTACGGCCGCACCGTCCGTAACCGATGGCGACGGTCCTGCGGATCGCCTCGGCGTTGCGGCCGCACAGGGTGCGCGTTGTCGAAGCCGACCAGCCGCGCGCCGCCCGGGCCATGCAAGGTCAGCGAATAGTCGAGCCCCTGCGGCTTCTCTGGCGAGGCCGCAACGCGCGTCACGACGAACCGTACCCAATATTCGCCCTCTGGATCGACAACGAGCACCTGGCCATCCAGGTCGAGAAGAAGATCCAAGGTCGGATCGCGAACCGGCCTCACGGACGCATAGTTATCATATTATGATAACTTTCTCAAGGGCGCTTGTGGAAGTCGCGGCGACAGGACACTTGCCATCGCTCCCATCTCATGGCACGATAGAACATACCATGAACGAAGGTGTTCGTCAATCTTTGAAAATCAACCCCATCCCGCCAATTCGCACCGCCCCAGCACCGCCTGCGAATTTAGACTCAACTTCGCAGAATCTGACTAAATATGCCCTCTTTAGACAGTCCAAATCCCTGTCTAAATCCCGGCACAAAAACGGCCCCGCTCACCGCCCCGTCGGCAAATCCTTGAACGCCACGTCCTTGTCCACCCGGATGTCCCCCGGCAGGCCCAGAACCCGTTCGGCGATGATATTCTTGAGGATTTCGTCGGTGCCGCCGGCGATCCTGAGGCCCGGGGCGAACATCAGGGCGCTGTGGAAGGCGCCGTTCAGCGGGGCCAGGTCGCGGTCGTTGATGATGCCGTACTGATCCAGCATCTCGATGGCGGAATTGCCCAGGTCCTGCATCTGCAGGGCGGTGACGATCTTGCCGATCGAGCTCTCTGGCCCTGGGGTCTGGCCGCGCGACAGGGCGGTCATGGTGCGGTTGCGGGTGTGCTTCAGGCCCTCGGCCTGGACGTACCAGTCGGCCAGTTTTTCGCGCAGCGCCTGGTCCTTCAGCGCCGGGGCGCCATCCAGGCCCGTGATGCTGCGGGCCGCTTCCATGAACTCCTTCCAACCCGCGCCGGACGCACCGCCCACCGCCAGCCGCTCGTTCATCAGGGTGACCAGGCTGACCTTCCAGCCGTCGTTGATCGCCCCCAGGCGCTGGCTGTCCGGAACCCGCACGCCGGTAAAGAACACCTCGTTGAAGCCCGAGCCGCCCGACATCTGGTGGATCGGCCTGACCTCGATGCCGGGATCGCTCATGTCGACCCAGAACATGGTCATGCCCTTGTGCTTGGGCGCCTCGGGGTCGGTACGGGTGATGACGATGCCATAGCTGGAGAACTGGGCGCCGCTGGTCCAGACCTTCTGGCCATCTATGATCCAGTCGCCGGAGCCGTCGTCGGCGCGAACGGCCTTGGTCCTGGCCGCCGCCACGTCCGAGCCGCCGGCCGGTTCGGAGAACAGCTGGCACCAGATCTCTTCGCCGCGGATCGCCGGTCCGCCGAAGCGGTCGCGGGTCGCCTGGTCGGCGAAGTTCATCAGGGTCGGCACGCACATGCCCAGGCCGATGGCGAAGGGGTTGGGCGGGATCGGATACTTGGCCTCTTCCTGGCCGAAGATCACGTTCTGGCTGGGATGGCCGCCCTGCCCGCCCCATTCCGTGGGCCAGGTGATACAGGCATAGCCGGCGGCCGCCTTGGTGGCCTGCCAGGCCTTGGAGGCGGCCATCGAGCCCGTGCCTTCCTCGTCATCGCCGCCGGCGACGCGGGTCTTGGGGGCGTTGGCCTCGAGCCAGGCGCGGACCTGGGTGCGATAGGCGGCTTCTTCGGGGGTGTCGTTGAAGTCCATCTGTGTTGATCCTTCAGGCCGCATTCCGACGTTCGAGGTGGCTGACCAGCCGTTCCTTCCAGACCCGGGGCGCGCCGGCCACCAGGCTGAGCTGGCGGGATCGGCGATAGAACAGATGGGCGTCGACCTCCCAGGTAAAGCCGATGCCGCCGTGGGTCTGGATGTTTTCCTTGGAGGCGAACCAGAAGGCCTCCGAACCCGCGATCCGCGCCGCGCTGGCGGCGATCGGCAGCTCCGGCGCATTGGTGTTGAGCGCCCAGGCTCCATAGTAGGCGTTGGAGCGGGCCAGCTCGTTCTTGACATAGATGTCGGCCAGCTTGTGCTTGATGGCCTGATAGCTGGCGATCACCCGGCCGAAGGCATAGCGTTCCAGCGCATAGGCCTTCGCCATGTCCAGGCACCGGTCAGCGCCGCCGCACTGCTCGAAGGCCAGCAGCACCGCCGCGCGGTCGGTCACCTGTTCCAGCAGGCTGAGACCGTCACCGGCCCCGCCCAGCCGTTCGGCCGCCGCACCCTGGAAGGTGAGCTTGGCCACGCCACGCGTCGGATCCAGGGTCTGCAGCGTCTCGCGCGCCACGCCGGCAGCCATATCGACCAGGAACAGGCTGAGCTTGCCGCCCTCCTTGGCCAGCACCAGAGCGTGGGTGGCGACGCCGCCGTCGGTGACTGGGATCTTGGTTCCGTTCAGCTTGCCGCCCGAAACACTGGCCTGGACGTTGGCGGCGGTGACGGGACCGGGGCCTTCCGAGCTGGCGACACAGCCGATCACCTCGCCAGCCGCGATCTTCGGCAGGATGGCCGCTTTCTGGGCCTCCGTTCCGGCCAGCATCACCGCCTCGGCCAGGAAATAGACCGTCGAGGCGAACGGGATGGGTGCGACCGCGCGGCCCAACTCCTCGGCGATCACGCAGAGTTCCAGATGGCCCAGGCCGAGGCCGCCGTGCGCCTCCGGGATCGCTGCGCCCAGCCAGCCCTGACCGGCCACCTGCGCCCAAAGCTCGGCGTCGAACAGTGTCGCCTCGTCGTCCAGCACCTTGCGCACTCGTCCGGTTGGACAGTTGGCGTCGAGAAATTTGCGCGCCTCGTTCTTGAGAAACTTCTGGTCGTCCGAGAAGTCGAAATTCATGAGAACCCGCCGTCGTGGTTTGCCGCCACACAATCACCCGCTCAGCCAGCCATGAAAAGCGTGACCTCGCGTCAAGAATTTTCGCGGCCGATCTTGGCGAGCGTTTGGCCGCAACAGCCGGCCCTGAAGCTCGACTATGGGTTGCTTTTTGACCTGAATTACTCGCCCGCCCAGAACCAGCCGCAATCGGGTTGTAACCGTCACCATCGGTCTAGATGCGGAACTCAGCAGATGTCTGTCACCAGCTTCCGGTCGAGCCCCGCCGTCAGGGCCCCAATTGCGCCTTCCGGCCCTCGGGTCGCTGAACTGAGCCCCACCGGCCATCGGCGGTCGCGCCGGGGTCGAAAGCTGTCGATCGTCGTGCCGATGCACAATGAGTCGGATGTGCTGGACCTGCTGTTCGCGCGGCTGGACAAGGTCGTCGCTGCCCTGGGCGTCCAGATCGAATTCGTCTGCGTCGACGACGGCAGCCGCGACGACACCTTGGCGCGCCTGGAAGCGCGGGCGGCTGTCGACGAACGGATGAAGGTCGTGGCGCTGACGCGGAATTTCGGCAAGGAGGCCGCCTTGACGGCCGGGCTCGATCAGTCTTCCGGCGACCTTATCGTCCTGCTGGACGCGGACCTGCAGGATCCGCCAGAATTGATGGCCGACTTCGTCGACCTCTGGGAAGAGGGATATGATGTCGTCTATGGCGTGCGGACGGATCGCACCGCCGACACCCTGTCAAAGCGTGTCACGGCCAACCTGTTCTACCGGATCTTCAACCGGGTCTCGGACTATCCGATTCCCGCGAGCACCGGCGATTTCCGGCTGATGGACCGCCAGGTGGTCGAGGCGATCCACCAGCTTCCGGAACGCAACCGCTTCAACAAGGGCCTGTTCTCCTGGGTCGGTTTCCGCCAGGTCGGCGTGCCCTATGTGCGGCCGGCGCGGGCCGCCGGCGTCACCTCCTGGGCCTCGCTAGCGCTGTGGCGGCTGGCGATCGACGGGATCACCTCGTTCTCGACCCTGCCGCTCAGAGTCTGGAGCCTGGTCGGTTTCGGGGCGGCGGTTGCTGCGATGCTTTATGGCGTCGGTCTGATCGTGCGCGTGCTGATGTTTGGCCGCGACGTGCCGGGCTATGCGTCGCTGATGGTGGTGCTGCTGTTCTGTTTCGCCTTCCAGATGATCGCGTTCGGCGTCATGGGCGAATACATCGGCCGGCTCTATCAGGAGACCAAGCACCGTCCGATCTACCTCATCCGGCGCAATGGCGAAGGCGCCTAGGGCGTGCCGCCGGGCTCTGATGAAACGCCTGCTCGGCCGAGTGCACACCGACTGGCGCCATCGCTGCGGCAGGTGGTCATGTTCGGTCTGGTCGGCGGGGCGGCGACCCTCACCCATGTCGCGACGGCGCTGATCGCTCATGACTACGGCCGGTTCGCCCCGCTCTCCGCGAATTTCGTCGGCTATGCTTGCGCCGTGCTGGTTTCCTACTTTGGCCATGCGCGGCTGACCTTCCGGCGGCCGGCCCTTCACGGCCCGCAGTTCGTGAGGTTTGTGCTTACCTCGCTGTCGGTCTTGGCCCTGAACCAGCTGATCGTCTTCCTCGGTGTCAGCGTCGCCCACGCGCCGTTCGCCTGGGCGTTGATCCCGGCGGTGATCGTGGTTCCGATCGTCACCTTTGCGATCTCCAAGCTCTGGGCGTTCGCCGATTCGTCCCGATCGAGCGCCTAGGACCGCATGGGCTCAGCATCGCCTCTACCGCCCAAACCGGCTCGGGCTCCTAGCGACGCGCGCGCGCGTCGCACGCCATATCATCGGTCGCGATCGTCCAGCGACGGGACCTCTGTGTTTGGCAGCATTGAAACGGCAAGACCGTCGGACCTCCCGCGCCGTGACCTGGACGGTGACAGCGCAGGCTCTGGGTCGCCATGGGCTTTCCTCGGCATCTTCGCCTTGGCGCTGGCGCCGATCGTCCTGACGCCAATTCTGCCGACCCTGGACTTCTACAATCACGTCGCGCGCTACTTCGTGCTCGCGCACCTGGAGACAGACCCTGGCCTGCAGCAACACTACGCCACCCACTGGTCGATCCTTCCGAACGTCGGCTTGGACGTTCTGGGCGCGGGTCTGCTGCGATTTGTGAATCCGATGCTGGGGGGGCATATCATCGCGGTCTCGATCCTGGCGATGCTGTACTCGGGTGTACTGTTTTTCAGCCGCCAGGTGACCGGCCGGCTTTCGCCGCTGACCGCGCTGTTGACCCTGCCGCTGCTGTACAGTTTCATTTTCACCTGGGGTTTTGCGAACTTCCTGTTCGGGCTGGGCCTGACATTCTGGGGGGCCGGCGCCTGGCTGGCGCTGCGCCACCGGCCGATCCTGGCGACGGGGGTCGGCTGCACGCTGGCCCTGGTGATCTTCGCCTGCCACGGACTGGCGTTCGCGCTCTATGGACTGCTGCTCGGCGGGCTCGAGCTCGGGCGATTTTTCGCGCTCCCGCGCCGCCGGGTCACGACGCTGCTGGGCAGTGGCGCGCTGCTGTCGCTGCAGGCATTGGCGCCGGGCGCCTTGTTCCTGGCCAGCGCGACGGCGGGTGTCGCGACCGGCGTCACGGATGCCGACGAGAGCATCTCGCGCCTGATCCGTAGCGGCCATCTGTTCGCACGCGTGGGCGAACAGATGGCCTATCGCCTGCAGACCATCGTGCGTGTGGCGGAGGGACCGAGCCTGGCGTTCGACTTGGCGAGCATGGCGGCGTCGCTCGCCCTCCTCGCGATCCTGGCCCGACGTGGCCGGGTGTCGCTGAACCGGCGCGTGGCGCCCGCCCTGGTGATCGCCGTGGCCCTGGTGGCCTTCACGCCTCCGACTCTGTTCGGGGTCGGCTATGTGGCGGATCGGATGCCGCTCTACCTGGCCTTGATAGCGGTCGGCGGCTTGACGTTCCGACCGGGTGGCGAGCGGTTCGACCGGCTTTGCCAGGGCGCCCTCATCGCCCTGGTCGCCGTGCGGATCATCTGGATCAGCTTCGCCTGGCGCCCCTATGGCGAGGATTTTGCGCAGTTTCGCGTGGTGGCCGCGCAGATCCCGCCTGGACGGATGGTCGCGTTCCTGACGGCGCCGCGGCCGTCGCGGCTGGACCCCGGCCTGGACCCTGAGCGGCGCTGCGAAATGTACGGTCCGCTGCTGGTGGCGCTGTATGGCCAGGCCGCGCCGCTGTTCGCCGACAGCACCCAGCAGCCGCTGCGGATCATCGGCCGACTGCGGACGGCGATCGATGACCTGGAGAGCGCCGTGGGTCCCGATCCTCGGGCCGTGGACACACCGGGTCTGGAGGCGCAGCGCGCGGTGCGCAGCGGCCAGTTCGACTATCTGATGATCTGCAGATCGGGCCGCCACACCACCCCGTTTCCACCCGGTGCGGCCGTGGTGTCGCAGGCTGGCCGCTTCTCGCTGCTCAGGACTATCGCGCGGTAGGCGCCAATCCCGCGCCAGCTGAGCATCCAAACTGGCCATGGCGCCTTGGCGCCGTACGATCCATCCGCCTAGATGAGAATATGCGCACCGACACCCCTCAGCCGATCCGCCTTTCCGACTATACCCCGCCGCCGTTCCTGGTGGATGAGGTCGAGCTCGTCTTCGACCTGCAGCCAAACACCACGCGAGTCCGGGCGCGGCTGATCGTGCGGCGAAACGGTGTGCACGCCGAGCCGCTGCGGTTCAACGGCGAGCGCCTGAAGCCGATCCTGGTGGCGGTGGATGGGATCGCCCTGGACGCCGCTGCCTGGGGGTTCGACGGCGAGCACCTGATCGTGCCCAACGTTCCGGACGCCTTCGTGCTGCAGACCGAGGTCGAGATCGATCCTGCCGGCAACACCGCGCTGGAAGGGCTCTACATGTCCGGCGGCCGCTTCTGCACGCAGTGCGAGGCCGAAGGGTTTCGCAAGATCACCTTCTGGCCGGACCGCCCGGATGTGCTGGCGCGCTTTACGGTACGCGTCGAAGCCGACCGCGCCCTCGAGCGCCTGCTGTCAAATGGCAATCTGATGGAAGCCGGCGCGCTGCCCGGCGGGCGTCACTTTGCGGTTTGGAACGATCCCTTCCCCAAGCCCTGCTATCTGTTCGCTCTGGTGGCCGGCGAGCTGGATGTGCTGGAAGACCGCCGGGTTACCATGAGCGGTCGCACCGTCGAACTGAAGATCTATGTTGATCCTGGCATGGCGCCCCGCGCCGCCTACGCCATGGATGCCCTGAAGCGTTCGATGGAATGGGACGAGCAGGCGTTTGGCCGCGAATACGACCTCGACTTGTTCATGATCGTCGCTGTACGCGACTTCAATTTTGGAGCGATGGAAAACAAGGGCCTCAATATCTTCAACTCCTCTCTGCTGCTGGCCGACCCGGAGACCGCCACCGACCTGGACTTCGAGCGGATCGAAAGCGTCGTCGCCCACGAATATTTCCACAACTGGACCGGCGACCGGATCACCTGCCGCGACTGGTTCCAGCTGTGCCTGAAGGAGGGTCTAACGGTCTTCCGCGACCAGAGCTTTTCGGCCGATATGCGCAGCGCCGCCGTCCAGCGGATCAAGGACGTCAAAGCGTTGCGGACCCGGCAGTTCGCCGAGGACCAGGGTCCACTGGCCCATCCGGTCCGGCCGTCGAGCTATCTGAAGATCGACAACTTCTACACAGCGACCATCTACGAGAAGGGCGCCGAAGTGATCCGGATGCTCAAGCTAATGATCGGTGATGCGGCGTTCCGGGCCGGCATGGATCTCTATTTCGAGCGCTGGGACGGCCAGGCGACCACGGTCGAGGCGTTCATCGCCTGTTTTGCCGAAACCTCCGGCCGCGACCTCACCGACTTCTTCGCCTGGTACGAACAGGCCGGCACGCCCCGGATCGATCTGGCCAGCCGCTATGATCCGGCCGCCCGGACCCTGACGCTGAGCTTCTCGCAGACGAACCCGCCAACCCCCGGCCAGGCCGCAAAGCGCCCGCTGCCAATTCCGGTGGTGGTCGGCTTGCTTGACGCCGAGGGCCGCACCCTGGCGTTCGAACGCGGCGGCAAGGCGATGGACGAGACAGTCGTGGTGCTTGAGGGCGCCGAAACCCAGGCTGTGCTGACCGGCATCGGTACGGCCCCTGTCGTCTCAGCCCTGCGCGGGTTCTCTGCGCCGGTGGTGATGCGCACCGACGCAGAGCCCAAGGCGCGCTATCTGCAACTGGCCTCCGATCCGGACCTGTTCAACCGCTGGGACGCGGGCCAGGGCCTGGCGCGGGACCTGATCCTGGCCCGCGCCGCCGGGCGCGGCGATGAGGTCGGCGAGGAGCGCTATGCCGAAGCGGTTGGGCGGGCGCTGAACGATCAGGCCTCGGACGCGGCGTTCAAGGCGCTACTGCTGGCGTTGCCCACCGAAGGCGATCTGGCGTTGGAGATGAGCCCGGCAGACCCCGCCGCTTTGCATGCCGCCCGCGAGTCATTGCGGCTGCGGCTTGCGCTGCACCTGGATGCGGACCTTCGTCGTCTGCATTCCGGCTTGCAGGACCTGGGACCGTTTGTGCCCGACGCGGCCGGCGCCGGGCGGCGGGCGTTGAGGAATGCGGCTCTGGACCTGATGACCGCGAATCCACGATCCGATGTCGCCGAGATCGCCCGCGGCCATTTCATGGCCGCCACCAATATGACCGACTCCCTGGGCGGTCTGGCCGCGCTGATGAACATCGGCGGGGCCGCTTTTGATGAGGCCCTGGCGGAATTCCATGCCCGTTGGAAAGACGAGCCGTTGGTGGTCGACAAGTGGTTCGCCATCCAGGCGCGCGACCCCGGTGACGGCGCCCTGGGTCGGATCATGGGCCTGACCGCCCACCCGGCGTTCGAGCTTCGTAATCCCAACCGTCTGCGGGCCCTCATCTCGACCTTCGCCAACTTCAATCCGGCCCAGTTCCACGAGGCCGAAGGCGCGGGCTATCGATTCCTGGCGGACCAGATCCTGGCGGTGGATGGCGTCAATCCGATGACCGCCGCGCGGCTGGTTGAGCCGCTGGGTGGCTGGCGACGGTATCGGCCGGACTTGGCCGAGGCGATGCGCGCGCAGCTGGCGCGGATCGCCGAGCATCCGGGCCTCTCCAAGAACGTCTATGAGCTGGCGACCCGCGCATTGGGTTGAAACGCGCATTCGCATCGTGACGCGAGGAACGGGCTTGGCTTAGACTCTGTGTTGCAGCGGCACGACCCGTTGCGAGCGATTCGAGCAGGAGCAGCGGCCTTGGCCGGGCGCGGGGTGGGCGATACGGAACTGGAGCGCGTGGATGGGGCCGAATCCCGTCCAGTGCAGGCGTTCATGCGCCTGGTCCTGATCGGCCTGGTTGTCGGCCTCGCAATCTATGGGGTTCTGACCCTGATGACCTTGCGAACGGCCACGCCTGAGGCCCTGAAGCTGGCGCTTCGCATCCTGGCGCCGACGGCGGCGGCGATCGTGACGGGCCTGATGCTGCTGGCCGAGATTCGTCGGACGGAAGACGCTGGCAATGCCCGGTCGGTCTTCGAGCAGCGATTTCAAACGGCGGTTGAGGCGGCGCGCTGCGGGATCTGGGAGTGGGACCTGGCGGCGGACCAGATCTTCATGTCCGACGTCACCGGCGCGCTGTTCGGTTGGAAGGGCGGCTTGGTCGATGGTCAGCAGGTGCTGGATCGCGTCGCCGCCGGACATCGGGACGACCTGCGCGAGGCCCTGGCCACCGCCGCAATCTATGGGGACTTTGATGTCTCGTTTCGCGTCCCACCCTTAGCCGGCGCGCGTCCCGTATGGATCGATTTTCGCGGCCGCGGGTTCGGAGAAGCGCCAGAAGGCGGGTTCGCCCGGATCATCGGCGTCGCCTTGGACGTCACTGAAGAGCGGCTGGCGCAGGCCCGGGCGCAAGCGGCCGAGGGCCGTCTGCGCGACGCCATCGAGAGCTTTTCGGAAGCCTTCGTGCTTTGGGACCGGCATGGCCGGCTGGTCATGTGCAATCGCAACTTTCGCAATTTCTTCCAGCTCGACGCCAACCTTCTTACCTTCGGGGTGAGCCGTGAGATGGTCGAACGCGCTGCGGTCCGGGCCATCCGCCAGGAGGCGCCCGCTTCGGTCGGCGGTCGCGGCGCCCGCGAGGCGGAACTGGCTGACGGCAGATGGGTACAAATCTCCGAACGCCCGACCGCTGAGGGGGGACTGGTGGTTACGGCGGCCGATATTACCGCGCTCAAGACCCATGAAGAAGAACTTCGCCGCGCGGTCACCAACCTGGAACGCAGCCAGGAGCAGCTGTCCGAGCTGGCCCGCAAATACGAGGCTGAGAAGATCCGCGCCGAGGGCGCCAGCCAGGCCAAGAGCGAATTCCTCGCCAACATGAGCCATGAGCTGCGCACGCCGCTCAACGCCATCAACGGCTTCTCCGAGATCATGGCGGGCGAAATGTATGGTCCGATGGGCGACAACCGCTATCGCGACTACGCCCGCGATATTCTGAGCTCCGGTCAGCACTTGCTGGCGCTGATCAACGATATCCTCGACATGTCGAAGATCGAGGCGGGCAAGCTCAACTTGCGTTTCGAGCCGCTCAGCCTGGAGGAGGTCGCCGAGGATGCGCTTCGGCTGGTGCGCAATCGCGCCGAGTCCGCGGGTCTCAGCCTGGTGCTGGAATTCAATGACCTGCCGGAGGTGGAAGCCGACTACCGGGCGATCAAACAGGTGCTGCTGAACCTGCTGTCCAACGCCATCAAATTCACCCCCAAGGGTGGCCGTGTAAGTCTGTGCGCCGAAATGCGCGACGATTCCTTAGGCGACCGCGTGCGGATCAGCGTTCAGGACACGGGAATCGGCATTTCCGCCCGCGATCTGGAGCGCCTGGCGCGGCCGTTTGAGCAGGTGGAGAGCCAACACTCCAAGACCACCCAGGGCACGGGCCTGGGCCTGGCGCTCACCAAGTCGCTGGTCGAGATGCACGGTGGGCTGCTTGACCTGCGAAGCGCGCCCGGTCAGGGCACGGTCGCGAGCTTTTCACTGCCGGTCCGGCAAAGCGCTGCGGCGATGGCTGGCGCCGCAGATCAGTCGCGAGATTTGGTTGGCACCAGGGCGTCATAGGCGGCTCTCGCAGCCTGTTGGGCTGTCGCCAGGCGGCGGCCGAGGCGATGGAAGGTGCGAACGCCGCCGGCCCGCGCCAGCAGCGCCTGAAACGCCTTGGGCTCGGAGGCGGGATCCGCCGGACCGTCGATCGCGACCTTCAGCAGCTGCGTCAGGTCTTGTTGCAGCCGCCAGGCGTCTGCCAGCACCGCCAGGGGGCCGTCCGGCGCCAGGCGCGTCGCGGACAGCACGCTGAGCGCCTCGGCCGTGTTGGGTCGCAGCGGCCCGCCCCGGGGAGCATGGATCAGCTGCAGGAACTGGACAGCGAACTCGATGTCGACAAGGCCGCCCGGCAAGAGCTTCAGATCCCACGCGCCGAGTGGGGGCCGCTCCTGCTCCATCAGCATACGCATCTCGCGCACGTCCCGCGCAGTCAGATCGGGATCGCGCGGCCGCCGTAGGGCCGCCTCAATGGCCGCCTGGACGTCGGCGGCAAATCCGTTGGACGTCGCCCAGACGACGCGCGCGCGGGTCAAGGCCAGAAACTCCCAGGTCTCGGCGTCGCCCTGATAGTAGTCCTCGAAGGCCGCGCAACTCACCGCCACGGGGCCTTTGGAGCCAGACGGCCGAAGTTGCATGTCCACGTCGTAGAGTTGGCCCTCGGTCGTCGGGCTGGACAGGGCCGCAATCAGCCGCTGGGTGAAGCGGCCATAGAAGGCCGAGGCGTCCCACCCCTTGGCCGCAGACGCTGCGCCAGGGTCTGACGCGCGGTAGAGGGTCATCAGATCGAGGTCGGAGCCGGCGCTCATCTCGCGCGATCCGCACTTGCCCAAGGCGACGACGGCGACCTCGCCAGGGAACGCGCCGCCTTGGCGAACCGCGTCCTCAAGCGCGACCGGCGCCAGGGCTTCGATACAGACATCGGCGAGATCTGCGAACGCGCGGCCGGCGACCTCAGCGGAGGCCGATCCACTCATCACCTGCACGCCGACCCGGAACGCCTGGTCGCGGTGGATCCGGCGCACCGCGTCCATGGCCCCTTCGAACCCACCGGCCGCCGCCACTGCGCGTTCCATGTCCACGCGCTCATCGGCGATCTCGATCGGCGCGAAAAACCGCGAATCCAGCATGGCGTCGATGGCGGCCGGCCGCCGGGCCAGGGTGGCGGCGAGGCGCGGCGCGAAGGCCAGCACCTGGACCACCAGTTCGAACAGCCGCGGCTGGGCCAGAAACAGCGACTGCAACTGCACGCCGCCGCTGACGCCCTCGAAGAAGCCGCGGAACCGGGCAAACGCGGTGTCGGGCGCGCCGGTGGCCTGCAGGGCCTCCAGCAGGCGCGGCGCCAAGCGCGTGAACAGTTCTCGCCCGCGCTCGGTGCCGGTGGCGGCCGCGCGGCCATGATGCCAGCTGCGGATCGTCTGAGCCACCTCGCGGGGGGCCGAGAAGCCCATCCGGGCGAGCGTGGCCAGGGTCTCCGGGTCATCTTCGACCCCGGTAAACACAAGGCTGCCGAACCGGGATGACAGCGGCTCCTCGTCGGCGAACAATTCACCGAACCGGGCGTTCACGGTCTTCAACGTGCGCGTGATCTCGGCGTCGAACGTGCGTAGTCCGGCATGGCCGCTCAGCGCCGCGACCCGCCGACGCTCGGAGTCGGATTCCGGCAGGCGATGAGTCTGCTCGTCAGCGATCATCTGCACCCGATGTTCGGTCGCACGCAGGCGGCGATAGGCGGCGGTGAGCTCATCGGTCGTGCGCTGCGACACGTGACCGGCTTCGGCCAGCGCCTGCAACGCATCGAGCGTCCGATTGCTGCGCAACCCGGGATGTCGTCCGCCGAGGATTAACTGCTGGGTCTGGACATAGAACTCGATTTCCCGAATCCCGCCGCGCCCGAGCTTGAGGTCGATCCCCTTGGCGGACACCCGGTCGTCGACCTTGTGAACATGGATCTGACGCTTGATGGAATGGATGTCGGCGATGGCGGCGAAGTCCAGGTTGCGCCGCCAGATGTAGGGTTGCAGCTCGGCCAGGAACACCGCGCCGGCCGTCTGGTCGCCGGCGCAGGGCCGGGCCTTGATGAAAGCCGCCCGCTCCCAGTTCTGGCCGACGCTCTCATAGTATTCCAGCGCCGCTGCGGCCGAGACGGCGGGTGGGGTGGAGGAAGGATCCGGGCGAAGACGCAGATCCATGCGGAACACATAGCCGTCGGCGGTGCGCATCTGCATGAGATCCGAGACGCGCTGTACCAGACGCACCGCAAAGGCCTGGGGTTCGACACCTTCGGCCAACGGCATCCGCTCCGGCTCGAAGAACACCGAGACATCGATGTCGCTGGAGTAGTTGAGCTCAAAGGCGCCCTGCTTGCCCATGGCGATGCAGAACCAGCCCGGCACGGGTCCTTCATCGCCCTGACCAAGCCGGGTCAGGCGGCCCGCCTCTAGCTCCGCGCCGGCGGCGCTGGCCAGGGCAGCCTGTAGCGCCGCGTCGGCGAACCGGGTCAGCGCGCCGGTCACCTGGTCTAGATCCCAGACCCCGCCCAAATCGGCCAAAGCCGAGAGCAGATGCGCCTCCTGTTTGAGGATCCGCAACGCCGGGGTCGCGTCCGGCGGACTCAAGGCCGCAACCCGGATCGTACGATCCACGAGGTCGGCGAACCTGCGGTCCGGATCATCCTCGAGCAGCGACGCCAGCCGCGCCGGATCGCGCCGCGCAAGAGAGGTCAGATAGGGCGAGGCGGCGAAGATCGGCGCCAGCACGGGCCAGGCGCCTTCAATGATCGGAGCATCGCCCAACCCGCCGCGCGCCCGCTCGGCCGCCTTGGGGTCGACCACCGGACCGCAAGGCTGCATCTGTTCCGCCAGGACCATTAGCGCAGGTTACGGCCTTGGCAGGACGAAAGCCACGCGCAGTCCCGGACCCATTTCGCCCACCTTGCCAGGCCCCTCGGACAGCTCCAGCCGTCCGCCATGCGCCTCGGCGACTGCGGCGACCAGCGACAACCCCAGGCCGGCGCCAGGCTCGTTGCGGCTGTTCTCCAGGCGGACGAACCGCTGGATCACCCGCTCGCGGTCCTCGTCCGGCACGCCCGGGCCGGTGTCAGTGACCGAGAACTCCACCTCGCCGGACGAGCGACGGCGAACCCGCAGCATGATGGCGCCGCCGGCTGGGGTGTATTTCACGGCGTTGTCGAGGATGTTGGCCAGGGCCTGGGCCAGAAACTCACGATTGCCGCGCACCGTCAGGTCCTTGGCCAGCTCGGCCGAGAACTCCAGGTTCTTCTCCTCGCAGAAGGGCTCGTACAGGTCGACCATGTCAGCCGCCAGGTCGACGGGATCAAACACGACCGGGCTCGGCGCGGCCCCGGCGGCCTGCAACCGGGCGATCGACAGCACGGCCCCAAAGGTCTTGAGCACGCCATCGGTGTCTTCAATCGCCTGGGCGAGGGCCTGTTCGGCGTCACCCTTGCCGGCCTCCAGGTCGATATAGGCGGTCTCCAGGCGGGTTCTCAGCCGCGTCAGTGGCGAGCGCAGATCATGGGCGATGGCGTCCCCGGCGTGGCGGTGTCCAGCCATCGAGCGTTCCAGGCGGTCCAGCATCTCGTTGACCCCCCGCGCCAGCTGGTCGAGCTCATCGCGGGCGCCGCGCACATGGGCGCGCACGCCCAGCTCACCATTGCGCACGCGTTCGACCACGTCGGTGAGGCTGGCCATGCTGCGCGAGACATTGCGGCTGACGAGGATTCCCACGCCCAGTCCCAGCACGATGACCAGGGCGCCGGCGCCCCACAGCGCTCGGACGATCTTGACCACATAGGCCTCGTCCTCGCCCGCATCCGCGCCCACGAAAAGCACTTCGCCGCCGGAAAGGCGTTGCTGCATCCCGCGCGCGGGGTGTTTCATCGCATGGCCCTGGTCATCGCGATCCGTCACCTGAAAGGTCGCCCAGGCCGGGTTCGCTGCGCCCTTTTCCACCGGCGATTCCTCAATGGACCCGGATATCCGCCCCCCGCTCTTGCCGGAGAGGAGGTAGAGGAACGGCCGCTCGCTGGCGGCCCGCTCGATCAGCGATTGGTTCACCGCATCGAGGCCGGCGCGGTCGTAGACATCCACCAGGGATCGCATCTCGCGACGGATCTCCTGGTCTGTCCGTCGTGTCGTCTCACCGGCGGTGGCGACATAGACATAGGCCAGGAAGGCCGAGGCGGCGCTGGCGAACAGCGCCAGGATCAGCAGCGTCAGCCGAAACGGCGTGGTCCGGAAGATGCGCGGCAGGCGCATGGGCGCCGATCTAGGCGTCGAGCCGATAGCCCGCACCGCGCACGGTCTGCAACATGGGCCGGTCGAAGCCCTTGTCGATCTTGGACCGCAGGCGCGAGATGTGCACGTCGATGACGTTGGTTTGCGGATCGAAGTGGTAGTGCCAGACTTTCTCCAGCAACATGGTGCGGGTCACCGACTGGCCGGCATGGCGCATCATGAATTCCAACAGCTGGAATTCGCGCGGCTGCAGGTCGATGGCCTTGCCCGCGCGTTGAACCGCGCGTCCGATCAGGTCCATCTCAAGCTCGCCCACCCGCAGCAGGGTATGGACCGAACCGGTCTCCCGCCGACGCGCCAGGGCCTCGATCCGCGCGCTTAGCTCGGCGAAGGCATAGGGTTTGACGAGGTAGTCGTCCGCCCCGGCCTTTAGGCCGTCCACCCGGTCGCCCACCTCGCCCAGCGCCGACAGGAACAGCACCGGCGTGCGATCCCCCTCGCGGCGAAGGGTCTCAACCAGCTCGACGCCGTTCATGCGCGGCATCATCCGATCAACGATCATCACGTCGAAGTCGCCGCCCTGGGCCGCCACCAGGCCCTCCTGGCCGTCCGCCCCGCGAACGCAGTCGTGACCGGCCTCGGTCAGACCGCGCGCCATGGCTTCGGCGGCTTCCAGGTCGTCTTCGACGATCAGGATTCGCATGTCACAGCCCTCGTAACGCCCTCAGTTTAACCCGAAACCTTGATCGGCAGGAAGGAGGTGCGGCCATTGCGATAGACGCCGACCAGAACGCTGACGCGCCCGGCCTTCTTGGCGGCGTCGACAACGGCGGAGAGATCGGCGGGGGCCGCCACCGCGCGATCATTCGCCCGGGTGATGACGTCGCCGCGACGCAGGCCCTTCTGGCCAGCGTCGGAAGCCTGGTCCACGTTCTGGACCAGCACGCCGCGCACCTCGGCCGGGATGTTCAGCTGTTCGCGCGCCTGCGGGTCGATCGCGCTCAGGGACATGCCCAGGACCGCCGCTCCCGGCGCTTCGGCGGCGCCAGGTCCGCTACGGCCGTCGCCGCCAGGACTGCCGTTGGCCGCCAGCTGACGCTCAGAAGGTCGCACGCCGGAGCGGATGTCTACGGTGCGCTTCTTGCCGTCGCGGACCACATCCAGATGCAGCGTGTCGCCGGCCTGGGCGCGGGCGACCTGACGGGTCAGTTCCGAGGAACTGCGGACTGCATTGCCGTTCACCGCCACCACGATGTCGCCGACCACCAGCCCGCCCTTGGACGCCGGGCCGCCTGCGGAAAGGTCGGCCACAATGGCGCCCTTCTGGCTTCCCATGCCCGCCGCCTCGGCCATTTCGGCCGTGAAGTTCTGGATCGTGGCGCCGATATAGCCGCGCTCGATCTTACCGCCGCCGATCAACTGCTTGGTGACCGTCTCCGCCACGTCGGCGGGAATCGCAAAGCCAATGCCCACCGACCCGCCTGAGGGCGAGAAGATCGCCGTATTGACCCCGATCACGCGGCCGTAGATGTCAAAGGTCGGACCGCCGGAGTTGCCCCGGTTAATCGGCGCGTCAATCTGAATGTAGTCGACAAAGGTCTCGCCGATGTCGCGGCCATAGGCCGACACAATCCCAGCCGTGGCCGTGCCGCCCAGTCCGAACGGATTACCGACCGTGAACACCCAGTCGCCGACCCGCGGCTTGCCGGCGTTTTCGAAACTGACAAACGGGAAGCGTCGACCGATGCCCTTGACCTTGATTACCGCCAGATCGGTGGCCTCATCGCGGCCCACGACCTCGGCGTCGAGCTCGCTCTCGTCCTTGAGCACCACCTTGATGCTCTCAGCGTTCTCGACCACGTGATTGTTGGTGACGATGTAGCCGTCCGCCGAGATGAAGAACCCCGACCCAGCAGACTGTTGGGTCGGCAGGCGCGGTTGGCCACGTCCTGGAGCTGCACCCTGTTCGCCGTCCTGGCCGTCGGGCTGCTGCTGGCGCGGAATCGGGATCGGCAGGCCCGGGAAGCCGGGGATCTGGCGGAACGTCTCAGGATCGACGCGGCTCGTCACATTGATCGACACCACCGCAGGCGAAACGCGCTCGAAGATGTCGGCGAACGACATTGGCGCGCCCGGCGGCGGCGCGAAGATCGGCGAGGTTGACGCCTTGATCAGTCCGCCGGCCGGCAGCTCAGCATGGGACGACGGAAGCCGAATGCCCGCGCCGGCGACAGCGGCGGCCATGACGCCCACGGCGGCGATGGCGCCCAGGAGGTAGCCCGTCTTCTTCGAAGTCATCAGTCTCTAATTTCCTTTTGCGCGAGGCCGGGGAGGGTTCGCGCGCATCACCAACCTAGGCCGGATGCACCGAAGTGCAATGTCCCTCAAGTTACGGATAGGTCACCCTCGGTTCAGCTTCGCGTCGGATGTGCGGCGCAAAGGTGTCAGAGGTCTTCAGCTGCGGCCAGCGAGCGGACCCGTTCCGCCTCGGCGGGCGATAGATCAACCTCGGGCGGCCAACGGCGCAGGCGCATCGCCAGCAGGCCGGCGCCGAGCAGGACCACGACAAAAGGCCCCGCCCAGAGCGCCAGGTTGCCCACAGATAGCGCGGGGGTCAGCAGCACGAATTCGCCGTAGCGTTCGGTCAGAAAGTGCTTCACCTGGGCATCACTGGCCCCAGCCCCCACCTGCTCGCGGACGATCTGCCGCAGGTCGTGGGCGAGCTCGGCCTCGGAATCATCAATCGACTCGTTCTGGCAGACCAGACACCGGACCTCGCGGAAAATAGCGCGAGCCCGGGCCTCCTGGGTCGGATCGGCCAGCCGCTCCGACGGATCGGCGGCCGCGCCTATGCAGAGCAGGCCCGCCAGCGCCGCAAGAAGCAGGGGTCGTCTCACCCGCTCGTCTCCCGCCGCCGTCCGACGCCGAGGCGCAGCCGCCGGTCCGACAGCGATGTGAGGCCGCCCAGAGCCATGATCACCGGGCCAAGGAAGATCAGGGTCGCCCACGGGTTCCAGTAGGCGCGCACCAGCCACACCGGCTGCGGCCCGCCGTCCCGCCGCTCGCCCAGCACCAGATAGATGTGCGAGGCGCCTTGGTAGCAGAGGCCAACTTCCGAGGTGGTCTGCCCGCCCGCATCGTAGCGCCTGCGCTCGGGCTGTGGTGCGCAGACGGCGGCGCCGGCCCGAGTCACCGTCAGTTGCGCGCGTTCGGCTTGATAGTTGGGACCTGGGGCCGGCGTGACGCTGTCCAGGCTCACATGATAGGCGCCAACATTGAGGCCGCCGCCGATCGGCAGAGCCTCCGCCGCCTCGATCTTCCAGCCCGTCTCGAACACCGCGCCCAGCACGAAGACGCCCAGACCGAGATGGGCCAGGCTCATGCCCCAGGCGCCGCGCGGCAACCCCGTAAGCCGCCGCCAGGACTCGGCGGGCGGTGCGCGAAACGCCCGCGTCCGCTCAATAATCTCGGCCAGCACGCCGGCGATCAGCCAAGCCCCAAGGCCGAGACCGGCCGCCCCGAGCGCCTTGGCCGGGCTGATCAGCGCCAGGGCCAGCAGGGCCGCCGCCACCGCGATCAGCGCTGCGGCCCAAAGGCGCTGTGCAGCGCCACGTGCATCGCCGCGCTTCCACGCCATCAGCGGACCTGCTGGCAGCAGGACCAGCAAGGCCGCCATCAGCGGCGTGAAGGTCAGGCTGAAATAGGGCGGCCCAACCGAAATGGCCTCGCCGCTCAAGGCTTCCCGGATCAGCGGATAGAGCGTGCCGAGCAGCACCGTCGCCGTCGCCGCAGCAAGCAGAATGTTGTTCAGCACCAGGGCACTTTCGCGGCTGACCGGGGCGAACAGGCCGCCCCGCGACAGGGCGGGCGCACGCCAGGCGAACAGGCTGAACGCCAGACCGCTGACGCCGCCCAGGATCGCCAGCAACAGCACCCCGCGCGTCGGATCCACCGCGAAGGCGTGAACCGAGGTCAGCACGCCCGAGCGCACCAAGAACGCGCCGAGCATCGAGAAACTGAACGCCGCCAGCGACAGGAACACCGTCCAGCCCGCCAGCGCGCCGCGCTTCTCGGTCACCGCCGCCGAATGCAGCAGGGCTGTAGCGATCAGCCAGGGCATGAAGCTGGCGTTCTCCACCGGGTCCCAGAACCACCAGCCGCCCCAGCCCAGCTCGTAATAGGCCCAGAAGGCGCCCAAGGTGATCCCGACCGTGAGCAGGCTCCAAGCCGCCAGCGCCCAGGGCCGCACCCATCGCGACCAGGCCGCATCGACGCGCCCCTCGATCAGCGCCGCCACCGCCAGGGAGAACACCACCGACATGCCGACATAGCCCGCGTAGAGGAACGGCGGATGCACCGCCAGCGCCGGATCCTGCAGCAACGGATTCAGTGAGCGACCCTCGACCGGCGGGCTCGCAAGACGCACGAACGGGTTGGAGGCGAACACCGTATAGGCCAGGAACACCGCCCCCAGCACGCCCTGCGTCGCCACGGTCGCGGCCCGCAGGCCGCGCGGCAAGTTGCGGCCCAGCCCCGCGACTGCGGCCCCGAAGCCGGTCAGCGCCAGGCACCACAGCAGCATCGAGCCCTCATGGCTGCCCCAGGTCGCCGCCACGCGATAGAGCAGCGGTTTGGCCGAATGGGAGTTGGCCGCCACATTCGCCACGGAAAAGTCCGAGACGACGAACGCGTACATCAGCGCCCCGAACGCCGTCGCCACAGCGCCAAACGCCGCCAGCGCCGCGCCCTCGCCCGCGCCGGCCAGAACCACGGAGCGCCGCAGGCGCGCGCCTGCGGATAGGGCGATCTGAGCCAGCGACAGCGCCAGCGCCAACGCCAGGGCGAAGGACCCGATCTCGACGATCATGGCGATCCGCCTGCGCCGGGCGCGCGGTCATAACTGGGCGCTGCGCCGTCACCGCGCCACTCGCCCTGTTGTTTCAAAGCCTTGGTCACTTCCTTCGGCATGTAGGTTTCGTCGTGCTTGGCCAGAACGCGCTTGGCGACAAACACCCGATCAGCGCGATAGGCGCCCTCGGCGACGATCCCCTGCCCCTCGCGGAACAGATCGGGCAGGTCGCCCTGGAAGACGACGCGGTCGCTGGCGATCCGATCCGTGACGACGAACTCCACCTGCCCATCCGGGTGCTTCACCACCGAGCCCTTGGCCACCAAGCCGCCGAGTTGCACAGCTTGGCCAGGCTTGGGTTGCGCCGTGGCCGCCTGGCCCGGTGTATAGAAATAGGAGATTGAATTGCGCATGCCCCACAGGCTGAGGCCGACCGCCAGCGCCAGGACCGGGGCGATGGCCGCGATCAGCACCAGCCGGCGACGGGCGGTGCGCGATTTGGGCAACCAGCTCATCGCAGCGCCTCCGCACGCGCGGCCTCGTCCAGCGCCTGCAAGACCTCGGGCCTAGCCGCATAGCGGACCCGCGCTGCAGCATAGGTCTCGTCGCGGGTGGCCGTCTCGCCCAGAACGGCGTAGGCGCGCACCAGCCGCACCCAGCCGTCGGGATCCTCCGGGCTGACCTTCAGCCGCGCCGCGAGGCCGGCGACCATGCCGCGGATCGCGCCGAGTTGAGCTGGATCCAGGCGGGCGGGGGGGCGGCCGTCCAGGCTGGCGAGCGCAGATTGCACATCGGCGCGGCGCGAATCCTCCTGTGGCATGTCTGCAATCAGGGACTCTAGAGCGCGCTTCGCCTCAGCGGTGCGACCGGCTTCGGCGGAAGCCTGGGCCAGGTAGAACCGCGCAGCGACGTTCGCCGGATCGCGATGCACAGCTTCTCGAAACGACGTCTGCGCCTCGACGCCGACCTTGCCGGCGCCTTCAAAGACCAGGGCCTCGCCCAGCATCTGCCACATATCGGCCCGCTGAGGATCCAGCGCCACGCCACGCCGCAACGCCCGCACCGCTCCCGCCGGGTTCCGGGCCGCACCCTCCGCCAAGCCCAGCAGCCGGAAGCCCTCGACTTCGGTTGGACGCTCGCTCGTCACCTGGCGCAGCACTGCGGCGATCTCCGGCGCGCGCAGCGAGGCCAGATCGGCGGCCCGCCAAGCGGCAAGGCGGTTGGCGTACGGCTGATCCGGCGCGCTCGGCGCGCCGAGCAGCAGATAGAGAGCCAGCGCCAAGGCCGGCGCGGCGGCCGCAACGGCCAGGATCGTGAGACGTGCGCCACCCCGCGTCCAGGTTTCAACGGGCGTGTCCGTGGCGGCCAGCAGCCGACGCGCAGCCTCTGCGTAGGCGCTCGCGCGCTCGTTCTCGGCGATCAGGCCGCGCTCGGCCAGATCATCCAGTTCGGAGAGTTGGCGACGATAGACTGCGGCGGAAGGGTCTGCGAGCGGCGCGGCGGCGCCGGCCGCGCGGAACAGGATCAGACCCGCCGCAGCGGCGGCCAGGAAACCCGCCACGACCCAGAACAACAGCATGACGCGGCATGTAGCCGAAAGCCGCCCGGCGCGCGAGTGGGCTCTTCAGCTGCGGGCGGCGGCCAGGGTGGGCGCGTCTGCGGCGCGGATCGCCACGCCGACGCGGCGCAAAATCAACTCCGCCGCCTTGGGGCCCTTGACATAGCCCATCAGCGCCGCAGCGGCCTGGAGCAGCGCAAAGGGCGCGTCAGGATCTGTCGGAGGCTCCGTCCGCAGAAGCTCCAGCGCGTCCTCCGCGTACTGGTCCAGCATCTCCGAGAGGCGCTCCAGCGACTTGGCGCGGACCGAGGTGAAGCCGCCTGGGTTCATGCTGGTCTTCAGTTCCTCGACCAACGCCAGCAGGGTCTCAGCGTGGGCCAGGGCGCGCGGTTCGGGCGCACTGTCCAGTCGCGGCGCCCCGCGACCGCGACCGCTTCGGCTTTCCTGTCGGGGCAGCGCTTCGGGCAGCGACTTCTCGGCGTCGCGCAAGCGGGCCTCGACGATAGCGCTGATCGCCGCGCGTTGCTTGACGATCCGCTTGCCCCAGCCTTGCTCGCGCGTCAGATCGACCGAGGCTTCGACCTCAATGATCTGCTGGATCGCGCCGCTGATGCTGTGCGCGGCGGCGCGCCCCGCGTCAGCGCCGCCGAAGGCGTCAAGCCCGCTGGCCGCCGTGATCGATTGGTCAACATCACCCAGCACCACCTCGCCGAAGTCCGCCAGCTCGGAGTCGGCGAGGTAGCGTTCGGTCGGCTTGTCCATCACCGCAGAAATGATCCGCAGGACCATCCAGCGATGCGCCAGGTGCGCGGACAGCATGTGAAAGAACCTGGGTCCAGCATCATCCGCGATCGCCACGGCGTCGCGATGGGCGATCCGCGCCGCTGCGGGCGTATCGCCCCCGGGATGGGCGATCCACTCCGGAAGCCGCTGGATCGCCTTGCGGACCACGGCGGCGATTTCGAGACAGGCTGCGAGCCGGGCGCCGCCCCCCTCCTGGTCGGCGTCGCAAACCGCGCCCAACGCAGCGAAATCCGGATGCGTTCGCAAGCGTAGCCCGGTCGCTGCGGCGGCGAGCAGACCATCAATGGTTTCGTTGAGCGCCTGAACCGGCGTTTCGTCATCATCCGTCTGGTCGCGCACCAGCGCGAGCGCATCGGGCGCCGTGCTCTTCAAGGCGCGCCAGGTCAGACTGAGCGCTCGCGCCGGAAACCGCAGGGCCAAGGTCGGCGCGGCATTCGTGCACAGCGGGACAAGGGGTTGGAGCACCAGATTGCGCAGCCTGCGATCCGCCACCTCAGCCTCGACGAGGCGCCGGACGGCCACCAACGGGTTGTCGCCCGCGACCTCGGCCAACGCGCGCTCCAGCATGCCGACAGCCTTATCCGGCGCGGTTTGCACCAGCGTCTGGACAATTGCGACCTTGCGCTCAGACAGCGCTGGCATGCAGCTCAAATTCCCTGCGATTTCTCGTTCGAGACAGCGTGCTTTAGGTAGGGTTAAGGCTTCCGGAACACTGTTATATTTTCAAGACTGAGCGCAGGGCAGCTCGACCGTCACCCGCAGCCCGCCAAGCGCCGAGTCGTCCAGCTTGAGGGCGCCGCCGTAGGCCCGCGCCAACTCGTCAAGGATGGACAGTCCCAGCCCAGACCCCGGCGCTGTCTCATCCAGCCGTGCGCCGCGCCGGATCACGGCGGCGCGCTGGTCCGCTGGAAGACCCGGACCGTCATCTTCAACGACCAGGCTGAGCCGATCAGCGCCGAACGGAGCGGCGCGAACGCGAATCCGTGTGCGTCCCCACTTGCCGGCGTTCTCCATGGCGTTGCCGGCGATCTCCAACAGGTCTTGCCGCTCACCCAGGAAAAACAGCTCTTCCGGCGCGTCCCAGTCGATGGCGATGCCCTTGTCCTGGAACACCCGTTCCAGCGCGTGGGTCAGCTCGTCCAGCACCTCGGCCACCGAGGTTCTCTCGCCAGGACCCTGGGCCCGCGCAGCCGCCCTGGCCCGGCGCAGATGGTGGTCCACCTGATCGCGCATCACCTCGGCCTGCCGACTGACGATCTCGGCCAGGGTTCCCGGCTGTTGGCCCGCTTCGGCGATGATCACTGAGATGGGCGTCTTCAGGGCATGCGCCAGGTTGCCGACGTGGGTGCGCTGACGCTCCAGGGTCTCATGATTGTGGGCCACCAGCGCGTTCAGCTCATCCGCCAGCGGCTTCAGTTCGGTCGGATAGACGGTCTGCAGGCGATCGGCCTTGCCCCGGCGTACGTCCCCCACCTCACGGCGCAGATCGAACAGCGGCCGCAATCCTACCCGCACCTGGATCACCACCGCGATGATCAGGCCCGCGCCCAGCAGCACAAACGCCAGAGCCGTCGCGGCGATGAAGTTACGGACGTCCCGATCAATCGGTCGGCGGTCCTCAGCCGCCAGGAAAACAAATGGGCGTCCCTCCAGGGTGGCCAGACGCGCCACCGCGCGCAGCCGTTCCCCCGGCAGCGGGCCCGGCGCATCGAACGCCACGAGGTGGCTGGGATCGGCGCGCAGCCGCGCCATCAGGTCGGACGGGGTTTTCAGTTCGGAGTCCCACAGCGAGCGTGACCGCGATGGGGTCAGGGTTCGCACCCCGCCCTTGGCGTCGGGCTCGCCGATCGTCCAATAGAGGCCGGAATAGGCGCGCAACGCCCGCGCATCGGTGAACGCCGGCGCCACCGCCTGGCCCGCCTCGACGGTGGACCCAGCGATCAGATTGTCGATCAGCACGCCCAGCGCCTGCTCAAAGCGACGCAACGACGCCTGTTGGAACAGCAGCGCCAGCACCACGGCCACGACCACCAGCGCGGCCAGGCTCCAGCCGGCCGCCAGCACCACCAGCCGGCGCGCAAGTGACGGCTGGCGCAGCGCCTCGGGTATCACCGCTCGGCCGGCGTCTCGTCCGCCTCGTCGGCGGGGAAGGTCAGGCGATAGCCCAGGCCGCGAACCGTCTCGATCCGCTCGGCGCCGATCTTCTTGCGGACCCGGCCGATGAACACTTCGATGGTGTTGGAGTCCCGATCAAAATCCTGATCGTACAGGTGCTCGACCAGCTCGGTGCGGCTGATCACCCGGCCCTGGTGCATCATCAGATAGTGCAGCAGCCGGTACTCCAATGAGGTCAGCCGCAGCGGCTCGCCATTGACGCTGGCGCGGGCGGCGCGGGGGTCCAGGCGCAGGCCCCCGCAGGTCAGGCTGGGCGCTGCATGGCCGGCCGAGCGACGCACCAAAGCGCGCAGCCGCGCCAGCAGCTCCTCGGTATGGAACGGCTTGGTCAGATAGTCGTCGGCCCCCGCGTCGAACCCGGCGACCTTCTCGCTCCAGGCGCTGCGGGCGGTGAGGATCAGCACCGGCGTCGCCATGTTCTCGCGCCGCCAGCGCTCCAGCACCGAGACGCCATCGACCTTGGGCAAACCCAGATCCAGGATCACCGCGTCATAGGGTTCGGTCTCACCGAGGAATTGGGCCTCCTCGCCGTCGGGGGCGTGGTCCACCACATAGCCGGCATCGGCCAGCGCGAGCTTCAGCTGGCGCGACAGGTCCGGATCGTCTTCTACAAGCAGGATGCGCACGCGGGCGTCCTTATCCTCCGTCTGGATTTTTCTCAGCCACCCTGGCGGCCGAGAATTTGGCCGTTCTCGGCGTCGACAACAAAGACAACCACCTGGCCGTCATCCAGTTGCCACTGGATGAAATAGGCGGTTCTGCCGCCAGAGTCGCCCAGCGTGGTGTTCAGATGACGCCCTGGATTGCGGGCGGCGATGGTCTGCAGGATCTTGGACAACGGCACCTGGCGGCCTGCACGCACGGCCTCGCGGGCCTGGTCCTGGTCGCCCCGTCCGGCGCCGAAGATGGCGCGCGGGTTCTGCGCCAGCGCCGCCGGGGGCGCGACAAACCCCGTGGCGAGCGCCAGAACGGCGAACCCGGCAATGGTGAAACGACGCGACATAGCCCCCAACTATCCGGCCGGGACTGAACCCTGGCTGAACAGCGATCTTAGCTCAGCTTGCGTCAAAGCCTAGCTACGGCGTCGGGGTGCATATGGCCGGGCCTTGCGCTGGGCCGCCGCGAACGCGTCCAGCTCCGCGTCCGGCGGCTCCGGCAGCGCCACCACCAGCCGGGCGAACAGATCGCCGCGCCGGCCTTGGGCGTCCACCAGCCCCCGGCCCTTCAGGCGCAGGCGCGTGCCCGTATTGGAGGCCTTGGGAACGGTCAGCGTCACCGGACCCTCGGGCGTCGGCGCCTCGATCTTGCCGCCCAGGACGGCGTCGTACAGCGTCACCGGCAGATCCATCACCAGCACCTCGCCCTCCCGGCGATAGATCGGGTGCGGCTTGAGAGCGATCTCGATGAAGGCGTCGCCCGGCGCTGAGCGGCCTGGCGAGCCTTGGCCCTTCAGCCGCATGGTCTGGCCGTCCTGCGCGCCCTTGGGGATTGAGACGTCGATAGTGCGGCCGTCCGAAAACGCGATCCGCTGCTTGCCGCCGAGGATCGCGTCCACCAGATCGACCTCCAGCTTGGCCCGCACATCCGCGCCGCGCTGGGAAAAGCCGCCGAACCCGCCGCCTGCGCCAGCACCGCCACCGCCGCGTGCGCCGCGACCGCCGCCGCCGCCGCCGCCAAACATCTCGCCCAGGATGTCGCCGAAGTCGGCGCCCTCAAAGCCCTGGGTCCGAAACCCGCCGCGCCCACCCTGGGCGCCGCCAAAACCACCGGCCCCAGGCTCCGCACCCCAGGGACCGCCGCCGGGAAAGCCCTGAGCCATCTCTCGGCCATCGGCGTCGATCAGGCCGGCGTCGAACTTCTTGCGCTTTTCAACATCGCCCACGATGTCGAATGCCGCGCTCACCTTCTTGAACCGTTCCTCGGCGGCCTTGTTGCCGGGGTTGGCGTCGGGATGATGCTGTTTCGCCAGCTTGCGGAACGTCTTGCGCAGCTCGTCCGCGCTGGCGGTCCGGGCCACACCCAGCTCCTGGTAAGGGTCGCGCGCCAAGCTCGTCAGAATCCTTGCACAGTCATATCGGAGGAACCCTACCTAGATTGGACCGCCCGCGCCGTCACGCAAGGGTGAGTGTGGCAAATTCATCACATCCACAGCCAGCAAGTAGCTCGTGCTGCGTCCCCCGGCGGTATCCCGGATCAGAATCTGACGGCCAACGAGGTCATCGATGTCTCGAAGCGCCGTGTCAGTGGACGTCTTTGCGATCTTCGCCCACTTGGACGTGGTGATTTTGCCTTCAAAACCCCCCAGCATTCGACTGACCACCAGCCTCTGCCGCGCGCTCAAAGGCCGATCTGCCGCGGACTCCCAGAAGCGGGCTTTCGCAACGACTTGAGCGACAACGGCCTCGGCGCCTTGGAAAGCGCGGTCGAGGCACGCCAGGAACCATTGCAACCAAGGTGAGATGTCGAGATCGCCCTTTTGGGTGGTTTCCAGGATGTCGTAATAGGCGCTG
The DNA here is from genome assembly GCA_043734425.1 of Alphaproteobacteria bacterium. Lineage (GTDB taxonomy): Bacteria > Pseudomonadota > Alphaproteobacteria > Caulobacterales > Caulobacteraceae > Phenylobacterium. The sequence goes on from JAYTFM010000001.1 coordinate 59,408, forward strand.
CGTTCGACACGTATCTGTGCGGATACACTGTAGAAGCGCCGAGCGTCGCTCTCCGAACGGGCCAGGGCCAGGTCGGCGATAGCGCGGGCGATGCGCCCATTCCCGTCGTCAAACGGATGAATGGTCAGAAACCAGAGGTGCGCGACGGCGGCCTTCAGGACCGGGTCAATAGGAACGTCGCTCTCAAACCAGTCGAGAAAGGCGCGCATGTCGACAGCCAGCCGATCCGCATGGGGCGCCTCGAAGTGCACGCGTTCCCGTCCGATACGGCCGGAAACAACTTGCATCGGGCCAGACGACGCCGTGCGCCAGGCTCCCACCACGATCCTCGACATTCCGCTGCGTCCGTCGGGAAACAAAGCGGAATGCCAGGCGAAGAGCCGCGCTTCCGTCAGCGGCTCCAAGTACCTCTGCGTGGCGTCGAGCATCATTTCGACGACGCCTTCAACATTTCGATCTGCGGGCGTCAGCGCGCCGATATCCATGCCGAGCCTGCGGGCGATGGACGAGCGAACCTGCGCCCGATTCAGGAACTCGCCCTCAATCTCGCTGGATTTGAGAACATCCTCAGTGAGGTTTGCCAGGACCGCTTCGTCGCGGTGACGCAAGCCCAACGCGTCCATGCGGCCCAGCAATTTGCCCTGCCGCAACCGAACAGCCGCGACCTGGGCCTGCAGTCCCGCCGCGTCCCAGGTCAGGGTGGGCCAAGCCTCGAGTTGATGGATATAGGTCGCCATAATCGCCGCATCAATTGCGGTGATTATGCGGGCTAATCACCGCAAACGCAAGGTTATTCACCGCAGAATGTGCGGTGATTAAGCTGCACGATCACCGCACGCAGCGGCGGCGCATTTCACTGATCGCTCCAAAACCCACGGGACTGACCAAGCCAATTCAGGCCGACTTGCCTTCACGCTCAGGTCTCGGCGCACCATCCTCAGCTGCGATAATCCCCGTTGATCTCAACGTACCGCTTGGTCAGATCGCAGGTCCAGACCACCGAGCTCGCCCGGCCCACACCCACATCGACGGTGACCTCCAGTTCCGGCTTCTTCATGTAGGCGCTCATCTTGGCCTCGGAGTAGATGGGCGAGACGAGGCCGTCATGGGCGGCCCACAGGTTGCCGAACTTCACGCTCATGCTGTCGCGATCCACCGGCTCATCGGCCCGGCCGACCGCCATGACGACGCGGCCCCAGTTGGCGTCCTCGCCGGCGAAGGCGGTCTTGACCAGCGGGCTTTCGGCGATGGTGCGGGCGATCTTGCGGGCCGAGGCGGCGGTCTCGGCGCCCGTCACGGTGATCTTGATGAACTTGGTGGCGCCCTCGCCGTCGCGGACCAACTGGTGGGCCAGGTTGGTCAGCACGCCCTCCAGCTTCTCACGGAAATCCGCCAGCCGCCGGTCGCCGGCCCGGCTGATCCTGGGTGCGCCCGACTGGCCGGTGGCGAACAGCAGCAGCGTGTCGTTGGTCGAACGATCGCCATCCACCGTCACCGCATTGAAAGTGTTGCGGGTGTGCAGGTTGACCAGGTTCTGCAGCGCGGCCGGGGCGATGTTGGCGTCGGTGGCGACGAACGCCAGCATGGTCGCCATGTCAGGCGCGATCATGCCGGAGCCCTTGCAGATGCCGCCGATCCGCACCGTCACCCCGTCGATGTCGGCCTCGGCATAGGCGCCCTTTGGGAAGGTGTCGGTGGTCATGATCGCCCGGGCCGCCTCGCCCCAGGCGTCGGCCGCCAGGCGCTGCTCGACCTCTGCCAGGCGCGCGGTGATCTTGCTGTCGTCCAGCAGCACGCCGATCACCCCGGTGGAGGCCACCATCACGTCGCGTTGGCGGCAGTCGAAGCGCTTGCCGATCGCCGAGGCCACCCTCCGCACCGCGTCTGCGCCCGGCCGGCCGGTGAAGGAATTGGCGCAGCCGGCATTGACCACCAGGGCCCGAACTCCCTCCCCCTTGGTGGCGGCCAGCTGGCGCTTGCACCAGTCGACCGGCGCCGAGCCTACCCCATGGCGGGTGAATACGCCGGCACAGTTTGCGCCCTTCGGAAAGCTGATCACCAGCAGGTCGTCGCGCTCATGTTTGTAGAACCCGGCCCGGCCGGTCGCCAGCGTGACACCCCGGATCGGCAGCATGCGCGGGAAGCGCACCGCCAACGGCGAAACCGGCATGGCGCTCTTGACGGCGGCGGCGCTCTCCGCCTTGTCAGCGCGCTTCAGCCCCGCGCGTTTCAGGGCGCTGGCCAAGGGATCGAAAGCGCGTTCAAGGCTCTGGCTCACCCCCTCGACGGGCTTGGCGGACTTACCGGAGACGGGTTTGCGGCTCATTTCTGGACTCCCGGGACGGGCAGCGCTGGCGCCGCATCGGCCGGCGGAACAGCAGGTGTTGCCCCGGCTGCAGGCTTGGCTAGCAGCTCGATCTTGGCGCGGGACCGCAGCTTTTCCAGCAGGTCACGTATGCGGTCGTAGGTCAGAAAGCGGACGATCTGCGGCCGCGCGGCGTCCAGCGCGATCGGCTGCTCGGTCCGGATGTCCTCGACTTTCAGGACGGCGAATCCGCCCTCGACCGGAAACGGCCCGACCGTCTCGCCCCGCCGGGCGCCGGCCAGGGCGACGCCATAGGCGTCCGGCATGATATCGAGCGTGAAATAGCCCAGATCGCCGCCGTTGAACCGGGTCGCGCCGTCCCGCGAGCGCTCCATGGCCAGGGCCTCGAATGAGGCGCCGCTGGCCAGCAGCTTCTTGAGGCTCTCGGACTCGACCGCCGTCGCCGAGACGATCTGGCGGGCGCGGATCTCCTCCGTGCGCTTGGACAGCTTTTGCTGTTCCTCATAGAGACCCTTGATATTGGCTTCGGTGACCACGCCGCCGACCTCAGCTTCCACCAGCATGTCGCCGAGCACCCGGTCACGCGCGGCGGCAAGGCGCCGTTGAACCGTGGGATCCTTGTCCAGCTTGCGCTTCACCGCCTCGGCCGCCAGCAGGCGCTGATCGACCACCTCATCCAGCACTCGGTGAAATTGCTCGGAGGCCTGATCCAGCGGCTCGCCCTGGCCAATTAAGCCCTGGGCGATCGCCTCGCGCTTGACGTCAGAGGCCCAGACGCTTCGCCCGTCGAGCTTGGCCACCGCCACGTCGCCGCGCTCCGGCGCCTGATCGCCACCCTCCTTGCCGCCGCAAGCCGTCAGCGCCAGGCCGAGAGCCAAGCTCAGAAGGGCGCCGCGCAATGTGTTCGCCCAGGCCATGTTTCCCGCCGATCGGCTGTCCAGGAAGGGACGGGCTCTAGCCATTTCCGTCACCGGATGCAAAGGTTGCGCCCTACAGAATTCAGGTCGGCGCTTGGGCCGAACATGATCGTTGGGAGGATCTACCGAAATGCGTGAAGCCGTCATCGTTTCCTATGCCCGCACGGGCCTGGCCAAGTCGGGCCGGGGCGGGTTCAACATCACGCCGCCAATGTCGATGGCCGCGCACGCCATCAAACACGCGGTCGCCCGATCCGGCGTCGAGGCCGACTTCGTCGAGGACTGCTACCTCGGCAACAACTCGCATGGCGCCGCCAACATCGGCCGTCAGGCCGCGCTGCTGGCCGGCATGCCGGTGACGACGGCCGGCGTCACCATCAATCGCTTCTGCTCCTCGGGCCTGCAGAGCATCGCCATGGCGGCCAACCACATCCGCGGCGACGGCGCCGACTGCGTTGTGGCCGGCGGCGTGGAGAGCATCTCGATCCCCGGCGGCGGCATGCCGCGCGAGGCGATCGACCCGGAGCTGGTCAAGATCGCGCCGGACATCTTCATGGCGATGATCGACACTGCCGATATCGTCGCCAAACGCTACAACCTCAGCCGCGAATATCAGGATGAATTTTCGCTGGAGTCTCAGCGGCGCATGGCCGCCGCCCAGCAGGCCAACAAGTTCAAGGACGAGATCGTCCCGATGAGCACCAAGATGAAGGTCGTCAACAAGGACACCAAGGAAGAATCCATCGTCGACTACGTGGTTGATCGCGATGAGTGCAATCGTCCGGACACTTCCATGGAGGGGCTCTCCAAGCTGACCCCGGTTAAGGGCGAAGGCAATTTCATCACCGCTGGCAACGCCAGCCAACTGTCGGACGGCGCCGCCGCGGTGGTGCTGATGGAAGCCAAGGAAGCCGAGCGTCGTGGCCTGGAGCCGATGGGCCGTTTCGTGTCCTGGGCCGCCGCCGGCTGCGAGCCTGACGAAATGGGCATCGGCCCGGTGTTCGCCATCCCCAAGCTGCTGAAGCGCGCCGGCCTGACGGTCGACGACATCGACCTGTGGGAACTGAACGAGGCCTTCGCCAGCCAGTGCCTCTACAGCCGCGACAAGATGGGCATCGATCCGGAGAAATATAACGTCAACGGCGGCTCCATCGCCATCGGCCACCCCTTCGGGATGACCGGCGCCCGCCTGACCGGCCACATCCTGCAGGAAGGCCGTCGCCGCAAGGCCAAGTGGGGCGTCGTCACCATGTGCATCGGCGGCGGCCAAGGCGGCGCCGGCCTGTTCGAGATCTACTAGGACCGAGTCCATTGCCTCCCCTGTCGCGTTGCGACGGGGGAGGGGGACCGCGCCCCCAAAGGCCGGGCTCGTTTGGGCCGCTCGAGATCTTAGGATCTATTCGGAAAGAGTTCTCGAACTCACCTCCCATCGATCTTTGCATCGGGCGAGTGATCTCCACGTCGACCGAATCTACGCGAAGGCTTAGCGTCTGCCGCAATGGAACTCTTTGCAGCCGCTGGTGTCGATCTACCCACGTCATCGGGATCATCGCCCCGACGCGCGACGGGGTTTGCACGTTCGCTTCATGTCCCCTTGTTCAACCATCGAGTGGTTGAGGACGCTCAAGTCAGAGGCGCTACCCACTTTTCGCCAACGCCTGAGCAACTCGCATCTGCGCAAGGATACGCGAATAAAATCAAAGACCCGAAGTTCCTGAAGCAGAACGAAACGGCGGTTCGTCATCGGCTGATCGAGGAAGTTCTTCAAAATGTCCTGGGCTACGCGCCTTACGATCCGGGACAACCCTATACCTTGGCGCTGGAACGGCAGATCCGGAATGGTGCGGTCGATGTAGCGCTGGGCAAGTTCAACGCGACAACCGAGGAGGACGATCTCGTTGCGCCCTTCGAGCTAAAGGGACCCGATAGCGCCGATCTGGACCGTATAATGCCGGGCCGAGGGCGGAGCCCGGTACAGCAGGCATGGGACTACGCCATCGATGCGCCAGGTTCACGCTGGGTGCTGGTGTCCAACTGCCTGGAAATTCGGCTCTACGCATTCGGCCGGGGGCGCGACGCGTATGAGCGGTTCGACCTGACCCTTCTGGGCAACAAGGCGGAACACGAGCGTCTTTGGCGGATTCTGGCGGCGCCAAACCTGTTGGGCGGCCACACTGACAGGCTGTTGCAGGACACCGATGCCGCCTACCGCACAATCACCAATAAGCTCTACGAGGAGTACCGAGGGCTTCGTGAGCGCTTGATTGGATTTCTTCGCAATGGCGCGGACGCGGGACCTGGCTTGGATGCCTTGAAGGCCATCGAGATCGCCCAGAAGTTGCTCGACCGCATCCTGTTCATCGCCTTTGCACAGCGCACCGACCTGATGGCGGATCGCCTCTTGGACAAGGCGGCTAAGACCGAGAACAGCTTCGCGCCACAACCGCTTTGGCGCAACTTCCTCGGCCTGTTTCGGGCGGTGGACAAAGGCAACGCGCGCCTGGACGTGCCACCGTATAACGGCGGCCTGTTCGCCGATGATCCCCTCGCCGATGCGATCATGTTGCCCGACCACCTGGCACGGGATATCGCCAAGCTGGGAGACTGGGACTACCGCCGCGAAGTTCCGGTCACTGTGCTTGGCCATCTGTTCGAACAGTCGATCACGGACATTGAGGCGCTCAAGGCTGGCGCACCGCCACGCGTGTCGAAGAAGAAGCTTCAGGGCGTCGTCTACACACCCGATGGCATCACCCGATTCCTGGTCGAACAGACCGTAGGAAGGTCACTCGATGAGCGCCGCGCCCTACTCTGGGCGGAATACGGAATGGAGGTGAACCACGCCGCCGGTGAACCGCTGGCTGAACGGGAAATTGCTTTTTGGCAGGCCTATCTGGCGCTGCTTCGAGACTTCACCATTGTCGATCCAGCCTGTGGTTCGGGCGCCTTTCTGGTTGCCGCGTTCGATGAAATGGCTCGGCGCTACCGCGATGCTTTGAAGGCATTGGAGGCGTTTGGCGTTGGGGTCGAGTTCGACGTCTTCGACGAAATTGTCACGCGCAATCTGTATGGCGTGGATGTAAGTCCCGAGTCTGTGGAGATCAGCCGGCTCTCGCTATGGCTGAAGACGGCTCGGCGCGACCGCCGGCTGCAGAACTTGGAAGCCACCATTAAGGACGGGAATAGCTTAGTCGCCGACGTGATGTACGCGCCGCAGCCGTTTGATTGGGAGGTCAAGTTTCCCGAAGTGTTCGCGCGCGGCGGGTTCGACGTGGTGATTGGCAATCCACCCTATGTCAGGATGGAGCATCTGAAGGACGTCAAGCCCTACCTGGCTAAGACCTATGCGGTCGCAGATGATCGGACAGATCTCTATGCCTATTTCTTTGAGAAGGGTGTTCGGGTTCTGAAGCCTGGGGGGCGGCTGGGTTATATTTCGTCTTCGACCTTTTTCAAGACCGGTTCGGGAGAGAACCTGCGCACTTTCCTGGGCGACGGCCTGGCGATTGAGGCCATAGTGGATTTCGGCGATGTACAGCTCTTCGAGGGCGTGACCACCTATCCCACGATCCTGACGCTGCAAAAAGACGACGGCGCGCCGGACGGCGAGTTGCACTTCCTCAGGGTGCGCGACCGGGCGCCCCAGGATCTGGGTCGGGCCTTCGTCCGCGACGGGGCGTCTATGCCTCGCGCCCGGCTGGGCAGGGGTTCTTGGCAATTCGAGGGAGCGGACCTGGCAACCTTGCGGGCCAAGATTGTTCTGGGCAAAAAGACGCTCGGCGAAGTTTACGGGTCACCCATGAGAGGCATTCTCACTGGGCTCAACGAAGCATTCGTTGTCGACCGCGCGACCTGCGACAGACTTGTTGCGGCCGACCCGAAATCCCGCGAGTTGCTGAAGCCGTTCCTGCGCGGTGAGGACATCAAGCGCTGGCGCATCGAAAGCGACGACCTGTTCCTGATCAACACGCCAAAGGGCAAAATCGACATCGAAGCCTATCCGGCGATTCGCGGCTGGCTGGCGCCGTTTAGGGAGGCGCTGGAGGCGCGGGCGACAAAGCAAAACTGGTGGGAGTTGCAGCAGGCCCAGCTGGCGTATCAAGAACGCCTTTCCATGCCCAAGATTTCATACCCACACTTCCAAAACAATAGAATGTTCGCGTTTGAGACGACAGGTGCATTTTCCAACGACAAATCCTACTTCATACCCAGTGAAGATCAGAGTTTACTTGCCTTCTTGAATTCAAAGCTGTCTTGGTTTTTTCTAACGTCTCAGTCTCCAGCGGTTCGGAATGGTTGGCACGAGATGCGGGTGCAGTACGTCGAGCAAACGCCTTTGCCTGTCTTGACCTCCAAGCCCTTGGCGCATGCGGCGCAGCACGCGTCCGCCGCCGCGCATAAGCGGTCAGAGATCGAAAAGGCTGTTCGACGCCGCATCCTCGACCTCGCCCCGCCGAACCGGCGCAAGTTGAGCGGCAAGCTGGACGCGTGGCACGAGCTCGATTTTGCCGCGTTCCGCGCCGAGGTTGCCAAGACTTTCAAGTCCGACGTCCCCTTGAGAGAACGCGCCGACTGGGAGGAGTTCTTGGCGGAGAACGCCACCGAAGTGCGCCGTTTGGCTAACAGCATCACTATGTCCGAGCGGGAAATCGATGGCATCGTGTACCGGCTGTTCAACCTCAACGCTCATGAGATTGCACTTCTGGAAGAGTCGGTGGGCCGCCCTTAGATAGCCGGCGCCACCCCCTACCCCCGCACGGCCTCATAGGTCAGCGTCCGATCGCTGCCCCTCGGTCCCCGTGAGCGATCATAGTTGCCGGTGATCGAGACGTCCGCGAACCCCGCCGCCTCCAGGGCCAGGCGGAACTCGTCCACGCCCCAATAGCGCTGGGCCATGATGTCGATCTGGCTCTCCACCAGGGTCCCCTCCCGCCAGCGCTCATAGCGATAGGTGGTCTCGGCCCGCTGGCGCGACCAGTCGGTGCGGGTGCGTACGCCCTCGCAGGTCAGCAGATCGCCGTCCGGCGCCGTCCAGCGTCGCCGATCCGCCGATGGCGGAGGCGGCAGGGCGTTCAATCCCTCCATGTCCAACACCAGCACGCCCTGCGGCTCCAAGTGATCATGGAACCGGCGCAGCACCGCCATCGCGACCGCGAAGTCGTCAATCAGCGTGAACGATCCGGCTGGGACCAGAATGGCGCCGAACCGCCGCTCGTAGGCGAAGTCCTCATAGCGCTGCTGCGACAGGTCCGGCGCGAAGCCGGCCTCCGCGCACCGCGTCCGACAGCGATCCAACATCTCCGGGCTGGGATCGAAGCCCGTGATGTTCAGCCCCGCTTGCAGAAACGGAACCAGCGTTCGGCCCGACCCGCAGGCGGGCTCCAGGATTGGCCGGTCGAACCCCGCGAACCGCGCCAGGTGAAAGGCGGTGTCCGGCAGGGCGAAGTAGGGTTTGTCGATGTCGTAGATCTCAGCGGCGATAGCGCCATAGCGATTGAGTGTGTCGGACGACATGAAGGTCTCTTGGAATGAGGGAACCATCGCGCCAGGGCCTAAAGCCCCGGCGCGTCGCAATTGGCCGGCGGAGCCCGCGGCGCTTATGTGCGATTAAGCCTTCATAGTGCGTCTTAGCCTATAGACGCTGCGCTGCGGGTCAATACGGCGCGGGCCGCCGCGTTGACACCGGGGGGGTCGCTGCTTAAGTCTCCCGCGCCCCTGAAAGCGCGCTTTTTCTCGGCTGGCGAAGGGCCCCATCGCCGCTGAACGGACACCCCACTTGAGCATTTTCCAACGTTTCTTCGGGTCTTCCAACGACCGCAAGGTCAAGACCATGAGCGTCCGCGCCGCCAAGATCACGGCGCTTGAGCCGCAGATGCAGGCGCTGTCCGACGTGCAGCTTGCCGCCAAGACCCCCGAATTCAAGGACCGCATCGCCGCCGGCGCCAGCCTGGACGATCTGATGGAGGAAGCGTTCGCCGTCGTGCGCGAAGCCTCCCGGCGCACCCTGGGCCAGCGCCATTATGACGTACAGCTGGTCGGCGGCATGGTTCTGCACCAAGGCGGCATCGCCGAGATGCGCACTGGCGAGGGTAAGACCCTGGTCGCCACCGCCCCGGTCTATCTCAACGCCCTGGCCGGCAAGGGCGTGCACGTCATCACGGTCAACGACTATCTGGCCCACCGCGACGCCGACTGGATGGGTCAGATCTATCGCTTCCTCGGCCTCAGCGTCGGCGTCATCGTCCACGGGCTTTCGCAGGGCGAGCGGCAGGCGGCCTACCAGTCCGACATCACCTACGGCACCAACAACGAGTTCGGTTTCGACTATCTGCGCGACAATCTGGTCTACGACGTGAACGAGATGGTCCAGCGTGGCCACAATTTCGTGATTGTCGATGAGGTGGACTCCATCCTGATCGACGAGGCGCGCACGCCGCTGATCATCTCGGGACCGACCGATGACAAGAGCGAATTCTACAAGACCATCGATCTGGTGATCAAAGAGCTGATCCTCGACAAATCGACCTACGAGTTCGACGAGAAACAGCGCCAGGTAGTGTTGACCGAGTCCGGCTCGGAAGTGGTCGAGGAAATGCTGCAGATGGCCGGCCATCTGGAGGCCGAGACCACCGGCCTCTACGATGCCGCCAACGTCTCGGTGGTGCACCATGTGAACCAGGCGCTGCGCGCCAACATCATCTATGTGCGCGACAAGGACTATATCGTCCGCGCCGGCGAGGTAATCCTGATCGATGAGTTCACCGGCCGCATGATGCATGGCCGGCGGCTGTCAGAGGGCCTGCACCAGGCCATCGAGGCCAAGGAAGGCGCCGTCGTTCAGCCTGAGAACCAGACCCTGGCCTCGGTGACCATCCAGAACTACTTCCGCCTCTACGCCAAGCTCTCGGGGATGACCGGCACGGCGGCCACCGAAGCCCAGGAATTCCTCGACATCTACAAGATGGATGTCGCCGAGATTCCGACCAACCGGCCGGTGGTGCGGATTGATGACGACGACGAGGTCTACCGGACCTCGCGCGAGAAGCATGTGGCGATCTTGGCGCTGATCGAGGACTGCCATCGCCGCGGCCAGCCGATCCTGGTGGGCACCGTCTCCATCGAAAAGTCCGAACAGCTCGCCGAACTGTTGAAGACGCACAGCTTCGAGATGGACGGCAAGACCATCCATGGCATCCCGCACAGCGTGCTGAACGCCCGCTATCACGAGCAGGAAGCCGCCATCGTCGCCGACGCCGGCGTGCCAGGCGCCGTGACCATCGCCACCAACATGGCCGGCCGCGGCACCGACATTCAGCTGGGCGGCAACGTCGACATGCGCCTGGCCAAATGGCGTGAGGATCAGCGGGACGCCGGGGTTGAGGTGACGCCGGACATGGCCCTGACTCACCGCGCCGAGATCGAGGCCGAAATCAAGGACAAGAAGGACCAGGCCCTGGCCGCCGGCGGCTTGTTCGTCCTGGGCACCGAACGCCACGAGAGCCGGCGGATCGACAACCAGCTGCGCGGCCGCACCGGCCGTCAGGGTGACCCCGGCCATTCGAAGTTCTTCCTCTCCTGCGAGGACGATCTGCTGCGGATCTTCGCCGGGGAGCGCCTGGATTCGATCATGCGCACCTTCGGCGTCCAGGAAGGCGAGGCGATCACCCACCGCTGGCTGAACAGCGCCATCGCCACCGCCCAGAAGCGCGTCGAGCAGCGCAACTACGAAATCCGCAAGAACCTCCTGAAGTACGACGACGTCATCAACGACCAGCGCAAAGCCGTGTTCGAGCAGCGCCAGGAGTTCATGGAGGATACCGACCTCTCCGAGATCATCGGCGAGTTCCGCTCCGACACCATCAACGACCTCGTCGCCCGCCACCTGCCGCCCAAGGCCTATGCCGAACAGTGGGATGTGGAGGGGCTGGACGCTCAGCTGCGCCATTTCCTCGGCCTGGAACTGCCGATCCGCCAGTGGGCAGGTGAGGAAGGCATCGCCAACGAGGAAATCGAAAGCCGCATTGAGGCCGCCGCCAACGCCCGCTCCGCCGAGCGCAACCAGATGGTCGGCGACCACATGCGCTCGATCGAAAAGAGCTTTCTGCTGCAGACCATCGACCTGCAGTGGCGCGAGCACCTGATGCATGTGGACCACCTGCGCTCGGTGATCCACCTGCGCGGCTATGCCCAGCGCGACCCCTTGAACGAGTTCAAGACCGAGGCGTTCTCGCTGTTCGAGAAACTGCTGGTCGACCTGCGCCAGAACGTCACCCGCTGGCTGATGACCGTGGAATTTGCCTTCGAAGAGCCCTCCGTTGCACCGCCGCCCCGGATGTTCGAGGTGCATCTGGATCCGCTGACCGGCGAGAACGAGGCCGAACGGGCGGCGCTTCCGCCCAGCTCGCTGCCAGAAGGTTGGCAAACCACAGGGCGCAATCAGACCTGCCCCTGCGGCTCCGGCAAGAAATTCAAGCACTGCCACGGCGCGCTGGTCTGAGGGCGTCGCTCTCTCAGGGTTCGCCGACGTCGCTGTGGTCGTCCATCACCTGCGGCGGGAACGCGGCCATACCCAGCGCCGCCGGGCGGTCCAGCAACGCCTTGACGTTCGGGTTCGTCGAATTGGTGATCGCGCCTGACGCGCTGAACTCGGCCGCCAGCATGAACTCCGCCTCCATGGCGCTGTAGGCTGGATCCCAGTGGACGTTCTCGGGCACGTGACAGTGACCATAGTGGCCGCCCTGGGTCGTCCAGTTCGCGGCGCTGCGGTTGTGCCCGCCCGGATCGCCGCCGGCGACGGCGGGCTTGGGCGGGCCGCTGGGCCAGACCGGCGGGATGACGTGCTCCGCCTCCAGCCAGCGGCACAACCGCGCCACCTGCTTCAACGTCGCCTTGGCCTTCAGCTTGCCGGCAAACCCGACCACCTCGATCTGGATCGCTCGATCCCGGTTGGTCTGAACGCCCTCCGGCTGGTTGCGCAGCGCCCGCGCCGCCTGGTCGGTGTCGACGTGCTGATAGATCGTGGTTCCGTCGACGGTGAAATGCGGGTCAGACTTGTGGGCCCGGAAGCTGTCCATGGCCCCCGACGCGCTGGAGCCTTCTGTGGTGTGATGGACAATCTTGAACGGCCCGGACGTGTAGCCGCCGGACGGCCCCGAGATCGGCGTCCAGGTCGCAAACGGACATCTTGGCATGATCAAAACTCCAGCTGGCCCGCCAACCTAGGCCCGCCGCCCACGCGCCCACAACCTTGACGTTATGCCCCGGCCTTCACATTCCGGCGAGGGCTGCCTTTGCGACAGGCTGGCGTTCCGACGCCGGGCTCGTTAGCCTGACGGACCCCAGGAGATCCTCGTCATGTCCCGTCTGCCGCTGGTCGAACCCGAAGCCCTGTCGCCCGCGTCGCGCGCCATCCATGACGCGGCCCCCGAGGACAACTGGATCGCCCGCAATTTCACCCGCGTCTTCGCCCACAACGAGCCGCTGATGAAGGACTACCAGACCTTCTACAGCCCCTGGCACACCGGCGGCGCGGGCATCCTGGAGCCCCGCCTGAAGGAGCTGGTCCGCCTGCGCATCGCCACCCTGAACGGCTGTGTCCTCTGCAAGACCGTCCGCATGGCGCCCACCGTGGTCAGCGAGGCCGAGGCCAGCGCCGGGGTCGATCACGCCGACGACGCCGAGGGCTTCTCGCCCCGCGAACGCGCCGCCATCCACTTCGCCGAAAAGCTGGCCCTGGATCACCACAACATCGACGATGACGACGTCGCCGCCATGCGCCGCCATTTCACCGACGCCGAGTTCCTGGAACTGTCGATGATGGCCGGCCAGTACATCGGCTTCGGCCGCGTCCTGGCGATGTTGCAGCTGGAGATCGCCAGCTGCCCGATCTGAGGCGCGATCACGCCGCGATCCGGACTCTCTTCACCCCCGCCTGCGCCGCCACCTCGCCGACTACCATCAGCACCGGCCCTTCGCCGCATCGGCGCGCCGCATCGTCGAGGCTCGCCAGCGTGCAGGCCCGTGCGATCGCCTCCGGCGAGCCCACACTCTCGATGACCAGCGCCGGCGTCGCGGGAGAGCGTCCCGCGCCGATCAGCGCCCGGCTGAGCTCCGCCGCCGCGCCGGCCCCCATATAGATCGCCAGGGTCGCCTGCGGGTCGGCCAGGGCGCTGGCCTCGAACCCGGCCGCGCCGGACGCCACCGATCCGGTGGCGAACACCAGCCGGCGGGCGAGCCCGCGATGGGTCAGCGGAAAATCGAACTGGGCGGCGGCAGCGCTGGCGGCGGTGACGCCGGGCACGACCTCGGTCGCGATGCCGTGCGCATTCAGGAACGCGGTCTCCTCGCCCACCCGACCAAAAATCGACGGATCACCACCCTTCAGCCGCACCACATTCAGGCCGCGCCGCGCCAGCCGCAGCATCAGCCGGTTGATGGTGGATTGCGCCATGCTGGCCCGCCCGCCGCGCTTGCCGGTCTGGATCTTCAGGCAGGCGGCCGGCGCCAGCGCCAGCACCTCAGCCGAGATCAGCGCGTCATAGAGCACGGCCTGCGCGCCCTCGATGGCGCGGGCGGCGCGCAGGGTCAGAAGGTCAACCGGTCCGGGACCCGCGCCGACCAGCAACACCCGTCCGGGCTCAGGCGGCATGATGGACCTCCTTGGGTAGATGTTCGGCCAGCAGCCGGGTGATGTCCGGCCGGCAGGAGCCGCAATTGGTCCCGGCCCCCGTAACCTCGCCCACCGCATCGCGGCTGGCGCAACCGCCAAGGATGGCGGCGGCGATGGTGTCTGAACGCACATTCCGGCAGGCGCAGATCAGCGGGCTGGACGACACCGCCCGGCCCGGCGGGCGACCGGTCAGCAGGGCCGAGCGCTCGACGGCGCCCAGGACGTCCAGCTCAAACAGCTCGGCCAGCCACTCGCGGGGCGGCAAAGTTCCGGTGCGCGTGAAGAACACCACCCGGTCCAGCCGGTCGTCGCGGAACCAGGCCTCGCGCAGCCCGCCGTCGGCGGCGTCCTCATAGCGCACCACATCCGGCCCGGTGGTGCGGGTCAGCGCCTTGCGCACCGCCGCACGTTCGACCTCATCGCCGCGCCCGGCGAACTCGTGCAGCTGGCAGGCGCTCTGCGGGATGCGCCGCCAGACCAGGTCTTGCCCCGGCGGCGCGCGCCAGGCGTCCCTCGCCAACAGGAACCCGCGCCAGGTCTCGCGATAGGGCCGCACCCGGGCCGGCGTGTGCTTGAACTCCGGCTGGCCCGAGCGGGCGTCAACCTGGGCCGACATCAGCGGATTAGCCTGACCTGACGCCGCAAACGCCTGCGACCAGTGCATCGGCACGAACACCGAGCCCGGCCGCTGACGGGCGCTCAGCCTTGCCAGCACCACCGCCTCGCCGTTGCGCGTCGTCACCCGCGTCAGCCGGCCTTCGGTGACGCCCAGCGGGCCGGCGTCGTCGGGGTGGATCTCGACATAGGGTTCGGGCGCATGGCGGCAGAGCTCGGCGGCCAGCCCCGTGCGGGTCATGGTGTGCCAGTGGTCGCGGACCCGGCCGGTGTTGAGCGCCAGCGGAAAGGCCGCGTCGGTCGCCTCGGCCGGCCCGCGCGCCGCCACGGCGACCAGTCGAGCCTTGCCATCCGGCGTCTGAAACCGGCCATTGGTGAACAGCCGCGCCGTGCCGCCCGCCGCCGTCACCGGCCACTGGACCGGCTCAAGCACCTCATAGGCTTCCGGCGTGATCGCCGCCAGCGGGCCTAGATTGAGCATCCGGTCCGGATTGTCATAGGCCGTCAGACGCGCCCATTCGCGGAATACCTGGGCCGATGAGCGCCAGCCGAACGCCTCGCCATGCCCCATCGCGCGCGCCACATCGGCGATGATCCGCCAGTCGGCCCGCGCCTCGCCCGGCGGCGGCGACAGCGGCCGCTGGCGGCTGATGCAGCGCTCGGAATTGGTGACCGTGCCCGACTTCTCGCCCCAGGCCAGCGCTGGCAGACGGATGTGGGCATAGGCCTGGGTGTCGGTGTCGGCCACGCAGTCGGACACCACCACCAGCGGGCAGGCCTCCAGCGCCGCGCGCACCCGGCTGGCGTTCGGCAGGCTGACGACCGGGTTGGTGGCCATGATCCAGATCGCCTTGATCCGGCCGTCCGCCACTGCCTCGAACATGTCGACCGCCTTCAGGCCCGGCCCGCTCGCCACCGGCGGGCTGCCCCAGAAGCGCGCCAGACGCGCCCGAGCCGGTCCGTCAAAATCCATGTGCGCGGCCAGGGTGGTGGCCATGCCGCCGGTCTCACGCCCGCCCATGGCGTTGGGTTGGCCGGTGATCGAGAACGGGCAAGCCCCCGGTTTGCCGATCCGCCCGGTGGCCAGATGGGCGTTGAGGATCACCGAGCCTTTGGCCACGCCCTGAGCCGACTGATTGGCGCCCATCGAGAACAGGCTGACCGTCTTGGGCGTCTCGGCGAACATCGCGAAGAACCGCTCCAGGTCGGCCAGCGGCAGGCCGCAGTCCCGCGCCACAGCGTCCGGCGACTGGTCGGCGCGCGCAAGCTCAGCCGTCACCTCCTCGAAGCCAGAGACGTGGGCGGCGATGTAGGCCGGGTCGATGGCCTCGCGCCGGATCAGATCGGCCAGCAGGCCGTTCCAGAGCCGCACGTCGGTCTGCGGCGCGATGGCCAGATGCAGGTCGCAGTCCTCGGCGGTGTCGGTGCGACGCGGATCGATCACCACATGGCGCTGGCCGCGCGCCCGCGCCGCCTCCATCCGCCGGAACAGCACCGGATGGGTCCAGGCGGCGTTGTGGCCCGAGAACACCACCAGGTCGGCCAGGTCCAGGTCTTCATAGCAGCCCGGCACCAGGTCCGCGCCGAACGCCAGCTTGTGCGCCACCACCGCCGAGGCCATGCAGAGCCGCGAATTGGTGTCGATATTGCCCGAGCCGATGAAGCCCTTCATCAGCTTGTTGGCGGCGTAGTAGTCCTCGGTCAGCAGCTGGCCGGAAACATAGAAGGCCACCGAGTCCGGGCCGTGACGGGCGATGGTCTCGGAGAACCGCCGCGCCACCAGCCCGGTCGCCTCGTCCCAGGACGCCCGGCGTGGGCCGATCATCGGATGCAGCTGCCGGCCTTCCAGTCCAACCGTCGAACCCAACGCGGTTCCCTTGGAACACAGCAGGCCCTGGTTGGCGGGGTGGGCCGCATCGCCCGAGACTCTCAGCCCGCCGGCCTGCATCAGGCCGACCACGCCGCAACCGACGCCGCAGTAGGGACAGGCGGTGCGAACCGGCCCCTCGGTCATGGCCTAGACCTGTCCGAGCAGCAGCCGCCCGTCCTCGATCCGCAGCGGGATCACCGGCGTGCAGCCCTTGCCCCGGTCGGCGCCCAGCGGCTCACCGGTGGCCAGGTCGATGGACCAGTTGTGCAGCGGACAGGCGACCGCCGCGCCGTGCACGATCCCCTGGCTGAGCGGGCCGCCCTTGTGCGGACAGGCGTCCCGCAGCGCGAACACCCGCCCGTCGCCCGTCCGAAAGATCGCCACATCGCCGGCCGGCGTCGGCACCCGCCGCGCGCCACGCTTTGGGATGTCGCTGACCGCGCCGACATCGGTCCAGAGCATCGGATCCCTCACCATCGCGTTCATCGGGGGGCATTCATGCAGGGGCCAGCTCCAGGCGGCGGCTCAAGGGATTGAATTCGTCAAGGTCGCGGCCGGCCACCCGCTGCGCCCAGGGGTCGATGCGGGCGAACCGCTGGGAATAGGCGAACCGGTCGTGCAGCGCGCGCCGCTGTTCCGGATCCTCGACCTGGACCTTCAGGGCGTCGAGGCCCGTGCGGTCCAGCCACTTGTGGATCCGCTCCAGATACCAGCCGTTCTCGCGATAGGCCTGCATGACCGCGCAGATGGTCCAGATCGCCTCCTGCTCGGTGGCGACCTTGGTCAGCAGCTCCGTGCCGCGTATCTGCAGCCCGGCCGCCCCGCCGACGTGGATCTCATAGCCGCTGTCGACGCAGATCACCCCGATGTCCTTGCAGGTCGCCTCGGCGCAGTTGCGTGGACAGCCCGACACCCCCAGCTTGACCTTGGCCGGCGACCAGGAGCCCCACATGAACTTCTCCAGCCGCACCCCCAGACCGGTGGAATCCTGGGTTCCGAACCGGCACCAATCGGTGCCGACGCAGGTCTTCACCGTGCGCAGTCCCTTGGCGTACGCATGGCCCGAGACCATGCCGGCCGCGTTCAGATCCGCCCACACGGCGGGCAGGTCATCCTTGCGCACGCCCAACAGATCGATCCGCTGGCCGCCGGTGACCTTGACCGTCGGGATCGCGAACTTGTCGACCACGTCGGCGATGGCCCGCAGTTCAGAGGCCGAGGTGACCCCGCCCCACATGCGCGGCACCACCGAATAGGTGCCGTCCTTCTGGATGTTGGCGTGAGCCCGCTCGTTGATGAAGCGTGACTGCTTGTCGTCGCGATAGTCGCCCGGCCAGGCGCAGATCAGATAGTAATTCAGCGCCGGTCGGCAGGACGAACAGCCGTCGGGCGTCGTCCACTCCAAGGCTTGCATCACCGAGGGGATCGACTTCAGGCTCTCGGCGACAATCCGGCGGCGGACTTCGTCGTGGCCCTTGGTGGTGCAGCCGCAGACCGACTTCGGTCCGGTCTGGGCCTGGAACGCATCGCCCAGCGTCAGTTTCAGCAGCTTCTCGACCAGCGGCGTGCAGGTCCCGCAGGACGCCGACGCCTTGGTGACCGCCCGGACGCTCTCCAGCGTCGTCAGTCCCTGGCCGTCAATGGCCGCCGTGATCTCGCCCTTGCAGACGCCGTTGCAGCCGCACACCTCAGCGGTGTCCGCCATCGCCGCAACGGCCGCGCTAGGGTCCAGACCTCGAAGGCCCTCCGTCGCCGCCTGACCGAACACCAGCGTCTCGCGGATATCGCCGACCATCTGGCCGGACCGCATCAGGTCAAAATACCACGCCCCATCCGCCGCATCGCCGAACAGCACCGCCCCGGCGACCCGGCCGCCCTCCAGTACGATCCGCTTATAGACCCCGCGCCCGGCGTCGCGGAACACGATGTCCTCGCAGCCCTCGCCGCCGGTGTGCTTGCCGGCCGAAAACACATCGACGCCCGAGACCTTCAGCCGCGTGGACAGCGACGAGCCCTCATAGGCCGCCGTCCCCCCGGTCAGCGTCGCGCCCAGCGTGCGGCACATGTCCCAGATGGGCGCGACGAGGCCATAGCACTGGCCCCGGTGCTCGACGCATTCGCCGATGGCATAGATCGCCGGATCACTGGTGCAGAGGCTGTCGTTGACGATCACGCCCCGTCCGACCGCCAGCCCCGCCACCTTGGCCAACGTGGTGTTCGGCCGGATGCCGACCGCCATCACCAACAGGTCGCAGGGCAGGACGCGGCCGTCCTTGAGTTTGAGGCCGACCACCCGGCCCGCCTCGCCGACGATCTCTTCGGACTGGGCTTCGAGAACGGTCTCGACGCCCTTCTCGGCCAGCGCCTGGGTCAGCAGAAAGCCCGCCGAAGCGTCCAACTGGCGCTCCATCAGCACGTCCAGCAGGTGGACAACAGTCGGCGACATTCCGCGCTTGGAAAGGCCATAGGCGGCCTCGATCCCCAGCAGGCCGCCGCCGATCACGACGGCTTTCGAACTGGGCCGCGCCGCCGCCACCATCGCCTCGACGTCATCGAGATCACGGAAGGTGACCACGCCCTTCAGGTCGCCGCCCGGCAAGGGCAGCCGGATGGGATCGGAACCGGTGGCCAGGATCAGCCGGTCGTAGGAAACCTCGATCCCGCCGGCGCGAACCTTGCGGCTCTCCTGATCGAGGGTTTCTACGGCCGCGCCGGCGTGTAGCGTGATGCCGTTGTCGCGATACCAAGCCTCGTCATTGATCACGATGTCAGCGAAGGTCTTCTCGCCGGCCAGCACTGGCGAGAGCATGATCCGGTCGTAGTTCACCCGGGGCTCGGCCCCGAAGATGGTGATCTCATAGCGATCCGGATCGCGCTTCAGCACCTCCTGCACGGTCCGGCAGCCGGCCATGCCGTTGCCGATGACGACGAGCTTTTCCTTGGGCATCGCCGTGTCCTCTCTAGAGCCGCAGCGCAGCGGTCGCGCCGGTCAGCACCGGCCAGGTCTTGCGCCAGCGCGCCTTGACGCCGGTGAGGCCCAGCAGCGCCACCAGCGCCAGGACCGCGAAGGCCAGCAGGCCGACCTGATAGGATCCGGTGAGCTGTTTGGCCCAACCCAGGCTGGAGGCCAGGTAGAAGCCGCCGATCCCGCCGGTCATGCCGACCAGCCCGGTGACGACGCCAATCTCTTTGCCGAACCGCTGGGGGGCCAGCTGGAACACCGCGCCATTGCCAGCCCCCAGCGCCATCATCGCGAACATCAGGATCGCCAGGGCGGTCCAGGGGTTGGGGTGCTGGAAGCTGGCCAGGGCCAAGCCCAGTGCGGCCAGTACATAGACCACGGTCAATGTGCGGACCCCGCCGAAGCGGTCGGCCAGGGCCCCGCCGACTGGGCGCACGAACGAGCCGGCGAATACGCAGGCGGCTGTGAAGAACCCGGCCGTCACCACCGGCAGTCCGTATTCGGAGTTGAAGTAGATGGTCAGCGAGGACGAAAGGCCGACAAACCCGCCGAACGTCACGCCATAAAGCGCCATCAGCCACCAGGCGTCGCCGGTCCTCAGCACATCGAGGTACTCGGCCAGCCGTTTCGGCGGCGGACGGTTCGGCGCATCCTTGGCGAACACCAGATAGACCACCAGGGCGATGGTCAGCGGCGCGGCGGCCAGGCCGATCACGTTCTGCCAGCCGTAGGTCTGGGCTAGAAATGGCGCGAACAGTGCGGCTAAGGCGGTGCCTGAATTTCCCGCCCCGGCGATGCCAAGCGCGAGACCCTGATACTCTGGCGGATACCAGCGCGAGGCCAGCGGCAGGGCGACGGCGAACGAGGCGCCGGCGACGCCAAGGACAACGCCTAGCATCAGCACCTGATTGTAGCTGTGCACCCCCAGCCACCAGGCGACCGCCAGGCCCGCCAGCACGATCAGCTGGCCGATAACCCCGGTCCGCTTGGGTCCGATGTGGTCGACCGCCACGCCCGCGACCAACCGCAGCAGCGCGCCGGACAGCACGGGCACCGCGACCATGAAGCCCTTCTGCGCCGGGCTCAGGCCGAACTCCTTGGCGATCGCCACGCCCAGCGGACCCAGCAGCACCCAGGTCATGAAGCTCAGATCGAAATAGAGGAAGGCGGAGAGCAGCGTCGGCGTGTGGCCGGACTTGAGGAAGCTGCGACTGACCATGATGAGCCCTGGGTTGAAGTGAACGTACGGCGTCGCCGGGGTGGCTCGTCATCGAGCCGATCCGAAAGCCGCGAACGCCGTTGTCCTGGGCCTGATCGCCAGAGGACGGCATGCGGCGTGCGGCGTCACGCCCGGCATGCGCCGGAAAGGCTCACTTCATGCTGCAGTGCAAAATATAGGCGCCGATGGAGCTGGGAACGCCTGGAAAATAGGCTTTGGCCTAGCGGTCGCGCGTCCTCGAGGAGGTCGCACAAAGCCCCTCCCCCTTGCGGGGAGGGGTTGGGGTGGGGGTGCAATCTCTGATGATGGACGACGAACCCAGCCGACCGCGACAATGCTGCGCGCTCGGAGCCGACCCCCCACACCCAACCCTCTTCCCGCAAGGGCTACGGCATTCACACATCTCAGCCAGCCAAAAGCGCCAAGACTGTCGCCGACGCTGCCAACACCGTCCTCTCCCCACGCGAGCGTAGCGACGCGCGGGGGAGAGGAGATTGGAGCCGGCCCGTTCGTGCCGTTCGTGGACAACCCTCTTTCGCACACCCCTGTTGACATGATGTTCTTGGTATGTTCTGGTGTGGGTCGTGGAACTAGCACCCCTCCCCATGCACGAGCGCCATGCCTTTGGCCTTGAGCGGCTCGCCGAGATGTGCGGCAAGCTCGTGGAGCAGGCCTATCATCGGGCGATCATCGCTGAGGCGCCGGAAGAGAAGGACCGCGCTTCGCTGGTGTTTGATCGTCTCGCCCGGGGGTTCCGACTGACCCTCTCCCTGGAAGCCCGCTTCGCCCGCGATGTCCGGCGCGAGGATCGCGAGGTCACCCAGCGGGCGGCGACGCCTGCGCTCCAGAGCCTGCCCCGTCCCGTCGCCGCGCCCCGGCCCGATCGCCCGGCCGCAGGACCCACCGAGGCCGACCATGAGAGCGAGATGGACGCCGAGGAGACCTCCGACGCTCTCGCCATCCGCCTCAAAGACCTTTCCCATATCCTCGAAGATCAGGCCGAGATGCTCGACCCTGACGGTTCCCACCGCGCCGACCTCGACGCCCTCGCCGAATGGTGGGCCCTCGGCCAGCGTTATGAGCCGGGCTACCAGCCGCCCAAACCCACACCGCGCCGCGCCAAGGCGCAGCGCACC
>JAYTFM010000002.1:0-4496 GCA_043734425.1 Alphaproteobacteria bacterium
CGCCCAGATCCTGTTCGCGCCGGGCAAGGCGGCCAACGCCGGCGGCGTGGCGGTCTCGGGCCTCGAGATGAGCCAGAATTCGGCCCGGATCTCCTGGAAGGAAGCCGACCTGCAGCAGCATCTGCTGGACATCATGGCCGGCATCCATGCCCGCTGCGTCGAATATGGCGCCCGCAAGGATTCCAAGGTCATCGACTATGTGCGCGGCGCGAACATCGCCGGGTTCAAGAAGGTGGCCGACGCCATGCTGGCCTACGGGGTCGTGTAGCGCCTGACACCCCATCCCCTGTCATCCCGGACGGCCGAACAGCCGATCCGGGACCCAGGGCCAAGCGCACGACAGAACCCCCTGTCGTCCCGGCTCACCGCTTCGCGGCGTCCGGGATGACAGGGGTTTTCTTTTGGCCGGTGCTTGGCCCTCAGGTTCCCGGCATCCCCCGCGCCGGACCCGCGCTGGCCGGGGCGAAAATCGCTTCGAAGAGGCGGTCCTGGCCGTTGGGGGTAGCTTTGCCCGGGTCGTGATAGCTGTGGCATTCGGTGCACTCGGCCGAGCCCGCCGCATCGACCTTGGACTTCGGCTGGCCGTGACAGCTGGCGCACTTGCCGATATCGGGCAGCATCACGTCGGAGGTCTTCTCCGAGGTGTTGGCCTTGTGACAGTCGAGGCAGGCTGCGCCGCCAAGCGCCTGGCCGCCATGGGCCGGGGTCGAGTGATCGAACGCGCCGCGCGGCATGAACCGGGTCGCCAGATGCACGTCGGCAACCTTCACGCCCATCGGACCGTCGCCGTCCCAGGAGATCGCGTGACAGCCGTAGCAGGCGCCGCCGGGCGAGAAGGCCGCGCGGAAGACGCCCGACGCCGCGCCGCTGGGCGCTGAGCGTGGCGCGGCGGGCTGCAGGCGGAACTGCCCCGGCAGGCGGCGTCCGGTCTCGGGCGGGACAAGGCCGCCCCCGCCGGTGGTCCGGCCGCCATAGAAGGCCGTCAGCTTGGCCATCACCTTCTTCGCGTCGCCGTGCGGCAGCAGGCTCGCCTCGCCGCCGCCGGCCGTGAAGGCCAGCGAGTGACAGGCGCCGCAGTCACGCTCCATTTCGATCGGTTGCCACTGCGAGCCGCCCGGCTGGGGGTGGTGGCATGAGTTGCAGGCCAGCGCGCCGCCATAGCCCTTGGCCGCCCCAAGCTGCAGGCCCATCCGCGCCACGCCGCCGGCCGAATCCAGGTGCTGGCGGTGGGAGAAGATCAGGCCCGAGCGTTCCTGCGGCTTGGCGCTCAGTGCGATGCGCTCGAACTGCGGGCGCGGCCCGGCCGCCGTGGTGACGAGCGGCCGGAAGGCCGGGTGATGACCCCAGTCGGGCGTGTCGATCAGGGTGGTGTCGGCCAGCCGCATCTTCAGCTTGGCGTGGCAGCTCGCGCAGTCATTGGTCACCACCAGCGTCGGGCGCTGCGGGCGCTCGGCGCTGGCGGTCGGCCCGGCGGGTTTGGTGTGCTCCAGGTGGCAGCTGGCGCAGCGGTCGTTCGGGTGATTGAACGCCTTGCCAACCAGCGTCATGGCCTTGCCGCCGAACGATGGCGGCAGCGGCGTGCCGCGCAACAGCCGGTCGTGGACGGCGTGGTCGTCGATCAGCCGCGGGATGAACGGGCTGCCCCGCGCCTTCAGGCTGGCGTTCAGCTTCAGCGTCGCGTCCGGGGTGGCGGTGGTCTTGTGGCAGGCCAGGCACGCCTCGTCGCGCACCGCCACGAACTTGGCCTGGTGGCAGGATTGGCAGTCGTTCTCCAGGAACTCGTGAGCCTTGGAGAGCGGGCCGCTGGACCATTGTTGATCGGGATGGATGCGGGTGTGCTTCAGGTACGAGGCGCCAGCCAACGGCAGGATCAGGCAGAGCGCCATGATCGCCAGACCCAGCGTCCAGGCCACCCGGCGGCGGCCGAACAGGGCGGCCTTCAGCGAGAACAGGCCGACGCTGCCGGCGCCGGCCTGCTCCTTGCGGTTTACGGTGACCACGATGTCGCCTTCGGCGCCGCGTCCAAGCACGAGATCGAAGGAGCCGAAGGTGACCATCGGGGCCCGGGTGACGTCCAGATCGGCCTTCAGCGTCGACTTGCCGTCGGCCGTGAACGGCTGGCCGGTCAGCGATTCTACGGTCACCCGGTCCTGGCCGGTGACCCGCAGCATGGCGTGCTCGGGGTCGACCGCGAGGTCCGGCAGATAGATGTCGCAGTTGGGCGCGCGCCCGATCATCGCCTCCGCGCCATCGACTTGGCGTGTACGGATGATCTCTCCGCCACTGGCCTGGCGGGTGATCAGGCGAAGGGTGATCGCTTGGGTCATCTCACCAGTAGAGGAATACGCTGGCGATGTGCGCGGTCAGCGCAGCCAGCAGGGCGAAGGTGGCGGGAACGTGCACGAATAGCCAGGCTTCCAAAAGCGCTGTGATGTGGATCTGCCGCCGCGCCAGGGCCAGCGCGTCCACTTTGCGCATCAGCAGCGCCTGCACCTGGGCCAGCGGCTCGGCCTGATCGGCGGGCGCGGCCCGGGCCAGCGCTTCGAGACCGCGCAGCGCCTTGGTCGTGGGGCAGTTCGGATACCTGCCGGACAATCGCTGCCAGAACCCGCCGCCGATATCGGTGTGCTCGAGCGACTGGCGCACGACGGCGGCGGTGTCGCGCGGGAAGGGCTGGGCGGCCTCCTGGATCAACTCGTCCAGCGATTGAATCTCGGCCAGCATCTGTTTGCGCGTGGTCTCGCCGCGGTTGTCGCTGAGCGCGTTGGGCAGCACGACATAGGCCCACACGCCGACCGCGCCCGAAGCGATCACCAGCAGCATCAGCCCGTAGGCGAGCGTGTGCACGTTCCAGCCGAACTGGAAGCCAGTGTGCAGCGTGGCGATCACGGTCAGCGAGAGGCCCAGATAGACGTGGGCGGACACCCAGGCCTTCAGAGAATAGTAGGTGTCGCTGACCGCGCGCTTGCGCCAGCCCAGCAGCGCCAGCCAGACGATCAGCAACGCGCCGAGCGTGCCCAGGAAATACCCCAGCGGGCTGCCGCCGCTCGGCCGCGGCCTGGCGTCCTGGAAGAAATAGGCGGCGATCAGGGCGAGGCAGACCACTGTCGCGACCTTGAGGAACAGGAAGCCGCGATAGATCAGGAAGCTCTCGTGCGTCGAGCGCCTTCGCCTCTGTGTTTGACGCTTTTCACCAGCCAAGGGTCAGTCTCGCCCGCGTTCCAACAGCGCCACCGACAGGAAATCCTCGGGCGATACGCGGATCGCGGCCCCGGTCGGGCAGGCGCGCACGCAGGCCGGTCCGCCCTTCTTGCCGCTGCACATGTCGCACTTGATGGCGACCTTGGCTTTTTCGACGTCGCCCTTGGGCTGTTTTTCGCGCCAGGCCTTGTCGGGCTCGCCGGGGCCGGGGCCTTTGCCGAATAGCATCCACGACAGCAGGCTGGGCTTTTCCGGCGGCGGCTTGTCCATCTGGATCACGTCGTAGGGGCAGTTGCGCTGGCAGTTGCCGCAGCCGATGCAGGCGTCGGAGATGAATACCTCGCCGTCCGGCCCGCGCTGGATCGCGTTGGGCGGGCAGTCGGTCATGCAATAGGGGTGTTCGCAGTGCCGGCAGGAGGTTGGCACATGGATCTTCGCATAGGTCTTGCCGGCCTCGCGGTTCAGCCGGGACAGGCCCTCGTGGCTGTCGGCGCAGGCCTTCTCGCAGTTGTCGCAGCCAACGCAGAGCGTCTCGTCGATCAGCAGCACGTCGGTCGCCTCGCCGATTCCCTGATCGATCAGGAAGCTGGCGACGGACGAATACATGTCGACCACGCCGCCGAAATTGTCCTTCTGCGATTCCACGAAGGCATTGACCTTCTTCCGCGAGGCCATGTCGGCGCGCATCTTGGCGGCGAGCTCGGGTTTGGCGGCCAGCAGCTTGCGGAACGGCTCGCCGGGCAGCCGCACGACCTGGGAGCGGATGGCGGCCTTCACCGTGGCGGTGCGTGCGCCCCCGTCGATCATCGCCATCTCGCCGGAATAGGAGCCGGCCGGGACGTAGGACAGGAACACCGGCTTTCCGCCGATCATCTTCTCCACGACCATTGAGCCGGAGCGGATGATGTAGAGGTCGTCGTCGGTATCGCCCTCGGTCATGATCGCCTGGCCGGGGCGGATCTCCTTGATTTCCGAGGCGTCCAGCACGTCCTTGAGGTCGGAGGGCGCGAGCCCTGACTTGAAGATCTGCAGGATCTGCCGCTCGGTGGTGATGCGGTTCACCGCCTCGCGGGCTTCAGCCACCTGGGCCATCAGCTTCAGGGCCGCGGTGCGCGGGATTTCCACACAGATGCAGTCCTTGGCCGCGCGGATCGTTGCGCCGCGTCGCCGACCGGAGATCAGGCCCACCTCGCCGAAGATGGAGCCCGTCCCGATGGGGACGGTGATCTTGGCATTCTTGGCATCGACCTCGACGACCACCGAGCCCTCGGCAATGCCGAACAGCGACGATCCGA
>JAYTFM010000003.1:0-18503 GCA_043734425.1 Alphaproteobacteria bacterium
CCGGCGCCAGACCTTGACCTGCTCGGCGCCGTGTTTGGCCGCCGTCTCGGCCTTGTCGAGGCCCGTTAGGGCGCCGTAGTGCCGCTCATTGAGCCGCCAGTCCTTGATTTCCGGCACAAACACCTGTCCGGCCGTATGCAAGGCCAGCCACGAGGTGCGGATCGCGCGGGTCAGCACCGAGGTGAAGCAGCGATCGATGTTGAGGCCGGCGGCCTTGATGAGGTCGCCGCCCTTGAGAGCCTCCGCCTCGCCCTGTGGCGTCAGGTCCACATCCACCCAGCCGGTGAAGCGGTCTTCCAGGTTCCATTGGCTCTGGCCGTGACGCAGTAG
Organism: Alphaproteobacteria bacterium; assembly: GCA_043734425.1. Lineage (GTDB taxonomy): Bacteria > Pseudomonadota > Alphaproteobacteria > Caulobacterales > Caulobacteraceae > Phenylobacterium. Next base: position 331 of record JAYTFM010000003.1, read on the forward strand.
GATCAGGGTGGGCAAGGGCGAAGCTCCGGGTGGCTAGACCCTTACCGTTTCAGGTGAAATCACCTGAAACGGACAATAAGGGTCTATCTTCAAATATTTAGAGCGTGACGGGCGTTTCAGCCGGTATCCACTTGAAGCTGTCACGCTCTAGGTGTCGCCACGGGCTAAGGCGCCAGGCCGGCGCGATCAAGTCGCCCCGGTTGGCCGCGAGCGCGGGCTTCGGCTATGGAGGGGAAATGCTCGACCGTCTCTTCTTGCCGGCGCTAGCACTGATGGCGATCGCCGCGGTGGCCTTGGCGCTCGTCTGGCCGCAGGGGCTCGGCGCGCGCTCGCCTGCGCCCTTCGGCCACACGCCGGTTCAGCAGACCCCCGAGGTTCAGGCCGCCATGCGTCGCGAGACCGAGGCCGCCCAGCGCCGCGTGAACCAGGCGCGCGAGGCGGTGCGGAATATCCAGACCCAGGCGATCGCCCCCGCCCAATGAGCACATCGGACCCCATCGCCGTCGGGCGCCGCGTGCTGGAAACAGAGGCCGAAGCCCTTGGCCGCCTCGCCGCCAGTTTGGACGGTGCCTTCACCGAAGCCGTGGAAGCCCTGTTCGCAGCCAAGGGTCGGATCGTCTGCACGGGCATGGGCAAATCCGGCCATGTGGCGCGCAAGATCGCCGCAACCCTGGCCTCCACCGGCTCGGCGGCGCTGTTCGTCCACCCCAGCGAAGCCAGCCATGGCGACCTGGGCATGATCGGCGCCGGCGATGTGATCCTGGCGCTGTCAAAGACCGGCGAGACGCGCGAACTGGCCGACCTGATCGCCTATGCCAAGCGCTTCGCGATCCCGCTGATCGCCATGACCGTCGCACCCGCCAGCGCCCTGGGCCGCGCGGCCAGCCTCGTGCTCGTCCTGCCGGACGCGCCAGAGGCGGCCGACGCCGTCAATGCGCCAACCACCTCGACCACTCTTCAGATGGCGCTGGGCGATGCGCTGGCGGTGGCGCTGATGGAACGGCGCGGGTTCCGGCCGCAGGACTTCGGCGTGCTGCATCCCGGCGGCAAGCTGGGCGCTCAGCTGCGGACGGTGGCCGACTTGATGCATGGACGGGACGAACTGCCGCTGGTGGGCGCGGGAACGCCAATGCGCCAAGCCCTGCTGGTGATGAGCGAAAAGCGCTGGGGGATTGTCGGTGTCACCGGCCCGGACGGTCAGCTGATCGGCGCCATCACCGACGGCGACCTGCGCCGCCACATCGATGGCCTGATGGATCACACCGCCGGCGAGGTAATGACCGCCGGACCAAGGAAGACGGCGCCGCCAACCATGCTGGCCGCCGAAGCCCTCGCGCTGATGAGCGACCCCGCTCCGGCCGTGACCGTCCTCTTCGTCGTCGAGGACGGCCGGCCGTTGGGCATCCTGCATGTGCACGACCTGTTGCGGGCCGGGGTGATGTAGCGACGCGTCGCGTCGCTCGCGGACTTGACCGGCTTTCCCCGGGGATTGAAGTACACCCATGCACCAAGTGCGCGAGGGGCTGTTGATGTCGCGATTCACCGGAAAACTCAGATTGGTGCTGCTGGACAACCGCACGCATCCGTCAATCCGTGCGGGGCGTTCGCTTTGGGCCATCGGGGAAGAACTGACCTATGAGGCCGGCGCGGCGCGCGACCGGATCACGGTGCCAAAGGGCTTCGTAACCGACCTCGCGTCGATCCCGCGCGCCGTCTGGTCGATCTATCCGCCGGACGGGCCGTGGGTCAAAGCCGCCGCGATTCACGATTTTCTCTACTTCACCCAGGGCGACGGGATCTGGTTCAAGCGCCGTGGCGTGGCGCGGGCGACACCCTATGATCGCCGCGAGGCCGATGACATTTTCCGCGAGGCCATGGATGATCGCGGTATTGGCGCCGTGACCAGGACCGCCATCTGGACAGCCGTGCGCCTCGGCGGAGGAAAGAGCTGGGGGCGTTGGCGGCGCGGTGGCCCCGGCCCAAAGGCCGGCGACGCGCCAGCCTCAGCTTTTGATCCCCACGAGGACTCCGGCAACGCCTGAAGCAACGATTCCCTAGGGATCGATCCGCGCCTCAGCGTAGCCGCTCACCACCTCCACGCCCTTCTGGTTGGTGGTCGAGACCTCCAGTTCGACGAACTTGGCCCCGTCACGCTCGGTGATCGCGGTCACCGTCGCTTTGGAGTCGAGCGCATCCCCCGGCCAGACCTGGCTGGTGAAGCGAACGCCGTATTTGGTCAGCCGCGTGTCGCCCACATAGTCGGTCAGCATCTTGCCGGTCATGCCCATGGTCAGCATGCCGTGGGCGAAGACGCTGGGATAGCCGGCCACCTGGGTGGTGAACACCTCATCGGAGTGCAGCGGATTGTAGTCGCCCGAAGCGCCCGCATACTGGACGATCTGGGTGCGGCTGAGGTCATCGACCAGCCGGGCGGTGTGGACATCGCCCACCTTGAGCTTGCTTGCGCTGAGCGCCATGGCCGGTCCTCCTAAGCCTGTTCGACGGGGCGTTCGGTGCGCACGCCGACGCCGCGCGCGGTGACGACCAGTTCGCCCTTCTGGTCGCGGTACTCGGTGACGGATTCAGAGAAGACGAGCTTGCCGGATCGGCGGCCTTCCTTCTCCCAGGTCTTGCCGGGCAGGGTGGTGGCGGTCAGCACATCGCCGGCACGGAGCGGGCGGTGGTACTCATAGTGCTGTTCGGCATGCAGACCGCCGCCGTTGCCGCCGCCTGCCCCGCCGCCGGGCGCACGCACCACGCCCGTGGCGTTCTTGCCGGACCCGAACCACGCCTGGCCGGGCTTGGGCCGCAACACATAGCTGGGATCGAACTGAGCGCTGGCCTGGACGAAGGTGGGCGGGGCAATGATGCCGCCGGCTTCTGTGCCCTTCGCCGCATCGGCGTCGGTGTAGACGACGTTCTCATCACCGATAGAGCGCGCGAACATCAGGATATGCGTGGCCTCGACTGGGAACTTTTTGACGGCCATGGGACTCCCTCTTCCGTGGCGGCGCATCTTGAGCGCCTGTTGGCGCTACTGAACGAGCCTGGGCCGCCTCGGTCAACCGGGATCACACCAAGTCTGACGCATGGGAACCTCTGTCACTGTTAAGCCTTCAGTGGGGCCTAGGCGTTATGGCGTGGTTCGCTACCTACGGAGTTCCTGATGCTGTCCGCGCCGCGCGCCGATCTGGTCGCCAACACCTATGACTATGAGAACCAGGCCCTGGTGAAGGTCACCGGCTTTCGGGAGTATGACGCGCGCTGGCTGTTCGGGCCGGATATCAATCTGTTGGGCATCCAGGCCCTGGGTCTGGGCCTCGGAACCCTGATCCACGAGATGGGTCAGAAGCGGATCGTGATCGGCCATGACTACCGCGCCTACTCCCTGTCGATCAAACAGGCCCTGACCCTCGGGCTGCTGTCCGCAGGCTGCGAGGTGCTGGATATCGGTCTGGCGGTCTCACCGATGGCCTATTTCGCCCAGTTCGACCTCGATGCGCCCTGCGTCGCCATGGTCACCGCCAGCCACAATGAGAACGGTTGGACGGGCGTCAAGATGGGCGCCCAGCGGCCGCTGACGTTCGGGCCTGAGGAGATGGGCCGGCTCAAGGATATCGTGCTGGCCGGCAAGTGGACGGGCCGGCCGGGCGGCTCGCTGACCCATGTCGCCGGGGTTGCGGAACGCTATATCGCTGATGCGGCCTCGCGGGTGTCGATCCAGCGGCCGCTGACCGTGGTGGCGGCCTGTGGCAATGGCACCGCCGGCGCCTTCGCGCCGCGCGCCCTGCGCGACATGGGCGTGGCTGTGGTCATCGAGATGGACTGCGAACTGGACTGGACCTTCCCCAGGTACAATCCCAATCCCGAAGACAGCATCATGCTGCATGCGATGGCCGAGGCGGTGAAAATCCACGGCGCCGATCTGGCGCTGGGCTTCGACGGCGACGGCGACCGCTGCGGCGTGGTCGACGACGAGGGCGAGGAGATCTTCGCCGACAAGATCGGTCTGATGCTGGCCCGTGACCTGTCCTATCTGCACAAGGATGCGACCTTTGTCGTCGATGTGAAGTCGACCGGCCTGTTCGCCACCGACGAGGTGCTGAAGGCCAACGGCGCCAACACCGTCTACTGGAAGACCGGCCACTCCTACATTAAGCGCAAGACCGCCGAGTTGGGTGCACTGGCTGGGTTCGAAAAGAGCGGCCACTTCTTCATGAACCCGCCAATCGGGCGCGGCTATGACGACGGCCTGATCGCCGCCGCCGCGATCCTGGCGATGCTGGACCGCAACCCGGGCAAGAAGCTCTCGGACCTGAAGAAGGCGCTGCCGCTCGCCTACACCTCGCTGACCATGAGCCCGCACGTCCCGGACGAAGAGAAGTACGGCCTAGTCGACAAGGTGGTGGCTGAATACACCGCACTGCGCGACGCCGGGGGCAAGATCCTCGGACGCAAGATCGTCGATCTGATCACCGTCAACGGCGTGCGAGTCGCCCTGGAGGACGGGTCCTGGGTGCTGGTGCGGGCCTCGTCCAACAAGCCGGAAATTGTCGTGGTGGTCGAAAGTATGGCCAGCGACGCCGACATGCGCGCCCTGTTCCGCGAGGAAGTGAAGCCCAGATTGGCGAAATATCCACAGGTCGGCGCCTACAATCAGGAAATCTGACGCGACGCGGCGCGTATTTTGCTGCAGCGCACAATCATTGTGCCGCATCGACGGCGGCCTGTATCTTATTGGGGGTAGTTCATGCGTGTTGCGATGATCGGCACCGGCTATGTGGGCCTGGTCAGCGGCGCTTGCTTCGCCGACTTCGGACACACCGTCACCTGCATCGACAAAGACGCGTCCAAAATCGAAAAGCTACAGACCGGCGGCATCCCGATCTATGAACCCGGACTGGAACTGCTGGTCGCCCAGAACGTCAAGGCCGGCCGGCTGTTCTTCGCCACCGACGCCGCCAAGGCGGTGCGCGAGGCCGACGCGGTGTTCATCGGCGTCGGCACCCCGTCGCGGCGCGGCGATGGCCATGCCGACCTCAGCTATGTCTATGCGGCGGCCGAAGAGATCGCCGGCTACGTCGACGGCTTTACCGTCGTGGTCACCAAATCCACCGTCCCGGTCGGCACCGGCGACGAGATCGAAAGCATCTTCAAGCGCGTGCGGCCCGACGCCGACGTCGCCGTGGTGTCGAACCCTGAGTTCCTACGCGAAGGCGCGGCCATCGAGGATTTCAAGCGCCCCGACCGGGTCGTTGTCGGCACCGAGGAGCCGCGCGCCCAGGCGGTGATGCGTGAGCTTTATCGGCCGCTCTATCTGAACGAGACGCCCATCGTCTTCACCGGCCGGCGCACCTCAGAACTGATCAAATATGCCGCCAACGCCTTCCTGGCGCTGAAGATCACCTACATCAATGAGATCGCTGACCTCTGCGAAGCGGTGGGCGCCGACGTGCAACAGGTGGCCAAGGGCATCGGCCTGGACGGCCGAATCGGCAGCAAGTTCCTGAACGCCGGCCCCGGCTATGGCGGTTCCTGCTTTCCGAAAGACACTCTGGCCCTGGTCCGCACAGCCCGTGACTATGGCTCGCCGGTCGAACTGGTGGAGACCACGGTCAAGGTCAATGACGAGCGCAAGCGGGCGATGGCGCGCAAGGTCATCCGGATGTTCGACGGCGACCTCACCGGCAAGACGGTGGGCGTGCTGGGACTGACCTTCAAGCCCAACACCGACGACATGCGCGACGCCCCGGCGCTGGCCATCGTGCCGGCGTTGCAGGACAAGGGCGCCCAGGTCCAGGCCTTCGATCCCGAGGGCCACGAAGCTCGCCACATGCTGGAAGGCGTGGACTTCAAGGACGATCCCTATGCGGTCGCCGCCGGCGCCGACGTGCTGGTGATCATCACCGAATGGGATCAGTTCCGGGCGCTGGACTTTGACCGCATCAAGAGCCTGATGAAAAAGCCGGTGCTGGTCGACCTGCGCAACATCTACAAGCCTGCGGACATGCGCGCACTGGGCTTCGAATACTCCAGCATCGGCCGGCTTTAGGCGCGATCGGCGGACCTAGCTGTTGAGCCTGACGAACGCTTCGACGATCCAGGCGGCGCCGATCCAGAAGGCTAGCGCCAAGGCCGCAACAAAGGCGAGACAAGCGATCGAACGGGCGGTTCGCACCATCGGCCGCGCCGTATCGCGAAGAGCGAGTCCGCGTCGCATAGGTCCTCCAGCCCTTGGTTTCTCGTTCATCCAGACAGATCAAGCCCCCTGGATGTAACAAAGCTGACACAAGCCACAGTGATTGAATAGAGGAAATTTCGCGACCAGGCCGAGCCCCTTCGGCTTCACGCCGCCGCTTTCTTCACCGCGCCGGCGATTTCCCGGACCACCTGATTGACCAGAGCGGCGTCGTCACCTTCAGCCATGATGCGAATCAGCGGTTCGGTCCCCGAAGCCCGCACCAGCAGGCGGCCCGAGCCGTTCAGGCGCTGCTCGGCGTCGGCGAGCACCGCCTTAACCTGCTCATTCTCCAGCGGCCTGCCAGACGCAAAGCGCACGTTCTCCAGTCGCTGCGGCACCGGCTCGAACTGACGCGCCAGGGCGCTCATCGGTTGATCGGACTGCTTCAGCACGGCCAAGACCTGCAAGGCCGAGATCAGGCCGTCCCCGGTGGTAGAGAAGTCCGACAGAATTATGTGGCCCGACTGCTCGCCGCCGACATTGAAGTCGCCGGACCGCATTCGCATCATCACCGCCCGATCGCCGACCGCTGTGCGCTCCAGCTTTAGGCCCTGCTCGGCCAGAAAGCGTTCCAGACCCAGATTGGAATAGACGGTCGCCACCACGCCGCCGCCGCGCAGCTTGCCCTGCCGCGCCCAGTCGGCGGCGATCAGCGCCATGATCTGGTCGCCATCAACGATCTGGCCGCGTTCATCGCAGATCACCAGCCGGTCGGCGTCGCCGTCCAGGGCAATGCCAATGTCGGCGCGGAACTCCTTGACGGCCCGCACCATGGCTTCGGGGTGGGTCGAGCCGCATTCCTCGTTGATGTTGGTGCCGTTGGGATCGACGCCGACCTTAATGATCTCGGCGCCCAGTTCGTACAGAACGACCGGCGCCACCTTGTAGGCCGCGCCATTGGCGCAATCGATCACCACGCGAAGGCCCGCCAGGCTGAGTCGGCGCGGGAAGGTGGCCTTGGCGATTTCCACATAGCGCGCCTGGCTGTCATCGACGCGCGCAACGCGGCCCAACTGGGTTGGCGGGGCCAAGCCCTCGGCAAGGCCCTGATCCATCAGCGCCTCGATTTCCAGTTCACGTTCGTCCGACAGCTTGTAGCCGTCCGGGCCGAACAGCTTGATGCCGTTGTCAGTGTAGGGATTGTGCGAGGCCGAGATCATCACGCCCAGGTCGGCCCTGAGGCTGCGGGTCATCATCGCCACGCCGGGCGTCGGCATTGGACCCAGTAGGCGCACGTCCATGCCGACACTGGCGAACCCCGCCACCAGGGCCGGCTCGACCATGTAGCCGGAAAGGCGCGTGTCCTTGCCGATCACCACCAGGTGCCGCCGCTCGTCCTGCGACATGAACAGCTTGCCGGCCGCTAGCCCGACCCGCAAGGCGACTTCCGCCGTCATCGGATGGCTGTTGGCCTGACCGCGAATGCCGTCGGTGCCGAAATAGACGCGTTTGCTCATGGAAGGCTCTCGAAACGTTCCGAAACCCAGATTTAGTCGACGCGAACTAAGCCGATGCTAAAGCCGCATCAGGCCGTCGCGGCCACCCTGAGTCGCGTCTAGCATAAAGAAGGTCTGGGCCACATGTGCGGCATCATCGGGATCGTGGGCGTCGCCCCGGTCCAGGACCGATTGATCGAGAGCCTGAGGCGCCTGGAGTATCGCGGCTATGACTCGGCCGGGATCGCCGGCGTGGTCGGTGGGCACATCGAACGGCGGCGGGCTGCGGGCAAGCTGAAGAACCTGGAAGCCGTGCTTGCGAACCATCCCTTGAGCGCCACGGTCGGGATCGGCCACACACGCTGGGCCACACACGGGCCGCCCACCGAGGGCAACGCCCACCCGCACCAGGCCGGCCGCGTCGTGCTGGTGCACAACGGCATCATCGAGAACTTCGCAGAGCTCAAGGCGGCGCTGACCGCCCAGGGCCGATCCTTCGCCACCGACACCGACACTGAGGTGGTGGCGCAGCTGCTGGACGCCGAGCTGGCCGGAAAATCGCCGCTGGACGCCTTCAAGGCCACCTTGGACCAGCTGCGCGGCGCCTTTGCCCTGGTGGTGATGGTCGAGGGCCAGGACGAGCTGTTGATGGGCGCCCGGCGCGGGCCGCCGCTGGTGGTCGGCTATGGCGACGGCGAGATGTTCCTGGGCTCCGACGCCCTGGCGGTGGGGCCGTTCACCAACCGCATCGCCTATCTGGAAGACGGTGACTATGTGGCCATCGACCACCGTACCGCTCGGGTGTTCGACGCCGAAGGCCGCGCCGTCGAGCGGGCGGTTCAGACCGTGCCCCAGTCCGCCACCCTGATGGAAAAAGGCAACTACCGACACTTCATGGAAAAGGAGATCCATGACCAGCCTGAGGGGGTCCAACGCACCGTCGCCGCCTATGTAGACGCCCTGACCGACCGCGCCTCTATTCCGGGCGGGGTCGACTTCGCCGCATTGGAGCGGATCCAGATCGTCGCCTGCGGCACCGCCTACTATGCCGGCATGCTGGGCAAGTACCTGATCGAACAGCTGGCCGACTTGCCGGTGGACGTCGAGGTGGCCTCGGAGTTCCGCTATCGCGAACCGGCCCTGCGCTCAGACTCGCTGGTGATCGCCATCTCCCAGTCCGGCGAGACCGCCGACACCCTGGCGGCGCTGCGGTACTGCCAGGCCAAGGGCATGAAGAGCGCCGCCGTGGTCAACGCTGTGGGCTCGACCATGGCCCGCGAGGTCGACGTCGTCTGGCCGATCCATTGTGGCGTCGAAATCGGCGTCGCCTCGACCAAGGCTTTCACGGCGCAGGTCAGCGTTCTGACCGCCCTGGCGGTCGCCGCCGCCCGGGCGCGCGGGCGGATCGATGACGCTGAAGAGCGGCGGTTGGTGCGGGTGATGCTGGAAGCGCCCCGGCTGATCGCCGAGTCGATCAACCAGGAGGACGCCATTCGCGCCATCGCCGCCGAGGTCGCCAAGGCCCGCGACGTGCTGTTCCTGGGGCGCGGACCGATGTTCCCGCTGGCCTTGGAAGGGGCTCTGAAACTCAAGGAAATCAGCTATATCCACGCCGAGGGCTATGCCGCCGGCGAACTGAAGCATGGCCCCATCGCTCTGGTCGATGAGCAGACCCCGATCGTCATCCTGGCCCCCTATGACAGCTATTTCGAGAAGTCGGCCTCGAACATGAGCGAGGTGATGGCGCGCGGCGGCCAGGTGGTGTTCATCACCGATCCCGAGGGCGAGAAACACGCTCCGGCCGGCGCCCGCGTGGTGGTCACCGCCCCGCGCTGCGATCCGCTGATCGCGCCGCTGGTGATGGCCTCACCGATCCAGCTGCTGGCCTATCACGTGGCGGTCCTGAAGGGCGCCGACGTCGATCAGCCGCGGAATTTGGCCAAGTCCGTGACGGTGGAGTGAGCGGGAGCGAGTTGCTCCCCCGCCGGGGGAGCTGTCGCGAAGCGACTGAGGGGGCTTCCGCTCAGACCTCCCGGCCGACGGCCTTCCGGAGAGTCCTGGGCGCCAAATCTCCCATCTGAGTGGAAGCCCCCTCCGGTCCTGCGGACCACCTCCCCCACGCGGGGGAGGAACTTTTCAGTGCACCTTCGCCCGCCCGATCTCCAACCCCTCTCCCGACCCATGGACCGCGATGACCGCGCCGTCCTCCAGCTCGCCGGCCAGCAGTTGACGGGCGATGGGGTCGATCAGTTCCTTCTGGATCACCCGCTTCAGCGGCCGGGCGCCATAGACCGGATCATAGCCCCGCTCGCCCAGCCAGTGCAGGGCTGAGGCGTCGAGCGCGATGGCCATCCGGCGGTCGGCCAGCAGGGCCTCCAGGCGTTGCAGCTGGATCTTGACGATGGAATCCATGTCGCTGCGGCCAAGCCGCTTGAACAGGATGATCTCGTCCAGGCGATTGAGGAACTCCGGCCGGAAGTGGCGGCGGACCGCCTCCATCACCCCAGGCCGGGCCGCCTCAACGTCTTCGCCGTCGCCCAGCGCCGCCAGGAATTCCGAGCCCATGTTCGAGGTCATGATGATCAGGGTGTTGCGGAAATCCACCGTCCGGCCCTGGCCATCCGTCAGCCGCCCGTCGTCCAGCACCTGCAGCAGGATGTTGAACACATCGGGATGGGCCTTCTCCACCTCGTCGAACAGCACCACCTGATAGGGCCGGCGGCGCACGCTCTCGGTCAGCGCCCCGCCCTCGTCATAGCCGACATAGCCGGGAGGGGCCCCGATCATCCGGCTGACCGAGTGCTTCTCCATGTACTCGCTCATGTCCAGGCGGGTGATGGCGTGCTCATCGTCGAACATGAACTCCGCCAGCGCCTTGGTCAGCTCGGTCTTGCCAACGCCGGTGGGGCCCAGGAACAGGAACGAGCCGATGGGCCGGCCGGGGTCCTTCAGGCCGGCCCGCGCGCGGCGCACGGCGTCGGAAACTGCGGCCAGCGCCTCCTCCTGGCCGACCACGCGCTTGCGCAGGCCGTCCTCCATGCGCAGCAGCTTGTCGCGCTCGCCCTCCAGCATCTTTTCGACCGGCACCCCGGTCCAGCGTGAGACCACGGCGGCGATCTGTTCGGCGTCGACCACCTCCGGCGTCATGGCGTCGGCCCCGTTCTCGGCGGCCTCAGCCTCGGCCAGGCGCTTCTCAAGCCCGGGGATCTCGCCATAGGCGATCTCGGAGGCGCGCTGCAGATCGCCGCGCCGTTGGGCGCTGACCAGTTCGGCCCGCAGGCGATCCAGCGCTTCACGGCTCTGGGCGGCGGCTGAGACCTTGTCCTTCTCGGCCCGCCAGCGGGCGGTCATCTCGGCGGACTGGCCCTCCAGATCATCCAGTTCCTCCTCCAGCTTCTCCAGCCGGGCCTTGGAGGCGGCGTCCGTCTCTTTCGACAGCGCCTCGCGCTCGATTTTCAGCTGCACGACACGGCGGTCGATCTCGTCCAGCTCCTCGGGCTTGGAATCCACCGCCATGCGCACCCGGCTGGCCGCCTCGTCCATCAGGTCGATGGCCTTGTCGGGCAGAAATCGGTCAGCGATGTAGCGGTTGGAGAGCGTGGCGGCCGCGACAATGGCGCTGTCGGAAATGCGCACCCCGTGGTGCACCTCATACTTCTCCTTAAGGCCGCGCAGGATCGAGACGGTGTCCTCCACCGTCGGCTCGCCGACGAACACCGGCTGAAAGCGCCGCGCCAGGGCGGCGTCCTTCTCGACGTTCTTGCGATACTCATCCAGCGTCGTTGCGCCCACGCAGTGCAGTTCGCCGCGCGCCAGGGCAGGCTTCAAGAGGTTCGAGGCGTCCATGGCGCCCTCGCCCTTGCCGGCCCCGACCAGGGTGTGCATCTCGTCGATGAACAGGATGATTTGGCCCTCGGCGGCGGTGACCTCGTTCAGCACCGCCTTCAAACGCTCTTCGAACTCGCCCCGGTATTTCGCCCCGGCGATCAGCGAGCCCATGTCCAGCGACAACAGCTTCTTGTCCTTCAGGCCCTCCGGCACATCGCCATTGACGATGCGCAGCGCCAGGCCTTCGACGATGGCGGTCTTGCCGACGCCAGGCTCGCCGATCAGCACGGGATTGTTCTTGGTGCGCCGGCTCAGCACCTGGATGGTGCGGCGGATTTCCTCATCGCGGCCGATCACCGGGTCCAGCTTGCCGTCGCGCGCCGCCTGGGTCAGGTCGCGGGCATAGCGCTTCAGCGCATCATAGCCCTCTTCAGCCGAGGCGGAGTCCGCCGTGCGGCCCTTGCGCACCGCCACAGCGGCGTCTTCCAGACCCTTGGGGCTCGCTCCGGCCGCCTTCAGGATCGCCGCCGCCTCGCCGCCTTCCTTGGCCAGGGCGATCAGCAGCCGCTCGGTGGTGACAAAGGCGTCGCCCGCGCTCTTGGCGCCGGCCTCGGCCTCGGCGAACACCCTGGCCGTCTCCGGCTTCATATAGAGCTGGCCCGAGCCGCCCTCGACCTTGGGCATCTTGCCCAGCGCCGCTTCGGTGGCCGCGTCGGCCGCATCGGGCCGTCCGCCAGCGCTCTCAATCAGCGCCCGCGACAGGCCGTCCTTCTCCTCCAGCAGGATCTTCAGGATATGCTCGGGCGCCAGCTGCTGATGCCGGCGCGCCAGCGCCAGGCTCTGGGCCGACTGGACCGCCTGCTTGGCGCGGTCGGAATAGCTCTCAATGTTCATGCGGTCCCCTTGAAGGCGGAACACCAACAACCGCCCCTGCCGGGCGCGGTTCCAGGCTGACCCCGATGTAGTGTGGCAGATGCGCCACACAAGGGTCGATCACCGCTCAGTTGAGCTCGGTCTTCTTCACCGGTTCCGGGGGCAGGGGCGCGACGGGCACGCCGTCTTCGACCAGGGCGCGCACTTCCTTGGGGGTCGCCTGGCCGTAGATGCCGCGTTCTTCGGCCTGGCCTTCGTGGATAGCGCGGGCTTCGCGAGCAAAGGTGTCGCCGACGTCGTCGAAGTTTTCCTGGACGTGGGCGCGGATGCGGCCGGCGGCTTCCAGCATCATTGCCTGCATCTGGGCGGGCGAGGTGTCCTGGCGGGTGCGGCGGGTGCCGGCGACGGCGGGGGCCATGATCTGTTTGCGCACGGCTTTCGAGCCGCAGACCGGGCAGTCGATCAGGCCGCGCGCCTGCTGGTCGTCGAAGTCGCCCGACGCGCCGAACCAGCCTTCAAACTCATGGTCGTGGTCGCAGGTGAGGGCGTAGCGGATCATCGCGCGATATGTGGGGGCTTAGGCATCTTGGGGGGTCAGGGACCTGTGAACGCGCGGGCATTGACCAGCGCCGGGATGGCCGCGCGGGCCTTGCCAGGCGCGGCGGGGTCGAGGTCGGTCACAAGCACGCCCGGCTCATCGTGGTCAAGCGCACCGATGATCTCGCCCCACGGCCCCACCACCAGCGAATGGCCCCAGGTGCCGCGCCGATCCTCGTGCAACCCGCCCTGGGCGGCGGCCAGGATGTAGCTGCCGGTCTCAATGGCCCTGGCCCGCATCAGCACCTCCCAGTGCGCCGCACCGGTCGGGCGAGTGAAGGCGGAGGGGATGGTCATCACCTGCGCCCCGGCCAGCGCCAGGGCCCGATAGAGCGCCGGGAAGCGCAGGTCATAGCAGATGGTCAGGCCCAGCTTCAGGCCGTCCACGTCCGCCGTCACCGCCCGGTCGCCGGGCTCGTATAGTTCGGACTCCCGTGCCGTCTCACCGGTCGGCAGGTCGACGTCGAACATGTGCAGTTTGTCGTAGGTGGCGGCGATGGACCCGTCGGGGCGGATCAGGATCTGGCGATTGGCGCACCTTCCGTCGTCGCGTCGCACCAGGGCCGAGCCGATATCGATCCAGACGCCGAGATCCTTGGCCGCCGCGCGTAGGCCGACCACCACCGCGTCGTCGTCCTGCGAGGTGATCTGGGCCATCAGGGCCGGCCGGTCCTTCTGCAGGATGTTAGTCCCCTCGGGCGTCGCAATCAGCCGCGCGCCGCTGGCGGCGGCCTCGCGCACCAACGGCAGGATGTGGGCCAGAGCGGCGGCCTGGCTGGCCGGCGTGCGAGTCTGGATCAGGGCAATCTTCATTTCACCACCATACGCATCCCTCCCCGCCTTGGGGAGGGTGGATGGCGCGCAGCGCCAGACGGGTGGGGGAGTGTGGGTCAGAACTCATGAGTAGGCGCCTGATCCTGACTCCCCCACCCTGACCGCTGCGCGGTCTGTCCCTCCCCACAAGGAGGAGGGATTAAGGGCTCCGCCTCACGCCGCTTTCAGCATCGGGTCCAGTTCACCGGCGCGTTCCAGGGCCATCATTTCGTCGCAGCCGCCGATGTGGGTTTCGCCGATGAAGATCTGAGGGAAGGTGGCGCGGCCTGAGCGGCGGATCATCTCCTGGCGTTTGTCGGGGTCGAAGCCCGCCTCGATCTCGTCAAAGGCGACGCCCTTGCGTTCCAAGAGGTCCAGCGCCCGCACACAGAAAGGGCAGTAGGGCTTGGTGTAGATGGTGACCTGGCTCATGGCGTCCCCCAAACTCATCGCGTCCCGTCCTTCAGCCTCTATATGGTGAGTCCCGCCGCTTCGCGCACCCTGGCGACAACGGCCAAATCGACGCGGGCGGCGCCGGCCGCCTTCAAGGCCCGGGCGCAGCCTTCGGCGGTGGCGCCGGTGGTCAGAACATCATCAATCAGCAGGATCCTGAGGCCCGCCACCCGGGCGCGTCGGTTGGCGGGAACCTCGAAGGCGCCGGCCACATTGCGCCGGCGTCCGGACCCGGACTTGCCACCCTGCGTTTCGGTCGCCCGGCGCCGCACCAGGGCGTCCGGCAGATAGGGCGTGCCGGTCAGCGCGCACAGCGGCCTGGCGATCTCGGCGGCCTGGTTGTAGCGCCGCCTGAGCAGTCGCAGCGGATGCAGCGGCACCGGGGCGATGGCGTCCGCCGCCTCGATCAGCGGATGGGCGACCCGCGAGATCCAGCGGGCGAACAGCGGCGCCAGGTCCAGCCGGTCGGCGTGTTTCAGCTGCAGGATCGGGTCGCGGGAATTCTCATCGTAGAGACAGGCGGCGCGGGCGGCGTCGAAGGCGCGAGGTTTGGCCAGGCAAGCCGCGCAGCGGGCGCCAATATCGAACTCGAACGGCGTCCCACAGCCATCGCAGACTGGACCGTCGAGAAAGCGGATGCGGCTCCAGCCCTCGGCCGAATAGCCGCCCGCCAGCGGTCGGGGGCCGCCGTCCAGGGCCTGGGGCGGGAAGAACAGGTCCAGGGCGCCGCGCCAGATCGCCTGGGTCCGCGCGCTGGGTCGCCACGCGGGCGGTTCCATTGCGGGCGGGAACCCGCCATCTTCCGCCGCCATGGCCTCGCCCCCCCGCCTCTTCGACCGCGCCCTGCTGCGCAAACACCTGGACCGCTCAGCGCCCGGCTACAGCGCCGCCGACTTTCTGCACCGCCGGGCCGCCCTCGACATCGCCGAGCGCCTGGCTCCCATCCTGCGCAGCTTTCCGCTGGCCGTCGAGCTTTCGGCGCGACGGGGGGCGTTTCGTGAGGCGCTGGCGGCCGAGGCGCCGGACCGGGTGGGCCATCTTATCGAGGCGGACCTCTCGGCGCGGATGCTGGCCGGCCGCGCCGGGCCGCGCCTGGTCGCCGACGAGGAGCGGCTGCCCTTCGCCGACGCCAGCCTGGACCTCATCGTCTCGATCCTGGGCCTGCACTGGACCAATGATGTGGTCGGCGCCCTGATCCAGATCCGCCGGGCCTTGAAGCCGGACGGCCTGTTCCTGGGCGCGATCCTGGGCGGCGTGACCCTGACCGAACTGCGCCAGTCGCTGGTCGCCGCCGAGAGTGAGCTGCTGGGCGGGGCGGGCTCGCGGGTCTCGCCGTTCGCCGACGCCCGCGACGCCGCTGGCCTCTTGGACCGCGCCGGCTTCGTTCAGCCGGTGGCGGACATCGATACCGTCAGCGTCACCTATGAGCACCCGCTGAAACTGCTCGCCGACCTTCGAGCCATGGGCGAGACCAACATACTCGCCGACCGCCACCCCAAGCCGCTGACCCGAACGCTGCTGGACCGGACCTTCGCGATCTATGCGGAGCGGTTTGCGGGGGCGGACGGGCGGGTGGTGGCCACCTTCGAGATCATCACCCTGACGGGTTGGGTTTCAGATGCTCCCCCCAGGGGGAGCTCCGGCGAAGCTGGTGAGGGGGTTCAAGCCCCCGGCGCCCGGGGTGCAACCCCCACCGGCGCTTCGCGCCGCCTCCCCCTGTCGGGCTTCGCCCTGGGGGAGGATCGCCCTCAAATCAAATCCCTGAGCCACGCCACCAGCGGTGCGTCGGCGGGCGGCATCGCGTAGTCTCCCATCTGGTTGGGCTTCACCCAGGCCATCGCCTTGTGCTCGCGATTCATGACCACGCCCTCCCAACGGCGGATCAGGAACAGCGGCATCAGCAGGTGAAAACTCTCATACGCGTGGCTGGCGAACACGAAGGGCGCGAGGCAGCTGGTGGTCACGGTGATCCCCAGTTCCTCGTCCAGTTCGCGGATCAGACAGGCTTCCGGGGTCTCGCCGGCCTCGACCTTGCCGCCGGGAAACTCCCACAGGCCCGCCAGCTGTTTGCCCTCCGGCCGCTGGCAGATCAGCACCCGGCCGTCCGTGTCGACCAGGGCGGCGGCGGCCACCAGGAGCAGGGGTTTGGTCATGTCGACCCGTTTCGACGGCCTGAGTCCAAAATACAACCGCCCAGCCTATTCCGACCGCGTGGGTTGACATTAACCTCCACAACCCCGATGTGCCCCCTGCGCTCCTCCTGAGTGCTAGCGACGCTCCAGCCGCGTGGGGTCCCAAAGAAGTAAGATTCTTTCGGATCCAGCCTGTCGAGCGCAGTGAGAACGATCTCATAGATTCGCCCATCACGCGGGGCGCTTCCCCAAAGACCCGCGCGCCGCGACCCTCGGAGGACCCGACGGGCCACACGCCGCGCCTACGCGAAAGACTCTGCATTGACTCAATTTACCGACCTTGGCCTGGCCAAGCCGTTGCTCAAGGCCTTGGCTGATGAGGGCTATGAAACCCCGACGCCGATCCAGGCCCAGGCCATCCCCGGCGTGATGTCCGGCCGCGACCTGCTGGGCATCGCCCAGACCGGCACCGGCAAGACCGCCGCCTTCGCCCTGCCGATCCTGCATCGCCTGGCCGAGAACAAGAAACCGGCCCCCCGCCGCAGCGCCCGCGTGCTGGTGCTGGCCCCCACCCGCGAACTCGCCAGCCAGATCGGCGAGAGCTTCAAGACCTATGGCAAGCACATGGGCGTCACCGTCGCGGTGATCTTCGGCGGCGTGAAATACGGCGGCCAGATGCGCGCCATGGCCCCTGGCGTCGACGTGCTGGTGGCCACCCCCGGCCGCCTGCTGGACCACCTTGGAGAAAAGTCGATGACCCTGGAAGGCGTCGAGATCCTCGTCCTCGATGAGGCCGACCAGATGCTCGACATGGGCTTCATCGTTCCGATCCGCAAGATCGTGAAGTTCGTGCCGCGCCAGCGCCAGAACCTGTTCTTCTCGGCCACCTGGCCGACCGAGATCGAGAAACTGGCCGCCGAAATCCTCAATCCCAACCCCCTGAAGGTCTCGGTCACGCCGCAGGCCACCACGGTGGAGAAGGTCAACCAGCGCGTCCTGTTCGTGGAGCAATCCCGCAAGCGCGCCCTCTTGGCCGAACTGTTCGACGACGCCAGCTTCAAGCGGGTCATCGTCTTCACGCGCACCAAGCGCGGCGCCGACCGGGTCGCCAAGGGCCTGGAGCAGGTGAGCGTCGACGCCGCCTCGATCCACGGCGACAAGAGCCAGGGCCAGCGCGAGCGCGCTTTGGCCGACTTCAAGGCCGGCAAGGTCCGCGTGCTGGTGGCCACCGACATCGCCGCGCGCGGCATCGACATCGATGCGGTCAGCCATGTCGTGCAGTACGACCTGCCCAACGTGCCGGAAGCCTATGTCCACCGGATCGGCCGCACCGCGCGGGCCGGCGCCGATGGTTCGGCCGTGGCCTTCTGCGCGGACGATGAGCGCAACCTCTTGAAAGACATCGAGCGGGTCAGCCGCCAGCGGATCCCCTCCTTCGACCGTCGCAATGACCGCCAGCTGGGCGCCGTCACCGCAGCCCTGCCGGACGTCGGCGGCAAGCCGGACCGGGCCGACACCCGCGGCACGCCGCAGCATCGCGGCGGACAGAACCGGGGTCGCAACAATGGCAGCGGCGGCGGTCAGGCCAAGTCAGGCCATCGCCACGAGGGCGCGTCCGCGCGTCCGGCCGCCGACAAGCCCGCCTTCAAGGGTCCGAGCCGGGCCCGCTCCAGCGGCGGCGGACGTCCTGGCGGCGCTCGCCCCGAGGGCGCTGCTCGCCCGAGCGGCGTGTGGTCTAACCGCTAGACGGGTATTCGAATAATATAGCTCGTCATGGTCCGGCTTGGGAGCCTGCCCCCG
>JAYTFM010000004.1:0-30949 GCA_043734425.1 Alphaproteobacteria bacterium
GATACCGGTTGAAGCGCCCGTCACGCTCTAAATATTTGAAGATAGACCCTTATTGTCCGTTTCAGGTGATTCCGCCTGAAACGGTAAGGGTCTAGCGCCGGATCAGGCCGGCATTTAGACTCAACTTCGCGAAATCTGGCTAAATATGCGCTCTTTAGACAGTCCAAATGCGGGTCTAAATTCCGCCCTAGCCGCCGAAGGTCTTGCGCAGCCGTACCGCGATGTCGCCGCCCCACTCCAGATCGCGCACGTCGGTGTAGTTGAGGCGCCCCAGGTTGCGCGGCCCGATGTAGACCTCGCGGATCCGGCGGGCGTTGCGCAGGGTGATGCCGGTGAACTCGACGCGCAGGGTCAGGTCCGGGCGCAGCCGGTTTTCGGTGTAGAGGGTCACAAAGGGCGAGAGCTTCTTGGTCTCGACCTCGGTCAGCCGGAACACCCGCTCGCGGAACCCGCCGACCACATCCACGCCCCAGCTCATCCGCCAGTCCGGGATCGCGTGGCTGAAATGGGCTTCCCAATCAATGGGATGCAGCGTCGAGATCTCCCGGGCGCCGGTGCCCAGCGGGTCGATCACCTTGGTGTCGCGCCAGGTCGCCTGGCCCTTCAGCTGGGCGCTGGGCAGGCCGAGCTTGTCCAGCGGCAGGGTCAGGCTGGCTTGGATCTCGGTTTTGGTCCCACCGCCGATATTGCCGGGCGCGTCGGCCAGGATCACCCCGCCGGCCCCGAAGATCGGCGCGCGGTCGACCACGTCGGTCAGGTCAAACCGCCGATAGGTCAGGCCGACGACCGCCGAGCCCCAGAACCGCCGCTCGACGGCGGCCTCGTAGACCCAGGCCTGCAAGGGCGACAGATCCGGATTGCCGGAGACCACCACGCCGGTGGACGCCACCTGCGGCGAAGCGACAAAGTCATCGAAGTTGAGCTGGCCGACCTCGCGCTCGATCCGCAGCCGGACCTGCGTCGCCTTGTCCGGCGACCAGGTGAGCGCCGCGCGCGGCTTCAGGAACGTCAGCGACTTGCGAAGCGTCAGGTCGCCGGCCGAGGTGACGCGGGAGGTCTCCTGTCGGACGCCGGCTTCCAGCGTCAGCTGCGGGGACGCCCGCCAGGTGCCGCGCAGGAAGCCCTCGCCCCGCAACTCGTCTACCACCACATCGCCGGCCGGCAGCGCCACCGCCCGGCTGTTGATGGTGAGGCGCGTCTTGCTGTTCAGCCGGTTGTAGGCGCCCTCGGCGCCGGCCTCCAGCTTGAGATTCGGGTTCGCCGCCATGTTGAACTGGAGGCGCGCGACGCTTTCCGAGGTCTTGCGGTTAAGGGCGAAGTCGCGCTTCAGGCTGGGCGCCTCGAAATGCGAGCGCTGGTCCTGGGTGTAGTACTGCTGGAACAGCAGCGTCTCCAGACCGACGCGGGGGGTCAGCCGGCGATCAAACCGCAGCCCCACCTCCGACTGCCAGCGGTTGTTCGGGCTCTTCTCGTACTCGACCGTCGGCGACAGGCGATCATTGTCGTAGATTTCGGTCGTGCCCTGATTGCGCTGGACCGCCCCCGTCAGGTTAGCGCGGCCCCCGAGCAGCGGCGTCTGGAAGGCGCCCGTGGCGCCGAGCCGCGAGCCCTGAGAGTTCGCAACGACACCAGAGTCGATGATCCGAACGCCGGAGGCATTGTAGCGTGCGCGACCGCCGTCCCCGAACTCGTCGTTGGGAAAGTGGCCCGTGCTGAGCGTTTCGCTGAGTTCGACGGTGCGACCGCCCGGCAGCGACCACTGTTGCTCGAATTTGATCCCCGGCAGAAAGCGGCCGTCATAGACCGCGTCGAAATAGGGTTGAACCGCGCCGTGAAAGCCGCCGACATCCCGGCGCACAACGTTGGCCAGCACCGTGCGCCCCTCCATGTCGACGCCCTGCGCCCCGCCCCGGATCACCTCGACCCGCGCCACGGCGGCGGCCGGAATGCGCCGCAGGATGTCCTCAAGCGGATCGTTCTTGGAGAGCGGCGGCCGGCCGTCGATCAGCACATTACCGCCCGAGCCGGCCAGCCCGCGCACCGTCGAGCCCTTGTCGAAGGAGAACCCCGGCAGCCGCAACACCATGTCATAGGCGCTGGTCGGCCGGACATCGGCGAAGAAGGCTGCCGGATAGCCAATGACCCCGCTTTCGGGCGTCGCCGAGGCGGACGACGGCACGACCGCTTCGGCGTTGACCGCCGGTGCAGCCGCCGCCGCCATCAGAATCCATGTTAGGCCCATCGGCGGGCGCGCCCCATCTCAAGCGGACTCAGCCCCGCGCTGGGGTTAGGTTACCGGCGTTCAGTCTGCAAAGATAGCCAGACGCGCCAGCTGTTCTCAGAGGCTCAGACCCGCCCGGTCACCGGCAGCAGCGCGCCCGTCACCGCCGTCGCGGCCTCGGACGCCAGGAACAGCATCACCGCCGCCAGATCGGCCGGCG
This sequence comes from Alphaproteobacteria bacterium, assembly GCA_043734425.1. Taxonomy (GTDB): domain Bacteria; phylum Pseudomonadota; class Alphaproteobacteria; order Caulobacterales; family Caulobacteraceae; genus Phenylobacterium. Next base: position 2,442 of record JAYTFM010000004.1, read on the forward strand.
CGACCCAGGTGGCAGGGTCAGTGTCCGGCATGTCCGTGCGGTTGGCAGGCGTGTCGATGATCGAGGGCAGGACAGCATTGACGGTGATGTTGTCGCCCTTCAGTTCCTCGGCCAGGGCCTGGGTCAGGGCGTGGACCCCGGCCTTCGAGGCGGCGTAGGCGCCCATGCCCAGCGAGGCCTTCAGCGCCGCCGCAGAGCCAACATTGACGATCCGCCCGGCCGCGCTGCGGCGCAGGTGCGGAATCGCCGCGCGGCTGGCGTTGGTGGCGGTCAGGACGTTGAGATTGAACAGCCTTGGCCAGGACTGCCAGTCACCGCCCTCGATCTTCTCCCAGACGAAGCCGCCGGCGATATTCAGCAAAACGTCCAGGCCGCCGAAGTGGTCTGCGACCCGGTCCATCGCCGCGCCGGCCCGCACGGCGTTGGTCAGGTCAACGCCGGGCAGGATCAGGGCGCCGTCGAGGCCCCGCCCGCTGGGCGCAAAATCGATCAGCGCCAGTCGGGCGCCCTGCGCCGCCGCAGCCTTAGCCACGGCGGAGCCTAGGACGCCGAACGCGCCGGTGATGGCGATGACGCGTCCGGGCATCCTGCGCGAGCCTACAGGCGTTCGACGATGGTGACGTTGGCCAGGCCGCCGCCTTCACACATGGTCTGCAGGCCGTACTTCTTGCCGCGCGCCTTCAGCGCATAGAGCAGCGTGGTCATCAGCTTGGTGCCCGAGGCGCCAAGCGGGTGACCCAGCGCGATGGCGCCGCCATTGACATTCACCCGATCCGGGTTGGCGCCGGTCTTCTGGATGAAAGCCACCGGCACCGAGGCGAAGGCTTCGTTGACTTCGAACAGGTCGATGTCGTCAATCGACATGCCGGCCCGCTTCAGCGCCCGCTCGGTGGCCGGGATCGGGGCTTCCAGCATGATCACCGGGTCGTGGCCCAGCAGCGACAGGTGATGGATGCGGGCCATCGGGGTCAGGTTGTGCTCCTTCAGCGCTCGCTCCGAGACCACCAGAACGCCCGAAGCGCCATCGCAGATCTGGCTGGAGGTGGCGGCGGTGATGCTGCCGCCTTCCTGCAGCAGCTTGACGCCGCGCATGCCCTCGAGGCTGACGTCGTAGCGGATGCCCTCATCGCTGTCGTGGCGGACGACATTGCCCTCCTTGTCGAGTCCGTCCAGCGCCAGGATCTCGTCCTTGAAGGCGCCGCCCTGGGTGGCCGCGATGGCGCGCTGGTGGCTGAGGTAGCCAAATTCGTCGAGCTGCTCCTTGGTCAGGCCGTACTTCTTGGCGACCATCTCGGCGCCGGCGAACTGGCTGAACTGGATGTTGGGATAGCGTTCTTCCATCCGAGGACTCTTGGGCAGGCCCAGGCCCGCCTGGGCCGGCAGCATCACCGACATGCCCATCGGCGCGCGGGTCATGCTCTCAACGCCCGACGCGATCACCACGTCCATGGTGCCGCTCATCACCGCCTGGGCGGCGAATTGCAGCGCCTGCTGCGAGGAACCGCACTGGCGATCTACTGAGGTGCCGGGCACGCTTTCAGGAAGCTTTGAGGCCAGGACGGCGTTGCGGGCGATATTGGTGCTCTGCTCGCCAGCCTGGGTGACGCAGCCCATGATCACATCCTCGACCACCGCCGGATCGAGGCCGGTGCGGAGGATCAGCTCATCCAGCACCGAGCCGGCCAGATCAGCGGGGTGCCAGCCGCGCATGCGCCCGCCCTTGCGGCCGCCGGCGGTACGGGTTGCGGCGACGATATAGGCCTCGGCCATGGGACTGCTCCGTATCTGTTGGTCCTGCGCCGTCCTGGCGCGTTCATGCAAATCTATGAAGGCGCCGCTGCGTCAGGCAATCCGGCGGCGGCAAAGGTGCGGGCCAGAATACCCTCCAGCGCCGCCCGGTCCACCATGTCGAACGCGGCGGGCGTCTCGGAATCAACGTCCAACACAGCGATCAGGCGTCCAGACCGATCCAGCACCGGGACAACGATCTCGCTCGCCGAGCGACTGTCGCAAGCGATGTGCCCTGGGAATGCATGGACGTCCTCGACCACCTGGGTCGTGCGCGTGGCGGCGGCCGTCCCACAGACGCCGCGGCCAAACGCGATTCGCAGGCACCCCAGGGACCCCTGATAGGGACCGATCACCAGTTCATCCGGCCTGTCCGGATCGACCACGTAGAAGCCGGTCCAGAAGTAGTGCTCGAAGCTGTTCGCCAACATCGAGACCACCGTCGCCATCCGCGCGACCAGATTCGGCTCGCCGTCCAGCACGGCGGCGATCTCTTCGGCTACGACGGCGTAGCGCTGGGACTTGTCGCCCGACAGGGTCCGCTCGTTGAAGGCTTCGGCCATGACCCACATCTAGGGCGTGACCGGCGGTTGGACAAACGTGATGCGCATGCTTTGCTCGTCGCAACACCTGAAACTTGGAGTTGGGCATGCGACTGGCGATTCTGGCGGCGATCTCGATGCTGGCGACGGTCGCCTACGCCGCTGATGGCCCGGAGCGCACGTTCGGCCCGCGCGACCTGTTCGGTCTGCAATCCGCCAGTGATCCGCAGATGCGCCCCGATGGCGGCGCGGTCGCCTATGTCCGGATCAGCAATGACATCATGACCGACCGAGCGCGCCGCGCGATCTGGCTCGTCGATATCGCGACGGGCGAACAATCCCCGCTGGCGGCGAACGATAACACCAATATGGCCCCACGCTGGTCGCCCGACGGCCGGCGGCTCGCGTTCGTCTCGGCGAACAAGGACGGGGCGCAGTTGTATGTCCGCTGGATGGATAGCGGCCGCACCGCCAAGCTGGCCAACCTGGAGCAGGCGCCCAATGACCTCGCCTGGTCGCCGGACGGCAAGGCGCTGGCGCTGACCATGCTGTGCCCAGAGGACGCCAAGCCGCTGGGCGCGCGCCTGTCACCCCCCGAGGGCGCCAAATGGGCTGAGCCACTGAAGATCATCGACCGGGTGATCTATCGCGCCGATGGCGAAGGGTTCCTCAAGCCAGGATACAGTCACCTGTTCGTGGTCGCCGCAGACGGCGGTCCGCCGCGCCAGATCACCTTCGGCAGGTTCGATGACAACGGACCGGTCAGCTTCACCCGAGACAGCAAAGCGGTGCTGTTCGCGACCGACCGCGCCGACACTTGGGAGCGCGATCCGCAGGAGGCCGAGATCTATCGCGTGGACGTGGCGAGCGGCGCCTTGACCCGCTTGACCCACCGCGTCGGGCCGGACCTTGCCCCTGCGCCCTCCCCGGATGGCAGCAAGATCGCCTACGTCGGCTATGACGACAGTCGTCGGCGCGGTTACGAGAACCGACGCCTCTATGTGATGGATGTCGATGGCGGCGAGAGCCGGCCGCTGACGGCCAACCTCGACCGCAGCACCGGCGCACCCCACTGGTCGGGCGACGGCCGTAGCCTCTATTTCACCTATGAGGACCAGGGCGCGACCAAGGTCGGTCGGGTCAGCTTGGACGGCAAGGTCGAGGCCCTGTTTGGCGGGCTCGGCGGCGAGACCTTCGACAGGCCCTACACCGGGGGCGATGCCTCCGAGGCGCGGGGCGTTGTCGCGTTCACCCAGGGCCGCAGCGACAGACCCGCCGACCTGGCGATCTGGCGCGCCGGCAAGGTGACCACGCTCACCCACCTGAATGAGGCGTTGCTGGCCGACAAGAGGCTGGGCATCGTCGAGCCCCTGGCGGTTGTCTCAAGCCACGACGGTTTGCTGATCGGCGCCTGGCTGGTCACGCCGCCGAACTTTGATCCGGCCAAGACCTATCCGCTGATCCTGGAAATCCATGGCGGCCCATTCACGGCTTACGGCCCGACCTTCGCGACAGATCAGCAGCTTTACGCCGCAGCAGGCTATGTCGTGGTCTATGCCAACCCGCGCGGGTCGACTTCCTATGGCGAGGCGTTCGCCAACCAGATCGATCGAAACTACCCCAGCCATGACTATGACGACCTGATGAGCGTGGTCGACGCCGCCATCGCCAAGGGCTTCGTCGACCCCAAGCGCCTCTATGTGACCGGTGGCTCCGGCGGCGGGCTGCTGACCGCCTGGATCGTCGGCAAGACGGATCGCTTCCGCGCTGCGGCCACCCAGAAGCCGGTGATCAACTGGGTGAGCGAGGTGCTGACCACCGACGGCTACCAATCGATGGCCGCCCACTGGTTCGGCAAGATGCCGTGGGAGGACCCACAGGGCTATTGGGCGCGTTCGCCGCTCTCATTGGTCGGCAACGTGAAGACGCCGACGCTGGTCGTGGTGGGTGAACAGGACGACCGCACGCCGCCCTCTGAAGCCGACCAGTATTTTGCAGCCCTCCAGTTGCGCGGCGTGCCGACAGCGCTAGTCCGGGTGCCGGGCGCCAGCCATGGCGGTATTGCGGCCAGACCTTCTCAGTCCGGCGCCAAGGCGCAGGCGATCCTGGCCTGGTTCGAACGTTACAAATGAGGCCATGAGGCGGCTTGGTATGGTCGCTCGAGGGGATCGTGGTTACCATCTGAGCAGCCATCGGGAGTAAAGCGGGCATGGCGCAAGACGCACGCTTGATCAAACTGCGAACAGTCGCGCGGCTGTCGAATGGCTTCATGCTCGACTTGGTGAAGCTCGGGGGCTTCGGCCGCGACGTCATCGACGGGGTTCTGCTGACCGCCATCAGCCAGGCCAATGTACTGCCCATCACCCGTGATCCGGTGCTGCAGCGACGATACGCGGCGCTTGACCAGCCACCGCCCGACGAGCTCCGCCGACCCGTCAGCATCAGCGCCGTTGCGAACTCTCTGAGAATCCCCTTCGAAACGGCACGTCGGCGGATTTCTGCAATGGCCAAGCTGGAGATCGTCCGGACCTCCTCGCGGGGCGTGATTATCCCGCAGGGTCCGATGGATTCTCCGCTCTACCGCATCCTCGCTTCGGCGCACTATGAGCTGGTGCGGAACCTCTATCTTCGCACAAGGCCGCTAGAGCTGGTCGCCAGCGCACCGTCCGGTCAAGCTGCGTTCAGCGCGAATTCGCAGCCTGTGCGTCTGGTCAATCGCCTATCGGCGCATTTTCTTCTGCGTCTTGCTGAGCCGCTGACCGAACAGATCGGCGATCTGGTCACCGCCCTGATCCTTCTGGACGTGATCCACGCCAACACCGAACATCTGGGCGACTCCGACCTCTCTGAAATCGAGGTGTCTACAGACGGCTACTTGCCTGATCGAGAGCGTCGGCCTGTCCGAATCAACACCCTCTCAGAGCGCCTGGGAATTCCACCGGAGACTGTACGGCGCCACGTGAACCGCCTCGTCAAGTTTGGCCGATGCGAACGGCGTGAGGAGGGTTACTTGATTCCAAGCCACGTTCTCGCCCGAGGGCCATTCGTCCAGTACATGCTGGACAATCAGTCGCATTTGCAGCGATTCTTCAGCGGACTGTCGGAATTTGGCGTGCTTTCGCTTTGGGATGCCGAGGCGGACGGCTTGCGCGGAGCGGCTTGATCGAAACAAGAACCCGCTGAACCCCAAAATGGGTAGGCGAACATTTCTCAAACTGTGTAAGATGTTTCAACTTATGGGCGTACCTTGATTGGAGGTGCGTGTATTGGGATTCCGGCGCCCGGGGGGGCGGCTTGGTCTCGTTTAGAGCAGGTCGAGGGACAAAGCGTCTATGGAACCGCATGAAGCAATTGGGACGACTGCAGCCGTTGAACGGGACGGCCCGCATCCGGTGGATCGCCACGTCGGTTTGCGTATCCGAATGCGCCGCAAAGAGATGGGCGTGAGCCAGGAGCGGCTTGCGGAGGCGCTGGGGATCACCTTTCAGCAGGTTCAAAAGTATGAGCGCGGCGCCAATCGCGTCAGCGCGTCCAAACTGTGGGAGATTGCCGGAACGTTGCGAACACCCGTCAGTTACTTCTATGACGGGTTGGACGGTCAGGCGGGCGGCGCGGGTCAGCAGACATCGGCCCAGGCCTTCTTATCATCCAGCGAGGGACTGGAGCTTCTCGCGGCCTTTCCCCGGATCGTGGAGCCAGCGATCCGCCGCAAGCTGGTCGAACTGGTCCGGGTTGTCGCTGAGGACGCCTGATCGAACTCGGTCTTTGTCGGAACCTGCGGGCGTCGTACGTCTTGCAGGGGTAACCGTCCTTCCCGGAGTTCAGACATGAAACACTTCGCCTCTTGCCTGGCGATCGCAGCGGTCGGGGCGCTGGCGTCCTATGGCCTGGCTGCGGGCGCCGCTCCGGCTCCAGCCGCCTCGGCGCCGGCTGGGACCTATGAGATGGATCTCAGCCACACGAGCGTGATATTCCGGATCGATCACATCGGACTGTCGGCTTACACGGGCCGCTTCACCCGGGTCAGCGGCCAGCTGAAATTCGATCCTGCAAAGCCGGCCGCGCAGAGCGTCACCGCCGAGATCGACGCCACCTCCCTGCAGACCAACTATCCCGAACCCGCGAAGCTGGATTTCGACGCTCAGATCCGCAAACAGTTCCTGGCGGCCGAGACCTACCCGAAGATCACCTTCCGCTCGACCAAGGTCGAACTGACCGGCCCCTCGACGGCCCGCGTCACTGGCGACTTCACCCTGCACGGCGTGACCAAGTCGTTGACCCTGGAGACCACCTTCAACGGCGGCTACCCAAAGGGCGGCATGGACCCCGCGGCCGCCCGGATCGGTTTCTCGGCGCACGGGTCCTTCAAGCGCTCCGACTTCGGCATGAAGCAGTTCGTGCCGCCGCCCGGCACCCACTTCGGGGTCGGTGATGAGATCGAGGTGATCATCGAGACCGAGTTCGGGATGAAATAGCGCCTCCGCGACTTGACGCGTCGGGGCGCTGGGGGCGATCTGGCGCGCGCCGGAGCCTGTTCCCTTCAGACGGAACTATCTGAAGGGATGAAACAGGCTCTAATTCAAAAGTGTCGAGCACGATTCAGCGATCAGACGACTCCGTCTGATCGCATCGTGTTCTGGTGCGGAGAGACCCTATGCTGCTTGAAGGCCTGAAGGTGGTGGAGATGGCCACCTGGGTCGCTGGCCCCGCCTGCGCGACCGTGATGGCGGACTGGGGCGCCGACGTCATCAAGGTGGAAAGTCCACTGGGCGACGCCACCCGGGCCTTCGCCCTGGACACGGCGGAAAGTCCCGGCAACCCCATCTTCACCAACGAAAACCGCGGGAAGCGTGGCGTCATTCTGGACATCACCAAGCCGGCGGGTCGCGCCGCCTTGATAGAACTCATCAAGCAGGCCGATATCTTCGTCACCAACACCCGCTACAGGTCGTTGAAGAAGTTCGGCCTGGACTACGAGACGATCAAAGAGCTGAACCCGCGCCTGATCTACGGGATCGTCGCCGGGTACGGCCTCGTCGGACCCGACGCCGACCTCCCCGCGTTTGACATCACCGCCTTCTGGACCCGCAGCGGCATGGCGCGGGCGATGATCCCAACGGATCAGGAGCCGTTCCCCTCGCGGCCGGGGTTCGGCGACCATACCACGGCCCTGGCCACCCTCTGCGGCATCCTGGCGGCGCTGCATGAGCGAAACGAGACCGGCAAGGGGCGGTTCGTCGAAGGCAGCCTGATTCGAGCCGGCGCCTATGCGATCAGTTGGGATCTGGCGGTGCAGCTGCGCTACGGCGAGGTCGTCACCGCCCAGCCGCGTCGCGACCGGCCCAGCCCCATCGGCGGCTATTTCCAGACCGGTGACGGGCGGTGGCTCTGCATCACGCCGCGCAGCCTGCAGTGCTATGTGGGCGTGCTCATCGCCGTGGATCGGCCCGAGGCCCTGGCCGACCCCCGATTTGAACCGCCGGTGATCGACATAGACGCCACCCGAGCGCTGCGCGCCATCATTGACGAGGGTTTCGCCGCCATGACCCTCGACGAAGCGGGCGCCGCCCTTAACGCCAATGAGATCGCCTGGGCGCCGATGGGCACTCTGGCCGAGCTGGCCGCCTCGGAGATGGCCGAGAACGCCGGCTGTTTCGTGACCGTGGAGGACGGCTGGGGTGGATCGTTCCGCGCACCGGCGGCGCCCGTGCGCTTTCCCGAAGGCGCGCCCAACGTTGGCCGGGCGGCCCCCAAGCACGGACAGCACACCCGCGAAGTCCTGGCCGCTGCGGGCTTTGATCCCGAACAGATCCTGGCGCTCATCGCCGAAGGCGCGGCCCTGGACGGGCCACCGGGTTAGGCCGCCGCCAGCGTTGCCTGAATTGTCCGCGCGAACGCTTGCGCCACCGGCGGGATCAACGCGGCCGACACGCATCGCAGATCATCGCCGCGCGTGTGATGAAAACGGTGAGCTCCGAACACCCCGATCACCGGATCATAGCCGGCGCGCACGATGACCCCCAGCTCCCCGCCCGCCGACGCGGGCTGGGCAGGATATATCGCTTCGAGTCCAGGCTGGCCGCTGAAGGCTTCGCGCGCAGCGTTGAGCAGCGCCGGGCTGGCCATAAGCGTGCGCTGCGGGTCGGCGCTGGGCAGCGGCAGGAGCAGGGGTCCGCGTTCGTGCCAGTCTCGCGCGCCGGCGGCGGCGCCCAGATGCACCCAAAGCGCCGTGGCCGCCGGCTTGGGCGCCAGCTCATGAATGAAATGCTCGCCGCCGACGTTCTCGTATTCATGCCCGCTGGTGGCCACCAGGGCGACATTGACCGGCAGGTCTGCGCGCGCAGCCCATCCGGCCAACATCCGCCAGGCCGCGAGCCCCGGACCCCGCTCCCCCATGCAGCTGAACCAGCCAGACCTGGGCGTCGAGATCACCAGGGTCCTGGCGCGCCCCCTGGCCAGAGACGCTGTAACGTTGAAGGCGGAGCGTCGGAAGGATCGCCCTGGAACGCAAAGTGTCGCGGTATCGCCCCGCCGGGCGGCCGTGACGAACGGCGCTGCATCCCTCGGAGCCAGGACCGCGACGGGTCGAACGAACGCTGGACCGTCAGCTGGCGCGTTGAGAGCGATAGCTTCGCCGGTCGGGCCCGTGGTCACCAGCACTGCCGCGACGGCGCCCGCCGCCAGCGCGCGCCCCACCTGCCGCTCCACCTCACCTCGAACCGACGACCAGCGGCCATGCGGCAGCACGATTAGCGCCAGGGCGCCGTCCAGCTGGGCGCCGTCTACCGCCAGCCGAAGCGGGCCGCTGACCCCCGCAAGGCCGGTCGCGACCACCGCCGCCTGCGGAGTCACGACCGCTTGGGTGGCGCCTGTGGTGAGCGTCGGCGCGGCGCCCTCGTAGGCGGGAACCTCAAAAACCTGCCGGCGGCATGTGTAGCCCAGCTCCGTCAGCTCGCCCTCCAGCCAGACGCCGCTGGCGTTGTCGCCCGCCCCGCCCGAGGCCTTGTCACCGAATGCCGCGTAGCGGGCCAGGATCCGCTCAGCTTCCGCCGCGCTGAACCCCCTCGGCGACACCCTCGCCGTCGCAGTAGCTGGCCCGCCAGCCGCCACGGCCAGGGCGCTGCCCAGTGCGCCGCGCCGTGAAATCTCGTTTGCGTCCATGCTTTCAGCTTAGCTGAGGTCAATTGCGTCGGCGAGCATTTGACCTCAGGCCCAGACCCCGCCAGCATCGGACCCAACGAAAAAGGAAACGCCATGCTGAAGCCCGTCTGCTTGACTCTCGCCCTGCTACTGGCCGCACCGGCCACCGAGGCCCAGACGGTCAGCAAGCTGGTTCCGGGCTCAGCCTTCCATGGCGTCCATGGCATCCGCTTCAGCCCGAGCGGCGAACTCTACGCCGGCAGCGTCGCCGGGCAGACGCTGTATGCGGTCAACGTCGAGACCGGCGCGGTGCGTATCGTCGAAGGCCCGCCGCGCGGCATGGCCGACGATATCGCCTTCGGCCCCGGCGGTCAGGTGGTCTGGACGGCGATCTCCGACAACACGGTCTACACGCGGCGAGGTGACGGCCCCGTCGAGGTGCTGGCCAAGGACATGCCCGGGGCCAACTCCGTAGCGGTCAGCCGTGATGGCAAGCGCCTGTTCCTGGGCCAGGTGTTCGCCGGCGACGGCGTCTGGGAATTGGACTTTGCCGGGGTCAAGCCGCCGCGCCGCATTACCGGGCCGGTGGGCGGGTTCAACAGCTTCTCGGTCGGCCCGGACGGTGCGCTCTATGGCCCGCTGTGGTTCAAGGGTCAGATCGCCCGGATCGACCCTGACACCGGCCAGGTTTCTGTAGTCGCCGAGGGTTTCCAGACCCCGGCGGCGGCCAAGTTCGATTCCCACGACAACCTCTGGGTCATCGATACCAAGGTTGGCATCCTCTACCGGGTCGACATCAAGACCGGATCCAAGACCAAGATCGCCCAGCTCTCCAACTCCCTGGACAATATCGCCATCAGCCCGGACGACCGGATCTTCGTCTCCAACATGGCCGACAACGGCATCCAGGAAGTGAACCCGATCACCGGCGCCAGGCGCCAGGTCGTGCGCGGCGCCCTGGCCTTTCCGTCCGACATCGATGTGCATTCTGAAGGCGGCCTCGACACCCTCTACGTCGCCGATGTCTTCGCTTACCGCTCGGTGAACGGCTCCAGCGGTGCGGTGACCGACATCGCGCGGATGCACGGCGATGAGCTGGAGTATCCGACGGCGGTCAGTGTGAACGGCGCGCACGTCATCCTGACCAGCGGGGTCGCGGGCGGGGTGCAAATCATGGATCGGGCCAGCGGGCGCAGGCTCAGGGTCGTTGAGGGGTTCAAGGGGCCGGCCGACGCCGTCGAACTGCCCGGCGGCGACCTTCTGGTGTTGGAACAGGCGACGGGCGCGCTGATCCGGGTGTCCGGCGAGACGCGGCGCACGGTTGCGCGCGGGCTGAAATCCCCAACGGGCCTGGCGCGCGCCGCCAATGGCGCGATCTATGTCGCCGAAGCCGGCGCGGGACGCATCGCGCGCGTCAATCTGGCGACCGGCGCCGTCTCGACCTTCGCCGGTGGGTTCAAGCGGCCGACACGGGTAGCTGTGGGTCCCGGCGGGCGGGTCGTGGTGCTGGATGTCGGCGCACGTTCGGTCATTGAAATCGGGCGCAAAGGCGCGCGGACGGTGCTGACCCGGGACTTGGCGGTGGGGCAATTGCCCGGCAACACGCCTTGGGGCGCCGGTGTCGCGGTCGGTGCGGGCGGCGACGTCTATGTGGCCTCGGACGTCGAGAACGCAATTTACAAGATCAGCCGCAGGTAGGGGCGATCACGGCGCGAAGCTGGATCGGCCCTGGATACCCCAGCGGCCGTTCACCCGCGTCACGATATAGATGGAATCGAACGCGCCGATCAGGCTGCCGTCCTTGCGATAGCGCGCGAAGCGGGTGTCGATGTGCACTTTGTCGCGGCCGGCGTGGATGACATTGCGCCGCTGCCAGGCCGAGTGATCCCAGTCGCTGAGCGCGCCCTCTGTGAACATCTGTGGCTTGAGGTCGCCCGGATTGAGGATCGTCACCCGACCCGAGGCGAAGCGGACATGCGGAAAGTTGAACGTCGCCTCGAAGGCCGCCAGGTCGCGGGCGTTGAAGGCGGCCATGAAGGCGTCCAGGCGGTCTTGCGCGGCAGCGATCTCCGGCGCGTAGGCCGCAAGCGCGGCAGGGACCGGCGGGGCGGGAACCGACTGGGCCATGGCGGGGGCCGCACAGAGCCAGACGCCGAGCACCAAACACCTCAAGCCATTGCTGATCATGGTCATCGCCGCTCCAAGCCGTGCTGTTCCAGTCGCCACTTGAGCTGATCGACCCGATCCTGGCCGAAGAAAGCCTCGCCGCCAAACACCATCATCGGCACGGCCCAGTGACCCGCCAGATGGTACAGGCCCTGATGGTGATGGGCCAAGGACGGCATGACCATCGACCTGCCCGCCGGGAGCCAGGAGATCCGGTTCGGCAGCTACTGACGTCGCGCTGACCTAACGTCGGCTTGGTTGAACCGCGGTGCGGGTCTAGCGTTCCAGCCGTAAGATCTGCCGCGCTTCCGAGGACCCCATGCTGAACAAGCTCGACGACTTTCCGGTCCACCAGACTCCCGAGCCCCTAGCCCACCCCGCGACCAGCGACCGCAACGTCTACGACCGGACATGGTTCAACGGCTATGCGGCGGACGGCTCATACTATTTCGGCGTCGGCATGGCGATCTATCCACATCGCGGCGTCCTGGACTGCGCGTTCAGCGTGGTGCGGCCCGGCGAGCGCCAACACTGCTTCTACGGCTCGCGGCGCGCACCGACAGAACGCACCGAGATGGAGGTCGGCCCCTTCCGGCTGGAGGTGATCGAGCCGATGCGGCGCACCCGGCTGATCCTCGACGACAACGCCAGCGGCCTCTCCTGCGACCTGACCTTTTCGGCCCGTACCGCAGCCATCAAGGAGGCCCGCCAGACACTGTGGTCCGGGCCGCGCGCAACAATGGATGCCACGCGCTTCGACCAGTTCGGCCGCTGGAGCGGGGTGGTGCGCACTCCCGATGGCGAATTCAAGGTCGAAGACACCCTATGTATGGGAACCAAGGATCGCTCGTGGGGTGTGCGAAGAGTCGGAGAACGCGATGTCGGCGGCGCGCCCGAACACCCCGGCGGCTTCTTCTTCCTGTGGGCGCCGCTGATCTGGGACGACCATATCAGCCACGCGATCTTCTTTGATGGCCCGCGCGGCGAGGCGCTGGTGCGCGAGGGCATCATGGCGCCCAGCTACAAGACCGAAGCCGATATCCCCGGTGTCGAAGACGGCCGCGACGAGCGCATGGCCACCGCTAAACACCGCGTGCGCTACCACCCCGGTACGCGCTTGGCCCGTTCGGCTGAGATCGACCTCATCAGCCATGACGACGTCAAGCGTACCATCAGCCTGGATCCGATCCTGAAGTTCCAGATGAAGGGGCTAGGCTACGGCCATCCCGAATGGGGCCAGGGGATGTGGAAGGGCGAACTGGCCATCGGCCACGAGGCCTTCGATCCGCGCCAGGTGGACCCGTTGTCCCCAGAGAACCTGCACGTCCAACAGGTGGTCCGCGCCACCGATGGCGCGCGCACGGGCATCGGCGTGCTGGAGCAGGTCTGTATTGGCCCCTACGCGCCGGCGGGATTCACCGATTTCCTGGACGGCGCCAAAGGCTGATCGCCGCTGGCGGTCATCAGCACGTGGGCGATTGCGCGTGCGAGACTGTCGGGCGTGAATGGCTTTGCGATCACCGCTTCGCCGCCCAGGCGATCACGATCGGCGTGACCGGTCATGAACAGGACCGGCAGGCCCGGCCGCACGCGGCGAAGCTCAGCCATCATCGTCGGACCGTCCACGTCCGGCATCACCACGTCGGAGACGACCGCCTGGAGCGTACCGGTGCTGCGAACGATCTTCAGAGCGGCGGCTGCGCCATCGGCTTCGCGCACGGCATAGCCACAATCGCGCAGCAGCGCCGTCGTAACCGCTCTGACGCCGGCGTCGTCGTCCACGACGAGCAGGGAGGCTGAGCCGCGCGGCGCGGCGTCGAGACCCTCGCGAGGTGCGGGTTTCAGGTCCTTCGGCGCAGCATCCTGTACCAGCGGAAGGTAGATTGTGACGGTCGTGCCGGCTCCCTCTCGGCTCTCAATCCGCAGCGCGCCGCCGGACTGATGGGCAAAGCCATGGACCATGGCCAGGCCAAGGCCTGTGCCCTTCCCGGGGCCTTTGGTGGTGAAGAACGGCTCGATCACCCGCTGCAGCACCTCTGGCGTGATGCCACACCCGGTGTCGGACACGGCCAGCGCCACGGCCTCAACGCCAGCCAGTTCGTGGGGACGATCCGGCGCGTCAGGGAGACTCATCGCGACATCAAAGCCAAGCACGCCACCGTCCGGCATGGCGTCGCGCGCGTTGACCGCCAGGTTGATCAGCGCCGTTTCCAACTGGCTGGGATCGACCCGCACCGGTGGAAGGGTTTCGGGACACTCGATGCGGAGGCTGACGCCCGGGATCAGCGAGTGGCGGATCAACGGTTCGGCCTCGGTCAGCACGTCCTTCAAGCTCACGACCCGCGGCTCCAGAACCTCCTGACGGGCGAACGCCAGCAACTGCCTGATGATCGCTGCGCCGCGCTCAGCGGCCTTGACCCCATGCTCGGCGATCTCGATCACTTTCGGATCGCTCGTGCGGCGCGCGATGACCGAGTAGCCGCTAGAGATCGCCGCGATCACATTGTTGAAATCGTGCGCGATGCCGCTGGTCAGCTGTCCTAGAGCCTCCAGCTTCTGGGCCTGCGCCAGCGCCGCCTGGGCGACTTCGCGGCGTTCAATCTCAGCCGTCAGCCGTTCGTTCGTCCGCTGCAGTTCGGCGGTCCTTGCGGCAATCCGTTCCTCCAGGCGGGCATTAGCCTCCACCAGCTGCGCACGACTTAGCGCCAGCGCCGCTTCAGCACTCTTGCGCCCGGAAATGTCTTCAATGACCGAGATGAAGTAGTCCGGCTCTCCAGATTCGTTGCGCACCACGGCCACCGCGAGATTCACCCAGATAGTCTCACCAGCGGGTGAGAGGTAGCGCTTCTCCATGGTGTAGCTATCGGCGCGGCCCGCGAGCAAATCTGCCATGTGCGCCATGTCGGCGTCGAGGTCATCCGGCAGGGTGATCTGTTGGAAATCACCGGCCAGCAGCGTCTCCCGCGCGTGCCCGGTGATCACCGTCCAGCGGGCATTGACCTCGAGGAAGCGCCCCTGAAGGTCGAGCCTGGCGATGCCCACCGCCGCTTGTTCGAAGATGGCGCGGAACCGCGCCTCGCTTTCGCGCGCCTGGGCTTCGGCATGAGCGCGTTCTGAAATGTCGACGACCCAGGCGCCGACGGTTTCGACCTCGTCGGACGCATTGGTGACGGGAAAGAAGCTGGAGAGCCAGCGACGCGGCGTCTGCGGATCGCGAACGGTGGCGCCGACCAACTCCACATCGCGCACGACCTGTCCGGTGTCGAACACCTGCGTCAGGACCGCTCTCACCAGATCGGCGTTGTGCGGCAGCATCTGATCGATAGCGCGACCGGCGAAATCGCCGGCCGGTATGCCGCTGATGTCCGCCAAGCCCTGGTTAACCCGTTGAAACCGATGCTCCCGATCAAAGGCGGCCACCCCAAGCGGCGCGCTCAGCAAAAGCGATTCCAGTTCGTTGGTCCGTCGCTGCAGCGCTCGCTCGGCCTTCGCACGGCCGGTCACATTCTGTCCGATCACCACGACCCTGGTAAGGTCCCCAGTGGCATCGCGCATGGGAATGCCTATCACCTCAATGGAAGGACCTTGAGGCGTCCCCGTAGCCGGATTGGCCGCACGGAGGGTCGTCGCGATCGGCGACTCGCCTGCTGCAGCGCGTCGGAAAATCGTCCGCAGCTGCGACTCCGGCCCAGGGTCTGCCAGCACGTTATAGTCACTGAGGTCGGCTGCGCTGACACCGAGGGTCTGTTCCAGGGTAGGGTTCACAGCACGCATCGATCCATCCGGATCAAAGATCGCGATCAGCAACGGCGAGTGGTCAAACAGCGTACGGAATCGCGCCTCCGCATCCGCCACCGCAGCGATAGAGGACGCTCGTTCGCCAATCTCGGTGTCGGCGGTTGGCGCCGTCCAGGCGGACAGGCCGAATTCGGCGATTGGATCCATCTAGCACTCCCAGAGCACGACCCTCAGGCCGCTAAAAATTGGCATCAAGCGAGCAGAAATTCACCCACGATTGTCTGAGCCTTTCAATCCCCGATTGACCGACGTTAGCTTCACAATTTGGCGTGATTGGGACCGCAATCCGACGCCATTTCGACCCAAATTTGCGGGGGTACGCACCGGGCTAAGGGCTGAACATCGTGAGTGGGAGCTGGCCGCGCATGGCGACTTCAACCCAGATAAGCGCTCCATTCGCCCGCAAGTCACGCTTGATCGGTATCGCAGCGATCCTCCAAAGGTTCACCCCCCCCCTTCAGTACGCGGCAGACGTCAAGCATAATCTCTGGAACAACGGATCGCTCGAGGTGCGGAGGCGACGCGATGGCTGACACCCTGACAACTCCGGGCGGCGTGGCGTTTCTCCGCACACCGGAGGCCAATTTCGCCGACTTACCAGGCTACAGTTATCCAGCCTCGTTCGTGGAAATAGCCGGCCTGAGGATGCACTATCTAGACGTCGGTCCCCGCGATGGGCCGGTTGCGTTGTTGATGCACGGCATGCCGACCTGGAGCTTCCTCAATCGCAACATTATCGCGCGTCTGGTCGCGGCCGGCTGGCGCTGCGTCGCCGCCGACCACTTCGGCTTTGGCCGCTCGGACAAGCCGGTCGACGACGCCTGGTACTCTATCGCCCGGCACACGGCCGCCCATCGCACGCTGATCGAGCATCTCGACCTGCAGGGCGTCACCCTGTTCTGCCAGGACTGGGGCGGCCCCATCGGCCTGGCGCAAGCTGCCCGGATGCCGGACCGCTTCTCGCGACTGGTGATCATGAACACTTGGCTGCATCACGAGGGTTACGCCTACACGCCGGCGATCCAGCGTTGGAACCAACAATGGCAGACGGACGGTCTGTTCGTGACCAGCATCCCCGAGCGGCTCTCGCTGGGCTGGTTCATGATGGTGTCATTGGGACACATGACGGCGCCAGACCTCCGCGCAATTCTGCAGCCGGGAACCTACCCGACGCTCACGCCAGCGGCGGAGGCCATCCGACGCGGCTACGACGCCCCGTTCGCCGGCCTTGGCCGCGCCGGCCAAGCCGGCCCTCGCCGCTTCCCGCTCAGCCTGCCGTTCGACAATCCCGCAGGCGGCGCCGCGGCCGCGCAACAGCGGCACTTCGATGCCTTGCTGGCCTGGGCGAAGCCGATTCACTTCATTTGGGGTGGCGCGGACAACATATTCACCGAGGCTTGGGGCCGGGCCTGGGCCGGACGGTATCCTCAGGCCAGCTTCGACCTCTTGCCCGACGCCGGCCACTTCCTGCAGGACACGCACGGCGAGGAGATCGCAGAGATCCTGTTGCGGCGCGTGGCGGCTTGATGCGAGCGAGCCACGCTACCCCTTCGCCGCCTTTGGCGCCGCCTGGGCCTGACGGGCGGGCGCGACCGGCGCCTTGCCGGCTCCGAGCGGCGCGGCGCGGGTCTTGAAGCGCCCCTTCATCTTGTCGACCCAACCGGCGAACGTCGCGGTGTCGGCAGCAACCCGGCTGAAGTCGGCCGCGCTCAACCGACCCGACGACATCCCAGAGAGTGCGATACGCAGGGCTTCCGGGTTGGCGGCCTTCTCATAGTAGCCTTGATAGCGCGCCTCCAATCGGCCCAAAGCGCCCGTGTCCCCCGTCAGGCTGTAGGCGACGCCGGCGCGCAGCAGGCGTCCCTCTTCATCGGCAGTCAGCGGCGCCGGAGACTTCCAACGTTCGCCCAGACTCTTCTCGAACAGCGGGCCGGCCGCAGCCCAGTTTTTCTGCCGCCAGGTGATTTCTCCGCGCAGGTCGTTGGCATCCTTGGAGCTGTCTCGCTCGATGATTTCCAACGCGCTGTCGAAACGTCCTACGCCCGACCAGGCGCGCGCCTCGATGAGCCGCCGTTCGCCGTTCAGCGCCTGGGGCAGGATGGTCGTGCGCGAGCCGTTAATCGCCTCAAGCGCCTGCTCAGGCTTGCGATCCATCAGATAGATCACCGCAAGGTCGGTCGACACCTGCGCCTTGGGAATC
The DNA here is from genome assembly GCA_043734425.1 of Alphaproteobacteria bacterium. Classification (GTDB taxonomy): domain Bacteria; phylum Pseudomonadota; class Alphaproteobacteria; order Caulobacterales; family Caulobacteraceae; genus Phenylobacterium. The sequence continues at coordinate 20,076 of JAYTFM010000004.1, forward strand.
CCGTCCAGCCGGTTTTCGACCTGGTACTTCAAGAGCTCGGCCGCCTGCTGCAGGAGGTCCACGTCCACCAGGCGACGGACCAGTTTGCGGACCATCAAGTCGCCATCGCCGCCGATCGGGGTCAGTTCCTTGAAGTCATAGAATAGGGCGAGCGCCTGGACCGGCTCCAGGCCGTCGGCGAGCCCATCGAGGAACAACCCCCGGAACGCAGTCGCCAAGTCGGTCTGCAGTTGCAGGGCTTCCGGAAGATCCGGAAGCCGGCTGCCGGCCGAGCGCAGCGCCTCGAGCGCTTCCCGGTAGCGGCCCTGGCTCAGGTAAAGCTGGCCGAGCGCCCGGATCGTCTCGAGTTCAGTGGCGTCGCCGCGCCATCGATAGCGCAGGCCATCAAACACACGCACGGCCTGGATCGGGGTCAATTGACCGATCTCAAGCCGGATTTGGGTCGCCCGCAGCACCGCCGGCGCCGAGATATAATCGAACGGAGCTGTGCTGATCGCGGCATAGACCTTAAGCGCCCGCGTCTTGGCGCCCTGCAGCTCGATCACCCGCGCCTGGATCAGCTGAACCTGCAGTCGCTCCTCAGGACTGACCTTCTCTTCCAGCCCCATGCGTACGCCGGCTTCGGCGCCCGCAATATCGCCCTGCGCCAGTGCGGCCTGGGCGCTGGCGCGTGCAAAGCGGGCCCGCCAGGTCGGGGAGAACTGGGCATAGGCCTCGACCCCCTTGCCGAACAGGGCGCGCGCCTCGGCCCAGTGCGCGAGCTGGACATTCAGGTAGGAGCGCCACAGCGCGGTCGAGGGATCGTCCGTCAACGCCGGCGCGGACAGATCCGTCTCGGCTTCAGCATACCGACGCGCCAGCACCCTCGCGACGCCACGCAGGCCACGGAACTCCGGGTCATCCAACATCTCGGGATGCTCATGCGCCGTATCGTTCAGGATACCGATCGCCTCAAACGCCAGATCCGAACCCACCAGGAAGCGCGCCAACGCCATGCGGGCGGCGACCGACGCCTCGCGATCCTTGGATCCGCGTTCGGCCGCCGCTGCCGACATCAGCCCGGCATAGCGACCCAGGAATCCGCCCTCGCCGGTCTTGCCCCAGTCTTCGGGGATCAAAGCCGGCATGGCCGCCGCCCTCGGCGCGCCCAGGGCGGCGTTGTCGTGCTCCTTGGAGGCCCACGCGGGCGAAAGGGTCAGCCCCGCAGCGCGGCCGATGTGGACGATCTCCCCATCGCGCGACACCTGCAGATCTTCGACCAGCGGCTGGATGGCCAGCCCCTGGATCGAGGGCAGGACTGCCATTTCGACAAAGTCCCGTCGCGTCGGCATGCCCTTGGCCGGGCCCAGGGCGGTCACCACGGCCAGAACGTCGCCCACCATCGGGTCGGGTAAATTGATCACGCGTGTCGCCCCGGCGACCGGCGCCTTCAGGCTGGCGGCCCCCGACGCGGCGTCACGCGAAACCCGAACCAGACCCGGCTGCGCCTGCTGGCCGGGGCCAAGCGAGATGGTCCAGGTCGAACCGAGCGCGTCCGCGAACACCGGCGTGTCGGCGCGCGCATCAATCCGCAGCGCAGCATAGTCAGCGCCCCGGAAGGCCTCGATGCCGCGAAGCATCGGCAGGCCCTTGGGCGCGCTGGCAAGATTGAGCGTGGCCGGCGCGTCGAAGACCACCCACACCGCATCACCGCGTCGAAACACGGCCGCGCCGGCGGGGTTGGCCCAGGTGAAGGCGAGTTGGACCTGACCGCCCGCAACTTTGCTGTCCATCCGAACCACGCCACTGGGCGGCAGGGGATTTGGCCGGGGCGGCTCGGCCTCGGCGACGACAGCCTCCGGGGTCGCCGCCTCAGTCGGAGCCGGCTCGGGTCGCTCGAAGGCGTTGATATAGGTCGCGCCATCGGCCACGCCGAACTTCGCATCCGCATCATCCGCCAGCGTGATGGTGAGCTGCAGTCCACCGCCGACGCGCTTCTTCTCAGCTGTCTTGATCCACTTGGGTGGCGAGGTGCGCAGGCGCGCAATGTCGGGATCTGCGGCGCCGCCAAAATTCACGACGACGGTCTGGCCCTCACGCCGCACACTGGGACGCGCCCCGCGGATCTCAACCCGGGAAAACGTCTCCGCCTGGGCGATGCGCACATCCAGGCCGCTGCGGAGGGCGGCTTCGGCGTGCGGGGCCACAGCGCGCACAGGTGTGGCCAACCCGACAATGCAGGCTGCGGCAACGCTGGAACGGAGCGCCTCACGCAACCGCATGGTCTAGCCCGCCTTCGCTGCGGGCGGCGGTTCGGGCGAGTCCGTCGCGGCGGCCGGCGACGGCGCGGATGGCGCGGCCTTGTTGCTCGCCGCCCGCTGAGAGGCCGGCGCGCGTTTGCGCGCCGCTGGACGCTTCGCAGTCGGGGATTCCGTCTTGATCGGGTCGGGACTGGCTTGCGTCGCGACAGCCGCCGGCGGGGCTGCGGCGATCGCACTGGCCTTGGCCGCCGCCGCCTGGGCGTCGGAAAAGCGACGCGCCAAAGCTTCCGTCAGCCGCTTGGCTTCCAGAGCCGGCATCTGCGCGATGATCGCCGATAGCGCCCGCTCCTTCATCTTGGCCGCGATCGGCAAGCGGACGGAATCGTCCAGCAGCACCATGCGCGGCGCGGAGTCCTTGGCCTTCATGCCTTCGAACACCTTGACCAGACGGTCGATTTCGGCGGCTTCTTTGGCGTTAGACTGTGACAGCAGCCCCTGAACCTCGGCCTTCAATCCGCTCATCATCCGCATCTTGGCGTCGAGCTTGGCCTCGGCCGCCGCCAGCAGTGCGATCTGTGTCGACATGTCGCTTTCGCGTTGATCGAGTTGGCCGCGCCGCTGACCCAGGCTTTGGAGAATCTGCAGTTCGGCTGGCGACAAACCTGCCTGTTTGGCCAACTCCGCTGCGGTGGGCGCACAGACCGCCTTGGGCGCAATGCCTGGCGGGGATAGCGCAGCTGTGTCCTTTGCCTCGCCGGTTGCAGCGCCCTCGCCGGACGAACCGGACGCGGAAGTGGGTTTTGGCGGCGGTGCGGCCTTGCCCGACGTCACCGCTTCCTCTGCATAGGCGCGGGCGCCGGTCAGCAAACCGGGTAGGTCACGCGCCCCGGCCATCGCGTTCAGCGCCAGGACGCCGCCGATCGCCACGCCCACGAGGGGCAAGATGCGCGGGACGGATTTCACCGACGAACCTCCGCGTACCGCTCAAGGGTCATGGGCTCATCTTCAAAGAGGTCCTCGTCAGCGTCGAAGGGCGTTGCCGTGACCACTGGCTCTCGACGCACCAACGGCTCCCGGGCCACCAGGCGCTCAGGCCGCGCGCGCGCCTCTCGCGCAGCCGCCAGCAGGGCGCCCAAGCGCTGCTCAACACCTTCGTCGACGGAGACCGGCGCTCTCGCGGGCCGATCGCTCGACGTGTCCGAGGTCAGGCGCTCAAGTTTGGCGGCCAGGGCGCGCCCCTTCTCGATCCGGTCCGCCAAGAGATCGACGGCCTCATCTGTCGCGGCGCGCAGATCAGCCAGCCCCTGCTCGGCGCGCCGGGCGGCGGCGTCCAGATCTCGAACGGCGGCGGCGAATCCCACCTGGCTGTCGCGGAGGATGTTGAGCCGACGACTGAGCCGCACGCCGACCACCAGCGCCGCCACGAGCAGCCCCGCCAGCAGCAGGTTCAGACCAAATCCGATCAGGGTCATGTGAGCCTCTGCACCTCGCGCCGGGCGATCGGGGAGAGCGGAGCCTCCACACGTACAGCGATGTGATTGTTACGGCGGCCCATGCGGCCGCGGGTGAGGGGGATGGGGCCAGCGCGCAGCTCGACGAAACTGTCTGGGGACGCGTTGAGCATGAGGGTGTCGCCGACCTTGAGATTCAGAACCCGCCCCAGGCTGATGGGCTGTTCGTCCAACACCGCGCGGACCTCGGTCTGCGTGGTCCAGAGCTCGGTCGCCAGGTGGCTTTCCCAGATGTTGTCGCGACCGAACTTCTCGCCCATGAACTGCTGCAACAGCAACTTTCGGATCGGCTCGAGGGTCGCATAGGGCAGCAGCAGCTCGATCCGGCCGCCGCGGTCTTCCATATCAATGCGGAATTTCACCAGGATGGCGGCGTTGTTCGGCCGGGCGATCGCGGCGAACCGTGGGTTGGTCTCCAGGCGATCCAGCGTGAACGTCACCGGCGTCAGCGGCTCGAACGCCTCGTGCAGGTCAGCCAGGATCACCTCGACCATCCGCTGCACCAGCACGCGTTCGATCGTGGTGTAGGGGCGCCCCTCGATCCGCATGGCTGCGGTTCCCCGCCGGCCACCCAGCAGAACATCAACAATCGAGTAGATGAGGTTCGAATCGACCGTCATCATTCCGAAGTTGTTGAGCTCCTCGGCGCGAAACACCGACAGAATCGCCGGCAGCGGAATGGAGTTCAGATAGTCGCCGAACCGAACCGACGAGATGTTGTCCAGGCTGACTTCGACGTTGTCGGACGTGAAGTTTCGCAGGCTGGTGGTCATCAAGCGCACCAGGCGGTCAAAGACGATCTCCAGCAGCGGCAGGCGCTCGTAGGAGACCAAGCCGGAATTGATAATGGCGCGGATGCCGGTGCCACCCGATCCCTCGTCATCCGACTGATCGAAACCCAGAAGACTGTCGATTTCATCCTGGCTGAGGACGCGCTCGGCTGCAGCGCCGTCGGACGCGCCCCCATCCCACGACGGGGCGGCGTCGGAATCTGGGAGCTGTGGGGTGATTTCGTTGTCGTCAGCCATGGCGGCAAGGATGCAACGGCGCGAGATGCGCCTAGTTGATCAGCATCTCCTCAATAAGAACTGCGTTGGCCTTGGAGGGCGCGACCACCAGGTTCACGCGCCGAAGGATTTCCATTCGAAGCTGATAGGAGCCCTGGCTGCCGGACAAGTCTTCGGGGCGCAGCTCGCGAAGGAAGGACTGAAACATGTCCTGCATTCTGGGCATGTTTGGCTCGAGTTCCTCGACCGCCCCCTCGTCGGGCAGTTCCAGGGTCAGTTTGAGCTTCAGGAACGTTGGGCGGCCATCGGCGGTCTGCATGTTCACCACCACCTCTGGCAGGCTGTAGTAGACAATGCCGTCCGGCCCTTCGCGGACCACCGCCGCGCCCTCACCCTCTTTGCCGCCCTTCTCCTCGCCCTTCTTTTCCTTCTTCTTTTCCTTCTTTTCCTTCTCGTGACCCTTCTCGGCGTGGGCCGCATCGGGCTTAGGCTTCAGCAGGAAGAACGCCGCGCCGCCGCCGCCGCCCAAGACCACAAGGGCTGCCGCTCCGACGATGATCAGCATCTTGAGCGGCAGCTTCTTCTTGCCGGACGCACCCTCGCCTTCGGCGCCATCAACCGCTTCTTCGCCCTCAGGGGCTTCGGTGGCTTCCGCCTCCTTGCCCTTCTTGGCCTTCTCCTTCTTCGCCACGCGCGCGTTCCTTGAGACTACCGCCCGCACACGCTTGCAGCCGTTTGGTTAAGAAGGGGTTTTTAACGCTTGTTAACGGCGACCAACCCTGCCCGGCAGTTTCCGCCGCAATGCCCGTGTTAACTTTCTTAGATACTGTTTTTACTTACCATTTTGGTTGGCCCAATCCTTGCAGCCGCAAGGGCGAGAAAGTCGCCTATCAAGGGTCCGCCGTTAATGGACAATGCGCTCTACGTCGGTTTGTCGCGCCAGATCCTGCTGCGTCGGGAAATGGACATCATCGCGAACAACATCGCCAACATAGACACCACCGGATTCAAGGTTGAATCCCTGATGCAGAAGACCGACCCGGCTGAGCCGGCGGTGACCCTGGGCGGGCCACGGCCGGTGAAGTTCGTCGCTGCGGATGGCGTGGCCAGAGACTTCAGTCAGGGCGTGCTCAGCACGACCGGTGCGCCGTTCGACATGGCGGTCGAGGGGCAGGGCTTCTTTCAGATCCAGACCCCCGCCGGTCCGCGCTTTACCCGTGACGGACGCTTCACCACCGACCCAACCGGCCGCCTTGTGACCCAGGCCGGCGCGCCTGTGCTGGATGCCGGCGGCGGCGAAATCCTGATCAATGGCGAAAAGGGCCAGGTCGCCATCGGCGCCGATGGCGTCATGAGCCAGGGAAAGGAACAGGTCGGCAAGATCGGTGTCTACACCTTTGCTAACGCCGGCGCGCTCGAGAAAACCGGCGACAACCTCTACCGCAACGCCTCGAACCTCCAGCCCCAGCCCGCAACGGAGGCGCGCGTGCGCCAGGGCATGCTGGAGGGGTCAAACGTCAAGTCGATCCTGGAGATCACCCGCATGGTCGAGGTGTCCCGGGCCTATGAACAGACCGCCCGAATGATGGATTCCGAAGCCGACCTCTCGCGCCGCGCCATTGAGCGTATGGGCCGAGTTCAGTAGGGAGATAGAGCACGATGCAAGCGCTTCGTACCGCCGCCACGGGCATGGCCGCCCAGCAGATGAACGTCGAGGTCATCTCGAACAACATCGCCAACATGAACACCATTGCCTTCAAGCGGCAACGGGCCGAGTTTCAGGATCTGCTGTACCAGACGTTCGAGGCTGCCGGCGCCCAGTCCTCGGATCAAGGCACCATCGTCCCGACTGGCGTCCAGGTCGGCGCGGGCGTCAAGGCCGGCGCGGTCTATCGGGTCAGCACCCAGGGCTCGCTGACCCGAACCGACAACCAGTACGATCTGGCGATCGACGGGCGCGGCTACTTTCAGGTTTTGCTGCCGTCGGGCGAGACGGCTTACACTCGAGCCGGCAACCTGGCGGTCAACGAGCAGGGTCAGCTCGTCACCCAGGACGGCTATCAAATCCAGCCGGCCATCACGATCCCCAGCGACGCCGTCGCTGTGACCATCTCGGCCTCCGGCCAGGTGCAGGTCAGCCAAGCCGGCCAGACCGCGCAGAACGTCGTCGGCGTGATGGAGCTTTCCACCTTCCTCAACGAGGGCGGTCTCTCCGCGCAGGGATCGAACCTCTTCAAGGAGACCACAGCCTCCGGCTCGCCTACCAACGGCACGCCGGGTTCGACGGGTATCGGAACCCTGATCCAGGGCTACACAGAGGCGTCAAACGTCGATGCCGTCTCCGAGATCACCGCCCTGATCGTGGCCCAGCGGGCCTATGAGATGAACTCCAAGGTGATCTCCACTGCCGACAACATGCTGGCCACCGCCAATCAGGTGAAGGCATGATCCTGCGGCTGGTGCTGACGTCCCTTGCCAGCCTGTTGATCAGCGCGCCAGCGCTGGCGGGCGCGCCACTCTCGCTGCGCGCCGACATCCGCGACGCCGACGGCGTGGTGACGTTGGGCGACATCTTCGATGGCGCCGGCCCGGCGGCGCAGACGCCCGTCGCGGCGCGGACGGCCTCAAGCGTGATGTTGAGTGCGGCGAGCGTTCAGGCCGCGGCCCGCCGCGCGGGGCTCGTCTGGCCGAACGCCGAGGGCCTGCGCCAGATCTTTGTCAGCGGACCCGTCACAAGCGGCGCCGTCACCGCGCGCGCCAATGTCGATGTGCTCACCTGGACCCGCAATCTGGCGGCCGGCGAGATCGTCCAACCCGAAGATCTGATCTGGGGCAAGGCCGCGCTCACCCCGTCAGATGCGCCAGGCGACGCCGACGCGGTGGTCGGTCTCAGCGCCCGTCGCGCCCTGCGGGCCGGCGCCGCCGTCGCCGCGCGCGACGTGGCCGCGCCCCAGGTGATCAAGGCCAATGAGATGATCACCCTGTCGTTCGAGGACGGCGGCGTCTCGCTGGCCTTGCAGGCCAAGGCGCTGGCCGGGGGCGCGGCCGGCGAAACCATCAGTGTTCAGAACATCTCGTCCAAGAAGGTCATCCCCGCGCTGATCGTCGGTCCCGGACAGGCGCTGGTCGGCCCGGCCGCCGACCGGATGAAACTCAACCGCAATCCCCGCCTCGCGCTCCGTTGAAGGAAGTTCCCATGCGTCTTCGCCTGATCGCCCTCCTCGCCCTGGCCCCGCTCGCCGCCTGCACGACCGTCAAGGAAGCGATGCGCGGACCCGAGCTTGCGCCGGTCGGCTATCCCTCCGCCCTGGTGCCGCGCGAGCCCATGCCCCTGGTGTCTGCGCGCGATCCGGCGCCGCAGCCGGCCAGCAGCAACTCGCTGTGGCGAGTCGGGGCCCGGGCCTTCTTCAACGACCAGCGCGCCAGCCGGGTCGGCGACATTCTGACCGTCCAGATCGACATCGACGACAGCGCCAAGACCATCAATTCGACCACCAGCTCCCGCGCCTCCGGCATGACCGCCGGCGTGCCGCATCTGTTCGGCCTGGAGTCCAGCCTCGGCCGCATTCTGCCCGGCGGCTTCGACCCGGCCCGCGCGATTGAGACCAATTCCTCGACCTCCAACGCCGGTCAGGGCGCGGTGAACCGCTCGGAGAAGATCAGCCTGACCATCGCTGCGGTGGTCACCGGCGTGCTGGCCAACGGCAACATGATGATCCAGGGCACCCAGGAAGTGCGCACCAACACCGACCTGCGCCAGCTGACCGTCGCCGGCATCGTGCGGCCTGAGGACATCTCGTCCGCCAACACCATCCGCCACACCCAGATCGCCGAGGCTCGCATCAGCTATGGCGGCCGCGGCGACATCAGCCGGGTCCAGAAGACCCCGGCGGGCCAGTCGCTGCTGGAGCGGTTCTCGCCGTTCTAGGGGGCGATACGTGGACAAACGGGCTATTCTCGGGCTATTATACGCTTATGAGCGTCCATAGCGTCGTCGACGCAAAGAACAACCTGTCCGAACTCATCTCTCGCGCAGAGCGGGGTGAAGAGGTTGTGATCACCCGTCATGGCGTGCCGGTTGCAGAGGTTCGGGCCGTGGCGCCGCCGCCGAAGCGGATCACCCAAGCCGACATCGACTGGCTAGACGCCCGGCGCGTGACCCTAGAACCGGGGCCTGAGGGACCGTCTGAACTGTTGCGCCGAATGCGCGACGAAGACTGGCCTTGAGGACTTATCTCGACACCAGCGTCCTCATCGCTCTCTTCCTGGCGGACACACATACTGATCGCGCACGCAGGTGCATTTCCAGTGGCGACGAGTTCCTGCTCAGCGATTTCGCTGCGGCTGAGTTCTCATCCGCGATTTCAGGCTTCCATCGGATTCGTCGCCTCGATGCCGCGGCCGCACAGCGTACGTTCTCGGACTTTGACACTTGGAGCGCTCGAGCCTGCAGGCGAGTGAATCTGGCGCCGGACGACATCCGAGTCGGCGAGCAGTTCATGCGGCGGCTGGATGTCGCTCTGCGCACGCCGGACGCACTTCATGTCGCAGCCGCCAGTCGGCTAGGGGCGTCGCTTGCTACGTTCGATGTAGGTATGGCGCAGGCCGCCAGCCGCCTGAACGTTTCGCTTGTCGACGCCTAGGCCCGTCGCCCCGCCGCCGCGGCGTTGTCGACGCCCAGGGCTGCCAACGCCCCCCGAACGATCCCCTCAGCATCCAGCCCGGCATCGGCGTACATCACGTCCGGCTTGTCGTGATCCTGGAAGATGTCCGGCAGGGTCAGGGTGCGGATTTTGAGGCCGCGATCCAGGGCGCCGTGTTGGGCCAGAGCCTGCAGCACAAAGGCGCCGAAGCCACCCATAGCGCCCTCTTCGACGGTCACCAGCGCCTCATGGTTCCTGGCCAGACGAAGCAGTAGGTCCAGGTCCAGCGGCTTGGCGAAGCGGGCGTCAGCGACCGTCGCGGAGAGACCGCGCGCCGCCAGCAGATCCGCCGCCTTGAGCGCCTCGGAAAGCCGGGTTCCGAACGACAGGATCGCCACGGCCGTGCCTTCGCGGACGATACGGCCCCTGCCGATTTCCAGCGGTTCGGCGACGTCCGGCATCATCACGCCCGTGCCTTCGCCGCGCGGGAAGCGGAAGGCGCTCGGCCGGTCGTCGATCCGCGCCGCCGTCGCGACGGCGCGGGCCAGCTCGGCCTCATCGGCCGGCCCCATCAGCACCATACCCGGCAGGCTGCCCAGATAGCCGATGTCGAAGGAGCCGGCATGGGTGGCGCCGTCCGCGCCCACCAGCCCTGCCCGGTCGATGGCGAAGCGCACCGGCAGGCGCTGGATCGCTACGTCATGGACCACTTGGTCGTAGCCGCGCTGCAGGAAGGTGGAATAGAGCGCGCAGAACGGCTTCATCCCGTCGGCCGCCAGGCCCGCCGCGAAGGTCACCGCATGCTGTTCAGCGATGCCCACATCAAACATTCGGCTGGGAAACCGCGCGCCAAAGGCGTCCAGACCGGTGCCCGAGGGCATTGCGGCGGTGATCGCCACGATCCGGTCATCGCGCTCGGCCTGTTTGATCAGTTGCTGGGCGAAGACCTTGGTGTACTGCGGCGCGGCGGCCTGAGTGGGTTTCGCCTGCTGGCCGGTGACCACGTCGAATTTGACCACGCCATGGTACTTGTCAGCGGCGCTTTCAGCGGGCGCATAGCCCTTGCCCTTCTGGGTGACCACATGGACCAGGACCGGCCGGTCCTCGATCTTGCGGGCGTTCTGCAGAACGTGGACCAGGGCGTCCATGTCATGGCCGTCTATCGGGCCGACATAGTAAAAGCCCAGTTCCTCAAAGAAGGTGCCGCCGGTCACCATCCCTCGCGCGAACTCCTCGGCCTTGCGGGCCGCCTCGCGCATCGGCCGGGGGAACGCCTTGCTCACCGCCTTGCCCAGATGGCGCAGCGACTGATAGCCACCGCCCGAGACCAGCCGGGCCATATAGGCGCTCATCCCGCCGACCGGCGGGGCGATGGACATGTCGTTGTCGTTCAGGATGACCGTCAGCTGTTTGGTGGTCTCGCAGGCGTTGTTCATCGCCTCATAGGCCATGCCGGCGCTCATCGAGCCGTCG
>JAYTFM010000005.1:0-59329 GCA_043734425.1 Alphaproteobacteria bacterium
GTGGATACCGGTTGAAGCGCCCGTCACGCTCTAAACATATGAAGAGCGAGCCTTTTCATCCGGATCAGATGAATCCATCTGATCCGGAAAGGCTCTAGGCTATCCCGCCACACCCTCGGGCGCGCCGTTGACCACCGGCGGTGGCGCGCAGCGGCCGGCCCGAGCCTGCACGACATAGAACAGGGCGCGGGCATGGGTGAAGGCGTTGTGCTCGGCCAGCGCTGTGGTGGGCTCGCCGGTGGTCAGGCTGGCGGCCTGAACGTCACCCGCCGGCTGGGCCAGCGTGGCCTGATTCCAGCGCGAGAGTTGCGCATCGCAGGCCGCCGCCGCCGCGTCGGCGACGATATCAGCGTCGTCGCGCGAGGACGCCAGGCTATAGGCCCAGCGCTGCACGCATTGGTCGACCGCCGTCGCACCTTCGGATCCGCCGGCCGCCAGCGGAGCTTTGGCTTGCTTGAAGTCGATGCAGATCTTGCCATTGGTGGCCATCTGGCCGTGCCCCCGCTCGCACGCGCTCAGGCTGAGCGCGGCGAGGCAGAGGACCGCCAGGGAGGATGCGCGGTTCATCGGCGCGCGTAGACAGGTTCGGAGCCGACCACGTTGCCGTAGCGGTCATAGTAGACCTTGCGGGTGGCCGGCGCGTTGTAAGCATGCCCGGCCGTGCGGTGACGCGCCTGATAGGCGGTCCGCCGGCCGCAGCCGTTCCGACCGATCTCATGGCCGACGACCGCACCACCGACCCCGCCGATGATCGGACCGGTCGAGCCGTGGGTGACCGCGCCGCCCAGCAGGGCGCCGCCGACGCCGCCGAGGATCGCGCCGTTCAGCTTGCGACTACGGCAGGAAGCGTCCGATGCCGTGGGGCCGACCACCATCGGCAGGGCTATCAGGGCCGCGAGCGCCGTATAGGCGAAGGTTTTCTTCATGGCTTTTCAGCCTCCATTCAAATCCGTCCAGCTTAACAACGCGCCAGTCGCGATCTGGATGCAGGCCTGCGGCAAATGAGCCGGCCGGCATGGCCTAGATGTCGGGAACTTCCTCGACGCTGATCGCCGTTTTCACGGAGTTCGCCACGAAACACTGTTCGTGCGCCTCATGATGCAGCTGGTCACGCTCGGCGGCAGTTGGCCGGCGACCCTCGTAGGTGATCGCGGGCCGCAGGGTGGCGCGGGTGACCGCCATACGGCCGGAGCCGTTGTCCTCCATCACCCCTTCGGCGGCGTCGCGGTAGGCGGTGACCACGAAGCCAGCCAGGCGCGCCACGTGCAGGAAGGTCAGCATGTGGCAGGCGCTGAGCGAGGCCACGAACAGCTCTTCCGGATCGACCGCACCGGCAAGAGCCCAGCGGTTGCCGATCACGTGCGGCGAGGCGGTGCCGGGCAGGGTGTGCTCGGCGAAGATCACGTTATGGCCCCGGCTGTAGCGGCCTTTGGCGAAGTCTTCGCCGGGCACAAGGGACCAGTCGAGGGTGGCGGTGTGGACAGACATCAGAAGGCTTCCGCGCTGAGGGCCATGACCAGCTCGGACCCGGTCTTGAGCTTGGCCAGCCGCCCGCCGGTCTCGGGCAGGATGCGGGCCATGTAGTAGCGGGCGAGGGTCAGCTTGGTTTGGTAGAACGGGTCGGCGTCGCCGCCGGCGATCCTGGCCAGGGCGGCCTTGGCTTGCAGGGCCCACATATAGGCCAGCGCCGTCAGCCCGAAGAGGTGCAGGTAGTCGGTGGAGGCCGCGCCGGCGTTGTCAGGATTGCTGAGGCCGTTCTGCATCAGCCAGAGGGTCGCATCCTGAAGTTCGGCCTTGGCGGCGGCTAGCGGGGTGGTGAAGGTGGCCATCTCCGGCCCGGCCTCGGCGGCGACGAAGGCGTCCAGCTCGGCGAAGAAGCTCATCACCCCGCGCCCGCCGTCGGCGGCCAGCTTGCGACCCACCAGGTCCAGGGCCTGGACGCCGTTGGTCCCCTCATAGATCAGGGCGATGCGCACATCGCGCAGGTATTGGCTGGCCGGGAAATGCTCGGTGAAGCCGGAGCCGCCGTGCACCTGCATGGCGTCGGAACAGACGTTGAAACCCCGGTCGGTCAGGAAGGCTTTCACCACCGGGGTCATCAGCGCCATGTAGTCGCGGCCCTTCTGGCGGACCGCCTCGTCGGGGCTGGCATGGCTGAGATCACCGTGCAGAGCGGTCCAGGCCATGAAGGCGCGGCCACCCTCGACGATGGCGCGGGCGTCCATCAGCATGCGCCGCACGTCGGGGTGGACAATGATCGGGTCGGCCGGGCCGTCGGGATTCTTGGGGCCGGTGAGCGCGCGACCCTGCAACCGATCCTTGGCGAAAGCGGCGGCGGCCTGATAGGCGGCTTCGGCCTGGGCGATGCCTTGCAGGCCGACGCCCAGGCGGGCCTCGTTCATCATCACGAACATGACGGCCAGGCCGCGGTTCTCCTCGCCGATCAGCCAGCCGGTGGCGTCCTCGTGGGCGATCACGCAGGTGGCGTTGCCGTGGATGCCCATCTTTTCTTCCAGGCCCAGGCAGTTCACCGAATTGCGCACGCCCGGATTGCCGTCGGCGTCGGGGATGAACTTGGGGACGATGAACAGGCTGATGCCGCGCGTGCCCTGCGGCGCCCCTTCGATGCGGGCCAGCACCAGATGGATGATGTTCTCGGTCAGATCCTGCTCACCGCCGGAGATCCAGATCTTCTGGCCGGTGATCTTATAGGGCCCATCGCCCTGCGGGACCGCCTTGGTGCGCAGCAGGCCGAGGTCCGTGCCGCAGTGCGGCTCGGTCAGGTTCATGGTGCCGGCCCATTGGAACGAGGCCAGCTTGGGAAGGTAGAGCTGTTTCTGCTCGGCCGTGCCGGCCTCCTGGATCGCCGAATAGCAGCCGTGGGTCAGGCCCGGGTACATCGAAAAGGCCATGTTCGCCGACGAGGACATCTCGGAGAACGCCACGTTCACAACGTGAGGCAATCCCTGGCCGCCGTAGGCTGGGTCCGAGCCCAGGGCGGGCCAGCCGGCCTCGACCAGTTTGGCGTAGGCGTCCTTGAAGCCGGACGGCGTGGTCACTGTGAAATCGGGACGCCAGACGCAGCCCTGTTTGTCGCCGGCGCTGTTCAGGGGGGCCAGCACCTCGGCGGTGAACTTGCCCGCCTCCTCCAGGATCGCCTCGACAGTATCCATCGACGCGTCGGCGAAGGCCGGCAGGTTGGCGTAGCGGTCCAGTTGCAACACGTCGCGCAGCAGGAACACATAGTCCCGGACGGGGGCCTGGTAGGTCATTGGGGTCTCCGCGAGCGCAGGGCTGGAACTGAGACTATCAGGTGTTGCGCTGGCGGGGGACGTCAAGCGGCGGATGCGTCAGTCGCGGGCGACAGCTCCGTCAGCAACCTATGGATCGACGCCGTTCTCCCGGCCGGAGGTCCGCGTCAGCGGACTGGAGAGCCGGGAGCCAGGGGTCGGTGCAATCCCACTGGGTCCCGGTCTTCGCTGCGCGAAACCGGGATGACAGTGTGGGGGTCAGGCGCGGGCGAGGCGTTCCGGCGGGTTGGCCTGCAGCCGCTGTTCGACGTCGGTGATGCCGCGCTGAAGCTGGGCGATTGCCTGATCGATGTCGGTCTTCTGTTGTTCCAGCGCTACGATCCGCTCACTAAATTTGCGCAGGCTCTTGGCGGCCTGCTGGGCGCCACTGTCGTCGGCCTCATAGAGGTCGAGGATTTCGCCGATCTCCGCCAGCGACAGCCCGACCCGCTTGCCGCGCAGGATCAGCTGCAGCCGGCCCCGGTCCTGGTAGGAATAGACCCGGTTCATCCCATCCCGCGCCGGGTTCAACAGCCCTTTGTCCTCGTAGAAGCGCAGCGCCCTGGGCGTGCATTTGAACTCCAGGCACAGCTGGCGGATCGAATAGGTCCTGGGCGGACGGCGCAGGTCCATGGAACGTCTCCCTTGGATTATCCTTGATAACCCAAGGTACGACCAGGCTTCCGTTTACGTCAAGGGATATCCCGTTGGGGAAGCTCAGCTGTCGAGTCGGAAGGCGTCTCCGTCGCGCACCACATGACCTGCGGTCGGGGCGGCGTAGTGGGTGCCGATCACCAGGATCGGCTGGTCGGCCCATTCGGCGAACATCCGTTGACGCGTGACGGCGGCGGCCTGGGGATCGCTGTCGAACGACGGCGACCAGTCGGGATGGGCCAGCTGGCACGGGTGGTGGGTCATGTCGCCGGTGATCACCGCCTGCTGACCTTCGGACTCAATCATCACGCTGACATGGCCGGGGGTGTGGCCGGTGGTCGGCGTCAGGCGGATATTCGGCGAGATCACATGGTCCAGCGCAACGAAGCTCGCCAGTCCGGCGTCCAGCACCGGCTGAACCGAGTCGGACAGGATCGCCTGTTGCTCGTCATCGCCCTCGGCGGTCCAGTGGTCGAATTCGGCCTGGCCGATCAGGTAGCGGGCGTTGGGGAAGGTCGGGACCCACTTGCCATCCACCAGCATGGTGTTCCAGCCCACATGGTCCACATGCAGATGGGTGCAGACCACGGCATTGACGCTCTCACGGGTCCAGCCGGCCTCGGCCATGGACTGCAGGAACTCGGTGGCCAGCGGCTGGCCGCCGTTCAGGCCGCGCGGCTTGTCGTTGCCGATGCAGGTGTCGACCACCAGGCGCAAGCCCGGCGCCTCGACCAGCAGGGCGTGGATCGACAGCAGCATTTCGTCCTTGTCGTTGACGAAATTCGGATAGAGCCAGCCGTGCTTGCGCAGCGCCTCGGGCGTCATCTGCGGGAACGGGCCCTTGGGATGATAGGCGACGGGCATTTCCATCTCCACCACCCGGGTGATCTTCACCTTGCCCACCTGCCAGCTCAGCATCGTAGATTCTCCGCCCTGTGTTGAAGCGCCAGCTTAGGTGGCGACCGCAGCGCTGTCTTCACAGTATGCGGGGACCAGTATGCAGGGACGCTATCAGACGATGCAGAAACGGCGCCTTGAAGGCGTCATGATCGGTGGGGTAAAACCATACCAGAGCAGTCGGACATTGCTTGGGCCGGTCCTCCCCAGATCGCCCGCCCTACCGCCGCCGCAACCCAATCCCTATCTGTGGGTTGAGGGGGACGGATGGGCCCGATGCACCCTGCGTGCGCCGGCCCGAGATGTCCGCGATCGTTGAGGGGATATTGCATGGCCGCGAACACGCTCGCCGTGATGACGCCGGATGGCGGACTGAGCCGCTATCTGTCGGAGATTCGCAAGTTTCCAATGCTGGCGCGGGACCAGGAATTCATGCTGGCCAAACGCTGGCAGGAGCATGAGGACACCGAGGCGGCCCACCAGATGGTCACCAGCCACCTGCGTCTGGTGGCCAAGATCGCCATGGGCTATCGCGGTTATGGCCTGCCGATCGGCGAGGTGATCTCCGAGGGCAATGTTGGCCTGATGCAGGCGGTGAAGAAGTTTGATCCAGATCGCGGCTTCCGGCTGGCGACCTATGCGATGTGGTGGATCCGGGCCTCGATCCAGGAATATATCCTGCGCTCGTGGAGCCTGGTGAAGATGGGCACCACGGCGGCCCAGAAGAAGCTGTTCTTCAACCTGCGCAAAGCCAAGAGCGAGATCGAGGCTTTGCAGGAAGGCGACCTGCGTCCCGACCAGGTCAGTCAGATCGCCACCAAGCTGGGCGTGCTGAACGAAGAGGTGATCTCCATGAACCGGCGGTTAGCCGGCGGCGACGCCTCGCTGAATTCACCGATGCGCGCCGACAGTGAGAGCGAGTGGCAGGACTGGCTGGTCGACGACAAGACGCCCAGCCAGGAAACCGTGATCGCCGACAGCCAGGAAAAGTCGCTCCGCATGGGGCTGCTGGAAGCGGCGATGACCGAGCTCAGCGACCGCGAGCGCCACATCCTCACCGAACGGCGGCTGAAGGACGAGCCGACGACGCTGGAGGAGCTGGCCGGCCAGTATGGCGTCAGCCGCGAGCGCATCCGCCAGATCGAGGTGCGGGCGTTCGAGAAGATCCAGAAAAACATGCGCGCGGCGGCCATCGAGAAGCGCCTGGTCGACGCCTGACGCAGATGCCGTGACGGCGGCCTAAACGTCAGACATCGCCACCATCTTCGTGCGGTGGTTTCGCACGGCGAGCTGTGTTCGCATGACCAGATGACAGATCGCGGGAAGCACGAAGAGCGTGAGCGCGGTCGAGGTGATCAGCCCGCCGATCACCACGGTGGCCAGCGGCTTCTGAACCTCGGCGCCCGTGCCGGTGGCGATGGCCATGGGGACAAAGCCGAGCGCCGGGATCAGCGTCGTCATCAACACTGGCCGGACCCGTTCCAGCGCACCCTGAATGATGGCGGTGTCCAGATCGGCGCCGTTATCGAGCCACCGGCGGAACGCGGCGATCAGCACCAGGCCGTTGAGCACCGCCACACCTGAAACGGTGATGAACCCCACCGCCGCCGACACCGAAAACGGTATCCCGGTCAGCCCGATGGCGAACACGCCGCCCGCCAGCGCCAGGGGCACAGCGCTAAACACCGTCGCCGCCAGCGACGCGCTGCCCAGGGCGAAGTAGAGCACGATGAAGATCAGGATGAAGCACATCGGCACGACGACCGCGAGGCGCGCTGTCGCCGCCTGCAGGTTCTGATACTGGCCGCCCCACTCGACGAACATGCCGGCCGGCAGCTTGACCTCTCGCTCGATGTTGCGCCGGGCCTCGGAGACGAACGAGCCGAGGTCACCGCCGCGAACGTTGGCCTCCACGTAGAGCCGGCGTTTGCCATTATCGCGACTGATCTCATTGAGCCCGTCGGTGAGATGGAAACTCGCCAGCTGCCGCAGCGGCACGGAGCCTCGGGGTTGGCCATCGGCGTTCGGCAGCATCACCGGAATCGCGCCCAACGCGTCAAGGTCGTTTCGCTGGGCGGTCGGCAATCGAACAACCACATCGAACCGGCGGTCGCCTTCAAACAGTTGGCCGGAGGACCTGCCCGCCAGCGCCGTCGACACGGTGTCGGCGACATCCTGCATCGAAAGGCCGTAGCGCGCGATCGTGTCGCGATCGAACCGGATGTCAAAGGTCGGAAAGCCCTGGGTCTGAGCGACCCGGACGTCCGTTGCGCCGGGCGTCTTGCGCAGCACCGCGGCGATCTGATTGCCGGTCGTTGTCAGCCGGTCCAGGTCGTCGCCGTAGATCTTCACCGCCACGTCGCTGCGCACGCCACCGATCAGCTCGTTGAAGCGCATCTCGATCGGCTGGGTGACGTCATAGGCGTTGCCGACCATCGGCGCGGTGACAGCACGGACCCGCTCGATAACCTGCGCCTTGGTCTTCACCCCGGCGGGCCAATCCTTCTTTGGTTTCAGGATGATGTAGTTGTCGGAGGCATTGGGCGGCATCGGGTCGGCGGCCAGGCTGGCGGTGCCGGCCTTGGAGTAGACAGTCTTCACCTCAGGCAGCGTCAGGATCGCCCGCTCCAGCCGCAGATCGATCGCCAGGGACTGGTCGATGGAGGTCGAGGGAATACGCACCGACGAGAGGTTGAGGTTCTGCTCGTCGAGGGTCGGCAGGAACTCGCGACCCAGCATGAAGAACGTCAGCACCGCCGCGATAAATACCCCGCTGGCCGCACCGATGAACGGCCAGGGCCGCGCGACCGAGCGGCGCAGCCAGGGTTCGTAGAACTGTTTGGTCCGGGCGATCACCGGAACCTCAACCTCGCTGACCTTGCCGCTGACCACCAGGGCGACCATGGCCGGAACAAAGGTCAGCGACAGCACAAAGCCCGCCGCCAGGGCCAGCAACAGGGTCGTCACCATAGGCGAGAACATCTTGCCTTCGACGCCCTGGAACATGAGGCACGGGATGAAGACCAGGAAGATCACAATCTGTCCGAACACCGTGGGCCGAACCATCTCCTGAGAGGCGGCCACCACCTCTGCCAGCCGTTCGTCCAGACTGAGCAGCCGGCCCAGTCGGTGCTGGCGTTCCGCCAGCCGGCGCACGCAATTCTCGACCACGATCAACGAGCCGTCGATGATCAGGCCGAAGTCGAGCGCACCCAGACTCATCAGATTGCCGGAAATCTTCAGGCCGTTCATGCCGATGGCGCTGATCGCGAACGACAGCGGGATCACCAGGGTGGCGAGCGCGGCGGCCCGCCAGTTTCCAAGAATCAGGAACAGCGCCACGATCACCAGCAGCGCCCCCTCAACCAGATTGCGGGCGACGGTTGTGATGGTGGCGACGACCAGTTGCGAGCGGTCAAGAACCGGCACAGCGATCACGCCGGTGGGGAGGGCCGCACTGATGATCTTCAGCTTGTCGCCCACGTCACGGGCCACCGTGCGGCTGTTCTCGCCGACCAGCATCAGCGCACTGCCGACCACCGTCTCATAGCCGTTACGGCTGGCCGCGCCGCGCCGCAGTTCCCCGCCGACGCGGACGCTGGCAAGATCGCGAACCATTACGGGCACCCCGCCGCGATTGGCGATCACCGCGCGTGATATCTCGTCGAGGGTGCGTATGCGGGCGTCGGCGCGGACCAGATAGGCCTCGCCCGAGCGTTGGATGAAGTCGCCGCCGGCCGAGAGATTGGCCCGCTCCAACCCTTCCCCCAGCTCATTGTAGGAGATGCCATAGGCCGCCAGCTTAGCGGCGTCGGGCTCGACAACGTACTGCTTCACATAGCCGCCAAGCGAGTCGACGTCGGCGACCCCCGGCGTTGTGCGCAGTTGCGGACGCACGATCCAGTCCTGAACCGTCCGCAGATAGGCGACCTGTGCGACATGGTCGGTCAGCCGCTCGCCATCATCCGTGAGGAATGACCGGTCGCTCTGCCAGCCAGGTTGACCGTCGCGGACCGTCGCGCCCTTGCCGCTCGGATGGGCGAATTCGACGCTGTAGTGGAATACTTCTCCGAGGCCGGTCGATACCGGTCCCATTTCAGGCTCCGCGCCGTCGGGCAGATTGGCCCTGGCCTGCGCAAGGCGCTCGGCCACCTGCTGGCGCATGAAATAGAGATCGCGGTCTTCCTTGAAGACGGCCGTCACCTGGCTGAATCCATTGCGCGATATCGAGCGGGTGCTCTCGACGCCGGCCAGTCCAGACAGGGCGGTCTCGATCGGGAACGTGACCCGCTTTTCCACCTCCACCGGTCCCAGCGTTCCGATGACGGTGTTGATCTGCACCTGCTTGTTGGTGATGTCGGGCGTCACGTCGATGGGCAGGCGCGTGAGCTGCCAGAGGCCGAAGGCCGCCACGATGGCCGTGGCGAGCACGACGATCCAGCGGGCGCGAACCGCGTAGGCGAGGACCTGGTTGATCATTCGCCCTCCTCGCCGCCCTTGCTGAGTTCGGCCTTGAGCAGGAAGGCGTTGCGGGTGGCGACACTCTGGCCGAGCGTAAGGCCTGACGCCACGGAGGCCCGGCCGCCGCCTCGGGAGGTGATAACCACTGGGTGAACGGCAAAGCCTTTGGGGGTGCGCACGAACACCACGTCCCGTCCGCCCACCTTCTGGATCGCCTCTTCCGGGATCACGATGCTGCCGGCCCCGGCGGCCTTTGGGCTGATGCGCGCCTGCAGCGTCGCGCCGGGCATCAGCGCCGGGAACCCGCCGGTCGGGACCAGAACGACCGTCGCCGCGCGACTCTCCCGGCTGAGCGTCGGGGTGACGGAGCGCACCACCGCATTGATGCTATCGCCGCCGGCCGTCGATAGCGTCGCCAGGTCGCCGGGCGCGATGCGGGCTGCGTCGGCGCCGGATACAGAAGCCTCGACCTGCACGAATCTGGGGTCGGCGACCCTGAACAGCTCGGTCTCCGGCTGGACGAACGCGCCGAGCGAAACGGCTTGCGCGGTGATCCGGCCGGCCAGCGGGCTGGACACCGCCGCCGAACGGCCATCGCCGCTGACGTGGACAGCGGCGGCGGCCGACCGCGCCCGGCGCGCCTCGGCGTCGGCGGCCGCCAACTCTGCCTGGGCGATCTCAAGGTCTTGTCGGGGCGAAACGCGCTGCTCATAGAGGTGCTGTTCGCGGGCGGCGACCTTGCGGGCCAGGCTCGCCTTGGCCTCAGCGACCGAGCGGTCCGCCGCCACCGCCGCAGCGTCGCGGCTCTCCACCAGCGCCAGCACCTCGCCGGCCCGCACCGGATCGCCGAGCCGCTTGTTGAGGCGCACCACCGTGCCAGCCGCATGGGCGGTGATGACCGCCTCGCCGTTGGGGGCGGATACCACACTGGCGGGCGCCAGCACCTCGGCGCTGAGGTTGCCCGCGCCGACCGCCTGGACGCCAATGGAGGACGCGGCCAGGTAGGACGCAGGCAAGTCCAGGGTCTGGGGTCCCTTGGCTGTGGCGGGGCTCACAGTCGGCTCCGCTGTCGGAGGCCTGGTGGTCAGCTTGGCGATGCCAAACCCTGCGCCAGCGGCGACGATCACCGCTGCGGCCGTCGCCGACAGGCGGCGGTTGCGGTCTGCTTGCGAGGTCATCCTGCTCATTCTCCGAAGGGGGTCCGGCCGGCCAGCCGCGCGAGTTGCGCCTCGGCGCGAACGCGGGCGACGCGGGCGTCGATCAGCCGGGTCTGGGCCTCGGCCAAGCTGCGGCGGGCGGCCGAAAGCTCCATCAGCGAAGACTTGCCGCTGTCGTAGCCGATCCGGGTGAGGCGGTAGCCTTCGCGAGCGGCCGCTGCCGCCTGCGTCGCCGCTTCCACGCGGGTCTCGCCCGCCGCCGCCTGGGCGCTCGCGGCGCGCCATGCGGCATCGGCATCGAGGCGCGCGCCCTTCAGGCGGGCGTCTGCGGCGACCACCAGGGCGCTGGCCGACGTCACCGCGCCGCGATTGCGGTCGAACAGCGGCAGCGGCGCGGCGAGCCCGACGACCAGAGCGGCGCCATCCCGCGCCTCGAATTTGCGGGCGCCGACCGAGACCGTCAGGTCTGGCGTCATGCGAGCGCGCTCCACACGAAGCCGGCGGGTGGCGGCCTCCCGCTCAGCCTGCGCAACAGCGACGCCGGGCGTGTTTGAAGGTGTGGCGGTGGCGGGACGCAGCGCTTGGGTCCGCACCAGAAGCGAGGCGGAGATGCTGGTGAAAGGCTCTGGCGCACCGACCATGCTGGTGAGCCGCGCGAACGCCTCAGCCGCATCGGCGCGGGCGGCCGCGAGGTCGGCTTCGGCGCCGGTGGCGGCGGCCTGCGCCTGGAGGGCGCGCACGTCGGCTTCCTTGCCCGCCTCGACCAGGGCGCGTGCTGCGCGCAAGTCTTCCCGGGCGCGGCCCAGATCTTCGGTCAGCAGCGCCGCATGCGCTTGTCCGGCTTCGGCGGCGGCGTAGGCGAGCGCCAGATCATAGGCGAAGTCGGCCTTCGCTTGGTGCTGCCGCGCCTCAGCGACGCCCACATCGGCCCGGCCAGCGCCGATCCGGGCGGCGCGCTTGCCGCCCAGTTCGAGCGGCTGACTCACCGACAGGGTGGTCTGTCTTTGCCCGATGCCATTGCTGTCGCGGATGCCGAGGTCTTCGACATCCAGGCTGACAGTCGGGTTTGGCAATGCGCCGGCCTGCGCAGCCAGACCCTCGGCGGACCGCACATTGGCGCCGCTCTCAATGAGTCGTGGCGCCGTCGCCTGCGCCTCACGCAACAGGACTGCATAGGGCGGGGCGGGCTCTGCCGCGACGGGCGCCGCCAGCAGGAGCCCGCCGCTCGCTAAGAGCGCCGCTCGAACGGTGAAAATCAGAGATCGCATGTGCCAGCTCTAGTGGGAATGGGCTTCAGCCGGCGCGGACGCCGCGTGGATATGGGGCGTCTCGGCGCCGATGATGGCGGCCGTCACCCGTACGCGCGCAGAGCCCAGCGCCGGCAGATGATCAGCCAGCTCGTGCTCGACTTCGGCCGCGATGGCGTCGGCCTGGGCGACGGTCGTGGCGCCATCGGCGGCCACGTCCAGCTCGGCGTGCAGACGATGGCCCGACCACCGGGCACGCACCGCGCCCACCTCCCGCACGGCCGCCACATGCGCGGCGGCGTGCCGGATGTCTGCGATCACGCTTGGCTCAACGCCATCCAGCATCCGCGTAAACACCGCCTTGGACGACTGCCAGACGATGCCCAGGATAGCGACGGTGATCAGCAGGCCGATGACCGGGTCGGCCAGCGGATAGCCCATCCAGACGCCCGCAGCGCCGGCGACCACGGCCAGGCTGGTCAGACCATCTGTGCGCGCGTGATAGCCGTCAGCGATCAGCGCCGCGCTGTCGATCTGGCGACCCACCCGGATGCGGAAGACGGCGACCACTTCATTGCCCACAAAGCCGATCACCCCCGCAAGCGCCACCAAGCCGAGACCCCGGATCGCCTGTGGATGCATCAGGCGGTCGATAGCCTGATAGCCGGCCACCACGGCGCTGAAGAGAATGATGGCGATCACCGCCGCGCCGGCCAGGTCTTCGACCCGCCCAAGGCCATAGGTGAACCGAGCACTGGGTTTGCGACGCGCCAGGGTGAAAGCGATCCAAAGCGGCACTGCGGTGGCGGCGTCGCCGATGTTGTGAATGGTGTCGGCCAGGAGCGCCACGCTGCCCGAGGTCAGGGCCACGACCAGCTGCAACGCCGCCGTGATCGCCAGGATCACGAACGACCACTTGATGGCCCAGATTCCCCGCGACGTGGTCGCGATTGTCGGGTCGATCACCCCGTGGGTATGACCATGGCCGTCGTCAGAACCGTGCTCGTGACCGTGCCCTTGACGATCACCTTGGCCGGCAAACCCCAGCCACACCAGAGCCGCATGCAGCGGCCCGCTTTTCGCGCTCTGACTCATAGGTACTTCGTGATTTCTTTGAACTCATCGATGGACGCGCCGCCGCCATCCGTCTCGACCGCATGCTGAAGGCAGTGGTCGATGTGGTCGTGGATCAGCGCCTTCTTCGCCGCCGACACCGCCGCTTCCACGGCGTGGAGCTGCTGCGCCAGGTCGAGGCACGAACGCCCAGCCTCGATCATATCGATGACAGCGCCCAGGTGACCTGCGGCGCGCTTCAGCCGTTTGGCGATGGCCGGGTGGGATCCATGGAGAGGTGACATTGTCATCGCTGGATATCCTCCCCCGGGGGATACCACAAGGCCGCAGATGCGCTAGCCGGGCAGGCGGTCGCCATGGGCCGCCGCCTGACGCAACAGCTGTCCTGGTTGCGCTTCCCTTGGCAGGTGGTATCCCGCGCCCCAGGGAGCGCCGCCGTTGACCGCACTGACCGCTGCCCAGGCCCCCGCCAACCGTCTGCGTTCGATCCTGGCCGGGTCGGCGGGCAATCTGGTCGAGAGCTTCGACTGGTTCGTCTATGCGGCGTTCGGGCTCTATTTCTCCAAAGTGTTCTTTCCGGACGGCGACCGGACCACGCAGCTCTTGAACACCGCGGCGGTGTTTGGCGTCGGGTTTTTTGCGCGGCCGGTGGGGGCCTGGGCGATGGGGCTCTATGGCGACCGGATCGGGCGCAAGACTGCCATGGTGGTGGCTGTCAGCCTGATGTGCCTGGGCTCGCTGTTGATCGCGGTCTGTCCGGGACAGGCTGAGATCGGGGTGGCCGCGCCGGCCATCCTGGTGTTCGCCCGCATCCTGCAGGGCGCCAGCATGGGCGGCGAATATGGGGTCAGCGCCACTTATCTGTCGGAGATGGCCAGCCGCAAGCATCGCGGGTTCTGGTCGGGGATCTTCTATTCGACACTGATCGCCGGCCAGCTGTTGGCGATGGGCGTATTGTTGACGCTGACCGCCGTGCTGACGCCGGAGCAGATGCAGGTGTGGGGCTGGCGGGTGCCGTTCTACCTGGGCGGGGCGCTGGCGCTGGCGGTGTTCTGGTTGCGCCGGGGGATGGATGAGACGCCGTCGTTCCAGGCGCGCACGGGTCCCAGGGCGACCACGCTGGGCCTGATCCGCAGCCATCCCAAGGAGAGCCTGATCGTCATCGGCCTGACTGCCGGCGGCACGTTGGCCTACTATACGTACACGACCTATATCCAGAAGTTCCTGGTCAACACCTCGGGCTTCACCAAGGATCAGGCCAATCTGATCGTGGCGGGGGGCCTGGCGGTGTTCATGCTGGTCCAGCCGCTGATGGGCGCCCTGTCCGACAAGGTGGGTCGCCGGGCGATCCTGATGACCTTCGGCGTGCTGGGCGCGGGCCTGACGTGGCCGATCCTGTCGACGCTGGCGGGGACGCGCGACATGGGCGTGGCGTTCCTCCTGACCTGCGCAGCGCTGTTGATCGTCTCAGCCTATTCCTCGGTGAACGCGGTGGTGAAGGCCGAGCTGTTCCCGACCGAGATCCGCGCCCTGGGCGTCGCCCTGCCCTATTCGCTGGCCAATGCGGCGTTTGGCGGCACGGCGGAATATGTGGCGCTGGCCTTCAAGCAGGCCGGACATGAGACCCGGTTCTTCACCTATGTGACCGTGGTGATCGCTGGATCCCTGGCGGTCTATGCGCTGATGCGCGACACGCGCGCACACAGCCGGATCGCTGAGGACTGATCCCTCACTGACAGGCGAGGCATTCCTCGTAGTCGGTTTTGCCTTCGGCGTAGATGACGGCCGCCAGGGCTTCGCCGCCGGCGTGGCTGGCGCGCTGCACCGACTTGGAGCGCAGGTAGTAGAGGCTCTTGCAGCCCCGCTCCCAGGCCTGCCAGTGCAGCATGTGCAGGTCCCATTTCTCGACGTCGCCGGCCAGGAAGATGTTGACCGACTGGCTCTGGCAGATATCGGGCGTGCGGTCGGCGGCCAGTTCGACCACCCAGCGCTGGTCGATCTCGAAGGCGGTCTTGTAGACGTCCTTGTCGTCCTGGCTGAGGAAGTCCAGGTGCTGCACCGAGCCTTCGTTCTGCAGGATGGTGTCCCACACCGCGCCGGTGTTGTGGCCGGTGATGTCCAGCAGCCGCTCCAGGAACGGGTTCTTCACCGCGAAGGTGCCGGACAGCGTCTTGTGGCTGTAGATATTGGCGGGGATCGGCTCAATGCCGGCGCTGGTGCCGCCGCAGATGATCGAGATCGAAGCGGTCGGGGCGATCGCCAGCTTGTGGCTGAAGCGCTCCATGATCCCGCGCTCGGCGGCGTCCGGGCAGGGGCCGCGTTCGGCCGCCAGCTTGCGCGAGGCCGCGTCGCACTGGCGGCGCAGGGTCTTGAACAGGCGCATGTTCCAGCTCTTGGCCATGGCGCTTTCGAACGGCACGTTCTGGCTCTGCAGGAATGAGTGGAAGCCCATCAGGCCCAGGCCCACCGAGCGTTCGCGGGTCGCGGCATAGACGGCGTGCTTCATCTCCGGCGGGGCGCGGGTGATGAAGTCCTCCAGCACATTGTCGAGGAAGCGCATGACGTCTTCGATGAAGGTCGGATGGTCGCGCCATTCCAGGAAGGTCTCGGCGTTGACGCTCGACAGGCAGCAGACGGCGGTGCGCTCGGCGCCCAGATGATCCTTGCCGGTGTGCAGCATGATCTCGGAGCAGAGGTTCGACTGGCGGACCGAAAGGCCCAGGTCGCGCTGATGCTGCGGCATGGCGCGGTTTACGGTGTCGGAGAAGATCAGATAGGGCTCGCCGGTCTGCAGGCGCACCTCCAGGATCTTCTGCCAGAGTGAGCGGGCGTCGACCTCGCGGACCACGGCCTGGTCCTTGGGCGAGCGCAGGCCGAACATCGCGCCGGCCTGGACCGCTTCCATGAACTCGTCGGTGATCGAGATGCCGTGGTGGAGGTTGAGGCTCTTGCGGTTGAAGTCGCCGGAGGGTTTGCGGATCTCCAGGAACTCCTCGATCTCCGGGTGGTGGATGTCGAGGTAGACCGCCGCCGAGCCGCGCCGCAGCGAGCCCTGACTGATCGCCAGGGTGAGACTGTCCATCACCCGGATGAAGGGGATGATGCCGCTGGTCTGGCCGGCGCCCTTCACCTTTTCGCCGATGGAGCGCACGCCGCCCCAATAGGTGCCGATGCCGCCGCCATTGGAGGCCAGGGCGACGTTCTCGTTCCAGACGCTCTGGATGCCTTCCAGGCTGTCCGGCACGGCGTTGAGGAAACAGGAGATCGGCAGATCACGCCCGGCCCCGCCGTTCGACAGCACCGGCGTCGACGGCATGAACCAGAGCCTGGAAATATAGTCATAAATCCGCTGGGCATGGTCGGCGTCGTCAGCATAGGCCGTGGCGACGCGGGCGAACATGTCCTGATAGCTCTCGCCGGCCAGCAGGTAGCGATCCTCCAGCGTGGTCTTGCCGAAATCGGTCAGCAGATCGTCGCGCGTGCGGTCAACCTCGACCTTGCGGACCAGCTGCAGCTGCGGGCGCTCGACACGCGCGGCAACCTGTTCAACACGCTCGGCAATCCCAACCTTCGCCGCTTCACTCATGTCCCTGCCCTGTACCCTTCGAAGGTCGCCCGCGCCTCAGACGCTGCGACCTGCCCCATATCTTGTGGTCCAACCCCCGAACCAGTCCACATATGGGGCCACGTGTCCTAATGACTCGTCAATGAGGCGGCCCCTCCGTCCCCAGAGTTTTTCGTTAATCAGAGGTTAACAGACCCCGGCTCACCGAGGGCGAACGTGTCGCAGAGCCGGCGCAGGCGGTGATCACACTGTCGTGAGCATACCCGACTTCAGGCGTCGAGATTAAGCAACGCCGGATCGCCGCCCTGGGCGGTGATGTTGACGCTGACCGCCCGCTCGAGCGCGAACCGCAGCAGCGACTGCGGCCCTCCAGCCTTGGGGCCGGTGCCGCTGAGGCCTTCGCCGCCAAACGGCTGGACCCCGACCACCGCCCCGATCATCGAGCGGTTCACATAGGCGTTGCCAGCCGGAACCACCCGCCGGACCTCCTCCGCGAACGCCTCGATCCGACTATGAACGCCCAGGGTGAGGCCATAGCGCGCCGCCACCAGCGGCTCTGCGGCCTCGGCGAGACGGGTGGGATCGTAGCGCACCACATGCAGGATCGGGCCGAACACCTCGCGCGTCAGAAACGCGGCGCTGGGGATTTCGGCCAGAGTCGGCGGGAAGAAATGGCCGCCCTCTGGAACGGGCAGCTGCGCCAATACCTTGGCGTCGCGCGACAGGCGCTGGACGTGCGCCGCCAGCATCGCGCAGGCGTCAGCGTCGATCACCGGGCCGATGTCGGTGCGCGGATCACCGGGATCGCCCACGGTCAGGGTCTGCAGCGCGCCGACGAGGCCCTCGATCAGGGCGTCGGCGGTCTCGTGCGGCGCGAACAGCACCCGCAGCGCTGAGCACCTCTGGCCTGCCGAGCCAAAGGCCGAGGCCAGGACGTCGTCGATCACCTGTTCGCGCAGCGCCGTGGTGTCCACGAACATGGCGTTGAGGCCGCCGGTCTCGGCGATGAACGGGGTGATCGGGCCTGGCCGCGCGGCCAGGGTGCGGTTGATCGCCCAGGCCGTATCGGTTCCGCCGGTGAAGGCCACGCCGTCACAGCCCGGGTGCGCGACCAGGGCTTGGCCGACGCTCGCCCCTTCGCCGGGCAGCAGGTGCAGCAGATCGCTCGGAACCCCCGCGTCATGAAACAGCCGCACCGCCTCTGCGGCGATCAAGGGCGTCTGTTCGGCCGGCTTGGCGACCACGGCATTGCCGGCCGCCAGGGCGGCGGCGACCTGGCCGGTGAAGATCGCCAGCGGGAAGTTCCAGGGGCTGATGCACACGAAGACGCCGCGGCCGTGCAGGCTGAGCTGGTTCACCTCGCCTACTGGTCCGCGCAGGATTTCCGGCGCGGCGAACTGGCGTTCGGCCAGGTGGGCGTAGTAGCGGCAGAAGTCGGCGGCTTCGCGGACCTCGGCGACCGCATCGGCCAGGGTTTTGCCGGCCTCTCGGACACAGATGGCGACAAGGCGCTCGCGTGCGACCTCCAGGGCCTCGCCCATGGCGCGAAGCACGCTGGCCCGGCCCTCGCCGCCCAGGCGATCCCAAGCAGGCTGGGCGGACTTACCAGCGGCGAAGGCGGCGTCGATCTCTGCGGGACCAGCTGACCAGACCCGACCGATAATGTGCGTGGCCACCGATGGCGAGGTCGCTGGCGCGCCGTCGCCTGTTGTGATCAGGCGCCCACTGACAATCGGGCCTGCCTTGAGCGTCTCCAGATCCAGACGGTCGAGCGCCGCCGCCAGCGACGCCCGTACGGCCGCCTGCGACAGATCAAGCCCCTCGGAATTGCGCCGCGCGGGGCCATAGAGGTCACGGGGCAGCGGGATGCGCGGGTGGGGCCCGGCCCCGGCCGCCTCCACCGCCGTCACCGGGTCGACCACTAGCTTTTCGACCGGCGTCTTCTCATCCAGCAGGGCGTGGACGAAGGAGGTGTTGGCGCCGTTCTCCAGCAGGCGGCGCACAAGGTACGGCAACAGGTCCTCGTGACTGCCGACCGGTGCGTAGACGCGCAGCGGAAAATCGCCATAGCGGGTCGCCGCCGCGCCATAGAGCGCCTCGCCCATGCCATGCAGGCGCTGGAACTCGGGGTTCAGGCCCCGCTGGCTGGCCATCAGGCGCACCGCCGCCAGAGTATGGGCGTTGTGGGTGGCGAACTGGCCGTAGAGGTGCGGCGTGGCGGCCAGCAGCGCCCGCGCGCAGACGAGGTAGGAGACGTCGGTCGCGGCCTTGGTGGTGAAGACCGGATAGCCGGGCAGGCCGGCGACCTGGGCGCGTTTGATCTCGCTGTCCCAGTAGGCGCCCTTGACCAGGCGGACCATCAGTCGGCGACCGCTGGCGCGGGCGATGCCGGCGACGGCCGCGATCACCTCGGCGCCACGCTTCTGGTAGGCCTGTACCGCCAGCCCCAGGCCGCGCCAGGCGCCCAGATACGGCTCGCGGGCCAGTCGGTCCAGGATCTCCAGCGAGATCACCAGCCGGTCCGCCTCCTCGGCGTCGAGGGTCAGATTGATGTCGCCCGCCGCCGCCAACACGGCCAGGCGAAGGATGCGGGGATAGAGATCCTCGAACACCCGCGCCGCCTGGCGAGCTTCATAGCGCGGCGAGAGCGCCGAGAGCTTGACCGAGACCCCATGGCCGCGTTCCGGGCCTGCGCCCTTGGCGGTTCGGGCGACAACACGGATGGCGTCGGCGTAGGCGGCCTCATAGCGCTCGGCGTCGGCGTCGGTTCTTGCGCCCTCCCCCAACATGTCGAAGGAACAGACGAAGCCATCCGCGTCCGCCCGGCGGATGGCCCGCGCGATGGTGGCGCCCAGCACGAACTGTTCGCCCATGATCCGCACCGCCGCACTGACCGCGCGGCGAATCACCGGCTCACCCAGGCGGCCGGCCAGCCGGCGGATGAAGCCGGTGAGATCGGCGCGGGCCTCTTCGTCGGGATCAATCAGCCGCCCGGTGAGCATCAGGCTCCAGGTCGAAGCGTTGACCAGCAGGGAATCCGAGCGGCCGGCATGGCTGGCCCAGTCGGCGGAGGCGATCTTCTCGGCGATCAGGCGGTCGCGGGTTTCTTCGTCGGGGGTCCGCAGCAGCGCCTCCGCCAGGCACATGAGGGCCAGGCCTTCGCGAGTGGAGAGGCTGAACTCCTGCAGGAAGCTCTCGACGACGCCCTGACGGCGGGCGTCGCGGCGGGCGGCTCTGACCAGCGTTTCGGCTTCCTGGCGCGCCGCCTCGCGGTCCGCAGGCGCGAGCGGGCGCGATGCCAGCAGGGCGGCGATGGAGACGCGCTCGTCTGCAAATTTTGACCCATCAAGGTGGTCAAAGGCCATCAGCACATCCCTGGTTCGCCAGATGAATGATAGCTACCTGCCTCAAAGGCAAGTCAGCGCGAGATTTTTCACCTTCCGAAGTGGTCGCGGGGCTAGAGCTTTTCCGGATCAGATGGATTCATCCGATCCGGATGAAAAGGCTCGCTCTTCATATGTTTAGAGCGTGACGGGCGCTTCAACCGGTATCCACTTGAAGCTGTCACGCTCTAGCAGCCAACGAAAAGGGCCCGGTCTTGCGACCGGGCCCCAATCTTTGTCCGCGAAACGGTCGACGACTAGAAGTTGATGTCGATCGTCGAGCGGCGGTTCAGGGGTTCCTTGACACCGTCGCCGGTGGCGACCGCAGGCGCCGTTTCGCCCTTCCAGTCGACCGACAGGGCCGTCTGGTTGACGCCGAGACCGACCAGCGCATCGGCGACGGCCTTGGCGCGGCGTTCCGAGAGGCGGACGTTGTAGCCCAGCGCGCCAGAGGTGTCGGCGTGACCAACGACCACGATACGGGTGGCGTTGCCAGCCTTGGCGTAGTCCGAAGCCTCGCTGATGATCGCCTGGGCTTCCGGCGTCAGGATGAACTGATCGAACGGGAAGTAGACGATGAACTGCTTGGCCTCATAGGCCGCCGGAGGCGGAGGCGGAGGCGGAGGCGGCGGCGGAGGCGGCGGGGGAGGCGGAGGCGGGGGCGGCGGGGGAGGCGGCGGCGGGGGTGGCCCCGCGAACGCCCAACGCAGGCCCATCGTAAGCGATTGGTCGCGATACTCGCCGCCGAACTTGCCGGGCTGAAGAGCGCCCGTGCCGACTGACGGGACGCTGATGTCTGAGCCACCGAGGAAGCGATAGGTCAGATCGACGCTAAGACGGTCAGTGGCCTTCCAGGCGAGACCGCCCAGGAGCTGCCAAGCGAAGGCGTTGTCGTTGTCGTCGATGCGAAGGTTCTGGAACGCCGAGTTCGCCGCCGTGATGGGGCCGGTGACAGTCGAAAACTGTCCATTCGCCTTGACGGTGATGTGGTTGATGCCGACGCCTGCGCCGATGAACGGATTGACCACCGAGTCAGGCAGGAAGTCGTAGATCAGATTGCCCATGAACGTCCAGGACGTGCTCTGCCCGTCCGGCTGGCCACAGAGCGGCGAGGCCGCGGTGCGGATGATGCCGGGCGTGCAAAGGCCGACAATCGCCTGATTGCTGCCGCCGCGAATCGAGGACCAGTCTCCCCGGCGATGGCCCAACTCGGCCTCAACGCGCCAGTTGGGGTTCAGACGATAGCCAAGGCGGGCGAACCCAGCCAAGTCGTCTTTCTGGTTAAAATCCCAGATATACGGCGCGCCGTTGGCCGCGTTGTTGGTCGAGCTAAGTTGGAACTGGTCCGGCCAGTGATAGCCAGCGTCGATGGCGCCGTACCAGCCGTTCTGGGCTGAAGCGCCTGATGCGGCGAAGACCGCCGCCATTGCGGCTCCAGCCAGGAGTTTGAATTTCATAATTAGAGCCCTCTCGTTGCCCTCGGGTGGTGCGGCCTTGTGACCCAGCCGCTGTTATAGCAAGCCCGTCGGGTTGCGAAAGTGTCGTTGAGGACACACTCGCCAGCCTTTTCGACATTCGACGAAGATCGAAGGCGCAATAGAAACCCAATCCGGCCTGATAAAGTGTGAATGCGCAAGCAAAAGCCGTCCGGCTTATCCTCTTGCCGGCTTAGGGCATCCAACGCAGACCGCCGCGAGAGGTTCCGAAATTCCGCCTGGTTTCTGTCACAATTTTTCGCGTCGCCTCATGACAGAGTCTCGCGGCGGAACCGCCGCGCCCGGCCGCCGAGCGAATCAGGGCGGTTGAGCGCGGTCCGAAAGGCGTCGCGCCGCTCGTGAATCGAGGCGATCACCAGCCCCATCGGCACGCCGACACCGACCAGCACCGCCTCGGAAAGCTGCAGGCTGGCCTCGATGGTCTCAGGCACGGCGTCTGTGGCGCCGAGATCATAGAGGCGGTGCGCATGTCGCGCGTCGCGCGCGCGGCAGACGATGGCGAGGTTGGGCCTCAGGTCGCGGGCCACCGCGACGATGGTCTCTGCGCCCTCAGGATCGTCCATGGTCACCACGAGCGCCCGCGCCTCGGCCAGGCCGCAACGCGCCAGGAACTCGGCCCGCGCCGCATCGCCATAGTAGACCGCCTCGCCGCTGCGGCGCCCCTGTTCGACGAGCCGGGCGTCCTGGTCGGCCGCCACCCAGGCGATCTGGTGACGGCTGAGCATTTCACCGACCAGCCGGCCGACCCGGCCATAGCCTACGATCAGGACCCGCTGCGCTTCAAGCGGCAAGGCCTCCGGCTCGGGCGCCAGCAGCGCGGCGGACGGCCGGCGCCCGCCGATCCGGCGCCCCAAGGCTGAGAGCGCCGGAATGGCGAACATCGATAGCGTCGCCGCCACGAGGGCGGTGTCGCCGACGTCCCGGCTGACGAGGCCCTTGCCCATGGCCTCGCCGAGGATGACGAAGGCGAACTCGCCCGCCCCGGCCAACAGCAGGCCAGCCTCCATCGCCTGGCGGCCGGTCAGGCCGAACAGGCGGCCCAGTCCACAAACCACCGCAGCGTTGACGCTGATCAGCAAGGCTGCGGCTCCGAACACCATCGCCGGCCGCGCCAGCAACAATGGCACGTTCAGCCCGATGCCGACCGAGACGAAGAACAGGCCCAGCAACAGGCCCTTGAAGGGCTCGATGGTGACTTCGACTTCGTGTCGGAACTCGGTCTCGGCCAGCAGCAGGCCGGCGATAAAGGCGCCGAGCGCCATGGAAAGGCCGGTGAGGGCGCTGACCATCCCCGCGCCGATCACCACCAGCAGGCAGGCGGCGACGAACAGCTCCTCACTCTTGGCTCTGGCCACCGAACGCAGCATCGGGCGCAGCAGCAGGCGGCCGAACAGCACCAGACCCGCAACCCCAGCCAGGGCCGGCAGGAAGGCCAGCAACAGCCCGGGCGTAAATCCCTCGCCGGCCTGCTGGCCGACCAGGGTGACGGTGATCAGGATCGGCGCCACCGCCAAATCCTGGAACAGCAGCACCGAGAAAGTCGCACGGCCGGCCAGGGCGTGTTGACGCTTCTGTTCGACGAGGATCGGCATGACGATGGCGGTTGAAGACAGCGCCAGCGCTGAACCCACGGCGAGCGCGGCGAGCACCGGCTGGCCGATCGCCATCGCCAGGCCCGACAGCAGCGCGGCGCTGAGGGCGACCTGCAGCGCGCCCAGGCCGAATACATAGCGCCGCAGACTGCGCAGGCGCTGCCAGGACAGCTCCAGGCCGATCATGAACAGCAGAAACACCACCCCGAACTCGGCGAGCTGAGCCACCTCCTGGGGGTTGTCGATCGTGAAGGCGCCCAGCCAGCGGACCTCGGCGCTGAGGCGGCCAAGACCATAGGGACCCAACAACACGCCGGCCCCGAGAAACCCCAGGATCGGACTGAGCCGCCAGCGACGGAACAGCGGCACGACAATGCCGGCGGTGGCCAGGAACAGGACAATGTCCTTATAGGCGCCGGGTTGGACGTGGGATTCCATCTGGTCTCCAAGGGCCGAGTGACTATGAAGGTGTGCTGCGACGTCTGTCGATGGAGACGGCTGTGAGTTTTGATCGCCGAACGTTGATTCCCATCCTGGCCGGGGCGCTTGGAGTTATCGCCGTCCTGGCCGCCGGCGCAGCGTCGGCGGCGCCGATGGTAACCGGCGCCTGGAGCCGCCCAGCGACGGCGGGCGCCACCGGAGTCGGGTTTATGACCTTGCGCAACCCGGACCGCACGGCCGACGCCCTGGTCGCCGTCGAGAGCCCGCTCGCGGCCCGCGTCGAGATCCACCGCTCCAGCTTGAGCGGCGGCATGGCGATGATGCAGATGTCGCCGCGCGTGCCGCTGCCGGCCGGCGGTGTCGTGACGTTCGCGCCGGGCGGCTTTCATCTGATGTTTTTGAACTTGTCCCGTCCGCTCAAGCTGGGCGATCGGCTGCCCGCGACGCTGGTGTTCGCGAGCGGCGCGCGGATCAAGGTACGGTTCGGGGTCGCCCTCGCAGCGCCCTGATTGTCTGGCAGGCTGAGTTGTCTGACAAAAATGTAACGAGATGCGGACGCCGCCCTCGGGGCATGGTCGCCGCCACATCGCCCTTGGGACTCCGCTTTTCATGAAGACGTTCTGGTTCATCGCCGCCGCCGCCCTGCTCGTCACCCAGCCCGCCGCCGCTGGCGACTTGGCTCCGGCCAAGGATCTCACTCAGGCCCCGCGGATGGGAACCTGGGGCTTCGACCTCTCCGGTCGCGACCCCGGCAAGAGCGCTGGCGCCAGCTTCTTTGACTATGCCAACGGCGCCTATGTGGACCGGTTGGTGATCCCCGCAGATCGTTCGAGCTATGGCGCGTTCAATGTGCTGGACGAGCTTTCCCGCGATCGGATGCGTGCGGTGATCGCCAAGGCCTCGGCGGATCGCTCGGGCGTCGGACCGCAGGCCAAGGTCGGCGCGCTCTACCGCAGTTTCATGGACGAGGCGCGGGTGGAGGGACTTGGCGCCAAGCCCCTCGCGGCAGACCTCAGCGCCGTACGCGCGGCGAAGACCCGCGCGGATATCGCCCGATTGATGGGCGCCTCCGCCAAGGGGTTCGGCCAGAGCTATTTCACCGTCCAGGTGTATGACGACGCCAAGGACCCCCTGAAGTATGCCGTCTATCTGGGTCAGGGCGGGCTGACCCTGCCGGATCGCGACTATTATCTTGAGGCGCGCTTTGCGCCGCAACGAACGGCCTATGTGGCCTACATCGCCAAACTCCTTGGCCTGGTCGGGTGGCCTCAGCCGGCGGCTGCGACCAAGGCGATCCTGGCCATGGAGACCGAGGTCGCCAAGGTCTCCTGGAGCGGGGTCGAACGGCGCGACGCTGACAAGACCTACAATCCCTACGAGGTTGCCAAGCTCCGCCAATTTGCGCCCGGGTTTGACTGGACCGCCTTTCTGGCCGGCGCGGACCTCAGCGGCGCGACCCGGGTGATCGCGGCCGAGAACACCGCCTTTCCGAAGGTCGCGGCGATCTATGGCCGGACCGACCTGGCCACGCTGAAAGCCTGGCTGGCTTTCACGCAGATCGATCAGGCCGCGCCTTATCTGTCCAATCCATTTGACCAGGCGCGGTTCGCGTTCCGCGCCAAGACCCTGTCGGGCACGCCGCAACAGCCGCCACGCTGGAAGCGCGGTGTCGCGCTGGTCGACGGCAATGTCGGTGAGGCGCTGGGCAAACTGTATGTCGACGCCTATTTCCCGGCCGAGAATAAGGCCCGCATGGAGGCGCTCGTCAGCGATATCCGCACTGCCCTGGGCGCGCGGATCCAGAAGCTGGACTGGATGGGGCCCGAGACCAAGGCCAAAGCGGCCGAGAAGCTCAGCAAGTTCACCGTGAAGATCGCCTACCCTGACCGCTGGCGCGACTATTCCGCCCTGCGGCTGGTCGATTCGGATCTTTACGGCAACGTCAAGCGGGCCGCAGCGTTTGACTGGGCCTACCGCGTGGCGCGCCTGAACGGGTCGGTGGATCGCAGCGAGTGGGAAATGACCCCCGCGACCATCAACGCCTACTATTCGCCGACCAAGAACGAGATCGTCTTCCCCGCCGCAATCCTGCAGCCACCGTTCTTCGACCCGCAGGGCGACGCGGCGATCAACTATGGCGGCATCGGCGGGGTGATCGGCCATGAGATCACCCACGGCTTCGACGACCAGGGCCGCAAGTCCGACGGCGACGGCCGGCTCACCGACTGGTGGACGGCCGAGGACGCCGCCAAGTTCCAGGACCAGGCGGATCGCCTAGGCAAGCAATACTCGGCCGTTGAGATCCTGCCGGGCGCCAAGATCAACGGCGAGCTGACCATGGGCGAGAACATCGCCGACCTGGGCGGTTTGTTGCTGGCGCTCGACGCCTATCATGTGTCGCTGAAGGGCCAGCCGGCGCCGCTCATCGACGGCCTGACCGGCGATCAGCGGGTGTTCCTGGGCTGGGCCCAGGTCTGGCGCGCCAAGTACCGCGACGATTATCTGCGCCAGCTGCTGGTGGCGGACCCGCATTCGCCACCCAAGGCGCGCGTCGACCTGCCGGTCCGCAACATCGACGCGTTCTATGACGCGTTCGGCGTCAAACCGGGCGATGCAATGTACGTACCGCCGGAACTGCGGGTGCGGATCTGGTGAAGGGGCATAGGTGCTGTCGCCTCCGGTTCCTCAGCGGGCCGCCAGCCTCGCGACCTGCAACTCCAGGCGCTTGACCTCACGGATCACCGCGTTGGAACGTAGTTCGGACCAGAACCAGAGCTTGGTCGCAATCAGACAGAGCGCCGCAAGGCCGGTCGCGCCGCCCCACTTCAGCATTCCTGGCACGTCCGGCTCCGACATGAACCGCCACGCGCTGTAAAGCCCAATGCCGAACAGAGCGAAACCGAGAAACAAGGCCAGGGCATTGAGCAGCGCCAGCCGGCCGCTGAAGGCCTCCAGGACGCGCTGCATCAGCGAAGGGTCCGTTGCGTAGCGTTCGAGAGCCTCGGCGTCCTCGGCGGAGAGGGCCTGGCGGATGTCGTCGTCGATCTGGTTCATGACGGATCTCCTTGCAGAAACTGCTTCAAGGCAATTCGGGCGTGGTGCAGCCGGGACTTCACCGTGCCCGGCGGGACGTTGAGAACGGCCGCGACCTCTTCGACGCTGAGGTCCTCGGCATAGTGCAGGCTGACCGTCAGGCGCTGATCCAACGGCAGCCGTTCAATGGCGGCGGAAAGGTCGCGACCGGGTTCTGGCCGGCTCTGGCGGCCGTTGGCAGGCGCATCGATCGCCTGAAGCGCTGAGATGCCCGCGGTCAGCCGTCGCGAGCGCACGCGACCGCGCACCGCGTCAGCACACCTGCGCGTGGCGATCGCATAGATCCAGGCGGGAAAGCGGGCCGGGTCGCTCAGCCGCGCAAACCCGCCCAAAGCGCTGATCCAGACCTCCTGCATCACGTCCTCCCCCAGTTCCTGGGAACGCAGCAGCCGGGCGCAGTAGCGTTGAAGCCGCGGGGACCAGCGCTGCACCAGGACGGCCAGCGCTTCACGGGAGCCACCCTGGCTCATCACGACGAGATACTCGTCGAATATGCGATCCGGCCCGCGTGGCATGCCTCAGTCCATCCTGACCCATAAGTCGGCGGCGAGGTGGATTCGGTTCATCATGCAGAAGGAAATATTTTCGACGGAGCTGTCAAAAAATGCGTCGAGCCCAAAAAGATTTGGCCCGCTGCGGGGGATACACGCAGCGGGCCATCTTGAGCAGTAGCTCGTATTGAGCGGGCGTTTCCTCCCCGAAACGCCGTGAGACCTAAGGTCTTATGCCTTCATGTCTCGCGCCATGTGACAGAACGGCAATTTTCTACCCGCGTCAACCGCAGCGGACCCCATCTGAACCGATGCGGTGTCGATTTAATGTGCACGCTGTTTAGATCGCAGCGGTTTTGACTCAACTGTCAAAAACATGGGCGCGCAGGTTGTCGCTGGCCGAACAGGCCACCTCGAAGACGAATTCCGGCTGCAGCGCGGTGACGGGGCCTAGGCCCGCACCGGCCAGGGCCAGCGAGGCGGCGGTGACCTGGGCAGCATCGACCAGCAGGCCGTTGGGACGCCTCGAGGCGCCCGCCGCCACCAGCTGATCGACGATCGCAACGTCCGCATCGCCTGCGGGCCAGGTGAGCGTGGCGCTGCGCAGGGCGGCGGCGCGCGCCTCCACGACCCGTAGCAGACGCTCGGCCACGGCCAGCGCCTCCGGATCCCAGGCGGCGCGGAGACTGGCAGCAAGCTGCGCCTGGCTTCGCAGCATCACCCCGTCGGCCAACACCTTCAGGCCATTGGCGGCCAGGGTCGCCCCGGTGGTGGTGATATCGACCACAATCTCGGCCGCGCCGGTCGCGGGCGCGCCCTCGGTGGCGCCTCCGGACTCGACGATCCGATAGTCGGCAACGCCGTGCCGCGCGAAGAAGGTGCGGGTCTGGGCCAGGTATTTGGTCGCCACCCGCATCCGCCGGCCGGTACGGGCCAGGATGTCGTGCGCCACCTCCTCCAGATCGGCCATGCCCTCCACGTCCAGCCAGCTCTTCGGCACGGCCGTCACCAGGTCAGCACGACCGAAGCCCAGGGCGCGCAGCAGCAGGACGCGGGCGTCGATGTCGTCCCCGCGCTCACGGATCAGGTCCTCGCCGGTCACGCCGAGATGGACCTCGCCGCTGTCCAACGCCTCGGAGATGTCAGCTGCCGACAGCAGGCGCACCTGCGCGCCGGGCAGGCCTTTGAGGTCAGCGACATAGCCCCGCGCGCCGCCCGAAACCTCGAGCGTCAGGCCGCAATCGGCCAGCCACGCCTCGACCTGTTCTTTCAATCGCCCCTTGGAAGGAATGGCGATGATCAGCTGACCGCTCATGCCTCGCCTCCCGTCCAGGCGCGCCAGGGCCGGACCATGCATCCCACGGCCCGCGAGGCGGCCGCACCGCCCAATCGGGTCAGTAGACCGTCGTAACGCCCACCTACTGCGACAGGTCGGTCCGCGCCGAGCTCGCCGCTCAGCACCTCGAACACCAGCCCATCATAGTAGTCAAAGGCGTGGCCCAAAGCCGGGGCGAAGCGCATCCGGTCGGCGGGGAGGCTACGCGCCAGAACACCGAGCCGAGATCGCCAGGTTTCCAGCGCGGCTTGAAGGCCCCTGTCCGGACCCCCCGCCAGCGTCCTGATCGCCGACAGGGCCGCGTCCGGCGCATCGTCGATGGCCATGAAGGCGCGGATCGCCGCACCCTGGTCCGGGGTCAGCGCTGGCGCTGCCGCAGCCTCGGCCTTGCGGACCAGGCGTGCGGCGATCTCGGCGGGACCGCGACCACCGACCGGTTCCACGCCCGCCAGCGCCCAGACCTCCTCCAGCAGCACACCGGCCTGATCCTCGGAAAGACCCTTGAGCAGGCCGGTCAGGGCGCTGCCGACCGGAGTCGATGCGGTATCGGTCCGCGTCAGCTCCGCCTGCAACAGCCGTGGCCGCCCGGCGACCCGCTTCAGACGCGCGGCCAGCGCGGTAGCCAGTCCCAGGGCGTCGATGAAGGCCGCGAACAGGGCCACGTCCCCTAGCCGCAGCGACAGGTCCGAGCGACCGCCCGCCGCCGCCGCGCGCCAGGCCAGTACAGTGATCTCGGCGTCACGCGTGCCCGGTTCGGCATCGGCGTCGCTAAGCGCCTCCAGCCCGATCTGGACGAACTCCTCGGGCCGATCGGTTCCAGCGGACGCGCGGAATGCAGCGCCCTGGTAGCAATAGCGCGTCTGTTTGCCGCCACTCTCCAGGTGCTGGCGGGCGATGGCGACCGTGAAATCGGGGCGCAGGCAAAGCTCGCTCACGCCTTCAGCCTGGACCACGAACAGGCGCGAGCGCATCGCCTCGCCGGCGAGGTCGAGCAGTAAATTAAGGGGTTGCAACAGCGGCGCGTCGGCCAGGATTGCGCCGGCGCTCTGCAGCGGCGCGCGGATCGCCGCCAGCACATCGGCCGGGACGGGAGGCTCCACGCGCATCAGCGAGCATCCAGGATACGGCGCAGAACGGCGGTAAGCTCGCCCCTCGGCACGGTCTGCTGGCCCGGTCGCTGTTCGCGCCAGGCGGCGTTGTCGCTGACCTGGGCGGCCAGGGCACGGCCGAGGTCCAGGTCTTTGATGGTCACCGTTCCAGCGGCCAGCTCATCATCGCCGAGCATCACTGCGGCGGGGGAAAGGCGGCGGTCGGCGTATTTCATCTGCGGCCGCATGCCTGAGGACCCGAGATAGACCTCGGCGGCGATGCCGGCGGCGCGGATCTCCTGGGCCACAGCGAAATAGTCGGCCATGCGCTCCTGCGAGAAGGCGATCACCACGACCGGCCCGCGCACCGCCCGACCGGGATCACGGCCCGCCGCCTTCAGCGCCGAGGCCAGACGCGAGACCCCGAACGAGAACCCGGTGGCCGGCGTCCGCTCGCCGGTGAACCGCGCCACCAGATCATCATAACGCCCGCCGCCGCCGATGGCGCCGAACCGCATTGGCTGGCCCCGCTCGTCCAAGGTGGACAGCAACAGCTCAGCTTCGAACACCGCTCCGGTGTAGTATTCCAGGCCGCGCACCACCGAGGGGTCGAACGCCGCGCGGGTCGGGCCAACGCCAAGGCCGGTCAGCGCCGCGTCGATGGCCGCCAGGTCCGCCAGGCCCTCGTCGCCTTCGGCCGACCCGCCAACCACATCGGCCAGTTTGGCCAGGGTCGCGGTGCGATCACCAGCGCCCGCGGCGGTGAAGGCCAGCACCCGTTCGGCGGCGCCAGCGCTCAGGCCCGCGCCTTTCGTGAAGTCCCCAGACTCGTCCTTACGCCCTTCGCCCAGCAGCAGGCGCACGCCGTCCGCTCCCAACCGGTCCAGCTTGTCGACCGCGCGCAGCACAGCGAGCTTCTGGCCCTCGCTGTCGACACCCGCCGCCGTCATCAAGCCGTTCAGCAGCTTGCGATTGTTGATCTTGATCACCGCCGAGCCGGCCGGCAGACCTGCCGCCTCCAGGCCCTCCACCGCCATGGCGATGATCTCGGCGTCGGCTTCCGGGCGGGCTGAGCCCACGGTGTCGGCGTCGCACTGGACGAACTCGCGGAACCGGCCTGGACCGGGCTTTTCGTTGCGCCAGACCGGGCCGTAGGCATAGCGGCGGAATGGCTTGGGCAGGGTTTCCCAGTTCTGCGCCGCGAACCGGGCCAGGGGCGCGGTCAGGTCATAGCGGAGCGCCATCCACTGCTCATCGTCGTCCTGCAGCGCGAAGACGCCCTCGTTCGGACGGTCGGCGTCGGGCAGGAACTTGCCCAGGGCGTCGGCGTATTCAAACGCGCCGGTGTCCAGCGGCTCGAAGCCCCAGCGCTCATAGACGCCGCTGACCGCCGCCAGGATCGTCCGCTCGGCGACCACGTCTCGGGCGCGGCGGTCGTTGAATCCGCGGGGACTTCGGGCTTCGGGGCGCTCGCTCATGGCCGCGCGCTTAGCGGCTGTGGCGGCGTCACTCAAGAAAGGAAGGTCGTCCATGGTCGTCTCTCGGTGGATTGAGGGACGGTCGGAGCTGATGAACGTCACAAGCCCCGGCCGTTACGGCGGGGCTCGGAAGGGTTCGCGTCAGGCCGCGCGCACCCATTCCGCACCCGCCAGGGTGGGATGGTGGTGGTGGCCGAGGTGTTGGGCGAACCGGGTCATGACGGCAGGACTTGTAGCGGAGGTTGGTTGACAAGTCACTGTCGGGCGTGCCGGCGATTACTAGCATTTCCGGGCAATTGCCCGATGAGCGTCCGCGCTTTAAGAAGCCGCCCATGCGCGACATCACACACTTCATTGACGGCGCCTCGGTCGCCGGAACCTCCGGCCGCTACGGCGATGTGTTCAATCCCAACACCGGCGAGGTTCAGGCGCGCGTGGCTCTGGCCACGACGGCGGAGCTGGATCAGGCGGTGCAGTCTGCTGTCCGGGCGCAGGCCGACTGGGCGCAGGTCAATCCCCAACGCCGCGCGCGGGTGATGTTCGAGTTCAAGCGGCTGATTGAGCGCGACATGGACGTGCTGGCCGAGATCCTGTCGTCCGAGCACGGCAAGGTAATTGCGGACAGCAAGGGCGACATCCAGCGTGGCCTGGAGGTCATCGAGTTTGCCTGCGGCGTCCCGCACCTGCTGAAGGGCGAATACACTGAGGGCGCGGGTCCTGGAATTGACGTCTATTCCATGCGTCAGCCGCTGGGCGTGGCGGCGGGGATCACCCCGTTCAACTTCCCCGGGATGATCCCGATGTGGATGTTCGGCATCGCCATCGCCACCGGCAACAGCTTTATCCTGAAGCCCTCGGAGAAGGACCCGACGCTGCCGGTCAAGCTGGCCGAGCTGATGATGGAAGCCGGCGCGCCGGCCGGGGTGCTGAACGTGATCCACGGCGACAAGATCGCGGTGGACGCCATCCTCGATCACCCGGACATCAAGGCCGTCAGCTTCGTCGGCAGCTCTGACATCGCCCACTACGTCTATTCGCGCGGCACCGCGAACGGCAAGCGCGTGCAGGCCATGGGCGGCGCCAAGAACCACGGGATCATCCTACCCGACGCCGATCTCGAACAGGCCACCAAGGACATCATCGGGGCGGCCTATGGTTCGGCCGGCGAGCGCTGCATGGCGCTGCCGGTGGTGGTTCCGGTCGGCAAGAAGACTGCTGATGAAGTGCGTGAGCGGGTGCTGGCCGAACTGGAAACCCTGAAAGTCGGCATCTCCACCGACGCGGCCGCCCAGTACGGCCCGGTGGTCAGTCAGGCGCACCGTGACAAGATCGCCAGCTACATCCAGACCGGCGTCGATGAGGGCGCCGAGCTGGTGATCGACGGGCGCGGCTTTTCCCTGCAGGGCTTCGAGAAGGGCTTCTTCAT
Source organism: Alphaproteobacteria bacterium (assembly GCA_043734425.1). GTDB lineage: Bacteria > Pseudomonadota > Alphaproteobacteria > Caulobacterales > Caulobacteraceae > Phenylobacterium. The sequence continues at coordinate 32,170 of JAYTFM010000005.1, forward strand.
CGGCCCCAGCCTGTTCGATCACGTCAAGCCGACCATGAAGACCTATCAGGAGGAGATCTTCGGCCCGGTGCTGCAGATCGTCCGCGCCGAGAGTTTCGAGGAGGCGATCGAACTGCCGTCCGCTCACCAATACGGCAACGGCGTCGCCATCTTCACCCGCAACGGCCGCGCGGCGCGCGAGTTCGCCGCCCGGGTCAATGTCGGCATGGTCGGCATCAATGTGCCGATCCCGGTGCCGGTCGCCTATCACACCTTCGGCGGCTGGAAGCGCTCAGCCTTCGGCGACGCCAACCAGCACGGCATGGAGGGCGTGAAGTTCTACACCAAGGTCAAGACGATCACCGCGAGGTGGCCTGAAGGCGCGGTCGAGGACTCGGCGTTCGTGATCCCGACGATGAAGTAGGGGCGTCGCCCGCCTAGCTGTGCGGTGCGGAAGAGTTGGTCCGTGGACACTTCTTCCGAGGTGAGGATCCAGGCGGCGCGCCGAGCACCTTTTCCTAGACGCATCCCTGCGCGCCGACCTAGATGCGCCGCATGGCTGGCAAGACGCTTTACGACAAGATCTGGGACGCCCACGTCGTCGATCAGACGGATGGGGATTCGATCCTCTATATCGATCTGCACCTGATCCATGAGGTGACCACGCCGCAGGCGTTTGCGGGTCTGCGCGCCAGCGGCCGCCCCGTGCGTCGCCCGGACCGGACCCTGGCGGTGGCCGACCACAATGTGCCGACCGAAGGTCAGGCGCTGGGCATCGACGCCGTCGCCGACGAAGAGGCGCGGCTGCAACTGCAGACCCTATCGAAGAACGTCACCGAGTACGGGATCGAGTTCTTTCCGATGGGCGATGTCCGCAATGGCATCGTCCATGTGGTGGGGCCGGAACAGGGCCGCACCCAGCCGGGCATGACCATCGTCTGCGGCGACAGCCACACCTCCACCCACGGCGCGTTCGGAGCGCTGGCGCATGGGATCGGCACGTCAGAGGTCGAGCATGTGCTGGCCACCCAAACCCTGCGCCAGACCAAGGCCAGGAACTTCCGCGTCCGCATCGAGGGCGAACCCGCGCCCGGCGTCGGAGCCAAGGACTATGCCCTGGCGGTGATCGGCCAGATCGGCACGGCTGGCGGCACGGGTTACGTGATCGAATATGCCGGCGCGGCGGTGCGGGCGCTGTCGATGGAGGGCCGCATGACCCTCTGCAACCTGACCATCGAGGGTGGCGCGCGGGCCGGGCTGGTGGCTCCGGACGAGACCACCTTTGCTTACCTGATGGGACGGCCGGCCGCGCCCAAGGGCGGATCCTGGGAAATGGCGCTGAGCTATTGGCGGACGCTGTTCACGGATGATGATGCCGTGTTTGACCGTGAGATCGTGCTGGACGCTGCGGCCATTGCGCCGACCCTGACCTGGGGCACCAGTCCGGAAGACGTGGTGGCGGTAACCGGGACCGTGCCATCGCCTGAGAGCTTCGCGACCCCCGACAAGCGCGCCTCGGCGGTTCGCGCGCTGGAGTACATGGGCCTGGAGGCCGGTCAGCCGATCACCGAGGCCAAGATCGACGTGGTGTTCATCGGATCCTGCACCAACAGCCGTATCGAGGATCTGCGGATGGCGGCGAAGATCGCCGAGGGCCGGAGGGTGGCGGAGGGCGTGCGCGCCATGGTCGTGCCAGGGTCGGGCCTGGTCAGCGCCCAGGCCGAGGCCGAAGGGCTGGATGAGATCTTCCGGGCCGCCGGCTTTGAGTGGCGTGAGCCGGGCTGCTCCATGTGCCTGGCCATGAACCCCGACAAGCTGGAGCCCGGCCAGCGCTGCGCCTCGACCTCCAACCGCAACTTCGAAGGCCGTCAGGGACGTGGCGGGCGCACCCACCTGATGAGCCCGGCGATGGCGGCGGCGGCGGCGATCGCCGGGCATATCGTGGATGTGCGGGACTTTCTGCGACCTTGACCAACTTGGTCAAGGGGGTCATTCTCAGGTCATGAAACAGATAAATCTCTATGAGGCGAAGACGCAGCTTTCCGCCCTCGTGGACCAGGCGGCGGCCGGCGAAGAGATCGTGATCGCCAAGAACGGAAAACCCTGCGCCCGGTTGATCGCCTTGGAAGCTGAACCTGCAGAGGCGCCGTTGCGCCGTCGTTTCGGGTTCTGGGGTCGCAAGTATGGCTATGTCGCGCCCGACGTTTTTCCGGAGTTCACCGACGAAGAAATCGCTGAATGGGAGAACAATCCCATTTTCCCGGAAGACTAAGCCGTGAGCCGAGGATTCCTGCTCGATAGCCACGTCCTGCTGTGGCTGACTCCCGAAGCGCCTAGACTTTCGCACCGCGTGCTGGACCAGTTGAGTCTGGCGAAGAACGCCCTGTTCGCCAGTCCGGCCAGCGTCGCGGAACTCTGCATCAAGGCGTCGTTGGGTAAGCTGGCACTACCCTTCAGTCGAGACGAAGACGCTGGCGAGGCTTTCGCCGAACTGCTTGAAGAGCTCGGTGTGGTGTCGCTGGACGTCACCCTGGCGCACGCCGCGCGGCTGCGCGATCTCCCCCTGCATCATCGCGACCCGTTCGATCGGCTGATCGTCGCACAGGCGATGGCCGAAGACCTGATCCTGGTCACCCACGACCGCACCCTCGCGCGCTACGACGGCCTCAGCGTGCTATGGGCATGACACCATGATCACCGGCCTCGACCATATCATCGTCCTGACCCACGACCTGGACACTTCGGTGGCGGCGTTCAGCGCCTTCCTGGGTCGTACACCGGCCTGGCGCGGCGGCGAGGGCGACACCGTCCACGCCTGGTTCCAACTGGGCAATATGGCGCTGGACGTGGTGCAGCCGGGCGCGGACGCAGCGATGATGCGCAAACGTCTGGACGCCTCGGGCGAGGGCCTGTTCGCGCTGGGGTTCGCGACGCCGGATCTGGCCGAGACCCGCAGCACGCTGGTGAGGCGCGGCGTGAGCATGTCCGAACTGCGCACCACCACATCCACCGCTGCCGATGCCGCGGTGCGCACCTGGACCAGCGCGACGGCCTCGTGGCGGACGACCGCTGGGCTGTCGATGTTCCTGGTCGCCAACGATGGCGCGCCGCCCGTGTTGTCGCCGGCCATCGGCAATGCGGCGGGCGCGGTGAGCGCCCTGGATCATGTGGTGGTCAACACGCCCAATCCGGACCGGGCGCTGGGGCTCTATGGCGCCAAGCTGGGCCTGGACCTGCGCCTTGACAGGTCCAACCCCGATTGGGGCTCGCGGCTGTTGTTCTTTCGCTGCGGCGGGGCGGTGGTCGAGGTTTCGGCCGATCTGAAGGCGCCGGTCTCGGACGAGCCCGACCGGCTGGGCGGTCTGGCCTGGCGGGTCGATGACGCGGATGCGGCTCAGGCGCGGATCGCCGCCGCCGGCCTCGATGTCTCGGAGGTCCGCAAAGGTCGCAAGCCCGGCACCCGGGTGTTCACGGTGCGCTCGGGCGTACCCGGCGCGCCCAGCCTGATCATCCAGCAGGATGCGGAGCCTATGCAATGATCCGCAGTGTCTTGCTCGGGCTTGCCGCCGCAGCGATCACGAGCTTCGCAACAGCAGAACCGATTCCCGTAATTCTCAAGGATGGCGCGTCGTGGACCCTCAAGGTCGAGCACTCGCGCCAGACGCAGCAGCCTGACCGTAGCGACGCCTGGACGGTCGTGACGACGTCCAGGCTGGATTGGCGCGCATTGCCGAACGGCGGAGGCCGCCTAACGGTCACGCCGCTGTCGGCGATCCCCTCGCCCGACAGCCCACCGGAGGTCGCAAAAGCCGCTGCGTTAGATGTCTCCGTTGTGCTCGAGGTCGATGCCGCGCTGACTCCGACGGAGGTCGTCAACATGGAGGCGCTTCGCGCGGCGTTCGGAAGGATGACCGGGACGTTGAACGCTTCGGCGGCGTCACCGCTCAGCGATCTGGCGGATGCCGCCATCACCACACTCGCAACGCAAGACATTGCACGGCTTGCGCTCGCGCAGGACTCTGATCTGAAGATCGGCAAGGCCGTCGCATACGAAGACGAATCGCCCAACCCGCTGGGCGGACCGCCGATCAAGGGTATCGGAGAAGTTCGCCTGGAGTCCGTGAACCGCAAGGCCGGGGTTGCGGTGATCGGCTGGCGCTATGAGTTCGATCCTCAGTCGGCGGCGACTTCAGTTGCGACCAGCCTGCAACTGATGCTGGCGAAGGTTCCTGACGCGAAAAAGCAAGAGGCCGCCAAGGTGTTCGCCTCGCTTAGCGTCGAGCGTCACGAAGTCTGCTCTTATCAGGTCAGTCTGAGCACCGGGCTTGTGATGCTCGCCAGATGCGAGGCGGAGGTGGTCTCGACCGCCGCCTCGCAAACCCGGAAGCGCATGGATCGCTGGCTGTTCACCCAAACAGCGCCGGAGCCTCGCTGATGCAAGCCTTCACCCGCCTGGACGCCAAGGTTGCGCCGCTGCCGATGGCCAATATCGACACCGACCAGATCATCCCCAAACAGTTCCTGAAGACCGTCGAGCGGGCCGGGCTGGCCAAGGGGTTGTTCTATGATCTGCGCTTCGACGGCGAAGGCCAGCCCCGGCCCGACTTCGTGCTGAACCGGCCGGAGTTCAGGGGCGCCGGCGTGCTGGTGACCGGCGACAACTTTGGCTGCGGGTCCAGCCGCGAGCACGCGCCATGGGCGCTGATGGACTTTGGGGTCAAGGCGGTGATCTCCACCAGCTTCGCCGACATCTTCTACAACAATTGCTTCCAGAACGGCCTGCTGCCGGTGGTGCTCACGGCCGAGCAGGTGCAGCAGCTGATGGACGAGGCGCGCGGCGGCAACCATCTGGTGAGCATCGACCTGGAAGCCCAGACCGTGACCTCGCCGTCCGGGGCGGTGTTCACGTTTGAGATCGAGGCTCAGCGCAAGACCAAGATGCTGAACGGCCTGGACGCCATCGGCGAGACTTTGCAGGCGGCGGCGGCGATTGACGTCTATGAGAGCAGGCGGGCGCACTCGCAGCCCTGGCTCGAGGTCGGGTGAGCGATCCAGACTTAACAACGTCGCTGAGGCCAGTATCCTGGCGCGATCGAATTGAAGGGGTGTGATGATGTCGCGTAACAAGCTGCTGCTGGCGGCCGGCCTGATGGCGCTGGCGGCGCCGTCCATGGGGGTTTCAGCGCCCAAACAGGCCAAGCCCAGCAACGCGCAGAAACTCCAGACTCAGGCGATGAGCGAGATCCCGCATTGCGCGCGCAAGCTGGGCACGCTGTCCATCGCCGACGGCGACGATCCGCGCGGCTGGATGCAGTACAGCTTGGCGTCGCCGCAGAAGCTGCTGAAGGCGGTGGTCCAGAAGTCCGGCTGTTTCAACTTGGTGGATCGGGGCGCGGGCCTGAACGCGGCCCAGGTCGAACGCGACATCGGCGGGTCGCTGGGTCTGCAGCGCGGCTCCAACGTCGGCCAGGGCCAGGTCAAGGCGGCGGACTATGTGCTGGTCGCCGAACTTCAGGCTTCGGACGCGAATTCAGGCGGAAGCGCGGTGGCGGGCATCGCGGGTGGTCTGATCGGCGGGCGTTTCGGCGGCTTGGTCGGCGGGATCAAGACCCGCAAGCTTGAAGCCAACACCGTGCTGTCGCTGACCAGCGTTCGCACCACTGAGACCGTCGCCGTCCAGGAAGGCTATGCCGCCAAGACCGACATCGGTTTCGGAGCCGGCGGTGGCTGGGGCTTCGCCGGCGGCGTGGGTGGCGGCTATGAGGACACCGAGATCGGCCGGATCGTCACGCTGTCGTTCCTGCAGGCCTACAACAAGCTGGTCGGCGACCTGGGGTTGCTCAGCGATGGCCCGCCCGCAGCGCAGGCCGCGCCGACCAAGACCTTCGTGGCGACTGCTATCGTCAACATGCGGCGCGGGCCGGACGCCGCCAGCCCGGTGATCCGGGCGCTGCCAGTAGGTTCGACCGTTTATCCGACCGGCAAGAAGAACGACCTGTGGTGGGAAGTCGCCGACGAGAATGACAATGTCGGCTGGGTGCTCAACACCAAACTCGCGCCGGGCAAATGAGCGTTATCATCGCCGGCACGGTGCGCGTGCCGCCAGAGAACCTGGCGCGGTTCCGGCCGCACCAGGACGCCATGCTGGCCGCCAGCCGGGCCGAGGACGGGTGTGTCACCTATTCCTATGCGGTCGACGTTCAGGACACGGGCCTGGTCCGGGTGTTCGAAGTCTGGCGTGATCAGGCCGCCATCGACGCCCACTTCCGGGCGCCGCACATGGCGGCGTGGCGTGCGGCGGGCGTGGAGTTCGGGGTTTCGGATCGCCAGCTCAGCCTGTACGAGGTCGCCTCCGCACGGGCGTTGTAGCCAGCACCCTTCTCCCCTTGCGGGAGAAGGTGGCCTTGCGGAGCAAGGTCGGATGAGGGGTCGCACTGGGATTTCGGCAGCGCCGCTGGCTTCTGTTTCGCGGGCGGCGCGACCCCTCATCCGTCCGCCTGCGGCGGCCACCTTCTCCCGCAAGGGGAGAAGGTCTCGCACACCTCAGTTCGAACCATAGGACCTTCCATGACCGACCTCCTCCTCCTGCCCGGTGACGGCATCGGCCCCGAAGTCATCGCCCAGGTACGGCGGGTGGCCGAGGTGCTGACCCCGGACCTGAGCCTGGACGAGCGGCCGTTCGGCGGGATCAGCTATGACCAGCTGGGAACCCCGCTGGCCGACGAGACCCTGGCGGCCGCCAAGGCGGCGCGCGCCGTGCTAATGGGCGCCGTCGGCGGGCCCAAGTGGGCCGGCGTTCCGCGCGACAAGCGTCCGGAGGCGGGCCTCCTGGGGTTGCGAGCCGGGATGGGCGTGTTCGCCAACCTTCGGCCCGCGCTCTGCTTCCAGCCGCTGGCCGACGCCTCGACCTTGAAACGTGAGGTGGTTGAGGGCCTGGACTTGATGATCGTGCGGGAACTGACCGGCGGCATCTATTTCGGCCAACCCCGCTACATCGAGGACCTGCCGGGCGGCGGGCGGCGCGCGGTCGACACCCAGGTCTACACCACCGCCGAGATCGAGCGGGTGGCGCGGGTCGCCTTCGAACTGGCGCGCGGGCGCCGTAACAAGGTGTCCAGCGCCGAGAAGGCCAATGTGATGGACTCGGGCCTGCTGTGGCGTGAGGTGGTCACCGAACTGCACAGGCGCGACTATGCCGATGTCGAGCTCAGCCACATCCTGGCCGACAACGCCGCCATGCAGATCGTCAAGGACCCCAAGCAGTTCGACGTGCTGCTGACCGACAATCTGTTCGGCGACATCCTGTCGGACGTGGCGGCCCAGCTGACCGGATCGCTGGGGATGCTGCCGTCGGCGGCCCTGGGCGTGGCGGGAACACCGGGGCTCTATGAGCCGATCCATGGCTCGGCGCCGGATATCGCTGGCCAGGGCGTGGCCAATCCGCTGGCGGCGATCCTGTCGTTCGAGATGGCCCTGCGCTGGTCGCTGAACCGGCCGGAGGAGGCGGATCGGCTATATGCCGCCGTCGAAGCCGCCTTGGCCAATGGCGCGCGCACCCGCGATCTTGGCGGCGCGCTGACGACCCTCGAGATGGCCGACGCGGTGCTGGCGGCGCTCTGATCGCAACCCCAAGGGGTGATCGAAGTAGGCTCTCGTTAAGTCTCACCTGCGATGCTCTGTCGCACTTAGCTGGCCACGTCCGGCGTTTCACGGAGCTTCGCGGTCTCATGGCCGACGACGCCGATCCTCCCGCCGCTGTTGCGGCCACATCTCTGGACCTCCTTTGCGAGGCCGAAGCCCTGCTGGCCGCCCAACCTAAGGCGTTCGACGTTGAGGCGTTGGCGAATCTCCAGACCCTCGCCTGCAGCCACCCCGACATCGGCGGTCAGGGCGCCGGTGAGGTGGCGGCCGAGCTGATGATGCTGACGGAGCAGATGCTCGCCGCCGGCCGGCATGACCGCGACCCAGTGGTGGTGTTCCTGCAGGCTTGGCGGCTGCTGCAGACCACAACCCCGGCCGGCGAGGCCAAGGTCGTTCTGATGCGCAGCCTCAAGGCCCTGCGTGGGCGCTATGAGGCGCCACAGGCGGCTTGAACGCCTGACGTTGACGCTCGCCCGCCGGAGTCACATCCTGCCCGGATGAGCAACAACCACTGGCTCGTGAAGTCCGAGCCCACGAAATACGCCTATACCGACCTGGAACGTGATGGGCGCACCGTCTGGGATGGCGTGCGCAACAACGCCGCCGCGCTGCACCTGAAGGCCATGAGGCTCGGCGATCCGGTGCTCTACTACCATTCCCAGGAAGGTCTGGCGGTGGTCGGCGTGGCAAAGGTGGTGCGCGAGGCGTTCCTGGATCCCAGCGACCCGGCGGGGCGGTTCGTGGCGGTGGAACTGGCGGCCTCGCGGGCGCTACCGCGCGCCGTCACCCTAGGCGAGCTGAAGGCCAATCCCGCGCTGGCGCAGATGGCGATGCTGCGGCAATCGCGGCTGTCGGTCTCGCCCGTGACGGGCGAGGAGTGGGCGGAGATTCTGCGCATGGCGGGGCAATAACCGGCGACGCATTTCGCCCGTGTGGAAACCAACAGCCAAGCTGGACGTTAGCCCCTAAGGTGACGATCCGAAGTGCAGGGCAGGCATGGTCCAGATCACGACCCTTTCGGAACTCACCCTCGACGGCAAGCTGTCGCTTGGCCAGGGCGCGTCCAGCAAGGGACTTTTTGAATTCTATGGAGATGACCTGCGCGCCTGGTTTCATGCCCAGCGGGCGTCGAGCGACGCCATCATGGTCGGCGCCGGCACGGTGCGGGCCGACGATCCGGAACTGACTGTGCGCTATGCCGAGGGTACCAACCCGTTGCGTGTCGTACCCTGTTCGCGGGGCGATCTGCCCGCCGATTGCCGGCTGCTGAACGACGGCGTTCCCACCCTGATCGCGGTGTCGGCCCTGGCGTCCCCGGCGGCGATTGAAGCCCTGAGCGCGCGGGCCCATGTCGAGGTCATCGTCTGCGGCGAAGGACCGGTCGATCTTGAGGCTCTGATGGCGGCGTTGGACGTGCGAGGCATTCGGACGCTGATCGTGGAGGGCGGCTCCAGGCTGCTGCACGCCCTGCATGCCCTGGGCCTGGTCTCGCGCATCATCATCAAGCACATCCCGGTGATCTCGGGCGCTGAGGACGCCCCGACCTATCTGCGTCCCACCAAGGCCGGCGCACCTCTGGGTCTTTCGCGCTGGCGGCTCGACGAGTTGTTCGCGCTCAGCGGCGTCGCGGTCTCGATCTATACGCCGCAGGAGTCCGCGCCGTGATCGCCGCGCCCGACCTCCATCAGCTCGGCCTTGAGCTGGCGCGCAGCGCTCCACCCGGCGGGCCGGCGATCTGGGATGGGCGCATTGATGTCGTGGGCGCCGATCCGCTGGCCCAGGACCCGGCGTTGCTGCGACATGTGCAGCATCAGACGCTGTTGCGGGCTTATCAGTCGCGCTACGTGCTGCTGCCGAGCGCCGGGGCGGTTGGCGATGCGGTCGAGCAGCTTCGGCGGCGCTATGATCCGCAGTCCCTGGCCTGGGTGGGCGCCGCGAAGGCCACCCTCGAAGACCATCTGATCACCCCGCTCATTGACGAGGCCCGCGCCGCAGCGGTCGGCCGCGACTGGGCCGCCTATGCCGCCGACTTGGTGACCCGCGTCCGCGCGGAGCCGGAGACCCCGTTCGTCGCCTTCCTGCGGACCAGCCCGAACCGCCAGGCGCACTACCGTAACTTCCTGCTGCAATCCTCGGCAGACCTGCTGGCTGAGGCCTCGGCCTCGGCCCTGGGCGTGATCGGCGAATTTGGTCCCGCGCAATCGGCGCTGTTCCGGATTCTGATCGATGAGTTCGGCTATGGCGCCCACGAGCGCAAGCACAGCGTCCTCTATCGTGCGGTGATGCGGGACTTCGACCTGCCGGACGAATACAACGCCTGCTGGCGGCTGTTCGACACCTCGGCCCTGCATCTACACAACACCATCCACGCGCTGTTCCAGAGCCCGCGCTACCTGTTCCTCCAAGTGGGCTTCCTGCTCCATGCCGAGACCGCCTATCAGCGCTCAACGCGGGATCATTTTCGCTACCTGGCGGCATTCCATCCCGACGCCGACGCCCGCTATTTCGGCGAACACGCCCACATCGACCTGCATCACACACGGATGGTGATCGAGGAGGTGGCGGCGCCGCTGGTGGCGACTCACGGCCCAGAGGTGGGGTTCGAGATCGTCGCCGGCGCAGAGCTGACGCGAGAGGTCTTTGCCTCGGCCGGCGCGCACATGCTGGCGGTCAGCCGTGCTTTCGACGCCGCGGTCGAGCAAGGGCGCGCCGAGGTCCGGGCACCCGACCTGTGCCGGCTGGGCAGCCCCATCACACCATCCTGCACCACCGGCTTGGCCCCGGACACCCTGGTCCAGGTGGGCGGCATTGGCGTGGTCGAGGCGGGCCGGTTCGCCGGGTTTCCGGATGGCGCGCTCGCCCGCCTGCTGTCGGGTGCCCGACCATGAGCGGGACCTGGATCGGCCACGACCTGCCGCCCATTCGCCGTGAGGGGCGCGAGTATTTCCTGCTGGGTCACGCGGAGGGCCTCTATCTGGTGCTCAACCAATGCCCGCATCGCGGCGGACCTTTGAAGTTCGGGTTCGTCAACGCCGAGGATCAAATCGTCTGTCCGTTGCACAAGGGCGCCTTTCCGGTGGTGGATCTGATCCAGCAACCCAGCACCATCCGTCTGCTGGATCCGGAGGCCGGATCATGAAGGCGTCCGCGATCCCCTGGATTGTCGAGGACGGCCGGCTCAAGCTCGCCAATCTGGTGACCCTGTCGCGTGGATTGTTGATCGTCCCGATCCTGGCCCTGCTGTTGCTCGGGCATCCGCGCTGGGCGCTCGGGGTCTATCTTGCGGCGTGCGCCACCGACCTGGTGGACGGCTGGCTGGCCCGCCGGACGGGTCAGGCCTCGGCATTCGGGGCCCAACTGGACGCCAGCGTCGACAACATCTTCTCCCTCGCCATCCTGCCGTTCCTGGTGCTGGCGATCCCCGGTGTCGTCCAGCAGCATCTGACGGCCCTGATCGTGCTGTTCGGCGCGCCACTGGCCTATCTGCCGATCTCGCGGCTGATGGCCGGGCGGGTGATGATGTTCCACGTCTGGTCAGCCAAGGCGGGCGCCTTCCTGGTGTTTGCGCTGTGGCCGTTGATTAGCGTGACCGGACAGACCTGGTGGATTGCGTTGGCGGCGGCCGTGGTCGGCCTCAGCCGCGCCGAGCAGATCCTCTTCATCCTGCGCGGCGGAACCGATCTCGACGCCCCGCACGGGTTCGTCGCCATCCCGACCTCGTCGAAGGCCGCCGCGCCATGACCTCTGCGCCGAGCCTTCATTGGGCCAGCGGGACGGCCGCACTCAGGGGGCCTGTCGTCGCCGGCCTCGACGCTGGCGAGCATCGCAACGCCATCGGCGTTCACGCCGGAGCGTTCAGCGTCTATCAGGCGATGGCGGTGGCGACAGGCGAACTTTCCCCACGCCACCGGCCCGACCTGACCGGCGCTGCGCCGCCTGCGGGGTTCGGCCCTTTTCCGCAATGGTCCGAGCCCTCGCGCATCGTCACGCTGGATCCCTGGGGGCACCTGGTCGCGCAGGTCTTTGCCGCCGAGCGGGCAGCCGGCATGGACATCCGGCCCAGCATCGCGATCACCGCCGGACAGTTGCTGATGCCGGAGATCAACGCTGCGCTGGACACCGGTCGGCTGCGGGCGGACGGCCGGGTGCTGGCGCGTTCCGGCGCCATCCAGGTGACCAAGATCGCCATCGAGCCGGTCTGGTGGCTGCCGGGCGTCGCAAAGCGCCTGGGCGTGCCTGAACGGCGGCTGCGCAAGGCGCTGTGCACGGTCACTGACGGCATGTATCCGGCGCTGCTCTCGCGGCCGGACCGTCAGGTCTTCCTGCCGCCCATCGGCGGAACCAGCGTCTATCTGTTCGGCGATCCGGCCCGGCTGCACAATCCCGATACGCGCGTGGCTTGCCGCGTTCACGACGAGTGCAGCGGCTCAGATGTGTTCGGGTCCGACCTCTGCACCTGCCGTCCCTATCTCGCCTTCGGGGTCGAGGAAGCCATCCGTGCCGCCCAGCAGGGCGGGCTGGGCGCAGTGATCTACAATCGCAAGGAGGGTCGGGCGCTGGGCGAGGTGGTCAAGCTGCTGGTCTATAACGCCCGGCGCCAGGCCGCCGGCGGCGACCGGCCCTCGGAATATTTCACCCGCACGGAAGCCGTCGCCGGGGTGCGGGACCTGCGTTTCCAGTCGCTGTCGGTCGACGTGCTGCATTGGCTCGGCATCCGCCGGATCGACCGCTGGGTGTCGATGAGCAATCACAAGTCCGCCGCGCTTCGAGCCGCCGGCATCGAGATTGTCGAACAGCTCGAAATCCCCGACGCCCTGGTGCCTCCTTGCGCAGACGTCGAGATCAGCGCCAAGCGCGCGGCGGGCTATTTCTCGCGGGCCGGGGCCTCATGACCTGACGGATCAAGCTGAACGGCAAGATTCCCGATTGACCGCGCGGCCCCGCGACCTCCACTGAAGCCCGGAAACGCACACCCGAGGATTCCCCATGGCCGATGGCTCCGTTCAAGGTTTCACCGAGGATCGCTTCGGCGCTGTCCGCTCGGCCTTCGCGGCCAATCTGGCCAGCGGTGCGGATATCGGCGCGGCGTTCTGCGCGACCGTCGAGGGTGAGACCGTCGTCGACCTCTGGGGCGGACATGCCGATGCGGCGAAGACCCGGCCCTGGGCGCGCGACACCATCGTCAACGTCTATTCGACCACCAAGACCATGACGGCGCTGACCGCCCTGCTGGTCGCTGACCGGGGCGATCTGGACTTCGATGCGCCGGTGGCCCGCTATTGGCCGGAGTTCGCCGCCAACGGGAAGGCCGACATCAAGGTCAGCCATCTGATGAGCCATTCGGCCGGCCTGTCGGGTTGGAAGGAGCTGATCACCAACGACGATCTCTATGATTGGGAGAAGGTCACCTCGCTGCTGGCCGCCCAGGCGCCCTACTGGCCGGCTGGAACCGCGCCGGGCTATCATGCCCTGACCCAAGGCTATCTGGTGGGCGAGGTCGTTCGGCGGATCACCGGCCGTTCGCTGGGAACCGTGTTCCGCGAAGAGATCGCCGAGCCGCTGGGCGCTGACTTCCACATCGGCCTGCCCGCCTCGGAAGACGCCCGGGTCGCTGAGTTGATCCCGCCGCCGGCCGGGACGGCCATCGGCGCCGGCAAACAGACCGAACTGCAGGCCAATATGTCGAACAATCCCGGCATCGATGTCTCGGCCACCCGCACCCGGGGCTGGCGCGGCGCCGAGATCCCGGCCGCAGGTGGAACCGGCAACGCCCGTTCGGTGGCCGAGATCCACGCTATCCTGGCCAACGGCGGCGTCGCCAAGGGCAAGCGGTTCCTGTCAGAAGCCGGCTGCCGCAAGGCCTTGGAGCTGCAAGTCGAGGGTGAAGACCTGATCCTGGGCGGTCCAGCGCGGTTCGGCATGGGCTTTGGCCTCGCTGGCGGGCTGGTGCCGCTGCCCAACCCCAACACCATCTATTGGGGCGGCTATGGCGGCTCGCTGGTGATCATCGACATGGATGCCCGCACCACCTTTGGCTATGTGATGAACAAGATGGCCGGCACGACGACCGGCGACGTGCGCGCCATGGAATTGGCCATGGCGATGTGGGGGGCTTTGGCGCGGTAGGTCGCGCGGTGTCTCGGCGCGGGTCCAGACCTCTACCGTCGCGCGACGACCGCGATAGGTGCGGATGAACAGCCAATACAAGATTGTTAACTGATTTCCCCTCTAAGTTGTTACTTGGCCACGAAAGGGGCGCCGGTCGATGCCGATAGTCGCGCGACACCGCTGTCATCTCGAAAACGCAGTGGTTCTGCTGATGGACCCATCACCGACCAGTCTGTCGATCCTGGTGCAGATCGTCACCTCCCTCGGCGCCAAACGCCTCTATCGTTGCGGGACCCTTGCCGAAGCCACCGAGATCGCGAAGAGCCAGCCCTGCAATCTGGCGATCCTCGATGTCTGTCTGCCGCAGACCGAATGCTACGCCTTCGTCCGCTGGTTCCGCCGAGAGGCTCCCAAACCGACCCGTGAGGCGCCGTTGCTGCTGACCGCAGCGGACGCGTCAAGCTCACATACTCAAGAGATATTCGGCTGCGGCGCCGACGCCCTGGTCAGGAAGCCGATCACGCCGAGCTGCATGATAGAGCGTATCCTCTGGTCAACCCGGCCGGAGCGCCAGTTCGTCGTCACAGAGACCTACGCCGGACCGGAGCGCCGGACCCCGGAGCGCCTCTCGGCGGAGGCTGCGGCGGAAACGGCAGTGGCGCGAAAGGCGGCGAGCTGAAGCCGGCCGATATTCGGATCGCTTCGCTCGCCTTGCCTTGCACCGCAGCAAGGCGTAACGGGACGCTCCCTCAAGACTAGGAGATTGCACGATGGGTTACCGCGTCGCCGTTGTCGGCGCCACGGGCAACGTGGGCCGCGAAATGCTGAACATCCTCGAGGAAGTGACCTTCCCCGTGGACAAGATTCACGCGATCGCCTCGCGCAAATCCATCGGCGTGGAAGTCTCGTTCGGCGACAAGATCATCAGGTGCGAGGACGTCGAGCAGTTCGACTTCGCCAAGGTCGATCTGGTGCTGATGAGCGTATCCGGAACCTTCTCGAAGATCTGGGCTCCGAAGATCGGCGCGGCCGGCCCGATCGTCATCGACAATTCCTCGGCCTGGCGGATGGATCCGGACGTGCCGCTGGTGGTGCCGGAGGTCAATCCGGACGATGTCGAATGGGCGGACCGCAAGAACATCATCGCCAACCCCAACTGTTCGACCGCCCAGTTGGTGGTGACGCTGAAGCCGCTGCATGATCGGGCGCGGATCAAGCGTGTGGTGGTCTCGACCTACCAGTCGGTGTCGGGCGCCGGCAAAGAGGGCATGGACGAGCTGTTCGACCAGACCAAGAACGTCTTCGTGCTGGGCGCGACGCCGCCGAACAAGTTCCCCAAGCAGATCGCCTTTAACGTCATTCCCTTCATCGGCGACTTCCAGGACGATGGCTATACCGACGAAGAGCAGAAGATGTGGCGCGAGACCCACAAGATGCTCGACCCGGACATTTTGCTGACGGTCACCTGCGTGCGCGTGCCGGTGATGGTTGGCCATTCCGAGTCGGTGAACATTGAGTTCCACGAACCGCTGGACGAGGACGAAGCGCGCGAGATCCTGCGCGACGCTCCCGGCATCGTCGTCATCGATCGCCGCGATTCCACCGGCTACATGACCCCCAAGGAGGCGCAGGGGGAGTTCCCGGTGTTCGTCAGTCGCATCCGCAACGACCCGACCGTGGAGAACGGCCTGAACCTCTGGGTGGTGGCCGACAATCTGCGCAAGGGCGCGGCGCTGAACGCGGTGCAGATCGCCGAACTGCTGCACGCCCGCGGCCTGATCCGTCAGAAGGCGCTGGCCTAACCTGATGGCCTCGCCCACGCTCGGCGGCGAGCCCCGCCTGGCGTTGGGTGCGGGGGTACTTTGCTATCTGATCTGGGGCTTTGTGCCGCTGGTCTTTCAGGCCATCGGCAGGCTGGGCGTCGCGCCGTGGGAGATCCTGGCCCACCGCGCCCTCTGGGGCGTGCCGACGGCCCTGGCCCTGGTGCTGATCGCGCGGCAGGGCCAGCAGGTTCTGCGGGTGCTGACCGACCTGCGGCTGATGGCCTGGCTGACACTGTCGGCGGGGCTGATCGCGGGGAACTGGGCGATCTATGTGGCGGCCGTGAACTCCGGCCACGTGCTGGAGGGCAGCTTCGGCTATTACATCACCCCGCTGATCAACATGGCGTCGGGCGCGCTGTTCTTCCGCGAGCGCATGGACCGGATCGGGCTGGCGGCCATTGGTCTGGCCGGCGTCGGCGTGGTGTTCCAGGGACTGGCGCTGGGCCATCTGCCCTGGGTTTCGCTGGCTCTGGCGCTGTCGTTCGGCGGCTATGGCATTGTGCGCAAGCAAGTGGCGGTCGACGCTCAGGCCGGCCTGTTCATCGAGTGCCTGGTGCTGGCGGTTCCCAGTCTGGTCTATCTGTTCTGGCTCGGTGACCAGGGCCACTTCTTCGTCTCAACGCCAGCGGCGCTCTGGCTGATCGCCGCAGGCCCGATCACCGCCATCCCCCTGGCGCTGTTCGCCTGGACGGCGCGGCGGGTGTCGATGATCACCCTGGGCTTTCTGCAGTTCCTGGGTCCGACGATCGGTTTCGGCATTGGCATCGCCCAGCACGAGAGGTTCACAAGCCTGCACGCGATATCCTTCGCCTTCATCTGGCTCGGGGCGATGGTGTTTGTCTGGGGCGTGTGGTGGCAGTCGCGGCGGATTGCGGCGGGCTGACGGCTATTCGATATCTTCCGGTGGAACTGCAATCAGCTTTGCCTCGGCCAGCCGCACCTCGGGAACTGCCGCGCGGGTGAACGGCAGATACCAGGCCCCGCCCTGAGCCGGGATGATCTCCAGCAGATCGCCGGCGCCGAAATCCTGAACCGAGCGAACCGTGCCGATAGATTGTCCGTCGACGGTCTCGACCGCCATACCGATCAGGTCTGCCAGATAGAACTCGTCCTCGTCAGGCTCGGGCAAGGCCTCGCGCGGCACGTGCAACTTCAGGCCGCGCAGCGCCTCGGCTTGGTCGCGCGTCTCAACCTCCGCGACCCGGGCGATGACGCCGCCCTTCACCTCGCGGGCGGAAAGCAGGGTTAACCCAGGCGCGCCGTCCTCGCGCAACAGTCCGCCATAGGCCCGCACCGCCAGCGGTTCGGCGGTGAAGGTGGTGATCCGCACCTCGCCCTTGACGCCAAAGGCGCCGGCGACTCGACCGACCAGGATCAGCCGACCCAAGGGCGGGCTCAGCCCAGCATGTCCTTGACGGTGTCGCGCTCGCCGACCAGCTCGTCGTTGGTCAGGGCGATCTTCGACTTGGCGAAATCGTCCATCTCGTAGCCGCCGACCACCTCATAGGCGCCGGGCGCGGTGGTCTTCACCGGCATGCCGGCCCACACGCCGTCCGCGAAGCCATAGCGGCCCTGGCTTGCCACAGCGACGGAGTGGACTGCGCCGGGAGTCACAAGATCGCGCACATGGTCGATCAGCGCGTTGGCCGCCGAGGCCGCCGAGCTTTGTCCGCGCGCCTCGATGATCGCCGCGCCGCGCTTGCCGACCGCCGGCAGGTACTCGCTCTTCAGCCAGGCCTCGTCGCCGATCACATCAGCCGCGCTCTTGCCGCCGATCTTGGCGTGGGTGAAGTCGGCGAACATGGTCGGGCTGTGGTTGCCGTAGATGAACAGGTCGGAGACCTCGTTGACCGAGAGGCCGGCCTTTTGCGCCAATTGTGCGCGACCGCGATTCTGGTCCAGGCGGACCATGGCGGTGAAGCGATCGGCAGTCAGCCGACGGGCTTGGCTGGCGGCGATCATGCAGTTGGTGTTGCACGGGTTGCCGACCACGGCGATGCGGGCGTTGTCGGCGGCGACCTTGTCGATGGCTTGGCCCTGGGCGATGAAGATCTTGCCGTTGTCCTTCAGGAGGTCAGCCCGTTCCATGCCGGGCCCGCGCGGCTTGGAGCCGACCAGCAGGCACCAGCTTGCGTCCTTGAAGGCGGTGTCTGCGTCGCCGGTCAGCACCATGTCCTGCAAGAGCGGGAAGGCGCAGTCTTCCAGCTCCATCGCCACGCCCCTCAGCGCCTTCTGCGGACCCTCGACGGGGATCTCCAGCAGTTGCAGGATCACCGGCTGGTCTGCCCCCAGCATGGCGCCCGAGGCGATCCGGAACAGCAGGGCGTAGCCGATGTTGCCGGCCGCGCCGGTGACCGCCACGCGGATGGGAGGCTTGGAGGCCATGATGCTGTTCCTTTGCTCTGACTCGGCGGGTGCGTAGCCGGTTGACGGCGCACCTGCAATGCCGCAGGCGCGCGGCATGGACTTCGAGCTCGATCCGGCCTTCGTGGCGACCTCCGATGCGGTGGGCGACCTGGCGCTGAGCCACGTCCGCCTGCAGCGGGACGCGCGCTATGCTTGGCTGGTGCTGATCCCCCGCGTAGCGGCGGCGCGGGAGCTGGAGGATCTCACGGCCGAGGATCGCACCCAGCTGATGGCCGAGATCATCCAGGCTGGCGCGGTGGTTCGCAGTGTTGGCTTGGAGCTGGGGCGATCAGTGGAAAAACTGAACATTGGCCAGCTCGGCAATGTGACGCCGCAACTGCATGTGCATGTGGTGGGTCGACGGCCGGACGATCCTGCCTGGCCGGGGCCGGTGTGGGGCCATGGGACGGCCGAGCTGTGGGGGCCGGGATCGCTAAGCGTCGCGCTAGAAGCGGCCAGGCGCAGGTTAGGACTTTAGGGACCGCGCCGGCTCAGGCTGATGGCGGTGGTTCGGCCATCCTCCACAAGCGCGCCAGCGAGTCGCCCATCGGAGCTGCCATGCAGCCTGGCGACCACGGCGGCGAAGCGCAGAACCAGCCCGTCCGGGGTGCGCTCGAGCTGATCGATGAAGCCGGAGGCGTTCAGCGCGCCAGGCCGCCGCGGATCGCGCCAGGCGCCCTCCAACACGCCGTCATGGTCAGCCAGCTGCAGAACATAGAGCTCGCCGGATGCGCCGCTGAGCGTCCAGCCGCCATCAAGGGGTCCCTGAAAGCGCTGAGCGGAGGTCTGCGAGGCGCGGACACGGGTGTCGAAGGCCTGGTCCTGGGCGGGCGACGACGGCGCGGCGATGGACGGCAGACTCAAGGCCGCCGCAGGCGGTGGCGGCGAAGTAGGGGCTGGCGCCGCGTCGGCTTCATCGGGGTCCAACGTGCTGGCGCTGAGCACATCTCCGATTGGATCGGGCGCCGGCTGGGCGTGAGCCGGCGTGACTGCGAACGCCGCCAGGACGAGAGCCGCCGCCCATCTCATGCCCAGGCCCATCTCATGCCCGGGAACGCGCCGCTATGGCTTTGGCGACGGCGATCAGGCGGTGGGACTCAGCCAAGTGCAGCCGCTCGACCATCCGGCCTTCAACCTTCAGGACGCCCTTGGCGGCGTTCTCCGGCAGGGTGAAGGCGGCGACCACGGTGCGAGCCCAGGCGATAGCCTCGGGTTCGGGCGTGAAGGCAGTGTTGGCGGCGCTGATCTGGGAGGGGTGAATCAAGGTCTTGCCGTCGAAACCGAGCGCGCGGCCCTGGGCGCACTGCTGGCTCAGGCCCTCAGTGTCGGCGATGTCGTTGTAAACGCCGTCGAGGATGGTGAGGCCATGGGCGCGGGCTGCCATCAGGCTGAGGCTGAGCGCGGTCATCAGGCCGGGGCGTTCGGCAGTGAGGGGACAGTGCATCTCCTTGGCCAGGTCGTTGGAGCCGATCACCCAGACGGTGACGTCGGTCGTTGTTGACGCCGCGCCGATGGCGTCCAGCCGCAGCATCGCCGCGCAGGTTTCGATCATCGCCCAGAGGGAAATAGCGGCGCCCAGAGTGGCGCTGCAGGCCGTCAGGTCCTCAGGCGCGGATATCTTGGGAACCAGCACGGCATCGGGGCCGGCCTTGGCGGCCATCGCCAGGTCGGCGGCGCCCCACGGGGTGTCGAGCCCGTTCACGCGGATCACCACCTCCCGGTCGCCGAAGCCCCCTGCCGCCATCGCGGTGGCGGCGCCGACGCGGGCCTCATCCTTGGCATCCGGCGCGACCGAGTCCTCCAGGTCGAGGATCACCACGTCGCAATCGAGCCCGCGGGCCTTGTCCACGGCCTTGGCGTTGGACGCCGGCAGGTAGAGGACGCTGCGGCGTGGACGGGCGCCTAAGGTCTTGGAAGGGGTCATGGGCGGATCCGGAGCGCGATGAGCCATGGCGGCCGGGCCACCTTAGCGTCTAGGATGGGGCCATGGCCACTCGTCCGATCCGCTATGACGCCAGCGCCCGCAACGTGCTGGGCGGGGAGTTGGAACCCTGTTCGCTGGACCCGGTCACCGGGTTCTTCCGCAACGGCTGTTGTGAGACTGGGCCGCACGATGTGGGCATGCACACGGTTTGCGCCGTGATGACGGCGGAATTCCTGGCCTATTCCGCCAGCGTCGGCAACGACCTGTCGACGCCGCGTCCGGACCTGGCCTTTCAAGGCCTCAAGCCCGGGGATCGCTGGTGCCTGTGCGCGCCACGCTGGAAGGAAGCGCTGGACGCCGGCGCTGCGCCACTGCTGGTTCTGGACGCGACCCACGAAGAGACTCTGGCGATTGTGCCGCTGGGCATCCTCAAGGATCACGCGGCTTAAGAGTCAGGTCAGTGGGTATTCGGCCTCAGCCCGGTAGCGCGATCCGTCGCGGCTGAGCAGGCTGGAAAACAGCGTGAAACCCGAGACTGGGATCGGCGGACTCTTCAGCAGGTTGTTGGCCTGGATCCAGTGGGCCACCTGCGTAGGGTCGGGGCGGCGCAGATAGGCCAGGGTGACGTGCGGGCGATAGACGCGCTTGTCAGGCGCCAGGCCCACGCGACGCGCCGCCGCCTCGCAGACCGCCGCCAGCCGCCGTAGATCGGGATTCTCAGCAATTCCAGCCCAGATAGCGTGCAGCTCGGCGCCCTCACCGAACGCTCCGGCGCCCGCCAGGACGATCTCGAACGGGCGCGCGAAGACATCGCAGAGTTCGGCGTCGAGATCGCGGGCGATGTCCTCGCGCACCTCACCGAAGAACCGCAGCGTCACGTGCAAGCTTTCGGCGCTACGCCAACGCGCACCCGCGATCCCCGCCTGGCGCGGCCGCAAAGCTCCAGCGACCCAGGATGGCACGGCGAGGGCGGCGAACAGGCGGATCATCTGACGTTCCATAGCGCAGCGCGACCCGGAACGTCACGTCCCCACGCGTTTGGAGCCGCCAACGCGATGGGGTCTTGCGAACGGCCTCACGCAGGCCGATATTTCCAGTGCGTCCATTTGGGGACGCGCAAGACAAGGGCTTTGCTCAAATGAGCGATTTCAACCGCGGCTACGCGCGCACGGTCCCTGCGGATCGCGCCGACATGTCGGTGGACGCGGGCCTCCGGAGCTTCATGCTCGGCGTCTATAACAAGGTGGCGCTTGGCCTCGTGCTGTCTGCCGGCCTCGCATTCCTGACAGGTCAGTTCGCCCCGGTGCAGGCCTTGCTGTACCGCGTCACCGAGGACGGCCGCCTGATGGGCATGCAGCCGCTGGGCTATGTCGTCGCCTTCGCCCCGCTGGCCGTGATGATGTTCGGCATGTTTGGGATGCGCAACGCCACGCCCCGCAGCTCCGGCATCTACTACTGGAGCATCGTGTCTCTGATCGGCGCATCGCTGGGCGTGCTGACGCTGGTCTACACCGGCGCCTCAATCGCCTCGACGTTCCTGGTGACCGCGGCGGGCTTCGGCGCACTCAGCCTGTTCGGCTATGCGACCAAGCGGGACCTGACCGGCTTCGGCAGCTTTCTGATCGTCGGTCTTATCGGTCTCGTGCTGGCGTCGATCATCAACATCTTCCTGCACAACCCGATGATGCATTTCATCATCAGCCTGCTGGGCGTCGGCATCTTCGCGGGCCTGATCGCCTATGACACCCAGCGCCTGAAGATGCAGTACTATGACCTGGGCGGCGATACGGCGTCGATGGGCGTGGCCACCAACTTCGGCGCGCTCAGCCTCTACATCAACTTCATCAATCTGTTCCAATTCCTGCTGAGCATCTTCGGCAACCGCCGATAGTCTACGGGTCGGACGGCGATATCAGGGCCTCGGCGGGCGACCGCCGAGGCCCTTTTCGTGGGCTCAATCCACGACGCTGAACCGGCCGCTGTCGAAGAACCGCAGGACTTGCTCCAGCTCATGGCCGCGCCGGAGAATGTGGTCGCCTTGGCCGAGGATCGCCCAGGCGCCTTGCCGACGGGCCAGGGCGGGGCGTTTTTCGATGCGATAGAGGGGCGCTTCAGCGCTGCGCCGGAAAACCGAGAACACCGCCGCCTCGGTGAGGCCATCGATGCCGTAGTCGCGCCACTCGCCAGCCGCGACCATGCGGCCATAGAGACGCAGCAGGCGCTCCAGCTCGCGCCGCTCAAAGAAGACGCCGACTTGGCGCGGGGCCGGATAGCCTCGATCGAATGCCATCGACTCAGAACCTAAACCGATCCCCGCCCGTCTCGCCACCCCGAAAAGCGCTCGCCTGAAAACACCGTTCGGCGACGCCGCCAAATGACCTTATTTCGGCCCGCTCGCCGCCTGATCCGGTCCCGATATGACCTCTGTCGGCTGGCCGCATGTCAGTCTCGGAATTGCAAAGCCCCCCCAGCCCCTCCGGGTTTGGCGGACCAGCCAGCCGACACCTTCCCCCGTTCTACGGTGTGCGCAAACCCACCATTCCGATCACCCGGCCGCCGCGCGCGGACTGGACGACGATGATCGTGCGCAGGCCGTCATCAGCCGGGGCGGGCAGGCGAAAAGCCTGGGGGCGGCCGCGCCAAGCGCCGAGCCGTGTCATTTCACGCACAACATTGGTCTCCGCAACCGTTTCGCCACGGTTGTCGCCAGCCTTGACCGGGGTCTCCGTGAGGCCGGGCGCATAGCGGATCATCCAGACATCCGCCCCGCCGCGCGCCGTGCGGCCAGAGCCGATATCGACGCGGCGCGATCCCACGAAGCGCATGTCCGGCGGATCGCGGGGCTGAGCGCTCGCAGCACGGACCAGGCGATCCACCTCCGCCGCCTTCAGGCCCTGAGCCTCCTGGCGGCCGTCAACCACCACCTGGGGGGTATAGGGCTCGCGCAGCTGCAGGCGGGTGACATAGGCTTTCTGTCGCGCAGTGAACTCCGGCTTGGCGAAGGTGTCGGTCCAGCCGAGATAGTCCCAGTAGTCGACCGAAAAGGTCAGGGCCAACAGGCCGGGCCGCTCCGCCAGCTTCGCAAAGTGCGTATTCGCCTCGGTGCAGGGCCCGCAGCCCTGGGCCGTGAACAGTTCCACCAGCACCGGAGGCTTGGCCAAAGCCGCGCCCGCCGGAGCGGTGAGCAACAGGAGACTAAGGGTCGCGGTTGTCCGCATCGCCCAGGACTTAAGGAGAGTTACCGGGGCTGTAAATCTCAACAAGCCGTGAGAACGCGATCAGACCCGCGCCAGGCCCAAGATCGGCCCGCCGTCGCGCCCCTGGACCAGGATGACGCTGGCAAGACCCGGCTGGAGGCCCGGCAGGTCATAGACGCTCGCTGAACCGGTCCAGCCGCCGAGCCGCGTCAGCACCCGAATGACGTTTCGTTGCGGCAACGTCTTGCCGGTGTTCTCCCCGGCCTTCACCGGAACCTGGATCACCCGCGGATCGTAGCGAACCAGCCAGACGTCAGCGCCACGGCGCGGCGCGATGCCGGCGCTCAAGGTGACCTTGCCGCCATCGACGCGGACGCGGGTCAGCGCGGCGCTGCGGCCCTGGGCGATCAGGCTGGAAATCCGGCCGGCCGAATTGCCCACCGAATCCACCCGCCCGCCGGCCACGACTTCTGGCGTGAAGGGCCCGGGATGGCCGAGAGCGCGGGCGTAAGCTTCCTGCCGTGCCGTGAACTCTGGCCGCGCGAAGGTGTCCTTCCAGCCCAGGTGATCCCAGTAGGTCACGTTGAAGCTGAGCGCGATCACGTCCGGTCGATCCGCCGCTCGCGCCACGGCGATGTCGGCTGGCGGGCAGGACGAACAGCCCTGGCTGGTGAACAGCTCCAACACTACAGGCTGGGCGGGTTCAGGAGCTGCCCCGATCAACGGCAGGGCGGCAAGGACGAGGAGGGGGGCGAGGCGAAGTGTGCGCATATCCTACCCTACGAAGGCAAAGGCGCGGCGGATGTCACGCCGCCGCGTCTCAGGTGATCGCCCCTACGCCTCCGGCTTGGCCAGGCTGCGCAGGACATAGTTCAACACCCCACCGTGCTTGAAGTATTCCAGCTCGGTCGGCGTGTCGATCCGGCAGCGGACCGGGAACCTGGCGATGCGGCCGTCCGACGGGCGGTACATCTCGACGATCAGCTGCTTGCGGGGCGCCAGTTCCGTCAGGCCGCGGATGGTGACAATCTCCTCGCCCGTCAGGCCCAGCTTGTTCCAGCCTTCCTGGGTGAACTGCAGCGGCAGCACGCCCATTCCCACCAGATTGGAACGGTGGATACGCTCGAAGCTTTCGGCCACCACAGCGCGGACGCCCAAGAGCTTGGTGCCCTTGGCCGCCCAGTCGCGGGACGAGCCGGTGCCATATTCCTTGCCGGCGAACACCACCAGCGGCCGGCCTTCGGACTGGTAGCGCATGGCTGCGTCATAGATCGACATCTGGTCGCGCGACGGGAAGTGCCTGGTGACCCCGCCCTCGATGTCGGGGGTGATGCGGTTGCGGATGCGGATGTTGGCGAAGGTGCCGCGCATCATCACCTGGTGATTGCCGCGCCGGGCGCCATAGCCGTTGAACTCGGTCACCGGAACCTGACGCTCCTGGAGATAGGCGCCGGCGGGCGAGCTGGCCTTGAACGAACCGGCCGGCGAGATGTGGTCGGTGGTGATCGAATCGCCGAACACGCCCAGGACGCGCGCTTCGACGATGTCGGTGACCGGCTTGGGCTCCATCTCGAGGCCCTCGAAATAGGGCGGGTTCTGGACATAGGTCGAGCCCATGTCCCAGTCGTAGGTCTGGCCGCCCTTGACCTTGATGGCTTGCCAGTTCTTGTCGCCCTTGAAGACGTCGGCATAGCGGGTGGCGAACATCTTGCTGGTGACGTGCTTGCGCTGCAGGGCGGCGATCTCGGCCGAGGTCGGCCAGATGTCCTTCAGATAGACCGGCTTGCCGTCCTTGCCCTCGCCCAACGGCTCGGTGGTCAGGTCCAGCTGCATGGTGCCGGCCAGGGCGTAGGCCACCACCAGCGGCGGCGAGGCCAGGTAGTTGGCGCGTACGTCCGGGTTCACGCGGCCTTCGAAGTTGCGGTTGCCCGACAGCACCGAGCAGGCGACCACGTCGTTCTTCTGGATCGACTCGGAGATGGTTTCGGCCAGCGGCCCGGAGTTGCCGATGCAGGTCGTGCAGCCATAGCCGACCAGATTGAAGCCCAGGGCGTCGAGAGACTTGGTCAGGCCCGCCGCCTTCAGATAGTCGGTTACCACCTGGCTCCCGGGCGCCAGCGAGGTCTTGACCCAAGGCTTGACCTTCAGGCCCTTTTCAATCGCCTTCTTGGCGACCAGACCGGCGGCGATCAGCACGCTGGGGTTGGAGGTGTTGGTGCAGGAGGTGATCGCGGCGATCACCACATCGCCGTTGCCGATGTCAAATTTCTCGCCCTCGACCTTGAAGCGCTCAGCCAGCGAGTCGGGCTTGCCGAACACCTCTCCCGTAAGGGCGGTCCTGAACTCGGCGGCGGCATTGGACAGTACAACCCGGTCCTGCGGGCGCTTGGGCCCGGCCAGCGAGGGCAGGACGCCGGAAAGGTCCAGCTCCAGTGTGTCGGTGAACACCGGGTCGGGATCGGTCGGCTCGCGCCACATGCCTTGGGCTTTGGCGTAGGCCTCGACCAGCGCCACGCGGTCCTTGGCGCGGTTGGTGGCGGTCAGATAGTCGATGGTGGCCTGGGTGACCGGGAAGAAACCGCAGGTCGCGCCATACTCGGGGGCCATGTTGGCGATGGTCGCCTGGTCTTCCAGCGTCAGGTGCGCCAGACCGGGGCCGTAGAATTCCACGAACTTGCCGACCACGCCCTTCTTGCGCAGCATTTCGGTGACGGTGAGCACCAGATCGGTGGCGGTGATGCCCTCGTTGATCTCGCCCGTCATCTTGAAGCCGACGACTTCGGGGATCAGCATGGTGATCGGCTGGCCGAGCATGGCCGCCTCGGCTTCGATGCCGCCGACGCCCCAGCCGAGCACGGCAAGGCCGTTGATCATGGTGGTGTGGCTGTCGGTGCCGACCAGCGTATCGGGATAGGCGTAGAGCTCGCCGCTCGCCTCGTCCTGGCGGGTCCACACGGTCTGCGCCAGGTATTCGAGGTTGACCTGGTGGCAGATGCCGGTGCCGGGCGGCACGACGCGGAAATTGTCGAATGCCTTCTGGCCCCAGCGCAGGAACTCGTAGCGCTCGCCATTGCGCTGGTATTCGAGCTCGACATTCTGGTGAAAGCTCAGCGGCGTGCCGAAACTGTCGACCATCACCGAGTGATCGATAACGAGGTCGACGGGCACCAGCGGGTTGATCTTCTGTGGATCGGCGCCGAGCTTGGCGGTCGCATCGCGCATCGCCGCCAGATCGACGACGGCCGGCACACCGGTGAAATCCTGCATCAACACGCGTGCCGGGCGGTAGGAAATCTCGTGCTCGGAGGTGCGGGTATTGAGCCAATCCACCACGGCCTGAATATCGGCCTTGGTGACGGTGATGCCATCCTCGAAGCGCAACAGGTTTTCCAGCACCACTTTCATCGAGTGCGGCAATCGCGACGCGCCCTTGAGACCGGCTTTCTCCGCCAGCGGAATGGAGAAGTACGAATAGGTCTTGTCCCCGACCGTGAGCGTGGTTCTGGACTTGAAGCTGTCGAGGGATTTGGAGGTCACGATGCCGCCTTCACGTTGCGTGTTGAATGGCGCCTCGCCAGCCCTTGGCCGGGACCGCAAAAGGCCCGTTGGACCGCGGGGCGTCGTGTGTTGACCGGAAGCTTTCCAGTCAACGCAGGCTTATAGAGAAACAATTTCCCGCTTGCCAGTGCGGACTGCGGTTGAATAGGCATGTGCGCGATGAGCACGCCCGCCGCCCCGCCGCCGCCCGCCATTGTAGGCAGAGGCCTCGCCATTCGACGCGGGGAGCGCCTGCTGTTCGAGAACCTCGATTTCAGTGTCGGGGCGCAAGCGGCGCTGCTGCTGCGCGGCTCGAACGGGGTGGGCAAGACCAGCCTGCTGCTGGCGATCGCCGGATCGCTAAGACTGGACGCCGGTTCTATCGACTTCACCCTGCGCGACGCGGCGCAGCGGCCCGGCACGGACATGCATTTCCTCAGCTATCTCACAGGCCTCAAGCCACGGCTGACCGTCGCCGAAAACCTGCGCTTCTGGCGTGACCTATATGGCGGGCCAGGCTTGGGCATCGACGCGGCGCTGGCCGA
>JAYTFM010000006.1:0-29249 GCA_043734425.1 Alphaproteobacteria bacterium
CGGGGGAGGGGGACCGCGAAGCGGTGGAGGGGGCTGGCCGCCGCCGCAGAACACAAAGGACAACCTCATGATCGAACAAACCGTCGAAATCGCCACCAAAGACGGCGCGACCACCACCTTCATCACCCACCCGGAGCGCGGCGGGCCGCACCCGATCATCCTGTTCTTCATGGACGCCCCGGCGATCCGTGAGGAGCTGCGCGACATGGCCCGGCGGATCGCGGCGGTCGGCTATTATGTGATGCTGCCCAACCTCTACTATCGGCGCGGCGTGATGGAGATGGCGGACCTGCCGCCGTTGCCGGAGGCCGAGGCGCGGGCGCGGATGTTCGGGTTCATGGGCTCGATCACCATCCCGCTGATCATGGACGACGCCGACGCTCTCTTGAACTTCGCTGACCGCGACCCCGCCGCCAGCCCCGGCCCGGCCGGCGCCATCGGCTATTGCATGAGCGGCCAGTACGCCATCAACGCCGCCGCGCGCCACCCGGAACGCATCCGCTGCGCCGCC
Organism: Alphaproteobacteria bacterium; assembly: GCA_043734425.1. Lineage (GTDB taxonomy): Bacteria > Pseudomonadota > Alphaproteobacteria > Caulobacterales > Caulobacteraceae > Phenylobacterium. The sequence continues at coordinate 512 of JAYTFM010000006.1, forward strand.
TCGCTCTATGGGGTGCAGCTGGTCACCGACGCGCCCGACAGCCCGCACCTGGCGGCCCGCAAGGCCAAGGCCGAGTTCTATTTCGCCTGCGCCGAACACGACACCTGGGCCCCGCTGGAGATGGTGCGCGACCTGGACGCTTCACTGAAGGAGTCCGGCGTCAATGCCGAGGTCGAGCTGTACATGGGCGTCCACCACGGCTTTGCGTTCCCGCAGCGCGGGGCGGTGTACGACAAGCCGGCGGCCGAGCGGCACTGGGAGCGGCTGTTCGGGCTGTTCGGGCGGAATTTGGGGTAGGGCTGCAATTCAGGCGTCGCGATGAGCTCCGAGATTCTGAAGATGGTCGTCGACGGAGACCTTGCGCCGAGCTCGAAGGGAGGCGTGACGTTCTATCCGGCGAGAGAACTTTCGCGTGTATTCGAATGGTCAGTCCAGATAGGGCGGCGCGTCGAGTGGATAGAAGGGCTGTTCTATCGACCGACCACCGGTGAGGGCCAGCTATCTGTCGCACACATCGTTCAGCGCCATGGCAAGTCCGATGCCGACTTCTACGCTCAATGTCTGGATGTGGCGAGCGAACTGGAGAGAGAAGCGATCGCCAAGGAGATGAGTGCTTACTTGGAGATTGGCATATCAACTTAGCGCTTCGTCACCTGCGCCACCACCGGCGGCACCCAGCCGGGCTCCAGCGCCTTCCTGGGGTGCACGGAGCTGACCATGCCCATGAAGGTCGGGTGGATGTCGTAGCCGAGCAGGGTCTGCAGGCGGGGCGACATTGCGCGGACCTGTTCGCGAGGGACGCCGAGGTAAAAGTTTTCCTGCGTCCGCGCCCAGGGCTGGCAGTACTGGTTGGTCAGGGCGAGGCGCGGCTTGTCGGTGCGGTTGGCGCCGCCGCGATGGACCAGGGTGCCGGGGAAGACGATGGCGGCGCCGGCCGGGATCTCCATGGGAACCAGCATCGGCTCCATCTCGGCGTGGGTGGCGGGTCGGCCGGGATCGCCGGGGTCGCCCCAGAGGTGGCTGCCGGGGATGATCTCGGTGGCGCCATTGGCCCATCTAAACTCATCTATCGCGGCGATCAGGCTGTAGCTGACGGCCGCGCGGGGGCGGCGCAGGCCGTAGAAGCCGTCGTCGGTGTGCAGGCCCTGGGCGGCCTCCGCGGGCTGGATGGCGATGGCCTGACTGGCGGTGAGCAGCAAGCCAGGCAGCAGTACCCGGTCGAGGATCGCCATCAGCCGGGCGTCGTCGGTGAGGCGCTCGAACACCTTGGCGCGGGCGACCAGGGTATAGACGCGCTCAGTGGCGAAGCCCTCGAAGGCGTTGCGGCCGTGATGGGAGCCGAGGAAGGGTTCCAGCGCTTGGCGCACCTCGGCGATGGTGGCGGCGTCGATGAAATCCTCGATGACGGTGAACCCCTGGTCGCGCATGGCGGCGAGGTGGGGTTCGACGTCAAATGCCCTCGTCTGCTGATCCATCTGGAGCCCTTTCGCTGATCCAGTGTATCATGCCGGCGAAGGAGCCAAACGCATGAGCCTCAACATTCGCCGCGTCGCCGGCGCCCTGGGGGCGGAAATCGGCGGCGTCGACCTTGCTGGTCCGCTGTCCGACGGAATGATCGCCGAGATCCGCGCGGCGCTGAACCAGCATCAGGTGATTTTCTTTCGCGATCAGGAGATCACGCCGGCCCAACAGACAGCGTTTGGCGCGCGGTTCGGGCCGCTGAACATCCATCCCTATGTGGCCGGCATGGCGGGCCATCCGGAGGTGATGGAGGTCATCAAGGAGTCGCACGAGAAGGTGAACTTCGGCGGTGGCTGGCACTCGGACATGAGCTTTCTGGAAACCCCGGCCATCGGCTCGATCCTCTATGCGCTGGAGATCCCGGAGTTCGGCGGCGACACCCTGTTCGCCAGCCAGGCCGCCGCCTATGACGCGCTGTCGGACGGGTTGAAGGCGACGCTCGAGACCTTGAGCGCGGTGCACTCGGCGGCGCGGGAATACTCGTCCACCGGCGCTTCCGCGAAACAGCGCGCATCTATGCAGGTGGCCGAGGCGGACGGCTATGTGGGTGAATACGTCCACCCGATGGTGCTGGTCCACCCGGAGTCCGGCCGCAAGGCGCTGTACGTCAATCCGGCCTTCACGATGCGGATCGACGGCTGGAAGCCTAGTGAATCCAAGGCGCTGCTGGACTATCTGTTCCAACATTGCCGCCACGAGGGCTTCACCTGCCGGTTCGCGTGGGCCAAGGGCTCGGTGGCGTTCTGGGACAATCGCAGCGTCTGGCACTTCGCCCTGAACGACTACGCCGGCCAGCGGCGGCACATGCGCCGGGTGACGGTGGATCCGTGGCCAGAGCTGGCCCGGGCGCGGGTGGCGGCGGAATAGGGCTGGATCGGCTCCAGCTGCGAAATCAGACTGAGAGCGGGCTTGCCACGCCGGGGTTCTCCGCTAAGTCTCACCCGCCCATGAGCTCACCTGCCGCCCCGGGCATCCTGCCCTGCCAGTCCATCGAAGCGCTGATCGCGGGCGGCGCCATTGCGTCCGCCACGCCGTTTGACGCCGATCAGGTGCAGCCGGCCAGCCTGGACCTGCGACTTGCGGACCGCGTCTGGCGGGTGCGCGCTTCATTCCTGCCGCGCCATGGCACGGTCCGCGAACGGATCGCCGAGGTGGCGATGCACGAGCTGGATCTGACCCGTGGCGCGGTGCTGGAGCGCGGCTGCGTCTACATCGCTGAACTGCAGGAGCGGCTGGCGCTGCCCGCCGGTATTTCAGCGCGGGCCAATCCGAAGAGCTCGACCGGCCGGGTGGATGTGTTCGTGCGCCTGCTGAGCAACTATGGCGACACCTTCGATGATGTGACCGAGGGCTATGCTGGGCCGATCTATCTGGAGATCGCGCCGCAGACCTTTTCGGTGCTGGTGCGCTCGGGCACACGCCTGAACCAGCTGCGGCTCAAGTCCGGCGCGCCGGCGCGGCTTCGGACTGAGAGCGTCGGTGTGGACCTGACGGGCGAGATCGCCGGGTTCCGGGGCCGCCGGCACGCCGGGGTCGTCGATCTGGACCATGTGGACGGTCATGACCCGCGCGACTTCTGGGAGCCGCTGAGCCCACGCAACGGCCAGCTGCTGCTCGACCCCGGCGAGTTCTACATTCTGGCCTCCAAGGGCACGGTGGAGATCCCGGTGCTGGAGGCGGCCGAGATGACGCCGATCGATCCGTCGGTGGGTGAGTTTCGGGTACACTACGCCGGCTTCTTCGATCCCGGTTTCGGCACCGACGAGGCGCACGGCAAGGGCTCAAAAGGCGTGCTGGAGGTCCGCAGCCACGAGACCCCGTTCATCCTGGAGGACGGCCAGACGGTGGCCCGGCTGATCTATGAGCCGCTGACCGAGCGGCCGGCCCGGCTCTATGGCGAGCAGGGATCGCACTACCAGCGCCAGGGGCTGAAGCTTTCCAAGCACTTCCGGGCCTGGGGCGATGGGGCTTAGCGGCCTCGCCGCTCTGGTCCTGGCGGCGAGCCTGGGCGGCCCATTCGGTCTGGAGAAGACCGGCTGGACCTTGGTCACCGCCAGCGACGACACCTATGTGTTCATGAAGTCCGCCGCGCGCGGGGCTGGCGCGGTCCGGCGGGTCTGGACGGCCTATGACTCGGACAAGGTGCTGCAACGCGGCGGCTTCAGCTTCCGGTCGGTCGAGAGCCTGGGCGAGTTCGACTGCCAGCGGCGCCTCTCCCGTGTCGTCCAGGAGATCTTCCACGATCAGGCGGGCCTCAAGGGCCGCAGCTGGGCCGGGACCGATCCGCTGCCGACGCCCTGGAAGGCGCCGGAGCCAGACTCGGTGGGGGCGATCCGCATGGCGTTTGCGTGTCGGGCGCTCAGCGAAACGTGAGGCGCCCTCACCCGTAACTCACCGCCATCCCCGCCCGCACGTCCTGCTGCACGCCGTACTGCGGGAACGGATAGCGGAAGCCGTTCTTGGCCAGCGCGCGCATGCCCTCGATGGCCTTCAGCAGGTACTCCGGCGGCGTGGCCATCAGCATCTCATCGTCCAGCACCCCGCCATAGCGCCGCTCAGCAAAGCAGGGGATCGACAGGCTGGGGGTGCGGGTGGTCAGCGCCCGGCCCCAGCTGTCGGCGCAGGCGCTCTCGCCGACCACGCCCCAGTCGAACTTCTTGTAGCCCGACCACTGCAGGCCATTGATGAAATAGATCATCGCCCCAGGCGTGGCGTAGAACAGGGCGATGTCGGGGTTGTTGAGCTTGCCAGCGCTGAGCGGCCCGACCGCCAGGGCGTCGTACTGGCCGTCCGGCACGCAGTGCATCGCCGCCTGGTGGGCCGCGGCGTTCTCCACCGTGTCGAACCAGACCCCGGTCATATGCTTGCCGGAGCGCCATTCGGCGGTCTTGGCGTTGCCCAGCCCGACCACCGCACGGCACTGGGCGCCGACCAGATCGTCGGCGGTGATCCCCACCGTCCAGCCCAGCCGCGAGGCCTGGCCGACCACTTGATCCAGGGTGTGGACGTGCTGCGGCCGGCGGATGCGCGGGATCGCCTCCATCTCGGCGCGGTCGGTGAACATCTGCATCCCGAACGGGATCGAGCGCAGCTTGAGCAGGGCTTCCAGGTCTTTGACGATCGCAGGCCAGTCGTGGGTCATGGGGGTGTCCTCCGATGTCGTTCGCGCCGATTTGAAAACCACAGAATACACAGAATACACAGAAGGCTCGCAGCCGGGATTCCGTGTATTCTGTGTATTCCGTGGTTCCTACCCTTCCTGCTCGCGGGCGCGAGCGGATAAGGCTTCTGGATGAACCCCTGGATCCACCTCGACACCGCCCAGATCCCCGGTGGCGGTGAGCTCAAGCTCATGCAACGCGGCCAGGATTATTCGATCCTGTCGGCGGGCCTGGAGCTGATGAACAGCCGGCTCTATGGCTCAGAGGTGGCGCTGGCCGACCTGGCGCTCGCCAAGCTGACGCTGCGCCCCAAGTTGCGGGTGCTGATCGGCGGTCTGGGGATGGGCTTCACGCTGCGCGCCGCGCTGGCCGGCCTGCCCAAGGACGCCGAGGTGACGGTGGCCGAACTGGTCCCGGCGGTGATCGCCTGGGCGCGCGGGCCGCTGGCGGGGATGTTCGCCGGATGCCTGGAGGATCGCCGGGTGCGGCTGGTGACGGGCGACGTGGCCGACCTGCTGCGAGGCGCCAGCCCGTCCTATGACGCGATCCTGATGGACGTCGACAATGGGCCGGATGGCTTGGGCCGCGACGCCAACGACAGCCTCTATACGGTGGCGGGATTGGCCGTGTTGCGCCGCGCGGTGCGTCACGGCGGGGTGGCGGCGGTGTGGTCGGCGGGGCCAGATCAGGCGTTTGCGGGGCGGATGCGCCGGGCGGGGTTCGCGGTGGACGAGAAGCGGGTCGGGGCCAGCCCGTCGGGCAAGGGGCCACGGCATGTGATCTGGGTGGGGACGGCGCGGTAGGGGGAAGTCGCCGATCCACGATTTGCGCGGGGGACTTCTCGCGGACGGTGACGATTTCGCAGTGCTATTGAGCGGAGGCGCAACGCGGTAAACCATCCCCTGATCCGTCATCCCCTGGCTTGTCCAGGGGACCCATGAACTCCGTGCTTGAGGGGACGCGCGGTTGCGCCGCAGCGGTTTGTCCGGGACCCATCGTGTTCATGGGTTCCCGGTACGGCGTCGCGTTGCTCCTTGACCGGGAATGACGGAGGGAGGGGGGATTGGACCCGCGCGTAGAGTGCTACCTCCCCGCCGCCTCCCACACCCCCCACAGCCGAGCTGCTTCGGCCTTGGCCGGACCGACCGACGCGTCCTTCACGTGTCCGAAGCCCCGGATCGCCTGTGGGACCTCGGCGAGCTTCACGGCGGTGGCCAGGCGCTCGGCGGTGAGGCCACCAATGATCCGGTCGAGGTCGGCTTCGAAGCTGGCGAGCAGGCCGCGCTCCATCTGGCGCTCGGCGGTGTAGCCAAAGATGTCCAGCGGCCCGCCGCGCAGGCCCTTCAGTCGCTTCAGAACCGGAAACATCAGGTCGGTCGCCCAGCTGGGGAACGCCATCTTGCGCGGCTTGCCGTCGGGGCCTTTGCGGGCCAGCAGCGGCGGGGCCAGCCAGATCTTGGCCTTGCCGCCCTTGTAGGTCTCGGCGCGGTAGGCGGCGAAACGCGGGTCGGTGTGCAGGCGCGCGACCTCGTACTCGTCCTTATAGGCCATCAGCTTGTAGAGGTTGATGGCGGTGGCCCGGGTCAGGGCGTCGGAGCCCAGCGGCGCCTCTGCGGTGCGGACCTTGGCGATCCGCGCTAGATAGCGCTGGGCATAGGCGGCGTTCTGATAGGCGGTGAGCTCGCGGGCGCGGTGGGCGATCAGCTCGTCCAGGGTCATCGTCTGCGGTGTCGGCGTGTCGTCCTGCCGGGGTCCTTGCGAGGCCGGATCGTGGGCGGCCTTGCGGCCCAGCTCGAAGGCCTGAAGATTGATCTCGGCCTCCACGCCATTCAGGCGGATGGCGCGGTAGAGGGCGCGGCTGGAGACCGGGATCACGCCCTTCTGCCAGGCGAAACCCAGCATGATCATGTTGGCGTAGATGGCGTCGCCGAGGCTGGCGACGGCCATTTCGGCGGCCGGTGCGGCGTCATAGCTCTTGGTGGCCGCGGCGATCCGTTGGCCCTGCGCGTCAGCGTCGAAGCGCACGTCGCGGTCGGTGACGAAGTCGGCGGTGGGGGCGAAGTCGTCATTGCCCACCGCCACGGTGCGGTCCCTGGCATAGAGCGCCAGGGCGTCTGCGCCGGCGGCGGAGAGCACGTCGCAGGCGATCAGCACGTGAGCGCTGGCGGCCGGTACGCGGCCGCCGATCACCGTGGTCTCGGTCTCGCCGATCCGCACATGGCTGAACACCGCGCCGCCCTTTTGGGCCAGGCCGGTCATGTCGACCACCGACGATGAGCGGCCATCGACGTGCGCCGCCATCGCCAGGATCGAGGCGACGGTGGTGACACCTGTACCGCCGACGCCGGTGAAGACGATGTTGCGCACGCCCTCCAGCGGCTCGAACGTCGGCAGCGGCGTCGCGTCGGCGGTCAGCGCCGGCATGGCTTCGCGATGCGGGTTCTCCGCGCCCTCAAGGGTAACGAACGAGGGACAGAACCCGTCCAGGCACGAATAGTCCTGGTTGCAGGTCGACTGGTTGATCTGGCGCTTGCGGCCGAACTCGGTGTTCAGCGGCTCGACCGACACGCAGTTGGAGGTCTTGGAACAGTCGCCGCAGCCTTCACAGACCAGCGGATTGATCATCACCCGCATCGGCGCGGCCGACAACGTCCCGCGCTTGCGACGACGGCGTTTTTCGGTGGCGCAGACCTGATCGTAGATCAGCACCGTGACGCCTGGCGTGGCGCGCAGCTCGCGCTGGACCTTCATCAGCTCGATGCGCGGTCGCACCGCAACCCCGGGGGCGAGGTCGCGCACGGTCTGATAGCGCTCCGGTTCGGCCGCCACCACCACCACCTTGGCCACGCCCTCGGCGGCCAGCTGGCGGGTGATCTGCGGGACGGTGAAGCCGCTCTCGGCGCGCTGGCCGCCGGTCATGGCCACGGCGTCATTGAACAGCAGCTTGTAGGTCATGTTGGCCTTGGCCGCGACGGCGGCCCGGACCGCCAGCGAGCCGGAGTGGTTGTAGGTGCCGTCTCCGAGATTCACGAACACGTGCTTCTCGTCGGTGAACGGCGAGGCGCCGACCCAGGAAAGACCCTCGCCGCCCATGTGGCTATTGAGGTCGGTCGAGGGGTCGTTGAAGCTGGCCATATAGTGACAGCCGATGCCGGCCAGAGCTCTGGAGCCCTCCGGCAGGCGGGTCGAGGTGTTGTGCGGGCAGCCGGAGCAGAAGAACGGCTTGCGCTGCTGGTCGGCCGATAGGGTGACGGCGGCCATCGAGGCGGCCGAGACCCGGCCCAGATAGTCATACACCCGCTCCATGTGCGGGCCGGGCGGCAGGCGGTCGGAAATGGCCAGCGCCACTTCAGCAACCGATAGCGCATTGAGCTCCGACAGCAGCGGCGCGCCCGCCTCGTCGGTCTTGCCGATGATCCGAGGCCGGGCATGGGCCGGCAGGTCATAGAGCGCGGCCCGCGCCTGGGTCTCAATCAGCGGGCGCTTGTGCTCGATCACCATCAGAGTTTCGAGCCCGGCGGCGAAGGCGCGCAGGCCGATCGGCTCCAGGGGCCAGGGCATGCCGACCTTGTAAATCGCCACGCCCATGGCGGCGGCTTCGGCCGGGGTGATGCGCATGGCCGCGAAGGCTTCGACCACATCCTTATAGGCCTGGCCCTGGCAGGCGATGCCCAGACGCGGGCGCGCGGACCCAAGCATCACCCGGTCGATCCGGTTGGCGCGGGCGAAGGCCAGCGCGGCTGGGATTTTCTGGGTGCGCAGGCGCCGCTCCTTGTCCAGCGGCTGGTCTTTGAGCCGAATGCCCAGCCCGCCCTGCGGCATGCGGAAATTGTCAGGCGTCACGAACCGGTGGCGCGCCAGTGAGATATCGATGGTCGCGCCCGAGTCCATCGTATCGGCCAGGGCGATAAGCCCGACCCAGAGGCCCGAGAAGCGGCTCATGGCATAGCCCATCAGGCCATAGTCCAGCACGTCCTGCACGTCAGCCGGCGACAGCACCGGCATCTCGAAATCCTGGAAGGCGTACTCCGACTGCGAGGGCAGGGTAGAGGACTTGCAGGCGTGATCATCGCCCGCCACAGCCAGCACGCCGCCCTTGGGCCAGACGCCGGCGAAGTTGGCGTGCTTGAAGGCGTCTCCGGTGCGGTCCACACCCGGCGCCTTGCCGTACCACATGCCAAAGACGCCATCGAAGCGCGCGCCGGGGAACAGGTTGGCCTGCTGGCTGCCCCAGACGGCGGTGGCCGCGAGGTCTTCGTTGAGGCCCTCTTTGAACACCACCTCGGCGGATTTCAGGTATTTCGCCGCGCGGCCGGCCTGCTGATCCAGCCCGCCCAAGGGCGATCCGCGATAGCCGGAAACGAAGCCTGCGGTGTTGAGGCCCGCCGCCTGATCCAGCCGTCGCTGGTCCATCAGAATCCGCAGCAGCGCCTGCACGCCGGTGATGAACACCCGACCCTCTGTGAGCAGAAATTTGTCGTCAAGCGTCACATCTTCGTGCCGCATCGCAATTTTCTTCCTTCCGGGTCTCGCAACGAACTCGCAAGATCATATAAGATGAGTGGAATTGCTTGCCGAAAGTATGCCCCTGACCCGTCGATCAGGGGCACGAAATGTAAGCTTGACCGCCGATTGTTGGAGGAAACGTTGCCCGAGGTTCTCGACGCCGTCGATGCTAAGATTCTGGATCTGATCCAGCATGACGCCGGATTGTCCGTGGCCGAGATCGCCGAGCGGGTCGGCCTGTCGTCCAGCCCGTGCTGGCGCAGGATCAAGCGGCTGGAAGACGCCGGCGTCATCCAACGTCGCGTGACCATCCTGGACCGCGAAAAGCTGGGCCTGGGGTTCGAGGTCTATTGCACCGTCAAGCTCAGCCTGCCGACCAAGGACAACCTCGACGCCTTCGAGAGCGCCATCGGCAAGCTGGCCGAGGTGGTCCAGTGCGCCACGGTCACCGGGGCCGCCGACTATGAGCTGCGGGTGGTCACCCGCGACATGCACGCCTTCGACGACTTCCTGCGCGAGAAAGTGCTGTCGCTCGGGCTGATATCCAACATCGAGAGCCGGATCGTGATCCGCGCCGTAAAGCACACCACCGCCGTCCCGCTAGGTTTGATCAGCCCCTATGTGAGCGCCCACGGGTAGGGGTTAGCTCTCTGGGGAGTTGAACCATGGTCGACGCCATCCTCTACGGCGCATCCTACAGCGTCTACGTCCGCGCGGTGCGGCTTGCACTCGCCGAGAAGTCAGTGGCTCACCGGTTGGTCGAAGTGGACGTATTTGCGCCGGGCGGTCCGCCGCCCGAACATCTCGCGCGCCATCCGTTCGGCAAGATTCCGGCCTTCGAACATGACGGATTTCAGCTCTATGAGACGGGGGCGATCAGTCGCTACGTGGACGACGCCTTCGATGGACCTCAGCTGCAGCCAGCGCGACCAAGGCCGCGCGCGCGGATGAACCAGATGATCAGCATTCAAGACAACTACGTGTACCCCAACCTGATTTGGGGCCTCTATGCGGAGCGGATCGAAGCGCCCCGACGAGGCCGAGCAACAAACGAACCCCGGATCAAGCAGCTTCTTCCAAAGGCCGAATCCTGCCTTGCGGCAATGGAGGCCGTTATGGGCGAGGAGCCCTGGCTGGCTGGCGAGGACCTAAGCCTCGCTGATCTTCATGCCGCTCCGATGTTTGACCTCTTCCGGCGCACGCCCGAGGGCAAGACACTGATGGCGCGACACAGGCGCCTGACCGACTGGTGGGATGCTGTCAGCGCGCGCCCAAGCATGGCGATGACCGCAGCAAGGGGGATCTAGTGCGGCCGGCATGCGAGTTGACGCCGCCACCCACGGGCGGCTTCATGGACGCTAGACCGTCGATGGGGTGAAGCTGCCTCAAGACGGGGTCGTTGAACAATTGAGATATGGAATGCCCGACTGGGCGAAAGCTGCCGCTGTGTCAGGCGCTGGACGCGCGGTGAATGGCGCTGCGTCGACCGGCGCACCTGGAGAGAGGGCGAGGTGATGGGCTGGGCAATACCGGTGGTTATCTCGGGAGCGAATTGTCCGTTCGCAGTCAGGCGTCGTGGACGCCCGCTCAAGAAGCCTTCGAGTCCGAGAAGGTCGCTGGCTTGCAGCGCCGATGGTTCTCTATGCTGATCCGCGCGACGCTCTGAGGTGTTCTGGACCTGGCTCGACAAGATGATCGAAGGCTCGCTGCTGGCGAGGGTCGCGGCGTGGGTCATTGTTCCGGCGATCAGCTATGGACTGTTCTTCCTCGGCTGCTGGGCGGTCCTTTCCGCATATCAAGCCATCGTCCTTAGGCTTTTCCCAGAGCGCTCTCGAATCGCCAGAGTGAAGGCTCAGGCGGCCTTGGCGTCCTTGTGGGCCCGGCAGCGCCGGATGATGAAGCCAACGCTCCTGCTCACGCCTGCGTCCGTTCCAGGTTTCTCGAAGATTGGAGGCGCACCCGATCTGCCGGCTGAGGTCGCCTGGCCCGTAGGCGAACGCGGGCTGCGCGTATTTGTCGCCCAGATCGATCTGGCCGCGTTTCAGATGCACAGCGTGTTCGACTGGCTCCCCTCCGAGGGGCGGCTCTGGTTCTTCTTTGATCCCGAAAAGAACGGGTTCGCGGATTCGGTTTGCGTGGTTGCGAGCAAGCTCCCGCCGACGCCCCAAGCGTCGCGCGAACGGGTCAACAATGGCTCGTGCTTCGCCGAGCGCCGCATCGCCTTCATGCGGTTTAACTCCGTGCCCAGCGCGGATTGGCTGGACGTGGATCAACGCGTGTTTGCTGCCGCTGGCGACGTCGAGATGAGGTCATTTGAAGACTGCGATCTCGGAGATGAAATTCAGCATCGCATTGGCGGCTATCCGGAAGAGATCCAGGGCGGCGCCATGGCCATCGACTGCGAGTTCATGCGGCGCGGTCAGACTCGGAACTATGGGGAGGAGGTTCCCGAGGCGATCTTGCGGGCGTCGAAAGCGTGGCGACTGCTGTTGCAGGTGGATTCAGATCCCGCGATTGGCATGAACTGGTGGGATGGCGGGCGGCTCTATGTGTTCGTCCGGGAAAAGGATGCTGCGCGCGCGGACTTCTCCAAGACGGTGACCATCACTCAAACCCATTGACAGGTCCGCGTCACCCCGCGAGCGCCTTGCGCATCTGTTCCCAGTACTGGACGCCGGTGATCAGGGTGACCAGGGCGGCGACCCAGAACAGCAGGTGCGCTGTGAATTCGAAGCTCGGAACAGCCCCCTGCGGCAGGCCAAACGCGCCCCAGGCGGCGACCACCAGCTCCATGGCCAGGGCGGTGAGCTGCAGGGTGGTCTTCCACTTGGCCAGCAGGGTGACCGGCAGCTTGATCCCCTTGCCGGCGCCAACTTCGCGCAGCGCGCTGACGGTGAATTCGCGAAACAGGATCAGCCCGGCCGGCAGCACCACCATCGGCTGCGGGCCCAGGGCCAGCAGGCCCAGCACCGCGCCGCAGACCAGCACCTTGTCGCCGATCGGATCGAGGATCGCGCCCCACACGCTGACCGCGTTCAGCCTACGCGCCAGCCACCCGTCGAAGAAGTCGGTCACGGCCGCCACCACGAACGCATAGACCGCCCATCGTTCCAGGGCGAACTGCAGGTCCGGCTCCAGATTAGCCGACAGCACCGGCACCGCGCCCGCCGCTGCGGCCAGGGCGACGAACATGAACAGCGCCAGGATCAGGCGCGAGCCGGTGAGGATGTTGGGTAGGGCGTTCATCAGGGACCAACGATTAAGCTTGAGCTTGGTTCCCGCCAGCTTAGCCGGTTTAGCGCCAACGCGTCAGGTTTGCCGTCAAAGACCCGTCGCCGCCCGGCGCGATCTTTACAACGCCCCAACCGCCGCCAATGTTCAGCCTCAAGAGATGCGTCTGGGGAACTTGGGGCGATGGGTTCATGTACGGCTTGACGGAGATGCTCAAAAGCGTGGCGGCAAGTCGGCCCTCGGCCGGCTCGACCCGGTTCGGCGCGCGCAAGCGCACTTGGCGGGAGACCTTGGACCGGGTTTCGCGACTGGCTGGCGCCCTTCACGACATGGGCGTCGGCCGGGGGGACCGCGTGGCGATCCTCGCCCTGAACTCCGATCGCTACACCGAGTTCTTCTCGGCCGTATGGTGGGCGGGCGCGGTGGTCGTGCCGATGAACACCCGCTGGACAGCGGTGGAGAACGCCTATTCGCTGGAGGATTCCGGCGCGAGCGTGCTGTTCGTCGATCAGGCGTTCCTGCCGATGGTCCCCGCGATCCAGGCGGCCGCGCCATGCCTGAAGCATCTGGTCTTCTGTGATGACGGTGCGGTTCCAGACGGCATGGAGTCTTACGAGGCTCTCATCGAACACCACGCGCCTTGCGCAGACGCCGAGGCCGGCGGCGACGACCTGGCCGGACTCTACTACACTGGCGGCACTACCGGTTTTCCCAAGGGTGTGATGGTCCCGCACCGGGCGCTCTGGTACAATAACATGGTCGCGTGCAAGGCGCTGAACCTGGAGCCCGACGACGTGGCGCTGCACGTCGCGCCGATGTTTCACATGGCCGACGGCTGCCTGGGCGGCGGTGTCTCCATCGCCGGCGCCCTGCACACCTATATTCCGAGGTTTGACCCCGAGGCGGCGATGGAGACCATCGAGCGCCATGGCGTCACCCATACGATCATGGTGCCGACCATGGTCGGGCTGCTGCTACAGCATCCGAACTTCTCGCCCGAACGGCTCGGCACCCTGCGGGTCATCGGCTATGGCGGCTCGCCGATACCCCGCGGGACCCTGGCCGAGGCCCTGCGCTGCTTGCCGCATGTCGGGTTCGTCCAGGTCTACGGCCAGACCGAAATGGCCCCGATCATTTCGGTGATGCCGACCAGCTATCATGTGCTCGAGGGGCCGCGCGCGGGCAAGCTGGCTTCGGCGGGGCGCCCGGCGCCTGGCTGCGATGTGCGGATTGTCGATGAGACCGGCGCTGACGTAGTCCCGGGACAGGTCGGCGAGATTGTCGCTCGCAGTCCGGGGGCCATGCTCGGCTACTGGAAGCTGGAAGACCAGACGACGGCGACTTTGAAGGACGGCTGGGTCCACACCGGCGACGGCGCCTATCAGGACGAGGACGGCTTTCTGTTCATCGTCGACCGGATGAAGGACATGATCGTCACCGGCGGCGAAAACGTCTTCACCGCCGAGGTCGAGAGCGCCATTTCCACCCATCCGGCGGTCGCAGAGGTCGCGGTGATCGGCATTCCCAGCGACAGATGGGGCGAGGAGGTCCACGCCATCCTGGTGCTGCGGTCCGGCCATACGGCGAGCGAGGCGGAAATCCTGGCCCACTGCGAGCCGCTGATCGCCAACTACAAGCGCCCGCGCAGCGTGACGTTCAGGACCGAGAGCCTGCCACTCTCCGGGGCCGGCAAAATCCTCAAGCGCGACCTGCGCGCGCCGTTCTGGGAGGGGCGCGGGCGGAGTGTGAACTGAGGTCATCAGCCGCCGGTCTGACGCGGCCTCAGGATCAGCGTCTGGCCGCGAAATTCGAACGACGCCAAGTGGTTCAGAAAGCTCATGCCCAGCAATGAGGCGCTCATCGGCGCTTGGTTGACGGCCATCTCGAAGTCCTCGATCACGACCGACCCCACCGCCAGCTGCTCGGCCCGAAAGGACGCACTGAGACCCACGCCGTTGGCGGTTTCGGACTGTCGCACATAGCGCAGCCCTTCGACGTCGATGCCGATCCGGCGGGCGTCATCCGGGCTCAGCACGGTATCGGTGGCGCCGGTGTCGACGATGAACCGCACCTTCTGGCCATTGACCTTGCCGGTGACCACGTAGGCGCCGGCGTCATTGCGTGGGACCGCCAGTTCCTGCGGGCCAAGCGCCACCGGTGTTCCGCCGCTGAACGCCAGCCGCACGCGACCGGCCACGCCCGCCAGTTCCTCCCGGTAGGCTACGCCTAACGCCAGCACCGCCACGATCGCGGCCCAGATCGCCGCGTGCCGCAGGTGCTGGCCCAGTGCCCCGCGTTGCAGGCGGCTGGCGCCGGCCGTCAACAGCAACACGATGCCCACCAGATAACCGACATTGGCCCAGTCGCCACCCTTCAGCCCCGCCTCGGGAAACGCCCGCGCCAAGGCCAGCACCAGGGCGCCGATGGCGGCCGCGATGACCAGCCACAGGACGAGGCGGTTGCGCGGCGGCGGCGGAGAAGGCGGCTCGTGGCCCCAGGGGCTAGGGTCGTTGGACATGCGGCTTGTCTCCCAACAATCCCTTCCTGCTCAGTGATACCCAGCCGCGCCGGCGTGACAATCGCGGACTGCAGATATCCGTGGATACGTCAGGTTGAGTAGTGCAAACTCCCAGGCGAGCTAACATGTGGTCGGCTCAGCGTTTCGTTGGCTGCTAGAGCCTGTTCCCTTCAGACGGAACCATCTGACGGGAGGAAACAGGCGCTAATTCAAAAGTGCCGAGCACGATGCGATCAGACGATTCCGTCTGATCGCATCGTGCTCTAGGAGACGGGCTTATGCGCAGACTGGTTCTGGCAATGTGCCTAGCGGCGGCGACTTGCCATCTCACGGCGAGCCCGGCGCGCGCGGTGAATATCCGTGACCATCGCTCGCCCAGCACCGGCGCCGGCGCCTATCCCCTACAAGCGTCCGGCGTCTTCGAGATGACCCTGCTCCGCCAGGCGGGTCAGACGACAACCTGCGAAACGCGGAATCTCGCGCCCAGGACGGACCCTGTGCTCCACGTCATAAAGCTCCCGATGGGCGACGGTCCGGTCAGCGAACTGGCGCGGGACGACGACTCTGCGGGAGGATTGAGCGCCCGCGTGAGTTTCACAGCGCCATCGGCGGGGCGATATCTGCTTGTCCTGCGTGCCGCCGGGCCTGGCGCCTCGGGGACCGCAGATCTTTACTGCGATGGACAACTCGTCTGGACGAACCTCGGTGTGGCGGGCGCCTTCAAGCGTCTGGAAACGCTGAAGACCCGCGAAACGCTCCGCACCGTCACCGGTCCCGGCGGTCCGCGACTTCACACGCTCTATCTGCTCGGCGACGATGGAAGACTGCGGGCGCGATATGTGGCCGGCCCGGCAGATAGCGCCTTCGTCGCCGGGGGACTCACCGGGCTCCGGGTGGCGATGCTCGCAGCTCGCTGGCCAGATCCAGCCGGCGAGATTCGACTGATCCGCAACGACAATGTGATGTCAGGCCACGACCCAGATGACGATGGCCTGGGCAGCCTGCTTGAAGCCGCCATCGGCACCTGTTCGTCCTTGTCGGGACTGGCTGGAAATTTCGACTGCACCCGCGCTGCCGATCCGCGCGACACCGACGGCGACGGTCTGCAGGATGGGCTTGAATTGCTCGGAAAACTGGACACCGCACCCTTTCAGCACCTTCCACGGTGGGGGGCAGACCCCCGCCACAAGGACGTGTTCATCGAAGTCGACTTCGGCCTGTCATCACCCGGCGAGGCGCAACAAAAGATGGATCCGAACCAAGCCGCCGCATTTATGAACGTCTTTGGCGACCCGGAGCCGACGGCGCTGCTGCGTCTGTTGCACGCGCAATCACTGGTCAACCCGGATTTGCGGGCCGGCGTGAATACGCACCTGGATATCGGGGTTGATCCGCCCGCCGGCTCGTCACCCCTCACCTTGATCAGCTACGGAGATTGGGGCGGGTTCAGCGTCGTGCAACCGGTGTGCGACGCCAATGGCGCCTGCACACGAGCCTCAGCCGGGTCAGTCTATCAAACCATGATGGATGCGGCTCGGCGCGGGCTGTTCCACTATGCCCTGGGCGATCCGGGCGGCGGCGGGCAGGCGGGTCCCGGAATCGCCCTGAATTTCCCGATGGGCAGCGGCGTCACCGCCGCGCACGAGTTCGGCCACACGCTGAGTCTGAACCATGAGGGCAAGCCGCCGGGCCTCAACTGCAGCCCCGCCTACCCGAGCGTGATGAACTACGCCTTTCAGTCTCGGCAACCCGCCGCCTTCGCGGACGGCTTTGGTCGACCGGCCGTGAACGACATCAGGCTGCGAGAATCGCCAGGGGTGCTGAACCCCAGTTCGGCCCAGGGATCACGTTTCCTCAAGGATCTGAGTCAGGTTTACGATCTGACGGTCGACGTCGTGAGCGGCAATGTCGACTGGAACCGCGATGGCGTTTACGCGCCGCAGCCTGTCCAGGCCTATGCCAGCTATGCGCCGCGGGCCGCCGGCGGATGTGAGGCGACGCGCGACAGTCAACTAACCGCCAAGGGTCTCAGCGACGTCGCGCCAGCGCTGGTGCGCCTCGGGCGTCAGGTGATGCTGATCTTTGTGAACGAGGGCGACCGGACCCTTTGGCTGGAGACCACGGATGGCGATCTCAATTGCCCCACGTTGATGGCGAACTGCGGCAGTCTCGTGCGCCGCCCGATCAATGAGGCCTGGAACGCCGGAGTGCTGTCGGTGGATGCTCAGACTCTCACCGACTCTGGCGGGTCGCAACGGACGCTGGTGGTGTTCCGCACCGCCCAGGGGCTGTTCGAAACCAGCTTCGGTCCGAATTTCGACTGGACGCCGGCTAAGCTGATCGGGACCATCGCGCCGGCGCTTGGCGAAATCTCCCTGACCGGCAAGCGCGACCAGGCCTGGTTGGCGTTCCGTACCCTGAGCGGCGCCGTCCTCGTCAAGATCCGGGCCGCAGATGGAACCTGGAGTCAGGACGATGCCGCAGTGAACGGCGGCGGCCTGGCGATCGACATCGCCCCGGGCGCCGGTCCCGGTATCCTGCTGCTCACCGACATGTCGGGCGGCGAGACGTTGTTGGGCGCCTTTCCCGTCCAGCCTAACGGGGCTCTGACCCTCTATCAGCGGAAACCCACAGGCGGACCGTGGAGCCTGTTTGCAGCCCAGCCGAGGCCCGACCGGGTGTTCGGCCGCCCGGCGCTCGCCGCCCAACCGGTGGCGGCAGGCTCGCCGCTGCCAGCGCGAATCGACATCCTCTATGTGAAGCTGTCCGGCAGCGCTTCCAACATTGTGATGCAGGCCAATCTGACCGCAGATCGAGTCGGGCCCGGCGCGCTGCCAAGGTTCATCACCGCCCAGCACGACAATGTCTGGTTCTATGGCAACGGGGTTGACCTGATGTTCGAGCCGGGGGTCGACACGAACCTCAAGGCTGCGGTGTCCACCGCGTTGATCGAGAGGAACCTGCCCGCGCCACACCGGATCGTGCTGCGACCCAAGGCGGATGGCGTCATCGACTTCGACCAGAAGAACTTCGACGACTGGGCGATGATCGGCCCCGCGCTCTGCAGCCTCTTGAAAGCCAATGGCGCGAGCGTGAACTGTCCGCCTTCACCTTAGGGTGAAAACCGCCGAAGGGGTCGGGCCGAGTCCTCCGGTCACTTCTTGTGTTTGCCGGCCTTCGCCTGACCTGGCCATGCCGTATCCAGCGGCAGCTTCGGATTGGCGGTGATCTTCAGGGCCGCGCAATGGTGATAGGTGAAGCGGCCGTCGGGGTTGATGCCGTGCTGCTCCATGAACTGGATGATCTGCACCGTGCAGGTCTCGCAGTTGATGTTGGGGATCTTGACGTCGGTCTCGAACGGCGCGGTCGCCCGCTCGCGGTGTTCCCACAGGCCGTCCACCAGCACCGGCGGCTTGGGATTGGGATCGATCTTGCCCGACACCGAGACCGGTCCACGCGGCCCCGGTTGGGTCACGTCCTCCGGATCGCCCGGCAGCTCGGCCCTGTCCAGCACCGCCAGCGCCACCCGGTAGAAGCCCGGATGATAGACCGTCTCCTTGACCTTGATGTGCAGCATAGTGCCGCCCGTCAGCGCCGTGACCGCGTGTGTGGGCGTGCCGGGAGTTTCGGGTTTGTCGCCGCAGGGGCCGGGTTTTTGCGGATCACCCAACACGTTCTCCACCAGCCAGGAGGCCGGCTGCTGCAGGATGAAGTGGGCTGAGGCCGCGACAGGGGCGGCGAGGGTGATGAGGCCGGCGGTCAGGGCGGCGGCGAGGCGGCGTTTCATAGGGTGGTCCCCCAGGGTGTCAGCAGGTTGGGCGCCAGGGATACGCGGAGCTCTGCCGGCTTCGCAAGGCCTTCGCGCCGTCCTACAGTCCCGCCGACCTGGAGGAACCTTAATGATGGCGTCATTCAGAAGGATCGGCGTTGCGCTGAGCGCTGTGCTTGCGGCCGCGATGGCGGCGAGCGTTTCCGCTGCTCCGGCCCACCGCGAGGTGACGATCGTGCGGGACATCCAGGGCCCCGAGGGGCCGCTGGTGGTGGACGGGACGCTCTATTTCGTCGGCTGGATCGATAACACCCTGTCGAAATGGGACGGCCACAAGGCCACAGTGATCCACACTCTGGCCAGTTGTGGCCACAACGGCCTGGCGCTGACCAAACAGAAGACATTCCTGCTGGCCTGCACCAACGATCCCGGCGCGATCCTGGAGCTGGCCCTGGACGGCAAGGTGCTGCGCAGCTGGACCACGGACGACAAGGGCGCGAAGCTCACCGGCGGGGTCAACGACATCGCCATCGCGCCGGACGGCGGCGCCTACGCCACCCTGTTCGGCCCCTATGACGGCGTCAACGGGCCGGGCGAACTCATGGGAAAACTGTTGTACCTGGCGCCGGGCGGCGCGGCCTGGACCCAGGTGGCGGGCGACCTCAACTATGCCAATGGCGTCGGCGTCTCGCCGGACGGCCGGACCCTCTATGTCAGCCAGACGGTCACCGGCTCGATCCTCAAGTTCACGATCCGGCCGGACGGAACCCTCAGCCACCGCTCCAACTTCGCCCTGCTGGACGGCCTGGTTCTGCGCCGCAGCGCCTCACCCTGGCTGGGCCCCGACAGCCTGAAGCTGGACCACGCTGGCAACCTCTATGTGGCCCAGTTCTTCGGCGGCAAGGTCCTGAAG
Organism: Alphaproteobacteria bacterium; assembly: GCA_043734425.1. Lineage (GTDB taxonomy): Bacteria > Pseudomonadota > Alphaproteobacteria > Caulobacterales > Caulobacteraceae > Phenylobacterium. Next base: position 20,131 of record JAYTFM010000006.1, read on the forward strand.
CTGTCGCCGGACGGCAAGCTGCTCCACGTCTTCACCATCGCCGCCGGGGACGGGACGACCAATGTGGCGTTCGATGCCGACGAGCGGAACCTCTACGTCTCGGTGGTCAGGGACGCCAGCGACCCGAAGGCGAAAGGCTCGATCGTTCGGGTGGAGAACGTGAGGTAGAGGTGTGGGCGGTTCGCCCCCTGGGTTTGATCGTCTCCGCCGCGGCTGAGAGGTCCGTGCGTTTCAATCGCTCCCGCGCTTCGCGGGAGTTCCTCCCGTGGGCGAGCCTCTGGGCCAGGTCCTCCCACCAGCGCGCCGCGCGCGCGATCAGGGGGAGGTGGCGCGAAGCGCCGGAGGGGGTTTCATCCACGGTGATTGGATCGGGCAACCTCAGATGCGGCGAGGCTCGTGGGCTTCAACCCCCTCACCCGCTTCGCGGGAGCTCCCCCAGCGGGGGAGCATCTGGGCTAGGTCCTCCCCCAGCGCGCAGCGCGCGCGATCAGGGGGAGGGGAACCGCCGAAGGCGGTGGAGGGGGTTGCATCCACGGCGGATGGGCTGGGCGGCCTTTGGCGCATCGCCGAGGTCGACGGCACGCGCCTCGACAATTGGTCTATCGAGGTCGAGTCTGGCGCCGACCAAGGGTGACGCGCGCAATGCAGCAGCGATACCGTTAGCCTTCGAGGGATGTCGCTGCTCGTTCATGCGCATCTCCTCCCATGTCTGGGTGTCTCACCGACGTATTCGCTTAGCGGCAAGTCGCGAGACCCTCGGTCGAGGAGTCCGGCGCTCCTATCTCACGGTAGATACGAGCCTGCCTCTTAACGCCAGTCAAGGACGCGGGCTGTGCCCGCTCCGCCGCGCGGCGACGCCTGCGGCGTCGTCCTTGAGTGACGTTCAGAGGCAGGCAGACATGGCGGCCATGAGATTTAAGCTGGGGTGGGCCCCACGGCGGCTACAACCCGACGGCTTGCACTGATCGAAATAGCCGACGTTTCAAGACTCCGAGAGCCGCACTTCCACATCCCTCTCCGCCAGAACAGTCGCGCCAGCGCAGACTTGGAGTTTCCATGGGCCGACCGCGTCAAATGTAGCTCCCAATTGAGCCACCCAACTAATCAGGCCGAGGGAAAATGCGTCTGCGGACACGACAAGCGACTGACACGCGGCTTCGCGTCCAGACGGATCTATCAGCGCGAGAGTGATGCCTCGTGGTGCGTCCTCCAGCGTATCCCAAACTGCCGTGCAAGCGACTGCCCACACGGCTTGATGGGGAATACCGGGCACAGGAAAGTAGCGCCACTCGCCGCCGAGCAGGAATAGAAGGCCGTCATGGAATTCGGCGGAGTTCACGGGCATCAGGGTTGTGATGCGGAAGCCATTTTCCAAGTCGCTTGGAGCCACCTCACTCACGCCATCTGGCAGGCTGGCAGCGCCCGACCTTCCTCCGAATCCACCTCTGGCGCGCACGACTCCGAGTATCTCGCCGTCTTTGCTGCGGGCGGTCAGTGCAGATTGTGCTCCGTCCGCCCCGTGTTGACCCGGAAGACTGGTGCCTTTGCCGCCTTCTCCAATGACGACTTCGATGCGGTCAAGACCTGCCTCCATGAGGGTAGCCAGATCGAAGCTACCGCTTACAATCTCACCGCCCGCCCCACCGTCACCGGCGCGCGCTCCGGGACCAATCGCGCCACCGCCGCCGCCGCCCGCGCCAGCAGCACGACCTCCCTCGCCACCTAGGCTCAGAGTTGAATTGCTGATGCCTATGCCAACGTTCGTGAATGATGCTTCGATAGCGGCGTTGGCCATGGATGTCGTTAGAGGCCACCCGCCATTGCGGCTCCGATGGTCGGCGACTTGGGCCTGCTTCCAAGTCCGCAGCAATGTGGTTGGGTAGGTTTCTAGTGAGCCCGGTTCGTCTATCCAGCTCGCGTGCTTCAGGCACATCAACACAAGGTTTCCCTCGGAGCGATTGTCGCCTTCAGACTGCGATGACTCCCATCGGGGGCCACCCTCCCGGCGTGCGCAGATGTGGCAGACGCGTGAGTTAAGAGTCCACGTTCCGGCGAGTTCATCCTCTCGATAGAGCGGCTCGGGGCAGTCCGGATAGGCGCAAGCAATTGCATGCGCATAGAGCAGCTTGACCGTCGCGTCGGTAGGTACTCGATGTTCGATGCCCCTCACTTCCTAAACCACCCCCAAACCCGCTCCGCCAGCGCCGCGCTGACTCCCTCCACCTTCGCCAGGTCCTCCACGCTCGCCCGGCTCACCCCCCGCGCCGAGCCAAACGCATGCAGCAGCGCCCGCTTGCGGCCCGGCCCGACGCCGTCGATTTCGTCGAGTGGGTTCCTGGTCATGTCGGCCGCGCGCTTGGCCCGGTGGGTGCCGATGGCGAAGCGGTGGGCTTCGTCGCGCAGGCGTTGGAGGTAGTACAAGACCGGTGATTTCGGCTCGAGCATGAACGGCGGCTTGCCGGGGATGAAGAAGCGTTCCAGGCCGGCGTCGCGGTCGGGGCCTTTGGCCACCCCGACCACGGCGATGTCGTCGATGCCGAGGTCGGCCATGATCTCCAGGGCGGCGCCCAGCTGGCCCAGGCCGCCGTCGACCAGCACCAGATCGGGGCGGCCGAAGCCTTCGTCCTTGCCCATCTCCGCTCCGGTCTCCTCGGCCGCTTCCTCGGCCTTCACCATCCGAGCGAACCGGCGGCGCAGCACCTCCTTCATCATCCCGAAGTCGTCGCCCGGGGTGATCTCGGAGTCCTTGATGTTGAACTTGCGGTACTGGCTCTTCTGGAAGCCGTCGGGGCCGGCGACGATCATCCCGCCGACCGCATTGGTGCCCATGATGTGGCTGTTGTCATAGACCTCGATCCGCTCGGGCGGGGCGTCCAGGCCGAAGGCGTCGGCGACGCCGGCCAGCAACCGCGTCTGGGCTGAGCTCTCGGCCATCTTCCGGCCCAGCGCCTCGCGGGCGTTGGTCAGGGCGTGATCGACCAGCTGGCGCTTCTCGCCGCGCTGCGGGCGGCTGATCTCGACCTTGCGGCCGGACTTGAGGGCGAAGGCCTCGGCCAGCAGGGCGTCTTCGGCCGGGGTGACGCTGACCAGCACCAGCTTGGGGATCGGCTTGTCGTCATAGAATTGGCCGATGAAGGCGCCCATGATGTCTGGGTCCTCGTCGGACTTGTCGACGCGGGGGAAGTAGGCCCGGTTGCCCCAGTTCTGGCCGGCTCGGAAGAAGAACACCTGCACACAGGCCTGGCCGCCCTCGGCATGCAGGGCGAAGACGTCGGCTTCTTCCAGGGTCTCGGGATTGATCTGGGTCTCTTGCGCAACGGACGCCAGGGCGCGGATCCGGTCGCGCAGCCGGGCGGCCAGTTCAAACTCCATGTGGTCGGAGGCGGCCTGCATGTCGTCCGACAGCTGGCCCATCACCGCGCGCGACTTGCCGCGCAGAAACGCCTCGGCCTGTTCGACCAGACCGGCATAATCCTCAAGGCTGACCAGGCCCGTGCACGGCGCCGAGCAGCGCTTGATCTGATGCAGCATGCAGGGCCGGGTGCGGCTCTCATAGACGCTGTCCGAACATGACCTGAGCAGGAACGCCTTCTGTAAGGTGTTCAGCGTCTTGGTGACCGAATGGGCGCTGGCGAAGGGGCCGAAATAGTCGCCCTTGATACTGTGGGCGCCGCGATGCTTCTTCAGCTGGGCGGCCGGGTGTTCGCGGCGAATGACGATCTCGGGGAAGGACTTGTCGTCGCGCAGCAGCACATTGAAGCGCGGCTTCAGCTGCTTGATCAGGTTGATCTCCAGCAGCAGGGCGTCGGTCTCAGTCCGCGTGGTGACGAACACCATCGAGCGCGTCAGGTCGACCATGTGGGCGATGCGCTGGGTGTGGAAGCGGCCCTGAGCGTACTGGATCACGCGCTTCTTCAGCGACCGCGCCTTGCCGACGTACAGCACCTCGCCGTCCTCGCCGATCATGCGATAGACGCCAGGCCGGTCGGGCAGGCGGCGAACCTCATCCTTGATCAGCGCAGCGCCAATCAGCGGCGTCTCAGTCCGGGGCGGGGCGGGGGCGTCCGACATCGGCCTGGATATAGGGCGGTTCGGAGGCGTGCGCGACCGGGTCCAGGATGGGCCCCTAGATTGAGCGTCGGCCCCTGACGAAGTGCAGCACCACCATCACCACGGCGACAACCAGGATCACATGGATCGCGGCGCTGGTGATGTGGAAGGCAAAGAAGCCCAGCAGCCAGAGGACCACCAGGATGACGGCGAGCGTTCCGAGCATGTGAAGACCTTTCGACACGGCCAGCGGACTTGCCGCCGTTCAGAAGATCAACGGCGCGGCCAAGGTGAAGGTTCCGCGCCGACCTCCATCACCTGATGTCCACACTTTTCGATCAGGGCAGCTTCACTTCGATCACGTCCTTGGGCCGCCCGAACTGTGAGACCAGCAGGGTGGGCGCAGCGGCCGGGTCATAGCTGACGGTCACGCTGTAGGCGCCCCTGCCGCCCTGGTCCTGGACATTTTCGACCCGGCCCTTGCCGCGCAGCGCGACGAGTAGCGCCTCGGAGCGGCCGGGGCCCATCAGCGTACGGTTCGCATCCATCGGCATCAGCAGCACCTGGGCGACCCCCGGCGTGCGTGATCGCGGCGCGCTGACCTTGGTCGCTCCGACGTCTAGCTTCACATCGACCGCCAGGGTCTGGGTCGCCTCGCGCTCGATGCAGTGCCCATTGCGGCAGAGCGTGAAGAATGCATGCAGCGTGTATTCGCCGTCGAACCTGGCGAAGTCCGGCGGCAAAGCCGCTTCCCAATAGCGGTCGTCGGCGCTGGTGTCGCCGTTCGTGCCGTCATCGAACAGCGGGAACTCGACCGTCTCAGTCGGGACGATCTTGCCCGTCTGCTTAGGATCGATGCGCAGGGCGCCGATCTGGCGGAGCGATAGGGGGTCGCCTGCCGCCGCCGGCGCCTCGCGCGGCTGGGCCCGGGCCATCAGGGCGCCAAGGCCAACCAGCGGCCGGGTCACCGCCACCCGCGCCTTGACCGAGTCAAATCCGCCGATCGGGATGTAGATTTCCGGGATGTGGAACGCCGGATGCAGGGATTCCTGCGTATAGTTCGGGGAGCGCCAGGTGAACGGCCGCACCCGCGCCGCCCCGCTGGCCAGCGACTCGATGAAGTAGCGTTGCGCTGGCCCAGCCTTGCCGACGCCGATGATCGCCAGATTGCCGGCGGGGGTAGTTGCGGCGGCCGAGGCGCCCGCCGCGCCCGTCGGCTTGAGAGCGAAGGTGTCGGGGACCATTCCCGCCATCCGGTGCATGCCGGCCATGAAGTCGACCTTGCCCGAAACCACCTGACCATCGCCGGTCATCGTCTTGAATCCGGTCTCGTCGGCGGGCATCGCGCCCAGGCAGCGCATTGCCGGGCCGAGATCCTTGCGCCGGTCGCTGAGGATGATCTTCGTCTTCCGATCCCCGCACGCCTGGGCGCTGAGAAGATCGTCGAACGGCTGCTGACCCTTGGCGAAGCCGATGCTGGCGACGATCAGGTCGTAGCTGCCGCCCGACAGCAACTTCTGCATCAAGGCCGGGTCGGACGCCCGATCAATGGCGCCTAGCGCGCCTGCGGTCCTGGCCCGCATCAGGGCTGCGAAGTAGACGCTGTTGTGGGCGCCGTGGGTCGTCGAGACGGGGAAGTCCTCATAGTACAAGACCCGCTTGCAGCGGTCGGGGCACAGCTGGGCGATCTGCTGCTGGACCAGCACGGTCCCGACTTCCGGATCGGCGAAGGCGGTGGGCAGGAAGCCGTTGACGTAGGCGCGCATCGGCCGCACGACCCGCGCTGACCATCCGCCCGCCTGCTCGCCCGCATAGGGCAGCTTGATCCGTACAATGTGCCAGCTGGGACCAAACCGGCTTTCGACGCCCGGATCGGAAAGGTTGACCGGCGCGCCAGTCGGGCTGGTCACCGCCAGCCTGAGGCTGCCGGCCGGCATTGGATCGTCCCAGGCCAGCGTGAAGGCGACCTCGCCGTCGCTCTCGGCCACGTGCACGACCGGGTCTGAGGCGCTGCGGTTGGCAGGCAGACTGGAGATCGGGTCCTTGCCGACAAAGGTGTCGAAAATGTCGGCGAAGCACTCGACGAAGTACTTCTTGAGGTTCAGCGGGTCGGCGTCGCTCAGATAGACGCCGCCCTGGTTCTCGGCCAAGTCACGCAACTTGGGGCCGTCAAGCGATCCGGCCGTGCCGAACCCAACCGCGCAGAGGTGGGTGTCGACCAGCTTGCCGACTGCGCGGCCTTTCTGGCTGGCGATGGTCGGCGCGGTGTTCTCCATGCCGTCGGTCAGCAGCAGGATCGCCTTGTGCGGATTGGAGCTGGCGTTCAGAGCCACCATGGCCGCGCGCAGCCCATCGCCGATGCTGGTTGCGCCACCGGCGCTGATGCCCAGCAGGGCGGTGTTCATCGCAGCCGGCGCCGAGGACGCCAGGGTCAGCGGCATTTCCGGCGAGGGCGCTGCGGCAGTCGAGAACGAGATCAGGCCAACGCGGTGGTTCGAAGCATCGCGCGCCAGGTCGGCGAACAGCCTGGCCGCATCCTTGGCCGCATCCAGGCGGTTGCCCCCGACCGAGGTCGGCAGGGTCATGCTGCCCGACCGGTCGAAGACGATCATCACGTCGGTGTCCTGGAAGGTCAGGATCTCGTCCTGCAGGTCATTCACGAAGTTGTGGAACCGGAAGAACATCGGGTCGGCCGGCGCCGTCGTGACGCAAAGAATCTCATGCGACGCGACGCAGTCCGGATCGGCAGAGACGCCGGAATCGGAGAGGGCGACATGCTGGTTGTTGTGCCAGGGGACCAGGCCGTTGCCATAGTCCTCCAGGGTGGTGACTGCCGGGTTCAGCGTGCCGCCGGCGCCGGGCAGACGTTGGGAATTGGGCAGCACCTGGCAGGTCGGGCAGGGCGCGGCGTCGGCGCGGCCGCCATGCCCGAAGGGAATGGAGGCGTTCGCAAACGGCATCCAGGTCTGCACGAACGACACGCCCTGGCTCTGCCTGTAGCGATTGTAGGCATAGATGAACTGGCGGTGGAATCCGAAGAACTTGTTGCCGTCGTTGGCGAACCTTCCCAGCGCCGGGTTGATGGTGTCATCGAAGCTGCAGTGCCAGTTCATATGGACGTCAAGGATCGCCTGGGTCCCTGGGTTCGGAATGCCGAAAAGAGCGCCGCAGGCCCAGGGCACCGGACCCAGCACATCGCCCAGGCTGGCCACCGTCTGGTTCAGATAGGCGGCCAGGGTGGTGTCCTCCACGCCGTTCGCGCGGGCGCTGGATGTCAGGCCCGCCAGCGCCAGGGTCGCCGCCAGGAGGCCTGCCGCAAACCCGGTCCGACGGGCTGGCCGGCGCGGTTCTAGATCTGCATTGGGCGCGTTCAGCTGGGCTGGATGGTCGTTGGGCATTGGGTGACGCCTCTAAGAGAGGCTGCAAGCCGAAAATCCCCGGCGTCAGCCCCGATCAACGAAGGCCGAGCCGCCCGCATCCGCCGCGAATGCCGGCCGCGCGACCGCACGGAAAACAACCTGAGTTAGAAGTTGTTCTCAATTTTTGGTAGAGTCAACCGGAGATGCAGTTGGTGCATCTGGAGCGTGCGCGCTTGATCCCGACTGCCCCGCCCTGACCGCTGCGCGGTCTGTCCCTCTCCCCAAGGAGCTACGGCATTCACACATCTGGCTTGAAGGCGGGCTCGGTGTCTGATTCCTTTGTGGGGGATTGGATACGGAGTGCGGGTGATGGAGATGAGGCTGGGGCGGTTTGGGGACCGCCGCCTGGAAAAAGGGGGGTCTTTCTTCTGGGCCGTCTGTTGGGGGTGGGAGCGCGGGCGGTGCGGGTGCGTCGGCTGGGTGGGGACCGTGCCGGGGAGATCCGCCTGACGCGGTTTCTTCGCAACGCCGCCGTGACGCCGGGCGAGATGGTGGCGCAGGCCGGCGAGGGGACGTCGCAGCGCTGCCGAGGCCGCGACGTGCTGGTGATCCAGGACACGACGGTGACCCGCTCTGACGGGGGAGGCGGGGACTATCTGCATGCGGCGCTGGCGCTGGACGCGCGGGATGGTGCGATCCTGGGCCTTGTCGATGGCCAGTTCCTGCAGCGCGAGAGCGGGCGCAAGGCGCTGCGCCGTGACCTGCCGGTGGAAGAAAAGGAAAGCTTTCGCTGGCTGCAGGGGGCGGACACAGCCGCCTCGGTCTGCGCCGGGGCCCGGCGGATTACCGTGGTGGCGGATCGTGAGAGCGACATCTACGAGGCCTTCGCCCTGCGTCCGCAGGGTGTCGAGCTGCTGGTGCGGGCGGCGCAGGACCGCAGCCTCGAAGACGGCGGCAAGCTGTTTGCGGCGCTGGACGCCTTGCCGGAGGCGGGACGCGCCGATCTGGACCTGCCCGCCCAGCCTGGCGTCAAGGCCCGCACGGTCCAGTTGGCCGTGCGCCACGCCGTCCTGCCGCTGTCCAGGCCCCATCGCGGCTTCCGCCACGGCCTCCCCGATGCGGTTGAGCTTCAGGTCGTAGACGTGCGCGAGGTCGCCCCCAGGCCGGGCCAGCCTGCGGTGCATTGGCGGCTGCTGACGAGCCATCCCGTGGACGACGCCGCCGAGGCCTGGGCCATCGTCGAGCTCTACCGCAAACGCTGGGCCATCGAGCAACTGTTCCGCACCCTCAAAACCAAGGGCTTCGATATCGAGAGCCTGTGCATCGAAGACACCGCCCCCCGCAACAAGCTGGTGATGGCGACCTTGATCGCCGCTGTCGTCATCCAGCAGATGGTTCACGCCCGCGACGGCGGACTTGGTCCGCTTCGGCCCTGCACCGACGCCTTCGAGCCTGAGGATATCCCGCTGCTCGAAGCCTTCTGCGCCAAGCTCGAAGGCAAGACCGAACGACAGAAGAACCCACACCCCAAGGCCTCCCTCGCCTACGCCGCATGGGTCTGCGCAAGACTCGGCGGATGGACCGGATACTACGGAAAACCCGGCCCCATCGTCATGCTCAACGGATGGCTCGAAATCCAGGCCGCCAAGCGAACTCTCATCATCCTGGGACCAAATCACAATGTGTGAATCCGGTAGCCCTTGCGGGGAG
>JAYTFM010000007.1:0-72448 GCA_043734425.1 Alphaproteobacteria bacterium
CCAGCCTCATCTCCATCACCCGCACTCCGTATCCAATCCCCCACAAAGGAATCAGACACCGAGCCCGCCTTCAAGCCAGATGTGTGAATGCCGTAGCCCAGAGAGGGGGGAGGGCTTTTCGGAGCGGCGCCGCGAGGTAGCCGGCGTCCTGCCCTAGGCCCCCACCCCTACCCCCACCGGCTCCGCCACCTCATCCGCATCCTCGCCCCAGTGGCGGATGAAGGGGCCGACGACCAGGAACACCACGCCGGCCGCTATGCCGACCGCGCCGATCCAGGTGAAGACCGTGATGGCGCTTTGCAGGGCTGCGGCTGGGTCGAGGACCTGACCGCCTAGGGTCTCGCTCCCCGCCATGGCGGCGATCTTACCGCTGAAGAACCGCGCCCAGGCCGAAGACAGGGACCACAGCGCCAGCATGGTCGCGACCAAGGCCTGGGGTGACAGGCGGCTGACCACGGAAAGACCGACCGGCGACAGGCAGAGCTCGCCCGTGGTGTGCAGCAGATAGGCCCCGACCAGGAAATAGAGCGGCAGCCGGAAGTTCGCGTCGGCGAACTGGGCGCCCCAGACCAGCAACAGGAACCCAGCCCCGACCTGCAGCAAGGCGATGGCGAACTTGAACATCGGCGGCGGATCGGCCCTGCGGCGACCGAGATAGGCCCAGAGCGCCGCGAAGATCGGTGCGCCAATCAGGATGAACCCCGGATTGATCGACTGGGTCTGGGACGAGGTCATGGCCATGTCGACCCACCAGACCTGGCTGGGTAACAGCTGTGCGGCGTCCAGCATGGCCCAGGTGCCGAGGAACAGGGTCTTGCCGAACAGCGAGAGCTGGATCGGCGAGGACACGATGTCGAGGTTGGTGTTGCGGTCGGCGAACAGGCTCATGGAGCTGCCGGCCTGCTCGAACAAGGCCCAGAAGACCACCGAGCCCAGCATCAGCACGAAGGCCAGGAAGATGCGCTTGCGCTCCACCGGGGTGCAATGGCGCGCCATATAGACCCCGAGATAGCTGAGGGACAGCACGGACACGACGCCCAGGGCGCTGCCGATCACCGCGCTCTGCCGCAGCAGAATGTTGATGAGAATGAGAGCGCCGATCGCGCTGAAATAGATCAGGTGCTCGCGGGTGATCGGCCCAGCGACGGGCTTGGCCAGGTAGGCCGGATTGGGCGGCTCGCCCTTGCCGTCCAGCAGCGGCTTGCCGAGGATGAAGACCAGGTAGCCCACCACCATGCCGACTGCGGCCGCGCCAAACCCGGCCCACCAGCCGATGGTCTCGCCGAGCCAGCCGCAGAGGATGCCCGCCCAGAAGGCCCCGAGGTTCACGCCGTAGTAGAACAGCGTAAAGCCGCCGTCGCGCCGAGGATCGTCTTTCCGGTCATACAGCTGGGCGACCAGCGGCGCAGCCCGCATGAACGTGACGCCGACCACGATCAGGGACAGGGCGAAGAACAACAGATTGGCGTGCAGCGCATCGCGCCCGATGACGCTGATCTGATAGTCGGCCTTGGCCAGGCGCGCCGGGAGCGGTGCGTTCGCCGGCAAGCCCAGGATATCCAGACTGCCGTCGGCCTCAGCTTTGAAGTCGTAGGCCTTGCCCTCGACCTGAAGTTTCACCTCGCGGGTGCTGCCACGGCCGTCGGTCTGGACGGCGTAGGTCTGCCCCTGCCACGTCAGGACGTTCTGGGCCGGCTTGCCCTCAAGGGCCATCGTGAGGTGACCGGCCACCAACAGCAGGAGGCCGAAGGCGATGGCTTTGCGGGTTCCCAACAGGCGGTCCGCCAGGATGCCGCCGGCCACCGGCAAGAGACCCACCAAGGTGGTGTAGGCGCCGTAGCGACCGGCCGCGACCTTGTCGTCGAACAGAAAGTGCTGGGTCAGATAGAAGATCAGCAGGGCTCGCATGCCGTAGTACGAGAACCGTTCCCAGGTCTCGGCGAAGAACAGGATAAACAGCCCGCGCGGCTGGTTGCGTAGCTGCATGACCACCGGGATCATGGTGGCCACGGTGATGAACAGGCCGAGGACGATGATGAAGCTCATCGGCTAGACCTATCGTCTGGCGACGCGCCCTGGAAGTCCCGACGCGCGATTTGGGTGCGGTCCTAATCCCTACGCTGCGGGGGTGGGCGTGTAGGTCAGATAACCACGCTCGACCATGCGGCGCATCGCGTCATAGACCTCGGTGAGCTCCTGATAGGTCTCGCGTAGCTGCGCGAGGGCTCTGATCTGGTTGTCGGTCGGGGTCGGGCCAGCCTCGGTAAAGGCAAGGGCGGCCACCACCCATCGGGCTCTGGCCAGGGCGGCGGCCGAACCCAGGCGCTGGAATTTCTCGGCGTCGACGCTGGCCAGTGTGCCGCTCAGGATCTTCTTGTTGGCCGCATAGGCGGTGAAGTCGATCTGCTCGAGGTGTCCACGCAGCTGACGTTGGGACTTGCCGTCGCCATCGGCCTCCGGCTCGAAGTGATCGCTGGCGGCGCGTCGGGAGCCAACCACCTTGCTCATCGGCCACACATCCTCCGGCCGGCGCAAAGCGGCCCGTCGCGCAGGATCGGCGAAAATCAATAAGAATCCCTTGGACCGATCCCTACAGCCCCTCGACCTTCGCCAGATTGGTTCTGGGGATCGCGGCGACAAACGCGCCACCGGTCTTGGCCTTTTCGGCGGCCAGATCGGCCCATGCGGCCGCGAACTTCAGGGGTGTTGGGCCGGTCGGATCGCCGAGCGCCAGGGTCCAGGCCCGGCCGCTGAGGGCCTTGGCCAGTTCGGCGCGCAGGTCCGGATCGTCGGCCGGCGGGTCGGCCGGTGGTTTCAGCAGGCCGTGCAGCACCAGGGCGTCGGGCCGGGCGGCGATCACCGAGAGCGGGGTGTCGCTCGCCAGGTCGCGCACGGCGATGGCCAGCACCGCCAGCGCCATCCGCGCCCGGGTCGTCCGACGCTCGCCGCCGGCCCAGCCGGCAACCGGACTGCCCTCGCGAACGAAAGCCCATCCCCCATTGCGATGGGCCTTGTCATGCGACGCCGCGAGCCAGAGTTTCAATCCCCGCCTCAGTTCTTCTGGTCGGCATAGGCCTTGACCAGCCGGTAGAGGAACTCGCGGCCCTCCATCACCGATTTGACGCGGACTCGCTCGTTCAGGCCGTGGATGTGGCCAAGGTCAGGATCATAGAAAATGCCTGTGATCCCAAAGGTCGGGATGCCGACCGCGTTCAGGAACGTGGCGTCGGTGGCCGCCGCCAAAAGGAACGGGACCACCGGCACGCCGGGCCACATCTGAGCGGAGATCTTCTCAACCGGCCCCAAGACGGCCGGCGTCAGCGGCGGGGCGGCGGCGGACGGAAAGCGGCGTCCCTGGCTGGTGATGCTGACCTTGGGATTGTCCACCGCCTTGGTCAGAGCCGCCAGGACGTCGGTGTCCGGAACGCCGGGGAAGACGCGGCAGTTGACCGTGGCCCGGGCCCGCTGGGGCAGGGCGTTCTCAGCGTGGCCCGCGTCCAACATGGTGGCGACGCAGGTCGTGCGGAGCATGGCGTGGAGGCTGGGGTCCCGGCTGAGGATCATGTTGGCCCCGGCGTCCGCAGGATTGGCGACAATGGCGCGCATCGCCTGGCCAACCTCGCCTCCGGCCACATCGGCCATGCGGCCGAGGTAGGTGCGGTTCGCATCGTTGATCTGGACCGGGAACTCATAGGCGCTCACCCGGTCGAGGGCGCGCGCAAGGTGATAGATGGCGTTGTCCGGGATTGGCCGCGAGCTGTGACCGCCAGCATTGGTGACCTCAAAGGTGAAGCTGACCGGCGACTTCTCGGCTGCGAGGATGGTGTGCGAAACCCGGTTCCCCTGGCCGTCCAATTGGCCGCCAGCGCCTTCATTCAGTGCAATGCCAGCGTCGATCAGCTCGCGATTGTGCGTGGTCAGCCAGCCCGCGCCGTTGACCGCATCGGAGTCCTCGCCGCAGGTCAGGGCCATCTTGACCGTCCTGCGCGGCTTGTAGCCCTCCTGACGGTAGCGGATCAGCGTATCGACCCAGATCGCCGCCTGGGCCTTGTCGTCGGAAACGCCCCGCGCGTAGAAATAGCCGTCCTCCTCGATGAAGCTGAACGGATCGCGGGTCCAGTCCTCGCGCTTGGCGGCGACCACGTCGATGTGCGCCAGCATCAGCACCGCCTTGGCCTTGGGGTTCTTGCCCGGATAGATCGCGACCAGATTGCCGTCCTTGGGATGGTCGGGCGGGATGATCAGCTGGACGTCGCTGTCGGGAAAGCCGGCGGTCTTCAGGCGCGCCGCCATCCGCTGAGCGGCCAGGGTGCAATTGCCGTTCGGAAAGCTGGTGTCGGTTTCGACCAGCTCCTTGTAGAGGCTGCGGAAGGCCGCCTCGCCTGGCATGGACTCATGGGGCTGTGCTGTGGCGGATGCGCCCAGCAGTGTAAGCGACGCCGCAACAGCGGCCAATCTCCAGATCATCCAACATCTCCCCGCAACGTGATCGACCTCATCGCCCGCGCTCGGGCAAGAGACAAGCTGAACCGCGCGTGACATCGTCGCGCTCCCGTCGCAGGTTATCACTTGCCCCTCCACCAGATCCGGACCCTCACATGCGTCTCCGAGCCCTTGCCTCAGCGGTTGCCGCCACCACGCTGCTTTTGGCAGGCTCTGCGCAGGCTGCACCCAAGCCCGACCTTCGGCTCTACGCCATGGATTGCGGCAAGCTGACCCTGGCCAACGCCGACGGATTCTCCGACGACGGCGCCTACAAGGGCGTGCCGGCGAGCATGATCGTGCCGTGCTATCTGATCCGCCATCCCGAGGGCGATCTGGTCTGGGATACGGGCGTGCCGCAGTCGATCGCTGATCTGCCCGGCGGCGCCGCTCCGGGCGGCATCACCGTAACGCGAAAATTGACCGATCAGCTGAAGCAGCTGGGCCTGACGCCGGCCGATATCGAGTTCCTCTCAGTCTCGCACAGCCACTTCGACCACATCGGCAATGGCGGGCTGTTCGCGGCCAGCACCTGGATCGTCGACCCCAAGGAGCGCGCCTTCGCCTTCCGCACCAGCTCACGCGCCGACGTCAAAGGCTTCGCCGCCTATTCCGCGCTGGAGACCTCCAAGACCATCCTCATCGAGGGCGATGGGCCGTACGACGTGTTCGGCGACGGCTCGGTGACCATCCATAAGACGCCGGGCCACACCCCTGGCCACACCGTACTGCTGGTGAACCTGCGCAAGGCCGGGCCGATGCTGCTGACCGGCGACATGTGGCACATCGCCGCCAGCCGAACCGCGCGCCGTGTGCCCCGCTTCAATTTCGACAAGGCCCAGACCCTGGCCAGCATGGACAAGGTCGAAGCCCTGGCCAAGGCGACCGGCGCGCGGGTCGTGCTGGAGCACGTGCCGGCGGATTTTGACGCCCTGCCGAAGTTCCCGGCGGCGCTGCGCTAGGCCGCCGCCGCCGCCGTCAGGTCCTGGGCAAACGTTCCGCTCATGCCTTCGGTGGAGGTGTTGGTCATCAGCACGAAGCTGAGTTCGCGGGCCGGGTCGACGAACCAGGTGTGACCATAGACCCCGCCCCACATCCAGGCGCCGTTCGGAAGCGGTGAGGCCGCCACCGAGGCGTCGGTGATCACCGCCCCGCCGAAGCCGAACCCGACGCCGGGGCCGCTGGTGACGATCAGGTGCTCGCCGGTCTGGTTGGTCATCATCGCCTTGGCGGTCTCAGCGCCGACAACGCCGCCGCCGCCCTGGCGGATCGCCTCGATGAAGCTGAGGAAATCCGGCGCCGTGCAGGCCATGCCCGCGCCGCCGGAGGGGAAGGAGCCGGGATCGAAGATCCGATCCGGCGCGAACTTGATGCCCGAAAGGTCCGCGAACGGCACGGTGTGGGTATGACCCATCTTCACCGGAGGCGCGCCATCGGCATAGGCGACGGCCAGCCGCGAGCGATCAGTGACCGCAAAGCCAGTGTCGGCCATCCCGAGCTTGCTGGTGATGCGCTCAGCGACCACCGCCTGCAGGCTCTTGCCAGCCGCCGCCGCCATGGCTGCGCCCAGCACATCCATGCTGACCGAATAGAGCCAGGCCGCGCCCGGCGGAAAGAACAGACCAGCCTCAGTGACGCGCGCCAGCTGTTCGGGAAAGCCGAGCCCCGGCTGGTCCATGCCGTCCGAGACGCCGAGCTTAAGGTACGGCCCGTCCGCGCCCTGCATAAAACCATAGGAGAGGCCAGCGGTGTGGGTCAGCAGCTGGCGGATGGTGATGGTCAGCGTCTGGTCTTCGAGGGCGGGTTTGAAGTCCGGCAGGAACTTGGTGACCGGATCGTCCAGCCCCATGACGCCGGCCTCGACCAGGGCCAGGGCCGCACCGGTGACGATCGGCTTGGAGAGCGAGGAGGCGCGGAATATCGCGTCGCGGGTCATCGCCCGTCCGGCCTCCCGGTCGGCCAGACCAGCCGCGCGGGCGTAGATGAGACTTCCGCCGCGTGCGACCAAAGCCACGGCGCCGACGATCCGCTGCCCGCTGAGGGTGGCATCGAAGATCGGGTCAAGGCGGGCGGCGAGGGTCGCGTCAGGGGATTCGTTCATGGGGTTCTCTCCGGCGCCGTTTCCTATTCCATGCGACGCAGCGGAAACCCAGAAAATCCCAATCGCCATTTGCTTCCCCCAGCGGCGACGCGGGATAGTGGCCCCTAGAGTCAGTTGGGAGCATCGCCTTGCGGGACGGAATTGACGACGAGGCCGAGCAGGCCGTGCGGCATCGGCTGGTGTATCCGTTCGAGCACGGCCCCAAGGTCGGCGCCGAAGCGCTGGACGTGGCGCCCGGGGTCAAGTGGCTGCGCATGCCGCTGGGCGGTTCGATTGGCTTCATCAATGTCTGGGCGATCGCCGATGGCGACGGCTGGGCGGTCGTCGACACGGGGCTTGGCACCCCTGACACCATCCAGGCGTGGCGCAACGCCTTTGCCGGTCCGCTGGCGGGTGGCGGCGCAAAGCGGGTGTTCGTCACCCACCTGCATCCCGATCATATCGGTTCGGCCGGCTGGCTGACGCGCAAGTTCCAGTGCCGCCTGTGGATCAGCCGGCTGGAATATCTGATGTGCCGCTCGCTGGCCGCCGACACTGGCCGCGAAGCGCCGGCCGATGGGGTGACCTTCTATCGCGGCGCCGGTTGGGACGAGTCGGCGCTGGAGACCTATCGCGCCCGGTTCGGCGGCTTCGGCCGCGGCCTGCACAACCTGCCGGACAGCTTCCAACGGCTCAGCGATGGCGACGAGATCCGCATCGGCGACCACGTCTGGCGGGTGGTGATCGGCTCGGGCCACAGCCCCGAGCACGCCTGCCTCTATTGCCCGGACCTGAAGCTGATGATCTCCGGCGACCAGGTGCTGCCCAGAATTACGTCCAACGTCTCGGTGTTCCCGACCGAACCCGAGGGCGATCCGCTCACAGACTGGTTGACGTCGCTGGCCCGGATCAAGACCAGGATCCCCGACGATGTGCTGGTGCTGCCGGCCCACAACGATCCGTTCCACGGCCTGCACACCCGCATAGACCACCTGATCGGCGGCCACGAGCGTTCGCTAGGGCGACTGCGCCAGACCATCGCCGAGCCGAAACGGGCGATTGATGTGTTCCACGTGCTGTTCCGCCGCAAGATCGACGAGAACGTGATCAGCATGGCCACCGGCGAGAGCCTGGCCCACCTCAACTGTCTGATCGGGCGGGGCCAGGCGATAAGGGAACGGGACGCAACGGGCGTCGACTGGTATCGGGCCACAGCCTGACGAAAGGCAGCTCCAATCATGGACAGCGTCAAAGCCGCCCACCTTCCAGACGCGTCTCAGATGGGGACGCTATTCGGCGTCAGCGCCGGCTTCCAAGACGCCTGGACCGCGCCTCTCGAGGTCTGGCATCCTACGATGCCCGAGCTCTTCGTCGCGCTCTTTGGCCATCATCCCGGTGGGGTGAAGCTCCTGCTTATCTTGCGCAACCGCATCGCCGCTGCTTGCGGTCTGTCGACGCCGGACGACGCCGACATCCTGCGGCCCGAGCAACGGGCCGCCTATAGTGTTGGCGAGACCATCGGACCCTGGCCGATCTTCGCCCTGGCCGAAGATGAGCTGATTGCGGGCCGGGACAATGCGCACCTGGACTTCCGGGTCTCGATCCTGCGCGAGCGCACCGCCGCTGGCGGACGCGTGACCGTGACGACGCTCTGTCGCCCGCATGGCTGGCCGGGCAAGGCCTATCTCTGGGTCATCGCGCCGTTTCACGAGGCAGGTGTGCGTGGCCTTCTGGCCCGCGCTGGGCGCGCCGGGAGGATTTGATGCTCGGGCGGCGTCGGACTCTGCGATGCGGCTAGCGTCGGATCGGGTCCTGTTGTTCGATCTGGGCGGCGTCCTGCTGCCGTTTGATCGGGAGCGGCGGGTGCGGGCGCTGTCGGCGGCGCTGGCGGCGGAGGCGGATGCCGTGCGGGCACTGGTGGAGAGCGGGATCGCTGAGAGGCTGGATTTGGGCCTCGCCGATGAAGACGAGCTGGCCGTGGAAATGTCGCGGCTTGGGTCGCGGGCGGTCAGCGCGCAGCAGGCCCGGCGCTTCTGGCTCAGCGCCTTTGAGGCGCCAAACCTGGACCTCTGGCGGACGATGGCCCGCCTGCGGGACCGGACGCCGGTCGGATTTCTCAGCGACAATCCGCCGTTCGTGCGTGACGTCTTTCCAACGCGCGACGCCTTCGATCATGAGTTCCTCTCGGCCGAACTGGGCCTGATGAAGCCGGCTCCGGAAGTCTTCTCGGCCGTCCAGGCGCTGCTGGCGGCGCCGCCTGAGCGTATTTTGCTCATCGACGACATCCCGGCCAACGTCGCAGCGGCGCGGGTCGCCGGTTGGGACGCCGTCGTCTATAGCTCCAATGAGGAGCTGGCGGCCGATCTGGCCGATCGAGGATTTCAGTGAGCGTGAAGATCCGGGTGGCGACCATCGCCGATGTCCCCTTGATCCATCAGTTCATCCGTGAGCTGGCCGAGTACGAACGGCTGTTGCACGAGGTGGAGGCGAGCGAAGCCGATATTCGCCGCGACCTGTTCGGCGAGAACCCGCGCTGCTTCTGCGACATCGCTGAGCACGAAGGCGTGCCCGTGGGGTTCGCGCTGTGGTTCTACAACTATTCGACCTTCCAGGGCCGCGCAGGGATTTATCTGGAGGACCTGTTCGTGCGCACCGAGGCGCGGGGCGTGGGGGCCGGCAAGGCGCTATTGCGGTCGCTGGCCCAGCGCTGCCTCGACGCCGATCTCGGCCGGCTGGAATGGGCGGTGCTCAACTGGAACGATCCGGCGATCGCCTTCTACGACAGTCTGCGCGCCCAGGCGAAAACCGAGTGGACCGTCCGTCGTCTGGACGGGGAGGCGTTGGCGGAGCTGGCGGGTTCATGAGCGCGCCGCCCACGACCATCCTCGAGGTCTCGCGCGCCGAGGCCGCGTCGATCCGTCATGCGGTGCGAACTGCCGACGTGGCGAGCCTGGGGCCTGGCCGCGCGCGGGCCGACCTGCATCACGTGCCCGGGCTGGTGAGCCTATTGTCCGACGACCGTGTCTCCGGGCCGATCTATGATCTGCCGAGGCCGATCACCGAGGACAGCCTCACGCGCTGGGTGACGGAGGCTCAGGCCCAGGCATTGGCCGGCGAGGGGCTGTTGATCGTCAATCTGGACGCGGCGGGTGCGGTCGCCGGCTATTCGAAGATCACCGTCTGGCCGGACCGCTCGGCGGCGGAACTGGCCGGCGCGGTGCGCGCGGATCGCCAGAACAGCGGCCAGGGCGGGATGGGCATGGCGCACAGCTTCGGCTGGATCTTCGAGACCCTGGGCGTGCGGATGATGTGCCTGACGGCAGCGCTGGACAATGTGCGGGTCCAGAAGGGTATTGATGGCGCCGGCTTTACCCGAATGGGCGAGCGCGACGCGGCGCGGCCGGACGGAACAATCCGCCGCTCGATCTACTGGGAATTGACCCGGGACGACTGGCGCTTGCGGCACCGACTGTAGGGGGCAGCTCTCCCTCTCGTCCCGCTGCGCTCGAGCACTCGGTGTTCAATATGGACCACTCCTCTTTCCGCTCGTCATCCTCGGCCAAGGCGCGAAGCGCCGCCGTGCCGGGGACCCATAGACTCAGGCCGTTCCGAGTGCGCCTCGGCGGCGAGGCTTCGGCCTAACTCGGCAGGCCTCGGCGTCTATGGGTCACCCGGACAAGAGCCGGGTGATGACGAGCAAGAAAAGGAAGCGATGCGGGTGCCAAGCCGATACGCATGACGCCCGGGCACGCAACCCGGGCGCCAAACGTAATCAGGTCAGGCCGGCGCCTTCGCCGGTTGGGCGCCGGGCAGGGTGGCGCGGTTCAGGTCGAAGAACTTGGGGGCCATCTTTGGGACGGCTTCGGACAGGATGGTGGCGACCGTCCAGCCCTCTTCCTTGGTCACCGTCTCGATCGGGCGGGGCTGGGAGTAGAGGATGATGTTCTCGCCGGACGAGCCGAAGATCTGGCCTGAGACGTTGGCGGCAGCCGGCGTCACCATGGCGACCGAGAAGCGGGCCGGCTGATCGGCGCGGATCTTTTCGGCCATCACCTTGCGGCGCTCGGCGGCGGCTTCGTCCTTGATCGGCACCGACTGGGTCATCCGGGTCCAGGCGACGGGCGCCAGGCAGTTGGAGCGGACGTTGTTGCGCGCGCCCTCCATGGCGATGATCCGCGACAGGCCGGCGATGCCCATCTTGGCCGCGCCATAGTTGGCCTGGCCGACGTTGCCGAACAGGCCCGAGGTCGAGGTGAAGAACATATAGGCGCCGTCGTTCTGCTCGCGGAACAGCTCGATAGTGGCGCGGGCGACGTTGAAGCTGCCGCGCATGTGGACGGCGATCACCGAGTCCCACTCAGCCTCGGTCATCTTGTGAAACATCACGTCGCGCAGGATGCCGGCCGGGTTGATCACCGCATGCAGGCCGCCAAAGGTGTTGCGCGCCTGTTCGACCATGCCGTAGACGGCCTTCAGGTCGGTGACGCTGTCGGAGTTGGAGACCGCCTCGCCGCCGGCGGCGCGGATTTCCTGAGCCACCGATTCGGCCGGACCGGCGGAGCCCTCGTCCTCGCCCTTCAGGCTGCCGCCCAGATCATTGACCACCACCTTGGCGCCTTCCTGCGCCGCGATCAGCGCGCAGTCGCGCCCGATGCCATTGCCACCGCCGGTGACCAGCACAACCTTACCTTCAAGTGCGCCCATTGTTCCGTCTCCCTGGATCTGTTGCGCAGACCCTTATTCGAGGCGGTCGGCCTGACGCAAGTCGGGGAACAGCCTGGCCCAGACCCCAGTGACCGCCAAAGCGCCGACACCGCCGAAGATCGCCGCGCCAACCGGCCCCAGAAACCGCGCCACCACGCCGCTTTCGAACTCGCCCAGTTCGTTGGAGGCGCCGATGAACAGCGAGGACACCGCCGCCACCCGGCCGCGCATCTGATCGGGCGTCACGATCTGCACCAGGGTCTGGCGGACATAGACGCTTAGCATGTCGGCCCCGCCCAGCACCGCCAGGGCAAACACCGACAGTGGCAACCACTTGGACAGGCCGAACACCACCGTCGCGGCCCCGAACACCGCGACGCCCGCGAACATGATCAGGCCTGCGTGGCGGCGGATCGGCACGCTGGCCAGGGTGATCGCCACCAGGGTCGCGCCGATCGCCGGCCCGGCCCGCAGGATGCCGAACCCTTGCGGCCCGGCGTGCAGGATGTCTCGGGCGAACACCGGCAAGAGCGCCGTCGCCCCGCCCAGCAGCACCGCGAACAGATCCAGCGAGATCGCTCCGAACACGATCTTCTGGTTCCAGACGTAGCTGAGACCCTCCTTCATCAGCGCCCAGCGCGAGCCGGGGTTGACCACCGGCTGGGTGTCGCCTCGGATCAGGAACACTGTCCCCATGGCCACAAGATAGAAACAGGTGGTGACGCTGTATGACAGGCCCGTCGACAGGGCGACCAGCAGGCCGCCCAACGCCGGGCCGACAATCGAGCCGCCCTGCCAGGCCAGCGAGTTCCAGGCGATGGCGCGCGGCAACAGCGCCTTGGGGACCAGCATCGGACCCAGTGCAGTCGAGGCCGGCCCCATATAGGCCCGGCTGGCCCCGAACAGCGCCGACAGCGCCAGCAGCAGAGGGATGGTGGCGAAGTGGAAGATCGCGGCGGCCGCCAGGACTACCGCCGTGGCGATCTCACCGGCATAGCACCACAGCAGAATCCTGCGCCGATCATGCCGGTCCGCCGTCTCTCCGGCCGGCAGGGCCAGCAGAAACACCGGCACAAACGCCGCCAGCCCCAGCATGCCGACGTAGAAGGCCGACTGTTTCACATCCATGGTCTGGCGGGCGACGGCGTACATCTGCCAGCCCAGCGCCACGCTCTGGATCTGCACGCCCAGCGTCGCCGCCACCCGCGCCAGCCAAAACAGCACGAAGTCGCGGCGCTTCAGAAGCGCGCGGAGGGTGGAGGGTTCGGGAGACTCGGCGGCGGTGTCGGACATGGACTGTGACAGTCTGGCGCGCGCGAGGCGGCGGGGCAATGGCTGCCTACGTCATCAGGTCACTACCTCGGCAGCCCCAGGTGCACCTTGATCACGTCCTCGATGGCCAGCAGTTCGGCCCGCGTGACAATGCCCATCCGGTTCTTCAGGCGCTGCTTGGCCGCTGTCATCATCTGGTCGACCATCGCCTTGGTGGGTCGGCCCGCGACATTCACAGGCGATTCGCTGGGGAAGATCCGCGCGACGTTCGACGACAAGGGCACGACGAGGACGCGCGATAAGCTGCGGTTCGCCGCGTCGTTGCTGACGATCACCGCCGGGCGGGTCTTGCGAATCTCGCTGCCGACCCTCGGATCGAATTCAACCCACCAGACCTCACCACGATTCATCGGCGACGTCGTTCGCGAGCCCGCTGATCCACTCGGCCGCCTCGGCTTCTCGCACTTCGTCAGCCGCCATCTCGCGATAGCCGCGCTCGAGGGCTAGGTCGGAGACGTGCGGTCGCACCAGATCTTCGATGAACTGGCTGATCCGACGCTTTCCGACGGTGCGGTAGAGGCCGTCATAGACCGCCTCATCCAGCGTGATCGTCATCCGCTTGTGCATAGTGCATTATGCACAACTGACACTGACTTTCAAGCCGAAGCATGTTCCAACGAGGCTTCGATGGCTCCCGCCAACCCCCGCGCCCGCGCCTCGGCCTCTGTGTAGTAGACCACTCCATCGCCCCAATCACGGCTCACCACGCCGGCCGATGGTTTCGCCCCCTCGCCGCAGAGGAAGCTCAGTTCCTGGCTGGTCAGCATGCCCCAGCGGGCGAAGGCCTCAGCTGGCGTGGGATCGGGGCGGGGATTGGCTGTGGAACCCGGCAGGGCCGCTTCCAGACCCGTCTCATAGTCCTCATAGGCCACCCATCCGGCCACCGTCTGATCGCCGCCGGGTCCGCCCCGGAAGATGATCGTCGGATAGGCGTAGCGGTCGTGGCCCTCCGAGTGTTTCAGCTCGCCGTTCATCGGGCTGTCGTGCTTGAGATTGCGCACATAGGCGTTGGGCTCGCGGCACTCCTGCCAGTCGGCTTTGTAGGCGGCGGCGACTTCGGGCCGGGCCTGGTCGATCCGCCAGCGGGCCTGATCCAATCCTGCGACCCCCACCGTTGCCGCCTCGAACTCGTCAGGCGTCTGCGGACCGATGCCGTCGATGAAGATCCGTTCGCGGAACCGGCGCAATACGGCATCGGCAACGTCCTGACCCTGGAGTTCGACCGCCTTAACGGCCGCGCCCATCGGGTCGGTGGACTGCAGCATCAGCTTCATGGGGTTGGGATAGGGCATGCCGGTCATCTGCCAGACCCGCTTCCAGTACTTGCGCATCGGCTCGGCGGCGCTGATCCGGTCCCAGCTGTCCTTGCCGGTCGCCGCATCGCCGACCAGCCCGCCCATCACCTTGCGCCAGGTCAGATGCTGGCCAAAGCGCCAGTCGAGGCGGCGGAAGAACGGCTCGGTTCCCCAGGCGGTGGAACAGACGGCGTCGGTGTATTCGATGACTTCGATGCGCGGGGTGGTCATGGGCGATCCTCCGAGGCTGAAGTTCGGACCGCCCACGCGTTCGCGTCAAGCTCCGAGATTGACGTGCAGGGCGCAGGGTCCTAATTGCGCGCTCCCGACCACGGCCCTGGAGGGCCCTTCCGATGCGACGACGTCCGCTGGCCTAGAGCGCCGCCTGAACCCGGCCAGAGCGGTGCTCCCGCCGATACGTCGCCCCCCCTGCATCTGGATCTGCCTATGTCCGTCTCGCCCGCCCGGCCGCCTGAGGCGCCGGTCCTCGCCCTTGAACAACCCGAGCACGCCGCCGCAATCGAAGCGCTGCTGGACCGCGCCTTCGGGCCGGGACGCTTCACCAAGGTTTCCGAGCGGGTGCGCGAATTCGCCGACTTCGCGCCGGACCTGTCGTTCTGCGCCCATCTGGACGGCGAGCTGGTCGGCTCGGTCCGGCTCTGGCGCGTCAAGACGGGCGCGCAGCCGATCGTGTTCCTGGGTCCGTTGGCGGTGGAGGCAAGCGCACGCCACCATGGCCTAGGCGCTCAGCTGGTGGAACGCGCCTGCAAAGCGGCCGACACGGCCGGCGAGGCGGCGGTAGTGTTGGTGGGTGATCTGCTCTTCTTCGGCAGGATCGGCTTCGAGGTCGCCCCCGGCGTGATCCTGCCCGGCCCAGTCGATCCCCGGCGGGTGTTGGTTCGGTATTTTCACCAGATCGAACTATCTGGCCTCGTCCGCGCACGCGGATCGGCTTGAGCCGCCGGGCGCGCGCGCCTACCCTTGGCGCATGGCGGACCTCAAGGACACAACGGGCCTCGAAGGCGTGATCGCGGCGGCCAAGCAGGCGCCGGGTCGCGGCCTGCCACCGGTGCATCTGTGGAACCCGGCGCATTGCGGCGAGATCGACATCGTCATCAAGCGCGACGGCCTGTGGTTTCATGAGGGCACGCCGATCGGCCGTGAAGCGCTGGTGCGGCTGTTCTCGACCGTTCTGCGCAAGGACCCGGACGGCTTTCACCTGGTGACGCCAGTCGAGAAGATGAAGATCACGGTGGAGGACGCGCCCTTCATCGCGGTGCGGGTCGACCGGGTCGGGCCGGCCCTGCGGTTCCTGACCAATGTCGGAGATGAGGTCGAGGCGGGACCGGAGAACGCCATCCGGGTGGAGATCGGCGTCGGCGGCGAGCCGCGGCCCTATCTGCATGTGCGGCGCGGGCTGGAGGCGCGGATCGCCCGGTCGGTGTTCTATGAGCTGGTGGAACTGGCCGAGGAGCGCCAGACACCGGACGGTCCCACCCTGGGCGTCGCCTCGAACGGCGCCTGGTATCCCGTGGGTCCGGCGGGGGCGCACCAGCTGTGAGCGACCTCGCACCGGCGCCAAAGTTGCGCGACTGGATCGCCGATCATCTGGACCCTCTGCATGATGACGCTGCGGGCGGCGCGCCTCGGTCGGACTTCGATCTCAATCCTGAGGGTTGGACGCTGGACCCCGAAACACCCACCAAGCCGGCGGCGGTGCTCATCGCCCTGGTCGAACGCGAGGCGGGCCTGACGGTGCTGCTGACCCGGAGGGCTGACACCCTGCGCAGCCACACCGGCCAGGTGGCGTTGCCGGGAGGTCGCCAGGATCCTGGCGAACAGTCCTGGGAGACCGCGCTCAGGGAAGCCGAGGAAGAGGTCGGGCTGGACCGGCAGTTCGTCTCGCTGGTGGGCCTTTCCACCCGTTATCAGACCGGCAGCGGCTATCTGATCACGCCGGTGGTGGGTTTCGTGCGGCCGGGGTTCACCCTGGCGGCCAATCCAAGCGAGGTCGCGCACATCTTTGAGACGCCGTTCGAGTTCCTGATGGATCCGGCCAACTACGAGGAGCGCGAGGGCAAGGCGCCGTCCGGCGAAACGCGGCGATTCTACGCCACCACGCACGACGAGCAGTTCATCTGGGGCGCAACGGCGGGCATCCTGCGGGCGCTGCACGCCAGGCTCTATGGTGCGGCCGTTGCTTAGGCTCATTCTCACACGAGGCCTGCTGGTGGCCGCACCGTTCGTGGCCTGGTTTCTGTGGTCGGCCTGGGCGCGGCGCAGCGGTCGGCCGATGGGCTCGACCCCCTGGGCCTGGCTGACAGCGAGCGCGGGCGTGCTGGTCGGCCTGTCGCTGATGGTCACGGCGCTGTTCCACCACGACAATCGCACCGAGCGCTATGTGCCCGGCGAAGTCGCGCCAGACGGCCACGTCAGCGAAGGCCACTTCGAAAAGCCATGACCGCCAATCTGGGTCCCTGGATGACGGCGAGCGCGACCGGGGCGGTGCTGGACGCCCTGGAAGCGGCCGGCGGCGCGGATTGCGCGCGGTTCGTCGGCGGCTGCGTGCGCAACGCCCTTTTGAACCTGCCGGTCGACGACATCGACATCGCCACCGTCCTGACGCCAGATCAGGTGACCCAGGCGCTGAATGTGGCCGGCTTGCGCGCGGTCCCCACCGGCATCGAGCACGGCACCGTTACCGCCATCTCCAAGAGCCGGCCGTTCGAAATCACCACCCTGCGCCGTGACGTCTCGACGGACGGGCGGCGGGCCAGCGTGGCGTTCACCGCCGATTGGGTCGAGGACGCCCGGCGGCGGGACTTCACGCTGAACGCGCTTTACGCCAGCCGTGACGGGACCATCCACGACCCGACTGGACGTGGCGTCGGGGATGGCAAGGCCGGGCGCATCGTCTTTGTCGGTGATCCTGAGCAGCGGCTGCGCGAGGACTATCTGCGGATCCTACGGTTCTTCCGCTTCACCGCCTGGTTCGGGCGCGGCGCGCCGGATTCAGCGGCGCTGGCCGCCTGCACAGCGCTGAAGGACGGCCTGGGCCAACTGTCGGCTGAGCGGGTGGCCAAGGAGTTGCTGAAACTGCTGGCGGCCGACGATCCTCGCGCGGCTCTGGACTTGATGGCAGAGGCGGGCGTGTTGGCGGCGGTGGCGCCGGAAGCCCAGAACCTGGCGCGGTTCACCGCCTTGGTGGAGATCGAGGCCGATCATCTGTTCGAGAACGACCCGCTCCTGCGGCTGGCGGCCCTGCTCCCTGACGATCCGCTGGCGGCCGGGCGGCTGGCCCGGCGGCTGCGACTGTCCAACGCCGACGGTGACCGGCTGATGGCGGCCCTGTCACCGCAGCCCCTGCTGAAGAGCTGGATGAGCCCGCGCGAGATCCGGCGCCATGTCTATGGCGTTGGCCTGCCCACCTTCCGGGATCGCGCCAAGCTCGGCTGGGCCGCCCAGCCCCGCACCGCCGCCACCATTCAGTGGCGTGGGATGATTGCGCTGGCGGAAGGCTGGCCGCGCCCGGTGTTCCCGCTTGACGGCGATGACGTGATCAAGGCCGGCGCCCCAAAAGGACCGTTGGTCGGCCAGGTGTTGCGCGAGGTCGAGGACTGGTGGGTCGATCACGACTTTCTCGATGATCCGCTGTCGGCGGTGGAGAAGCTGAAGGCCGTGGTCCAGGGGATGGTGTTTTGAAGATCGGGGTGCTGCGCACCGGCTGGCCGCCGCGCGCCGTCCAGGCCGAGTTCGGGACCTATCCCGACATGTTCCGCCGGCTGCTGGGTGAGGCCGCCTATGACTGGGTCGAGTTCGGCGTCGACCAGGGCGTGCTGCCGGAAGCGCCGGAGGTCTGCGACGCTTACATCATCACCGGCTCGGCGCGCGGGGTGTATGACACCGACCCCTGGATCGGCGAGCTGATCGACTTCCTGCGCGCCGCCAAGGGCCGCGCCAGGCTGGTCGGCGTCTGTTTCGGCCATCAGGTGATGGCGCAGGCGTTCGGCGGGCAGGTGATCAAATCGCCCAAGGGCTGGGCTATCGGGGCGCAGGACTATGGCGTCGTCGGCCGCGAGCCCTGGATGGACGGCGCGGCGGCCGTCCGCCTGCCGGCCTCGCACCAGGATCAGGTGGTCGCCCGGCCACCCGCCGCCGAGGTGATCCTGGCCAGCGCCCTTACGCCGATTGCCGGGCTGGTTTACCGCGACCAGCCGGCGATCTCGATCCAGCCACACCCGGAGTTCGAGCCCGCCTACGCCAAGGCCCTGATCGAATCCCGCCGCGAGGTGGTCTATTCCGACGCCCACGCCGATGCCGCAGCGGCCAGCTACGATCTGCCAGACGACCGGGTGCGGGTGGCGGGCTGGATCCGGGGATTTCTGGCGGGTTAGGCGCCGAGGAACGGGTTGCAGATGGTCAGGTCGCCGATGACCTGACCGTCCTGCATGTCCTCGGAATAGACGACCGAGCAGCCCGCCTGCTCGGCGGTGGCGAGGATGTTCGCGTCGTATATCCGTAGCTCATAGCGCCGAGCGATCTGCATGGCGCGAGCCTGGGACGCGGGCGTGAGACTTTCCACGCGAAGCCACGTCCGAAATTCATCCAGAGCGGCTTCCAGTTCGTTCCACTCCATTGCGAGTTTGCGGCGGGCAACCAAGGCAAACTCGTTCAGGACCTGTACGCTGATGACGTTATCGGTGGCGACCAGCTCCCTTGCGCGCGCAGCCTTCGCAGCCGCCGACGACAACAGGTAGACGAGAACATTCGTATCGAGGAACGCCCTAGAATTCACGCGAGTTCGCTTCGTCCCGATCAAACTTGAAATCGGCGGGCAGTCGGCCCTCGAATCTGCGCAGGCTCTCCAGCCACTCGCGCCGGCTCTGCTCGCGCTGCATCGTGACGGAGCCTGCCTCGTCGATGACGAACTTGACGTCATCACCCTCCGATACGCCCAGTGCCTCGACCATGGGCTTGGAGAGCCGGATAGCCAGGCTGTTGCCCCACTTGGCGACTTTCATGAGCGGCTCCATGATATACATATCGACCTCTGTATATCATCAACGACTATCCAAGGCCAGGCCTCTCTTCACGTCCAAGCCACCATCGGCGGCATTGATGAGAGGATCGTCTCGATGTTCCCCCCCGCTTTCAAGCCGAACATGGTGCCCCGGTCGTAGAGCAGGTTGAACTCCACGTAGCGCCCCCGACGGACCAGCTGCTGCTGGCGGTCGGCGTCGGTCCAGGGTTCCAGCATCCGGCGACGGACGATCTTCGGATAGACGTCGAGGAACGCCTCGCCGACCGCGCAGGTGAAGGCGAAGTCGCGTTCGAAGTCGCCGGTGTTGTGTTGGTCGTAGAAGATGCCGCCGACGCCGCGGGTCTCGCCCCGGTGCGGCAGGTGGAAATACGCGTCGCACCAGGCCTTGTACTTGGCGTGCCAGTCGGGATCGAAGGCGTCGCAGGCGACCTTGAGGGCGGCGTGGAACTCAGCCGCGTCGGGCGCGTCCTGGTGGCGCTGGTCATCCAGCATGGGGGTCAGGTCCGCGCCGCCGCCGAACCAGCTCTCAGCGGTGGAGAGGAAGCGGGTGTTCATGTGGACGGTCGGAACGCGCGGGCTCAGCGGGTGGACGATCAGGCTGATGCTGGCCGAGACGTAGGAGGGGTCCTGGCCCGCGCCCGGCATGGAGGCCGCCATCTCCGGCGAAAAGCGTGCCGTGGCGGCGGAGGAATGCACGCCCGCCTTCTCGAACAGCCGGCCCTTGAAGTGCCCGCCGATCCCGCCGCCGACGCCGGTCTCGCGGGTCCAGGGGCGAATGTCGAAGCGACCCGGTGGGTCGGGGTAGAGGTCGGCCGGCGCCTCGGCGTCGAGTTGTTCCAGTTCCGCGCAGATGCGGCGTTGCAGATCTTCGAACCAGATCTTGGCGCGGTCGCGACGTTCGAGGATTTCCGGGGGCAGATTTGACATGGCTGACTGCTAGCCCGGCGGGGCGGCGTTTGGGAAGCCGCCGGTCTGACGCAGGGCTTCGGATAGCGCGATGGCCGCCGATACGGTGAGGTTCAGCGACCGGGCGCCCGGCATCAAGGGAATCACCAGCCGCGCGTCGGCCGCCGCGTGCACCTCGTCCGGCGCGCCGGCGCTCTCGCGGCCGAACAGCAGGGTGTCGTCGGGCCGGAAGGTGAAGTCGTGCAGGGCTGTCGCCCCCTTGGTGGTGAACAACAGCAGGCGACCCGTGCGGTCGGGATTTGCCTGGAACGCGCCCCAGCTGGCATGGCGTTTCACCGTGGCCAGACGCCCATAGTCCATGGCCGCCCGACGGATGGCGGCGGCCTCCAGCGGGAAGCCGCAGGGCTCGATGATGTCGAGTTCGACCCCCAGACAGGCGGCCAACCGAATGGCCGCGCCGAGGTTTTGCGGAATGTCCGGTTGAAAAAGCGCCAAACGCATTCTAAGGCCATCCGCCATCGGGAGTGACCGGGGCGCACCGAGACGAATCACCTGGGCGGGCTGTCGCGATATCGCAAACGCCTTCCACGGTTCGTGCGTCGCCCATGATCGCGTCCGTGTGTGGCCCCAGTCTGAGCGACCGCCCATAGCAGTCGATCAGGTGGGTCTGAAAGCTTCAGGTTCCGCGCATGCCGCCGGGACCATGATCGAAGGATAGCTGCAAGGTGGCCGACACCGTGGTGGGCGCAACTTACGACCCGCATGCTTCGGGCGATGACCCGAGCCGTCGCGACTTCATTCACATCGCCACCGGCGTGGCGGCGCTGGGCGCCGTGGCCGGCCTGGCCTGGCCGATGATCGATCAGATGAACCCGGCCAGCGACACGCTGGCGCTGGCGTCGATCGAGTTCGACCTCTCCAAGGTGGAAGAAGGCGGCCAGGTGGTGGTCAAGTGGCGGGGCAAACCGCTGTTCGTGCGCCACCGCACGGCCCAGCAGATCACCGCAGCGGTCAAGGACGACAACGCCGACATGCGCGATCCCTCGACCGACGAGGCGCGCCACAAGGCGGGCAAGGCCGAGTGGCTGATTCTGGTGGGCACCTGCACGCACCTCGGCTGCGTGCCGACGGTGGGCGGCGGCGAGTATGGTGGCTGGTTCTGCCCCTGCCACGGCTCGGTCTATGACACCTCCGGCCGCATCCGGAAGGGTCCGGCCCCGAAGAACCTGGAAGTGCCGACCTACGCCTTCCTGTCCGACTCCACGATCAAGGTGGGCTGAAAGCGATGAGCGGACCTTCAACCTACGAACCCAAGAGCGGCTTCGAGAAGTGGCTCGATGTGCGACTGCCGATCCTGCGCTTCGCCAATGACACCATGGTGTCGTTCCCGACGCCGAAGAATCTGAACTACTGGTGGACCTTCGGCGCGATCCTGGCGCTGATGCTGGGCGTCCAGATCGTCACCGGCATCGTGTTGGCCATGCACTATGTGCCGAACGTCAACATGGCCTTCGACTCGGTCCAGCGGATCAAGCGGGACGTGAACTATGGCTGGCTGATCCAGAGCCTGCACGCCAACGGCGCCTCGATGTTCTTCCTGGCGGTCTACATCCACATGTTCCGCGGCCTCTACTACGGGTCCTACAAGGCCCCGCGTGAGGTGCTCTGGCTGCTGGGCTGCACCATCTACTTCCTGATGGTGGTCACCGGCTTCTTTGGCTACGTGCTGCCGTGGGGCCAGATGAGCTTCCATGGCGCCGTGGTGATCACCAACATCGTGGGGGCGGTGCCGATTATCGGCGGGCCGATCACCACCTTGCTGTGGGGGGGGTTCGCGGTCGATAACCCGACGCTCAGCCGCTTCTTCTCGCTTCACTATCTGTTGCCGTTCATCATCGCCGGCGTCGTGGCGCTGCACATCTGGGCGCTGCACGTGCCGGGCAACGGCAACCCGACCGGCGTCGAGGTCAAGTCGAAGGCCGAGGAAACCGTCCCCTTCCACCCGTACTATACGGTGAAGGACGGCTTCGCGATTTCGGTCTTCCTGCTGCTGTACGGCGTGTTCGTGTTCTTCATGCCGGACGCTCTGGGCGACGCGGTCAACTATGTGAAGGCCAACCCGCTGGTGACGCCGGCGCACATCGTGCCGGAGTGGTATCTGCTGCCGTTCTACGCGATCCTGCGGGCGATCCCCGACAAGCTGATGGGCGTGATCGCCATGGGCGGCGCCATCGCCAGCCTGTTCGTCCTGCCCTGGCTGGATACCTCCAAGGTGCGCTCGATGCGCTACCGGCCGACCATGCGGCTCTACTTCTTCATCTTCGTCGGAGCCTGCATCATTCTGGGTTTCTGCGGCGCGCATGCACCGGACGATCAGGTCATCCCCGGCGTCACGGGCCTGATGCTGGGCGATGCAGACATCAACAGCTTCGTCTGGCTCTCGCGGGTCACGACAGCCTACTACTTCGCCTACTTCTGGCTGATCACGCCGATCATGGGCCTTACCGAGACCCCGCTTGCGGTTCCGGACTCGATCTCCACGCCGGTTTTGTCGCATCCCGCCGCCATGCCCTTGGGTGCGGCGGCGTCACCTGAAAAGAGAGGTTGAGCCTAAGATGCTGCGCAAAGGTATCGCGCTCGCGGCGCTGGGGCTCGCCTGCATCGCCGGCCCGGCGTTCTCGTCGGAGGGCGGCTACAAGCTCCGCGAGGTGCATTGGTCGTTTGAAGGCCCGTTCGGCAAGTTTGACACCGCCCAGGTCCAGCGGGGCTATAAGGTCTATCGCGAGGTCTGCGCGTCCTGCCACGCGATGACCAATCTGCACTTCCGCAACCTGGGGGAGAAGGGCGGGCCGTTCTATGATCCGGAGTTCAAAAACGCCAACGACAACCCCTATGTGAAGGCGCTGGCCAAGGACATTCAGGTCGCCGACACCGATCAGGAGACCGGCGATCCGATCCAGCGTCCCGCGACGCCGGCCGACGCCTTCCCCTCGCCGTTCCCGAACGAGGCGGCGGCACGGGCCTCCAACGCCGGCGCGGCGCCGCCGGACCTGTCAAGCATGGCCAAGGCCCGCGAGGGTGGCCCCGCCTATATCTATTCGATCCTGACCGGCTACATCGCCGTGCCGCAGGGCCTGAAGATGACGGCGGCGCAGAACTTCAACGCCTATATGACCGGCGATATGGCGCCCTATTGGAACGGCTCGCACGCGACGGTTCCGGTCGGCGGCTTCATCGCCATGCCGCCGCCGCTGGCGCCCGGCAAGGTGACCTTCGACGACGGCTCGCCCTCAAGCGTTGAGCAACAGGCCAAGGACGTCTCGGCCTTCCTGGCCTGGGCGGCCGATCCGAAGGCGACCGAACGCAAGCAGTTCGGCCTCGCGGCGATGATCTATCTGACGCTGTTCAGCATCCTGCTGTGGTTTAGCTACAAGCGCGTCTGGCGAAACGTCGCCCACTGAGGCACGGCGCTGAGGTTTGAATTCACGGGCTCTGGAGTGATCCGGAGCCCGTATTCGTGCCCGAGATTCTAACGAGACGGTGCGGTCAGCACCTGCCGGCCGGCGAAATCGAACCTGAGGCGGAAGTTGGCCAGCACCGGGCCGCCGATGACGCCGGCGTTGTCGCCCTCTGGGGGCAGCAGCCCGGAGCCGACGTTGGAGAAGGTGCGGTTGGCCAGGCGCAGGCTTGGCAGGCGCGCCAGCCACACCCCTTGCGGATAAAGCTCGCTCGGTCGCACCGCCCCGGGAACGGCGGCCAGATCATCGGCGATGCGGACCGGCGCATTGGCGCCGGTGGCCAGGATGAAGGGGCCGGTCAGCTGACGCTCGCCGTCGGAGACCACAGCTTCGACCTGAGGTCGGCCAGACGTCCAGGTGACGGCAAGCTCGGTTCCGCGAAACGTCGCCGCCTGGGCGGGTCGCGCCAGTCGGACGCGGCAGGGCTGAAACGCCACATCGACCACCAGTCCTTGCAACACATCGACGCCGATCACGCCCAGCACCGGCGTCGGCAAGTTCCAGGTGCGGACATCCAGATCCGCGATTTCGATGACCCCCGGCGCAAGGCTAAGGCCCGCGAGCCGCACGCCGCCGACGACCTGTGGGCCGGTCAGTCCCTCGGCGTTGGCGCGGGTTTCATGCAGGGTGGTGTGGAGGGTTCCGGTATCCAGAATGTAGTCGCCGGCGATCCCGGCGACGCTGGCCGGCACCACGACGACGCCCGCCTCGAACTGGCACGCAATCTCGCCCGCCGCCGCCGGCGTGGTCGCCACGCAGAGGGCCAGGGCCATGAGAACGGGGGTTGCGCGCGCCACGGCCGAGCCTAACCCAGAGCTTTGGATTCTTCGCGCTACATCGATGGCCACTGAGGCTTTAGATTGGTCGGATGGCCCATATCCCCGCCTGGCGGAACTTCCGACGCGCCCAGGACCTGACGCTGGTCATGGCGACGCTGATTTACGCCGGCGCGGTGCTGCACGCTTTTCAGCGGCTGCCGGGCGGGGCGCAGATGATCGCCCAGCGGGCGCTGCTCTGGCCGGCGCTGTTCTTCGCCCTGGCGTTCTTGCTCCCCCTGGCGTTCGGCGCCCTGCGTCGGGGTCTGGCGCGCTATGTGTGGCAGAGTTTCCTGGCCGGGTTCGGCCAGTCGGCCGGTTCGATCGTCGTCGGCATTGGCCTGCTGGGCGGCGCGGCTGCGTTCATGTACTGGCAGATTTCCAGCGCCGCGCATGGCGGGCGCTATCCGGCAGGGGTGTTCTCCGGCTACGCCGCCGGGATTGGGGTGCTGGCCGGTCAGGTGGTGCTGGTGCGGCTGTTGCAGCGAGATCCGGGGGTTCGCGCGCGGATTGAGACGCCGGACGCCAGCGCCGCGCGCTGACTCACGCTTCGCCCCTGCCGCCGCTGTTGCGGGCGAAGAGTTGCAGGGTGCGCAGCCGCGCCAGGCGGGCGCTGTTGGCGTGCAAACCGTTGGGCGCGACGAAGGCGTGGCCCGCGTCGTAGAGATAGATCGGCAGGTCGGGATGGGCTGTGCGGATCGCCTCGATATGGTCGAGCGGGATCAGCTCATCGGCCTTGCCCAGGTGCAGGTGGGTCGGAATCCTCGGCGTCTCGGACAGGTAGTCGGTGATCTGGCCGCCATAGTAGGACGCCACGCCGCTGAGGCCGGCACACCGCGCCGCCGCCAGCCAGGCGGTGGTTCCACCGAAGCAGAAACCCAGGGCGAACACCGGCGGCGCCAGGGCATCGATAGCGGCCTGGACGGCGTCCAGCACATCGGCGCCCCAATGTGCGGCCTCAGCGAAGCCGTTCTGACGGGCATAGAGCGCCGGGTCAGTGTCGCGGTCCGCAAAGCCGCGCCGGAAGCGGTCGAACAGGCTGGGGATCAGCACCTCATAGCCGTCTTCCGCGTAGCCATCGGCCAGCTCGCGCAGGTGGGGGGTGACGCCCCAGATGGCGTGGCAGATCACCAGGCCGCCGCGCCGCGCATCGTCCGGCGCCGCGCGATAGGCGTCAAAGGCGAAGCCGTCGAGCGCGCTGGTCAGTCGGACGGTTTCGCCCAACGACGTCAGGCTCCGTTGAACAGGTCGAGGGTGCGCTGGCGCGCCAGCTGGGCGGCCTCGGCGTTGTAGCGCTCGGGGCTCTCGTTGTTGAAGCCGTGGCCGGCGCCTTCGTAGATGTAAACCGGGACCTTGGGATTGTGTTCGCCGAGGGCGGCGGCCACCTCGTCGGCCGGGATGCCAGGATCGGTGCGGCCCAGGTGAACGATGGTCGGGCAGAGCGGCGCAAGCGCGGCGTTGGCCTGGACCATGCTGCCATAGTAGCTGGAGGCGGCGGCCAGGCCGTCCAGGCGGCAGGCCGAAAGCCAGGTCATCGAGCCGCCATAGCAGTAACCGACGACACAGACCTTGGGGCCGTTTTTGGTGAGAAAGTCCCGACAGGCGGCAATATCGGCCAGCGCCTGATCCATCGGCGTGGCACGGGCATGGGCGATCCCGGCCTGCAAGCCAGCCGGATCGTGCTCGGCGGTGAAGCCCGGCTCACGGCGGTCGTAGAGCGATGGCGCGATGGCCTCATAACCCAGGGCCGCCCAGCGCTCGACGTCGGCTTTCACGTGCCGGTCGATGCCGAAGATCTCCTGGACGACGATGACGCCGCCCTTGCGCACGCCGACGGCGGGGCGGTGATAGACGGCGAACGCGAAGCCGTCGGCGCCTTTGAGGGTGGTGGTCATGTCAGCTGGCTCCGCAGGCTGTTCGGGCCAGCTTAGAACAGCTGGGCGCCCCGGCCAAACGCGCCCGGAGATTTCGGTGGGAGATTTCGGTGACAGTCCATTTAACTCGGCTCTGCCGGGATTGTCGTTCCTACCACCGTCACCAAAGCCCAGTTAAATGGACTGTCACCAAAATAGCCAATTACCCGATGTCACCGAAATAGCTCGGCGGTATGCTGTCGAGCGGGCCTTCATTGCGCTTGGACGAACTCCGGCTCCCGCCTGGCGATCCGGACTCGCAGAAGCGCTAGGTGGACGCGCCCGCCACTAAATTCGTAACGTGTGCCACCCGCATGGCGGGTCGATCACAATCCGTGTCAGCGGATCACAGATAAAGGCGAGAAACGTGGGGACCTTGACGCAAGCAAGCCCGGCCAGCATCGGCGTCGCGAAATCGAGGCTGTCGGGCACGCCGCTGGAGCGCATCGCGCGACTGCGCGAGGTGATCATCAAGGGTGGCGACGAGGCCCAACACCTGCGGCGCCTGCCGGCCGACACCGTCGAGGCGCTGATCGACGAGGGCATGTTCCGTTTCGCCATGCCCACGGAACTCGGCGGCGAGAACGCCAGCGCCGTCGAGACGGTGAAAATCATCGAGGCCATGGCGGCGATCGACGCCTCGGTGGCCTGGAACGTGATGCTCGGCTCCGAGATCAACGCCATGGCCGCCGGCGGCATGCCCAAGGCGGTGGCCAAGGAAGTGTTCATCGACAATCCGCGCACGATCATGTGCGGCGGCGGCGGACCGGGAACGACGGCGTCCTACGCCATCGCCCAGAAGGACGGCAGCGTGAAGGTGTGGGGCGAGGCGACCTTCATCAGTGGCTGCCACAACGCCGACTGGTGCTTCCTGGGCGCGCCGCTCGTCAAGGCGGGTGAGGAGCACACCGCCAACCCGCTCGCCGCCCGCATGTGGATGCTGCACAAGTCGCAGTACGAGATAATTGACGTCTGGAACATGGCCGGCCTGCGTGGCTCCGGCAGCGATACAGTCAGGGCCATCGGCGCGGTGGTGCCGGCCAAGTTTGCCGATGTGCAGCTCGTCACCGTGCCGCCCTACTACGACAACCCGGTGTTCCGGATTCCGATCCCGCTGCGGCTGTCCTACAACAAGGTCGCCATCGCGCTGGGCGTGGCGCGGGGCGCGCTCGATGCATTTGTGGAGATCGCCAACAACAAGATCCCCTTCCTGTCGATGTCGAAACTGGCCGACAGGCCGATCGCCCAACATCGGATGGGCGAGATGGAAGCCAAGTACCGCGCCGCTCGAGCCTATGTTCTGGAGGCCATGCACGAGGTCGAAGAGGAGTTGCGCGCCGGCGCCGAGGCGCCCGGCGCCAGAACGACCCAGAATGCGCGCCTGGCCTGCACCTACGGGGCCAACGCCAGCATGGAGGTGGTCGATGTCCTGCACAACGCCGCGGGCACCAGCGGCATGCAGATGGCAAGCCCGCTGGAGCGCAAGCTCCGCGACGCGCACGGCGCGGCGACCCACCGTTGGGTCGCCCACCCGCTCTATACCGATCTGGGCCGGATCCTGCTCGGCCACGACGCAGGCCCGGAGTTCGCCGGCGCCGGCGGTCCAGGTCTGGGCGCTAAGGGGTAGGTTCGGACTTATCTTGGACGTTCGGAACGTCTACTTCCTGAAGCGTCTGCCAACGTTCGTTTGTCGGCCGCATGTATCGGGCTAGGTTGTTCGAATGATTGGTCTTGAGGAAAGGATGGAGATGATGACGCGCAACGTCATCATGGCGGCCATCCATCACGATCTCTGGTCGCTCCACATTCATAAGACGACGTGGGACGTCACAGAAGCTTATCGCGAAACAATGATGGACCTTTGGGCAGCTAACAGCTTGGCCCATCGCTACTCGTTCTATGTGAGAGCAGCGGCCGCCTATGCGCAGGGACCTAAGGTCAACGGTGTCCCCAGGCTGATGCAGGAGTGCAGGGAAAGGCTGACGCCAGAGGCTGCAGCCCGGCTAACTGCTCTGTTCACCGAAGCCAAGCCCCTCGCCGATAAGATCGAAGGACTGCGGAACACTGTCTATGCTCATCAGTCAGCGCACATGCGGGTTGCGGCGGCGTATGCCGAAGCGAGAATCAGCTTGGATATGGCCCAACGGCTGATGGTGACTTCCA
This sequence comes from Alphaproteobacteria bacterium, assembly GCA_043734425.1. Classification (GTDB taxonomy): domain Bacteria; phylum Pseudomonadota; class Alphaproteobacteria; order Caulobacterales; family Caulobacteraceae; genus Phenylobacterium. The sequence goes on from JAYTFM010000007.1 coordinate 28,250, forward strand.
TCGACATCATGAACCTATTGCGCGCCGCTGTAGGCCTGGGTGCAACCGAAGTCGGCAGGTCGCACATCGATCAGTTCGAGCGGACAATGGCGGCCATAGACAAATTCTGAAGGAGCCCGCCCCACCCATGGCGTTAGTTAGGCCAGTTCTCGGGCGACGTGCTCCAGCATGGTAATCCCAAGCGCGTTTCCGTGGGTTACGGTGACATCGGTTTGCGGCCAGTGCGCGTGATCCTTCTCCCCTTGTGGGAGAAGGTGTCAGCGAAGCTGACGGATGAGGGGTCGCTCTGACCTATCCTAAGTGATTTCCAAGACTTGCCTTAGAGGGTTATCGACCCCTCATCCGACCCTGCTCCGCAGGGCCACTTCTCCCGCAAGGGGAGAAGGATCTCGGAAGCCATCACCGCAGCCAAGCCTGAGCGACGCAACGTTGGGCTACGGCGACACGTTACCCGTTCCCTACAGCCCCAGGCGCGACCCTACGCCGCCTGCGGCTTCACGCTGAGCGTCACATTGAGCGCGCTCATCAGCGACATCAGTGTCGCCAGGGTCGGGTTGGCGCCTTCGCCGATGGCTTTGTAGAGCGAGCCTCTGGCGAGGCCGGAAGTCCTGGCAACTTCGGTCATGCCGTGCGCGCGGGCGATGGTCGAGAGGGCGTGAGTGACGTCGTCCAGGTTGCCGGTTTCAAAGGCGGCGGCAAGATACTCGGCCACGTCCTGCGGGGTCTCCAAATAGTCGGCGGCGTCCCAGGCGATGGTCTTGGTGGTCATCCGCGTCACTCCATATCCGCCACGAGCTGCTTCGCGCGCGCAATATCCCGGGCCTGACTGGACTTGTCGCCGCCACAGAGCAGGATCACAACTTCGCTTCCCCGTTGAGCAAGATAGAGCCGGTAGCCCGGTCCGTGGAAGATCCGTAGCTCGCTCAGGCCGTCACCCACCGGCCGGACGTCACCAAAATTGCCGCGCTCGAGTCGACCGATCCGCAGCAGGATGTGTTTCTGGGCCAGCCGATCACGCAGGCTGTCGAACCAAGTCCTGAAAGCCTCAGTTTGCCGGACCGCGATCACATGTCCCTTATATGGGACGGATGATTGTTGTCAAGATGGGTGGCTTCGCCCCTACGCGGGACTATCAGCCCTAAACGTTGAACCTAAAGTTCAAAACATCCCCATCCTGCACGACGTACTCCTTGCCCTCTTGGCGGAACTTGCCGGCCTCTCGTGCGCCGGCCTCGCCTTTGAGGCGGACATAGTCGTCGTAGGCGATGGTCTCTGAGCGGATGAAGCCCTTTTCGAAGTCGGTATGGATGACGCCGGCGGCCTGGGGGGCGGTGTCGCCCTTGTGGATGGTCCAGGCGCGGGTTTCCTTGGGGCCGACGGTGAAATAGGTCTGCAGGCCCAGCAGGTGATAGGCCTCGCGGATCAGGCGGTTGAGGCCGGGCTCGGTGAGGCCCAGGGTCTCCAGGAATTCGGTGCGTTCGCCGGCGTCCAGCATGGCGATCTCGCTCTCGATCTGGGCGGAGATCACCACGCTGTCGGCGCCGTCGCGGGTGGCGCGCTCGGCCACCAGCCTCGACATCTCGTTGCCCTCGGCGGCCGAGGCCTCGTCGACATTGGAGACATAGAGCGCCGGCTTGGAGGTCAGCAGTTGCAGCATCCGCCAGGCCTTGTCGTCCTCGGCGGCGACCTTGGCGCCCCGGGCCGGCCGTCCAGCATTGAGTTCGGTGAGCGCCAGCTGCACCAGACGCAGAGTCTGGGCGCTGTCCTTGTCGCCGGTCTTGGCGCGTTTCTCGAGGTTGCTGACCCGCTTCTCCAGGCTCTCCAGGTCGGCCAGCATCAGTTCGGTCTCGATGGTCTCCAGGTCGGCCAACGGATCGACCTTGCCCTCCACGTGGGTCACGTCATCGTCGATGAAGCAGCGGGTGACGAAGGCCACAGCGTCACAGTCGCGGATGTTGGCCAGGAACTGGTTGCCCAGGCCCTCGCCCTTGGAGGCGCCGCGCACCAGGCCGGCGATGTCCACGAAGTTGATCCGCGAGGGGATGACCTCCTTGGAGGGGATGATCGCGGCCAGGATGTCCAGGCGCGGCTCCGGCACCGCCACATCGCCGGTGTTGGGCTCGATGGTGCAGAACGGATAGTTCGCCGCCTGGGCGGCCGCGGTCTGGGTCAGGGCGTTGAACAGGGTCGACTTGCCGACATTGGGCAGGCCGACGATGGCGACTTTCAGGGCCATGGGGACTTTCGGGTCATTCGCGGAAGGCGCGCCGGTTAGCATGTCTTCGAAGCGCGCCCAAGCCTGCCGGTCAGCCGAACCCAACCGGATCAGGCGGAGGCGCCTGATCCGGCCGTTGCCGAGAGCGGTGCGTCAGCGTTGGGTTCCAACGCCAACGAAGCGGGTGGAGTCCGCCGACCTGCGGAACGCGACCACACCCGTGCGGCCCTTGGAGGGCCCAGCGACGGACTCCAGCAGACCCCAGCAGTCGCTCTCGCCTGGAGCGTTTGCCGCCGCCGCGCAGTTGAAGCGCAGGGTGTAGGCGTCCGGCACGGCGCAGACGCCCGTCGAAATGAACGCCGTTCCCGGCGCAGCGGTCCAGCTTGAGCACTTGCCAGCGGTCGTGGCCTTGCGGCCGTCAGCGAAGGTCGTCGTATTGCTGATGTTGAAGACGCGGGCCCCCTGGAACGGGCTGCCTGTCGCAGGCACGCGCACACCGTCGATCAGCTTGAGCGCTGTCTCGAAGGTGAAATTCTCGCTCGCGCTCGCCGAGACGGCGCTCAGCAGTCCTGCAAAACACGCAGCCACGGCCACGGCCGGCCGCCAGATGGATTTAGATGATGTCATGATGCTTCCTCGTGATGGCGCGCGCGACAGATCCCGCGCTGACGCATGTTAAAGCTGCGAGTTGTCGGCGGCCGTCGTCAGCGCCAACTGCCGACGCCAACCGACCCGGTCGCGTTGCTGCGATAAGCGATGACTCCAGTCCGGCCCTGGAGGCGCCCGCCCACGCCCTCGAGCAGACCCCAGCAGTTGGACTCTGCGGACGCGTCGCTGGCCGGCGCGCAGCTGAAGCGCACGGTGTACTGCTCGAAGGCGCAGATGCCCGACTGGGGGAACATGCTGCCCGGCGCGTTCACCCAGCTCCCGCACTTGCCCACCGTCACCTCCTTGCGGGCGTCGGCGTAGGTTGTGGTGGTGCTAATGCTGAACACCCGCGCGCCCTGGAACGGATTTCCCGTGGCCGGCACCCGCACGCCGTCGATCCCCTTGGCGGTCGAGTCGAACGAGAAATTCTCAGCGGCACTGGCAGTCGTGGCGGCCAGCAGGGTCGCCAAGCAGGCGGCGGCCGACAAAGTCGAGCGCAGCCTGGGTTTCGTGACGTTCGTCAATGGAGTGCCTCCCGTTAGTGGGCGCGGGGTGGTCCTGCGCGCGCGGGTCAAGAGGCCGCCTCCTCATTGCGAGCCGCAACTGCACAAATCTGATCAAGCTCGCGCAAATGGACGGCCTGGGCTGCGGCCGCCAGGATTTGGACGAACTGGATGGCGTAGAAAAATCGCAACTGCTCGTGCGCCGCGTCGTGGAAGTGAACCATTCCGTCGCTGTCCAGCGTCGCCAGCCACTCGCACGCGGCCTCGTGGAAAATGCGTGCCACCTGCACGCGCGAGACACCGCACGTCCGGGCGAGACCCGCGATCGAAACGGGGCCACAGCGGCGGGGCGGGAATTCAAGGTCGGCGCACGTGGCGATCAGCGTCCAGAGAAGATGGCTGCCGGCGTAGGGATGCAGGAAGACGCGCAAGAGGGCTGAAACTTGTGGCTCTTCTTGCATGGCGGCGAGCATGCCACGCAGCGTGGATCCGGCCATAGGCGTGCCGCTCATCCAACCATGCGCCTTCGAGAAGGATCCCGATTTCAGGCGCGATCTGTCGTGCGGCCTGCAAGGCGACCACGAATTGGCGGTCCCAGGCGGCGCGAAAGGCCGCACTCGGGATGTACAGCGCTCCACGCAGCGGTCCGGGTTGCTTTTGAACATACCCAAAGTGCTCAAGGAACTGCAGCAGCGTGCGCACGCGTCCGGCGCTGAGGAGACCCGAACGCGCACAGACCGCCTTCAGCCGGGGAAGGGTCAGGCCGCCATCTTCGTGCAGGGCGAACGCCCACATCGTCGCAGCGTAGCGGCCGGCGTCCTTGAAGATGGCGTCAAGGGCGCGGTCCGATCCGGCCAGGTCCAGCATGCCGGACGCCAGCGCGCGCGAAGCCGCCGCAAAGCCGGGATGCGCCGCGACCCGCCTGACCGCGCCGAACACGTCGGCCTCTGCGCCACGCCAAGTTTCGAGTCCGGTGAGCGATACGTCCCCGTCCATGACCACGCCCCCACTCTCAGCAAGAGAGCTCCGAGGCGGGCCTGCTGTCCAGCAATCCTGGCGTGAGTCCGAGGCGCTTCCCCCATCGACCCCTCTTGCTTCGCAGTTCGGGCCACTTCCCCCATTCTGGGAGAAGCCAGGTCAGTCTTCGCCGCGCGGCAGTTTGCGCGGGTCGAGCTTTTGGGCGGGGGCGAGGCGCATGACTTCGGTCTGGTATTTCTCGTCCTCGCCGGCCGCCAGCAGCGGGGCGGCGTCGGCCAGGGCTTCCAGCAGCGGGTTGATCCAGACGGCGTCAGCCTTGTGGAAATCTGACAGCACGTGGCCGTAGACTAGGTCCTTGTCGCCCGGATGGCCGGTGCCCAGGCGGGCTCTACGGAAGTCCGGACCGATCCGGGCGGTGATCGAGCGGACGCCATTGTTGCCAGCCGCGCCGCCGCCGGTCTTCATGCGGAACCGGCCGGGCGCGAGGTCGATCTCGTCGTAGAAGACCACCAGGGCCGAGGGGTCGAGCTTGAAGAACTTCAGCGCCTCGCCGACCGGTCCGCCGCTCTCGTTGTAATAACCCTGCGGCTTGAGGATCAGCGCGCGGACCGGACCCTGGGGCGTTTCGATGGCCCCTTCGCGGACCTGGGCGTGAAAGCGCAGGCGGGCGGGGCCGAAGCTCCACCGGCGCGCGATCTCGTCCACGGCCATGTGGCCGATGTTGTGGCGGTTCTTGGCGTATGCAGGCCCGGGGTTTCCCAGTCCCGCGATCAGCAGCACGGCCCCGGACGAGGCGAGGGCTTAAGCCTCGCCTTCGCCCTCAACAACCGCGTCGCCGTCGCCGCCAATGGCGACCTTGGCGGCGGAGATGCTGGCAATCACGGCATCGCCGTCGAGCACGGCGGTGACGCGCTCGGGCAGCTTCACGTCCGAGACCCGCACCGACGCACCGATGTCCAGACCGGTCAGGTCGATGACGATCTCTTCGGGGATCGAGTCGGCCGGGCAGGAGACCGTAAGCTCGTGCAGCGAGACATTCAGCGCGCCGCCGCGCTTCAGGCCCGGCGAGGCGTCCTGGTGAGCGAAGTGCACGGGGATGTCGATGCGGATCTGCTGATGCTCATCGACCCGATAGAGGTCGAAATGCCACGGATCATCGGTCACCGGATGCATGTCGATGGCCTTGGCGATCACCGGCTGGGTCTCATCGCCGTACTTCAGGGTCACCAGGTGGCCCAGCAGTTTGCCCGTATAGAGCGCCTTGCGGAACTCATTGGCGCGCACCGAGATGGCCACCGGCTCCTGGGCGCCGCCATAGAGGATGCCGGGCACGCCCCCGCCGCGACGGGTGTCCCGCGCGCCGCCGGTGCCGGTCCGGGCACGCACTTCAACGTTCAATACGATCTCGGCCATAGCCTTCGCCTCAAAACGAAGCCGCCGCGCAGAGACGCGCGGCGACAGAATTCCGCAGACCCAGGGTCGGGTCGAAAGGTGCGCGTAGATACACAATCACCCCGGCCGGCGCAACGGTCGGCTGCGTGGGATCAGCTTAAATCCTGCCTGCGCTCACCCCTACCCCGAGCATCCCGTCGAATGACGGGAACCAGATCGCGAAACTCAGAGGTGGATTGGAGAGGTTCTGCGGTTGTCGATTGCGCCTCTCAGCCATACCATCTGGGTCCCGGCATTCGCCGGGATGAGCGGAAATATCTATATAATATAGATTGTTAAGGCACCTATCGCTTGGTGGCGCGCTTTTTCGTCGGCGGCTTCTTCGGCTTCATGGTTTTGGCGACCGAGCTCGCATCGGGCACGAAATGCGCCTCATAGGGCTCCGGCAGGCCGGAGGCGCGGATCACGCAGCGGCCGGTGTCCATCATGGCGTGCTGGCCCAGGCAGAAGACGTCTTCATAGTGCGGCCGGGCGACCGCCAGACACTGGTAGAGGTTTAGCTTGGAGGTCCGCATGCAGCTGGTGATGTTGGGCTCGACCATCATCGCCTGAACTGCGCTCACATTGCCATCGCTCGCCTCGCCCAGGATCGCCAGCGCGGCGATCGCCAGGCCTCGGGTGACGGTGGCGGTGTAGGGCGGCTGGGCCGCCACGCCCGAGATCCCAAGCCCGCCGGCGGCGACGGCCTGCTGCAGGCGCGCGGCCTCGCCCAACTCGCCGCTCATCGGACTGGCCGAAAGGCTCTTGGCCCGGGCGAGGCGGCCGGCGCGGTCGATCACTTCCAACTTTGACCACGGCTGCTTCTGTAGGTCGTAGGCGCCCTGTTTGACCGCCTTGCCGTCGTCATAGAGTCGCTGGCCGTCATCGCCGAGCGCGGCGATGACGAGGCCCGCCGCACTGGCCGATCCCCCCAGGCCGATGGCGTAGGCGGGATTCTTCAGGAGCTCATAGGCGATCTCGCGACGCTGGGCGGGATCTCGGGCGTAGATGCGAACGCCGCTGACGAAGGTGGGGTCCTGAAGCGCCACGACCGCCGCATAGGCCATGGCGCCGCGCGCCAGTTGACCCGGCTCATAGGCGGCGGCGGTCTCCAGGCCCGAGGCGACCCCGGCGCCATCGGCGAAGTCCGGCCGGATCGTGGTGGCGCCGGCCATATAGCGGCGATAGGCGGCGGCCTGCTCGACGATCTGCGGCGAAAGAACCACGCTCGCCTTGACTGGCGGCGGCGGGGGCGCTGCCGGCGGGGGCGCTTCGGACGAGCAGGCGGCGAGCAACACGGCCAAAATGGCTGCAAGCCCGAGGCGACGGAAGTCAGGAGCAGTCGTCATTGGGAGCTAGCCTCTTGCGCGCGTCTCGTTTGTCGCCGTTCGCCCCCGAACTGCAAACCTGTCTAATCGAAGAGTTTGGACACGCTCTCTTCGTTGGCGATGCGACGGATCGCCTCGCCAATCAACCGGTCGCAGCTGACGTAACGAATCTTGCCGCCGTCTGTGGCCCTGTCAGGCCGCATGATGGAGTCGGTCATCACCAACTCCTTGAGGATGGAATTGTTCACCCGCTCGACGGCGGCGCCGGACAAGACGCCATGGGTGACATAGGCCGAGACCTCCAGAGCCCCGCCATCGACCAGCGCCTGGGCGGCGTTGGTCAGGGTGCCGCCGCCGTCGATCATGTCGTCGAACAGGATGCAGCGCCGGCCCGAGACGTCACCGATGATGTTGGCCACCTCGCTCTTGCCGGGGCCTGAGCGGCGCTTGTCGACAATCGCCAGTTCGGCATTGAGCCGCGTGGCCACAGCCAGGGCGCGGACCACGCCGCCGACGTCGGGCGAGACGATCATCAGCTCCGCGGTCTTGGTGTGCTTCTGGCGGATATCGGCGGCCAGAATCGGCGCGGACAGCAGGTTGTCGGTGGGGATGTCGAAAAAGCCCTGAATCTGGCCGGAGTGAAGGTCCATGGTCAGCACCCGGTCGGCGCCCGAGCGGGTGATCAGATTGGCCACCAGCTTGGCCGAGATCGGGGTGCGGCCGCCGGTTTTGCGGTCCTGCCGCGCATAGCCGAAATAGGGCATCACGGCCGTGATCCGCCGGGCCGACGCGCGTTTCAGCGCATCGATGCAGATCAAGAGCTCCATCAGATTGTCGTTGGCCGGATAGCTGGTTGACTGGATGACAAACACGTCCTCGCCGCGGACGTTCTCATCGATGGTCACCCAGACTTCGTTGTCGGCGAAGCGTTTCACCTGGGCGCGGGTCAGCGGCAGGTCGAGGTGCGCGGCCACGGCCTGGGAGAGCGCTGGATTCGAGTTGCCGGTGAGCAGCTTCATCGGATCCCCGAGTCGTCATTTCCGTGATGGCCGCGCTTGTAGCAGCGGCGTGGGGCGAGTCCAGACCTGCCCTGGCGGGAGGAACGGCTAGATCAGCACGATGGCCGACAGCAGCCGGCCGTAGTCGGTCTCGCCGGCCTTGAAGGCGCGGCGGTTGGAATAGAACAGCTCGGGCTGGGCGGCGGTGTCGCAGCCGACCCATTCGCAGGCCATGACGCCGGCACTTTTCAGCTGCGCCAGCACGAAGCCAGGCAGGTCGAACTGGCGCTTCCCGGCCAAGACGCCGGGGGTGAAGAAGCGCGCGTGGGCGGGGTCGGCGTCCGTGAACCGTTCCAGGAGCTCCAGGCCGACCTCATAGGACTTTGGCGCGATGCAGGGCCCGACGACGGCGCGGATACGCTCGCGCCGGGCGCCGAGCGCCTCCATCTGGGCGAGGGCGGATTCGGCGACGCCGGTCAGGGCGCCCTTCCAGCCGGCGTGGGCGGCGGCGACCACCCTGGCCTGTGGGTCCGCCATCAGGATCGGCGCGCAGTCGGCGGCCAAGGCGCCGCAAATGACGCCAGCGGTTGCGCTGATCACGGCGTCGGCCTGGGGCGGCTGGCCGGGCCAAGGGGCGATGGCTGCCTCGGCGGAATGGATCTGGTAGGCGGTGCAAAGCGTCTCGGCGCCCAGATGGGCGGCGGCGCGGCGGCGGTTCTCGGCTACCCGCTGCGCAGCGTCGCCAGAGCCCTGGCCGACGTTGAGGCCGGCGTAGAGCCCTTCCGACACCCCGCCCTGGCGGGTGAAGAAGGCGTGGCGCACGCCCGGCAGATCCAGCAGCGGCGAGGTGATGACAGGCAGCGCGCTCATCCCCCGACCTCTTCAAAGGCCGGCGGGGTCCAGCCCGGCGCATGCAGGCAGCAGACCTTGAACAACTCGCCCATCTCGTCAGAGGCGACCAGGCGGTTGAGCTGGCGGCCGATGGCGCCGGCGCGGTTCGGCGCGGCCTGGACCAGGGCCTCAGCCCGGGCGCCGATGCCCATCCGGGCCAGGAAGGCGGCCTGCGTCAGCAGGCTGGCTTGGGCGCCGGCTTCGGTTGCGGCGGCCATGACGGCCGGAAAGTCCGCGTGGACGGTGAGGTCCGCCTCGCCAGGACAGGCCAGCGGGTCAACCTTGTGGTGCCGCCGCAGCGCCTGGAGGGTGTCGCCGAAACCGGGCTCGGCGCGGCCATAGTCGATCAGCAGCGCCGCGCCGCCGTCGCGCGTGACCCGTTCGCCGAGGGTGGCGCTCAGGGCCGCCTGGGCCGCAGACTGTTCGAACACGGCGCCGTCGCGGGCGTCGGGAAGCAGCCAGCTGGCGGCGGTCGGCGTCCGCAGGAAGGTCAGGCCGCCGGCGCTGCCCAGGCCTACCACCTGTTCGCTCCAGCCAGCTGCGGTCCGCACGAACTGGCGGGCAGGCAGACAGTCCAATAGTTCGTTGGCGATGAGGATCAGCGGTGCGCCGCCGGGAACCTCGTCCAGCGATTTCACCCAGCGCACTTGGTCGCCCAACCGTTCGCGCTGGCGATCAATCAGCGGCTGGGAGGTTTCGACCAGCCAGATGTCGGCGGCGCCCAGGAACCCTGGCGCATGGCGCACGGCGCGCAGCAGGTCCTCCATCAGGGTTCCGTCGCCAGGGCCCATCTCGACCAGCCGGATCGACGCAGGTTTGTCCATCAGCCGCCAGGCGCTGGCCGCCCAGACGCCGATCAGCTCGCCGAACATCTGGCTGACCAACGGGGCGGTCAGGAAATCGCCACCCGCCCCGAGGCCGGGGCGGGTGGCGTAGTAGCCGCCTTCGGGATCGTGCAGGCAGGCGGTCATGTACTGGGCGACGGTCAGCGGCCCGGAGACGGCGATCTGGGCCGCCAGCCGCTCACCGAGGCTCATGGGTGGAGTCGAGGGGCTGTGAGGGGCTTGTGATTCAGCGAAACTCGATGCTGATGCGTCGCTAAATGACTGAATCCAAGAGCCCTCCTCCTCGATGGAGGAGGGTTGGGTGGTGGTGCGGTCTCTGAGGTGACGCAGAGCCCATAGGTCGGCGCCGACCTAGGCCATCGCCTCAACACCCTGCGCTCACCACCATCCCGACCTTCCTCCATCGAGGAGGAACGAGAAGGACGGCGGCGTGAGGTCGCTTTCATTCCCGAACAGTCTCTGGAGGCATTGGCTCCTTGAGGCCGCGCCAGATCAGATAGGCCCCGCCCAGCGCCATCGGCAGCGACAGGATCATCCCCATGGTCAGGCCAAACGGAAACTGCGGCATGCCGGCGTCGGGTTCTCGCACCGTCTCGATGGCGGTGCGGAAGATCGCGTAGGCGATCAGGAACAGCCCGGCCACGACGCCTCTGCGGCTTAGGAGGCCGGCCCGGTGCGTCGCCCAGCGCAGGATCAGAAACAGGGCCAGGCCCTCGAAGGCGGCCTCATAGAGCTGGCTGGGATGGCGCGCGGCGAGGCCCGCGGGGCAATAGCCGAGGGTCTGTTCGATCCTGGCGTTGCAGAACACCACGCCCCACGGCAGGTCGGTCGGCCGGCCCCAAAGCTCGCCGTTCACAAAATTGGCCATGCGGCCCAGGAAGTGGCCGATCGGATAGGCCGCGACAATCACATCGGCGATCCGCAGCAGGTCCAACTTTTGGCGCCGCGCGAAGGCGATCATCGCCACGGCGACGCCGATCACTCCTCCATGGAAACTCATCCCGCCTTCCCAGGTCTTGAGGATGCGGATCGGGTCGTGGGTGATCAGTTCGGGGGTGTAGAAGAGCACATGGCCAAGCCGGCCTCCGACGATGATGCCGAGGGTGATCCAGAGGATCAGGTCGTCCATCTGCAGGGGCGTGAGCGGTGGCGGGCGATGGGTCCAGAGGCGCGGCGTCCTCAGCATCGAGACCACGTAGCGCCAGCCGAGCAGGATGCCGCCGATGTAGGCCAGGGCGTACCAGCGGATGGCGAAGGGGCCCAACTGGACCAGGACGGGATCGAATTCCGGAAAGGTCACGCGCGCCTGCTTTGCCGTTTGAGGCTGGCGTTTAGCCGAGAAGCCCTTCGCTTTCATCCCCCGACACGCCATATAGACGGCCGGACACGAGACGACATGCAAACCCAGAACCCCATTCTCGACGAAATCGCCAAGCTGACCACCGCCGCCATGGGCCTGGCCCAGGCCGCCGGCGAGGAGGCCAAGGCCGCCTTGCGCAGCCAGACCGACCGGATGGTCGCCGAGCTTGACCTTGTGCGGCGAGACGACCTTGAGGCCTTGAAGGCCGAGGTCGCCGCGCTTCGCGAGGAAATTCAGGCGCTGAAAGCCAAGCGCAAGTGAGTTTTGCGCATCTGAGGCGAGGGCCGCTCGCCCGCTGCAAGAACACGCTGCCATCGTGCGAGGAAATCGGCTTAGGGTCGGTTCTACGGGCGATTCGGGGGCGGCGTTCCGTGCTCGGTCCGTGGCGAAAGGGGTCCTGATGAACACCTCCCAAGCTGACGAGCACGTCGTGCTGGGCAATGACCCCCTGGATGTGGTCGAACACGTCCTGACAGCTGAGAACCTGCCGTTTGACCGCACCGAAGAAGGCGACCTGGCCTTCGCGCTGGCCGGCGACTGGAAGGACTATGAGCTGTGGTTCGCCTGGCGGCCCGAGGGCGACACCCTGCAGCTGTGCCTGTCGATGGACCTGACGGTGCCTAAGGCCCAGCGCCAGACGGCGCATGAGCTGATCGCCACCATCAACCCCCGCGTCTGGCTGGGGCACTACGAGCTGTGGGACGACGGCGAGATCATCTTCCGGCACGGCATGTCGCTGATGACCGGCGACCAACCCAGCCTGGCCCAGGCGGCGGCGATGATCGACGTGGCGGTGGAAGTGGCCGACCGTTTCTTCCCGGCGTTTGATTTCCTGCTGCGCGGCGCGAAGACCCCGCAGGAAGCGATCGCGGCGTGCATGTTTGAGACGATGGGCGAGGCGTAATTCCGTAGTTCCAACGACGCTTCGGCACCCCTCCGCGTCCGCACCCCTACGCGTCCGTTATTCGCGGGCTTGTCGCGAACCCATACGCGCCGGAGGACGCAGATGGGTGGCTGGGCGGCGGGCGGACCTTGCCCCCGAGTCTGCGAATGGTCTGCGACGCCGAAACAGGATCGCGCTGCGCGCGGAACCACGGAATACACGGACCACACGGAATCAGGCTGTTGACGTTGTCCGGCGCTGAGCGCCACCAAGTCCAGGCTGGACGTATCGCCCCGCCGGCGCCTTCTGTGTATTCCGTGTATTCCGTGTATTCGGTGGTTCTGCTCGAAGCGGGACCTGGACACTGGGGCACGCCGGACGAGACCCCCTCGCCTTGGCGCTTGCGTGCCGGCGCCGTTGCGGGTGACGGTGGCGGCTTGCGGCGATCAGGTCGCCCATGGGAACGGCGCACAGAATGACACTCGCGGATATTTCGGACCTGTCTCAGGCGCTGGGCGCGCTTGCCGTGGTGGCCTCGCTGGTCTTTGTGAGCTTCCAGATTCGCCAGAATACGGCCGCCACCCGAGCCGCCTCGCACCATGCGGTTTCGGATGCGCTGAACCAGATCAACTTTCTCTTCGCCGAGAACGCGGAGGTGACCCGGATCTTCCTGTCGGGTCTGGCCGACCGACAGGCGCTCGCTGTGGACGAACAATGGCGGTTCGATGCCATGTGCCGAGCCTATCTGCACGTCTGTGAGACCATGTTCGTGCAGGCGACCCTGGGCGCCGGCGACCGCAGCATCGTGCTGGCTGAGGAGAATGGCATCAAGACGTTGTTCGCCTCGCCAGGGATGCGAGACTGGTGGGCGCAAAACCCCTACGGGTTCAGCGGCGAGTTTCGCGCCCATGTCGACCGATTGTGTGGCGCAACGGCGGCGGCCGGGACGGTGGAGTAAACGCCAGAGCTCGCCAGCGGCAATCGTTCGCATGGGTTGGCGCCACTCACTGCGAAACGCTGTTCAAGCGCGTCGTATTGCAGGCTCGGAAAGCAGATGATATCATTGATATCTACCAGCTCGGAGCCCAACCCATGCCTGACCTGATCGTGCGCGGTGTTGATGAAGCCCTGGTGCGCGCTTTGAAGGCACGGGCGGGGGCGGTGGGCCGGAGTGCGGAGGCTGAGCATCGGGCGATTCTGGCGGCGGCGCTGGCCGGTCCTCGCAAGCGGAGCTTCGCCGAGGTCCTGGCGGCGATGCCGGACGTTGGCGAGGACGCCGACTTTGAACGTGTGCAGTCTGCTCACGAGCCGTCTCGTGTATTTGATTGACACCAACGTCGTCAGCGAGGCCCGCAAGGGCGCAAAGGCTGATCCGGGGGTCATCAGCTTCTTCCGCAGCGCGGCCGACGCCGATCAGGCGCTCTATCTTTCGGTGATCACGGTCGGTGAGCTCCGGCGCGGCGTCGATCTGATCCGCCATCGTGGCGACGGCCCGCAGGCCGCGCGGCTTGAGGGCTGGCTGGGTGACGTGCTCGAACAGTTCGCCGCGAACATCCTGGCGCTGGATGTCGATGCTGCCCAGGTCTGGGGCCGACTGCGAGTTCCCAACCCGGAACACGAACTCGACAAGCAGATCGCCGCCATAGCCCTGGTCAATGACCTGACCGTGGTGACACGGAATACGGCGGACTTCGCTGGAACCGGCGTCGGGCTGATGAACCCGTTTTCGGGCGTGGCGATCCTGTAGGCCAGTGGATGAAACCCCCTCCGGCGCTTCGCGCCACCTCCCCCTGACCGCGCGCTCGGCGCGCTGGGGGAGGATCTGGGTCTGTTATCCCGGTGACGACGCTTCGCCAGCCCGCTAGAACCTTCCGATGATCACGCCGATCCTGATGTTGGGCGCGGGCCGGATGGGCGGGGCCATGGTCGAGGGCTGGCTGGCGGCGGGGGCGTTCGCGGCGAGCGACCTGATGATCCGCGATCCTCAGCCTGGACCCGTCGCCCTGGCGACTGAGGCGCTGGGCGCAAGGCTCAATCCGCCGGACAGCGCGTTGGCGGAGGCGCGGACGGTGGTGCTGGCGGTCAAGCCGCAGATCTGGCGCGAGGCAGCGCTCGAGGCGGCGCCCTGGCTGTCGCCGGACGCGGTGATCATTTCCATTGCGGCCGGCGTTCGATCTGCAGACCTGACACTTGAATTCGGAAAACGCATCGTGGCGCGGGTGATGCCGACCACGGCGGCGGCGATCGGCCAGGGCACGGCCAGCCTCTTTGCCGACGACCCGGCGGCTCTGGCGCGGGCGCATGCGCTGTTCGAGCCGCTGGGCACGGTGGTGGACCTGATCGATGAGCGCCTGATGCACGCGGCGACGGCGGTGTCGGGCTCGGCGCCGGCCTATCTCTATGCGTTCATCGAGGCGCTGGAGGCGGCGGGCGCGGCGGCGGGATTGTCAGAAAAGGACGCCCAGAAGCTGGCGCGTTCAACGCTGACCGGGGCGGCGGCGCTGCTGGCGCGGGGCGGCGAGGCGCCGGCTGAGCTTCGCCGTCAGGTGACGTCGCCGGGCGGGACGACGGAGGCGGCGTTGGGCGTGCTGTTGGCCAGCCCGGGCCTCACGGACCTGATCGGCGCGGCGGTGACGGCGGCGGTGCGGCGCTCGCGCGAACTGGGCGCATAGACCCGGCTCCAGGACTGAACCTGGCAGACCACCGCTACGCAGGCTTCGACCTTCAACAGGCCATCCGGCTGCATCGAGATGCGGCTGTCGTAGGTTCGGCCGCTGTTGGGATCATAGATCTTGCCGCCGGACCAGCGTCCCGGCGCGGTCTGGCGGTGGCCCCACAGGACCGGCATGCCGAGGATCGGGCGCACGCGCATGGCCGGGATCGGGTTATTGGCGTCCAACGTCACAGCGTCGGCGGGATTGCGGACCCAGGTGATGGTCCCGCACAACTGATCCTGGGCGCTGAGACAGGGCGCGATACGGATCGCTCCTGCGCCGCCGCGCGCCAGCCAAACGCCCTGGACCGGATAGGCCGCGAGGGCCGGCGCGGCGATCAGGGCGATCAGGGTCGTGATCGCTGCGATACGCATGCGGCCTCCGAAGCGGGCGGCCCCCTTCGCGCAGTTCGGCTGAATGCGGGGTGAACGATGTTATCAGGCCGGTCGCCGCCAGACCTGGGCCTGGCAGATCACCAGGATGCAGCCCTCGACCTTCAGCGTTCCGTCGGGATTGATCCGCACCTTGGAGTCATAGGTCTTGCCGGAATTGGGGTCGTAGATCGTGCCGCCGGACCAGCGCCCCGGTCTCACGGCGCGGAAGTCGCGGATGAAGGCGATGCCTACGATCGGGCGATTGCGCAGCGCCGGGTCTGGATTGTTCTGGTCCCGGACCGGCCGGCCGGCCTTGTCGTTGGGGTTCTTCATCCAGGTGATCAGGCCGCACATGCGGTCGGGCCGGCTCGGGCAGGGCGCGATGTTCACCTTGTTGACGCCGACCAGCCAGTCGCCCTCGATCGGATCGGCGGCCAAGGCCGGGGTCGCCAGCAGGGTCGAAAGGACGGCGAGGATGACGGTGCGCATCGAGGGTCTCCTGGGTAAACGACGAGTGTTGACCGAACAATCTGAACGCCGGCTCCTACCCCGGCAACCGCAGGGCCGCGCGCAATCCACCCAGGGGGGACTGGCTTAAGGTGATCTCGCCGCCGTGGCTGCGCGCCACGTCGCGGGCGATGGCCAGGCCCAGGCCGACGCCCTTGGTGTTCTGATTGCGCGCGGAATCCAGCCGGGAGAACGCGCTGAAGGCTTCCTCGCGCTGTTCAGCCGGAATGCCCGGGCCGTCATCGTCCACCAGGATCTCCACTCCGCCCCGCTGGCCACGTCGGACGGTCAGCTCGACATGACCCCCAAAAGCCGCCGCGTTGGAGACCAGATTTGACAGCGCGCGCCGAAGGGCGCCGGGGCGTACGCTCGCGATCAGATCGGGATCGCCAGACACCCGCACCCGGGCGCCAAGGCGGGTCGCATCCTCGCCAAGCGACTCCAGCAGCGAGCGCAGGCGCAGCGGCTCGGGGGCTTCGCCGCCCTGACCGCGGGCGAAGGCCAGGTACTCGTCGATCATGTGCTCCATCTCGACGATGTCGCGCTTCATCTCGGTGGTGGCGGCGCTGGGTTCGGCCAGGGCCAGGGCCAGCTTCAGGCGGGTCAGCGGCGTGCGAAGGTCGTGGCTGACCGAGGCCAGCAGGCCGGTGCGCTGGGCGATATGGCGCTGGATGCGGCTGCGCATGTTCAGGAACGCCGTGGCTGCGCGGCGCACCTCGCGCGCGCCTTGCGGCTTGAAGGTCGGGACATCCGCGCCGCGCCCAAACGCCTCGGCGGCGTTGGCCAGGCGCTCAATGGCGCGCACCTGATTGCGGATGAACAGCACCGCGATGGCGGTCAGCAGCACCGTCGCCACGGTCATCCATAGGACGAAGATGTGGCCCTGGGTGGCGAAGGCCCGTTCGCGCGGGGCGAGAATCCGCATCACCCCGCCCGGCGCGGCGACCCGGATGTCGACATAGGCCGGGTAGCGGGTGGTGTCGAACCAGTACGGCGCGTCCAGGCGGGCGCTCAACGCCCGGTTCAAGGATCGGTCGATCGGTGCGATAAAGGGCTCGAACAGCACCGGCGGATCACGTCGCCGCACCGGCAGCACTCGGCCCGGCTGCAGCGCGATGGACAGGCCCATGGAGCGCTCGGCGCGTTCCGATATCCGGGCGAAAGCCTCGGGCGAAGGGGTCTCCTGGTAGCTCTCGACGGCCCAGGCGATATCGCCGGCCAGGCCGTCGGAAAGCCGGCTGGTCACGGTCTGCCAATGCGCTTCGAAGAAGACATAGGTCACCGCCGCCTGCATCAGGGCGATGGGCAGAATGATGATCAGCAGGCTGCGACCAAACAGCGTCTTGGGCGCCTGGCGGCGAAGCCAGCGGCCCAGGCTGCGCCGAAGGGTGCGGCCGTCCATCAGTCCGGCGCCAACCGGTAGCCGACGCCGCGCACCGTCTGCAGGTAGCGCGGCGTCGTGGGATCAGCTTCGATCTTGCGGCGCAGCCGGGTGACCTGCACATCGACGGCGCGGCCTGAGGGGTCGACGGCGCCCCGGGCCAGCTCCAGCCGGTCAACGGCCTCGTGTGGCGTGAGCGCCAGTTGGCGAAGCAACGCCACTTCGCTTTCGGTGGTCCGGACGATGTCGCCGTCGCAACTCAGTTCACCCCGATCCGGATCGAAGGCGCAGCGGCCCAGCGACAGCACCCCGCTGGCCTGCGGCCGGTCGGCCGCGCGGCGCAGGATCGCCTCGATACGCAGCAGCAGCTCCTCCGGCTCGAACGGCTTGGCCAGATAGTCGTCGGCGCCGAGCTTCAGCCCCACGATGCGATCTTCGGTCTCGCTGCGCGCCGTCAGCATCAATACGGGGGTGCGCCGGCCCGGCCCGCGCTGCTCGCGCACCCAGCGCGTCAAGGAGAAGCCGTCTTCCCCCGGCATCATCACATCGAACACCGCCAGATCGAAATCCAGGGAACCGAACAGCCGCCGCGCCTGGGCCCCGCCGGCGGCCGTGGTGACCCGAAATCCGGCGCGGGCCAGATAGGCCTTGAGCAGCTCGCGGATGCGGTCGTCATCGTCGACCACCAGCAGGTGACGCGCCCGCGCTGGCGGCGAGGCGGCGGTCATGTCAGCGCCATTTCGTTTGACGTCGCGGCGCCGGACAGGTTCAAGGGGCGCTCAAGAAAGGAGGTCGAACCCTCATGACAATCGTTCCCTTCGACGACCGCGATGGATGGATCTGGCTGGACGGCCAGTTCGTGCCCTGGCGCGAGGCGAACGTGCACGTACTCACCCACGGCCTGCACTATGCGTCGGCCGTGTTCGAGGGCGAGCGGATGTATGGCGGGGAGATCTTCGAGCTGACGGCGCATACCGAGCGTCTGTTCAAGTCCGCTGAGATTCTGGATTTCGAGATCCCGTTCACGGTGGCCCAGATCGATCAGGCCTGCAAGGACACCTGCGCTAAGAACGGCCTGACCGACGCCTATCTGCGGCCGATAGCCTGGCGCGGCTCGGAGATGATCGGCGTCTCGGCCCAGAACACCAAGATCCATGTGGCCATCGCCTGCTGGGACTGGCCCAGCTATTTCTCGCCTGAGGAAAAGGCCAAGGGCATCCGCATGTGCTGGGCCAAATACAAGCGCCCGTCCCCGGAAACCGAGCCGGTCCACGCAAAGGCGACCGGCCTCTATATGATCTGCACGATCTCCAAGCATGCCGCGGAGAAGGCCGGCTACACCGACGCCATGATGCTGGATTATCGCGGCTATGTGGCTGAGAGCACCGGCTCCAACGTGTTCTTCATCAAGGACGGCGTGCTGCACACCCCCGACCCGGACTGCTTCCTGAACGGCATCACCCGCCAGACGGTGATCAAGCTGGCGCGGCAGAAGGGCTTTGAGGTGGTCGAGCGGCACATCAAGCCGGAGGAGCTTGCCGGGTTCTCGGAATGCTTCGTGGTGGGCTCAGCGGCCGAGGTGACGCCGGTGTCGGAGATCGGTGACTACCGCTTCCGGCCGGGCAATATCTCGCTCAGCCTGATGGACGACTACGCCAAGCTGGTGCGGCGCGAGCTGGTGGCGGCCTAATCCGGAGCCCATCCCTCCCCTTTATGGGGAGGGTGGATGGCGCGAAGCCCGAGACGGGTGGGGAAATCGCGATCAGGCTCTGTGTTTGGGCCTGCATTCCCCACCCCGCTCGCCGTTGGCGAGTCGGCCCTCCCCATAAAGGGGAGGGATTTAGGCTTCTACGCCAGCACCGCATATGGCCGGGGATAGGGCTCGCCGCGGCTGAGGTAGACGAGGCCGACGATGCAGCGCACGCCGTACCAGACGGCCGCGCCGGCGCCCATCAGGCCGCCCAGCGCCATGATCGGGATGCCGATCAGGATGATGCTGAGGATTGCACCAATGCCGAACACCACGCCGCTGGCGACCATCAGCAACAGGCCGAGCCAGAAGGTGCGGATCAGGAAGGTGTAGTGGGTGCGCATGGTGGCGCTGGCGACGCCTTGCTGGGCGTAGGCGATGACCAGGCCGATGATGGCGGTGATGCCGGTGGCGAAGGCCAACAGGTACAGCGCGTAACAGACGGCGGGCATGGTCTTGTCGTCGGTGGCGCTGGCGTCGTGGTAGGTCATCGCAAGGTCTCTTTCCATCCCGGAGGGGACGATGCCCCATAATATGGCCTCACGCGGGTCCTCGGAAAAGGCGCCCGGCGGTTACAAATTGCTCACCCGCGTTGCAGGGTGATCTCCACGCCGGCGCCCACTGCGTCAGGCGCCAGGGCCAGGGGCTTTTCGACGCGGATGCGCGCGCGGGTGACGCGGGGGTCGGCCAGGCAGCGTTCGGCCAGGCGATGGGCGAAGGTCTCGACCAGGTGGATGTGCCCCTCGGCGGCGACGGCCCGGGTGGCCTCAAGGATGGTCTCATAGTTCAGGGTGTCGGCCAGCCGGTCGCCGGACCCGGTCGGCACGTCCAGCTCCACATCGACGATCAAGGGCTGCACGCGGCCGATCTCGTGGCGGTAGACGCCGATCTGGGCCTGCACCTTGACGCCGGTGACGAAGACTTTCGAGGTGGCGGTGCGAAAGGCGCTCATGTGAGGTGCTGGCCGGAGTCCACGGCGATCAGTTGGCCGGTGACGGCCACGGCGTTGATCAGATAGCTGAGCGCCCGGCCAATCTCGGCCGGATCCACCGGGCGGGCCAGGGGCGTGGCGGCGGCTTCGGCGGCGAAGGCGGCGGCGTCCTGGTGGGAGGACTGCAGGGTCGGGCCTGGCCCGATGGCGTTGACCCGGATGCGGGGCGCCAGCGCTTGAGCCAGCATTCGCGTGGCGTCCCAGAGCGCGGTGCGCGAGAGGGTGTAGGAGAAAAAATCCGGGCCTGGCCGCAAGACCCGTTGATCCAGAATGTTGACGATCTGGCCCTCGCGGCCGGCCGGGAGGCGCCGCGCGAACGCCTGGGCCAGCACCAGCGGCGCGCGCAGGTTGGTCTCCATGTGCAGATCCCAGGAGGCGCGGTTCATATCGGCGAAGGCGTCATGTTCGAACACGCTGGCGCAATTGACCAGCAGGGTGACGGCGCCCAGCTCAGCCTCAGCCTGGCTGACCAGGGCGACGCTGGCGGCTTCCTGGCGCAGGTCGCAGGGCAGCATGACCGCCTTGCGGCCCTTGGCGCGCACTTCGGCGGCGGCGGTCTCGGCGTTGTCGTCGATGGACCTGACGTGCAGGGCGACGTCAAAGCCGCTGTCGGCGGCGGCGGCGGCCAACGTCCGGCCGATCCGCCGGGCGGCGCCGGTGATGAGCGCGACGCCGCGGGCGGCCACGTCAGGGGGTCCGATCAGTCCAGGCGGCCGAACTCGAAGAGGTTCAGAGCGCCGATGACGACCAGGAAGAGGGCGATGGCGGCGATCGCGAGCATGGGCTTGGACTCCGAAGGTTGAGGCGCTTTAGCGAGGCCGGCGGGGCTCGGCAAGCCGACTTCTGGCGCCTGACGCAGCGTGGGGGCTTCCCCCCTGAACGCTGATCACTAGAATAGGGACTGAATGTCGGGGCGGATGGCTCCGATGATGGTGGGCGAAGGCCAGGAGAACGTCATGCGCGAGTACTACAAATTCTACATCGACGGTGGGTGGGTTGATCCCGCAGAAGGCCTGAAGACCCTCGACGTCGAGAACCCGGCGACCGAGCAGGTGGCCGGCAAGATCGCCATGGGTTCGGCGGCTGATGTCGACAAGGCGGTCAAGGCGGCCCGGAAGGCGTTCGCTAGTTGGTCGCAGACCACACGCGAGGAGCGGATCGAGGTTCTGGGCCGCATCCTGGCCGAATACCAAACGCGCTTCGGCGATCTGGCCACGGCCGTCACCGAGGAAATGGGCGCTCCGGCGTCGCTGGCCCAGCGCGCCCAGGCCCCGATCGGCATGGCGCACCTGTCCACCGCCATCGAGGTCCTGAAGACCTTCAAGTTCGAGGAAGATCGCGGTCCGACGATGATCGTCAAGGAGCCGATCGGCGTCTGCGGCTTCATCACCCCCTGGAACTGGCCGCTGAATCAGATCGTCTGCAAGGTGGCCCCGGCCATCGCCACCGGCTGCACCATGGTGCTGAAGCCCTCGGAAGTGGCGCCGTTCTCGGGTCAGATCTTCGCCGAGATCATGCATGCGGCGGGCGTGCCGGCCGGCGTGTTCAACATGGTGCAGGGCGATGGCCCGACGGTCGGCGCGGCGATCTCCAGTCATCCGGACGTAGACATGGTCTCGTTCACCGGCTCGACCCGGGCGGGCATCGAAGTGGCCAAGGCCGCTGCTCCGACCGTCAAACGCGTGGCGCAGGAACTGGGCGGCAAGAGCCCGAACATCGTGCTGGACGACGAGGCGTTCGCCAAGGGCGTTGGCCGTGGCGTCGCCGCGTTGATGGTCAACTCGGGTCAGTCGTGCAACGCGCCGACCCGCATGCTGGTGCCGTCAAAGCGGATGGCCGAGGCGATCACCGTGGCCCGTGAGACGGCCTCGACGGTCACCGTGGGCGATCCGAACGGCAACAGCCAGCTGGGCCCGGTGGTCTCCAAGATCCAGTTCGACAAGATCCAGAAGCTGATCCAGGCCGGCATCGACGAGGGCGCGACCCTGGTGATCGGCGGCACGGGCCGGCCCGAGGGTCTGGACAAGGGCTATTTCGTCAAGCCGACGGTGTTCGCCAACGTCACCAATGAGATGACCATCGCCAAGGAAGAGATCTTTGGCCCGGTGCTGTCGATCCTGGGTTACGAAACCGTCGATCAGGCCATCGATATCGGCAACGACACCGAGTACGGCTTGGCCGCTTATGTTCAGGCGGGCGATCTGGACAAGGCCCGCAAGGTCGCCTCGCGGCTGCGCGCCGGTCAGGTCTCGATCAACGGCGGCGGCGGCGACATGATGGCCCCGTTCGGCGGCTACAAGATGAGCGGCAACGGGCGCGAGTGGGGCGATTTCGCCTTCCATGAGTTTCTGGAGACCAAGGCCGTGCTGGGCTACGCCGCGCCGAAAGCGGCCGAATAGGTCGAGGATCTACCAGAACGAAAGAGCCGCCTTCGGGCGGCTCTTTTTTTGCGCGCCTTGCGCCGAGCGAATGAAGACTTAGGCTCGGACGCAAAGAAGGAGGGCGGGCGATGAAACTCGACAGGCGGGCGATGCTGGCGGTGGGGCTGACCGGCGGGATTCTGGCGGCTGAGACCGCCGCGGCGCAGACGCCCGCACCCCCCAGCGGGCCGGCGACGGCGGCGGGCGATCCCGAGGCGCCGGCCTGGCCGTCGCGGGAGGTCTATCGGATCTGGCCGGGCGTGCAGCCGGGGACGCCCGCGACCCTGCCGACGCCGAGCCTGACCATGAACGGCCGGCCCGGTCGCCGCGAGCTCTGGGTGCGCGGGGTGGCCTATGCGGAGCTGCATGTGTTCCGGCCGGCGCGGGCCGACGGCTCATCGTTGCTGACGCTGCCCGGCGGCGGCTATAGCTTTGTCTCGGTGCAAAACGAGGGGCTGGATGTCGCCCAGCACTTCAATGCGCTGAAGACCACGGTGTTCGTGCTGGTCTACCGCCTGCCGCGCGAGGGCTGGTCGGACAAGCAGCTGGTGGCGATCCAGGACGCCCAACGGGCGATGCGGTTCATCCGCGCCCGGGCCGCCGAGTTCCGGATTGATCCGGCCCGGCTGGGCATCCTGGGTTTTTCGGCCGGCGGACATCTGGCGGCGGATCTGGTCGTCTCGCACGCTGACAGCCTCTATGCGCCGGTCGACGCTGCGGATCAGCTCTCGGCCCGGCCGGCCTTCGCCGGGCTGGTCTATCCGGTCGTCAATCTGGCGGCCCGGAACGGCGACGCCCGCCTCACGGGCATGCTGGGGTCAGGGTTGTCGGCGGCCCAGCTTGAGGCGCGGACCCCGGTGCGGCGGGTCACGGCCGACGCGCCGCCGTCGTTCCTTGTTCACGCCTTTGACGACCCGATTGTCTCGATCGACAACAGCCTGGAATGGATCGCCGCCTGCCGGGCCGTCAAGCGCCCGGTCGAGGCGCACCTGCTGGCCACGGGCAGTCACGGCTTTGGCCTCGGCCTGCCGAAGGATGGGTCTGGCGCGGCCTGGCCGGACCTGTTCGCGCGGTGGATCCGCAAGAACGGCGGGTGAGAGACGGGAGAAAGCGAGCGCGGACTACGGCGCCTTTCGTCCCACCGCCGCCTCCAGCGCCTGACGGATGAAGTGCTGATAGGGCACGCCGATAGCTGCCGCACGGGTCTTGACCGCCTCAAGCAGCGGCTGGGGCAGGCGCATGTTCACCCGCGCATCCTTGCGGCCGAACTCGAACCGGACCGGCTTGAACTGGCTGAAATCCAGGTCCGACAGGGCCTGATCCAGGAACGCCTCGGCGTCTGCGTCCGTGGACAGCTTAGGGACGCGGCGGCTCATAGCGGGCGCTGATATGAGTTGTACATACAAATGTCAACGCAACATTCCGCCTCTGACTACAGCTGAAACTCGCCAGGAAGCCTTCGGTACACCTCGACGACAGCCGCTTCCGGATCAGCGCCGAGCGCGCGGACGTAGGCGTGGAACTCGACAATGTCGATGCGGCGGATGCGGTTCTCGACCTGGGAAATAAATTGCTGCGGCCGGCCGAGCCGTCGTGCGAGTTCGACCTGCGATACGCCCGCCCGCTTGCGCAGGGCGATCAGGTATTCAACGACGATAAGGTAGGCGTCGGAGAAGACCGACCGGGGCATGGCGACTGGCGTTCGAGAATCCAGCCACGGGCGATATACGCCTTTGAGGAGAACATGATTTTCTAGTACATTAAGATCGTGTAGGCGGTGTTCTCTAGCCATTCGGCGGGAGGGTAACCATGAGACTTCGTCACATTCTGTTCGGGGCGGCTGCGGTGGCCGCTTTGGTCGCGAGCCCGGCCTCGGCCGCCAGCCTGCTCAACATTCGCGCGACGGGCGTGGTGAGCGGTTACGACTATGCTGGCGTCTTGGGTGCGCCCGGCGCCATCTACACCAATTCCAGCTTTTTGCTGACCTCGCAATTCGATCTCACGAAAGGTAATCGGTTTATTTCGGCGCAGTATGACTACGTCAATGGCTACTCCCCGGCCCAACCTGGGAAGGGCACGTCCCAAACGGGTGGCAATACTGCCGCCTGGGGAAACTACTTCTCGATCCTTAGTGTATATCATGATGCCAGCGGGTCTGGACCCTATAGCCAGCTGTTCGCGAATTTCCAGAACGGCTCCAGCAATATTGACCTCTTTGTCTCTGTTCAGCGGGCGGACTTGACCCTCAATTCATTGAATGCTGTTCCTCATGGCAACCTCTGCGCCGGGGCCATCTCATGCCAACTCCTGGTGAGACACCCTGGAAATAGTAGCGCATTCATCACTGACCTTACGAGCCTGACGGTGTCTGCTGCCGTCCCCGAACCCAGTGCATGGGCGTTGATGATCGCGGGCTTCGCGACGGCGGGGTTGTCCATGCGTCGTCGTCGGCGGGTGATCGCCTAGCGCCGGCCAGTCCCCTGGGACCACCGGCTGATCTGCCGTAGCAGCCGCACGCTCGACCTCACTCACGGCTCGAACAACGTCACCACCCTGGCCAGCACCTCGTCAAGCAGGGCGGCGGGCAGGGTGTCGACCTTGCGCCCACCGCGCGCCGCGAGGTCGAGAATCCGGGGTTGATCACAGCGGATCCGGCCTGTGGTCTTGATGCCGGAGATCTCGACCGAGAAGCCGATCCGCCGCGCAAAGTCGCCGCCGCTGGTGATCGGCAGAACGACCGGGAGCTTGGTCGCGGCGTTGAACGCTGACGGTGAGACGATCAGCACCGGCCGATGACCCTGTTGCTCCCGGCCTTGGGTCGGGTTGAGCGACACCATGTAGATGTCGCCGCGGTTCACAGGAGTTCCCCGCCGACGGCCGGTGCATTGACCCAGGCTTGGTCCTCGGGTGAATGCGGTTCGGAATAGTCCGATGCCGCTAGAAGTTCGGCGAGCGTATAGCGGGGCTGCGGTGAGGCCTCGACAATGAGCCGGTTGCCGTCAACCGCTATGCCGACCGCCGCGCCGGCCTTCAGATTGAGCAGATCGAGCAGCGTCGGCGGCACCGCGAGCATCACCGAGCCACCGACTTTGCGGAGATTGGTCAGGTGCATGGCTTGGGATCCATTTAGTTATATCAGAATATAATTCACGGACCCATCTCGGTCAACCTGGCATATGGGAAGCGGGTCCTCAGAATATCCCCAAACGGTGTCATCCCGGTTTCGCGGTACGCGAAGGCCGAGATGACAGCGTGCGTGGGGGAAGGGGTTATCCCGCCTCCTACCCCTTCATCGCCGCCTTCACCGCCTCGGCCCGGATCGGCAGGTGGCGCACGCGGGCGCCGGACGCGCGGAAGATGGCGTTGGCGATGGCGGGGCCGACGACGGTGACCGCCGGCTCGCCGAGGCCGACCGGGGCTTCGGTGGAGGCGATGAACTCGATCTCCAGGTCCGGCACGTCCGACATCCGCAGCGGCGTGTAGCTGTCGAGGTTGGTGTCCTTGACCTGACCGTTCTCGAACACCGTGCCTTCGTGGAGGGCCAGGCTGAGGCCCCAGAGCGCCGCGCCTTCCATCTGGGCCATGGCGCCGTCGGGACTGACGATGGTGCCGGCGTCGGCCACCAGGGTCAGGCGCTGAACCTTGACCGCGCCCGAGGCGGGATCGACGTGGACTTGGGCGGCGCAACCCACCCAGGTGGGCATGTCGCGTTCCTGGCCGAAGCTGGTGGCCAGGCCCAGGCCGGTGTTGGCGGGCAAGGGCTTGCCCCAACCGGCCTTGTCGGCGAGGCGTTTCAGCACCGCCGCCTGGCGTTTGGCGCCGCCGACCGCGCTGGGGGCCGAGCCGGCGTTGCGGCCGCTGGCGTCCAGCAGCTTCAGGCGAAAGGCCAGGGGATCGACGCCGGCCTGGGCCGCCGCCTCGTCCATGAAGCTTTCCAGCGCCCAGTTGGTCCAGCCGGGCCCCACCGAGCGCAGCCAGCCCGGCCGGAAGGTGCTGTTGGCCAGGTCGTTGCTGACCGCCCGCACTCGGTGAGCGCCGACATTGTACCAATGATTGGCGCCGCTGATGGCGAAGGGATCGAAGCTGACGCCGTTCACGCCCTTGGGCATGAAGAACGGGGCCATCACCTCGGTGGGCCAGCCGGCGCAGGCGTGGTGCTCCATGGCGCTGACCCGTCCACCTTCGCCGAACGCCATGCGCAGCATCTGGGTGGAGGGCGAGCGGGGGCTGTCAAAGCGGCTGTCGTCGGCCCGGGTCATGACCATCTTGACGGGCTTGCCGCCGATGGCCTTGGAGGCCAGGGCCGCGCCCACCGCATAGTCGCCGTTCAGCCGCCGGCCGAACCCGCCGCCCAGCAGATGGGTGCGCAGGACGATGGTGTCTTCCTTGCGGCCCAGCGCCTGCGCCAGCCAGGGCAGCACAAGCGACTGCCACTGATTGCCGGTGTGGATTTCGAACTTGCCGTCCTTTTCGAAGGCCAGGGCGTTCACCGGCTCCATCTGGAAATGCAGGGCGGTGGCGGTGGTGTAGGTGCGCTCCAGCTTGGCGGTGGACGCCGCGAACGCCGCCTCGACGCCGACGTCGTCCAGCACCATGGCGCCCTTCAACGGATCGCCGATCAGTTCGGCGGCGCGGCTCTGCAGGTCGGCCTCGGAGACGCCCGCCGTGTCGCCGGCCTTCCAGGTCACCAACACCTTTTGGGCGGCACGATCGGCGGCGACGAAGGTCTCGCCATAGACCATCACCCAGCCGGGCACGGTTCCGGACGGATCCTCCAGGGCCACGCTGCGGAGATAGCCGGGGATCGCCTTGGCGGGGCCGTCGTCGATGGAGACCACCTGCGAGCCATAGCGGGTCGGGGGCAGCATCGGGCGGGCGTAGATCATGCCCGGCGCCTTGGCGTCGAGGCCGTAGACGCCTTGGCCATTAGTCTTGCCGGGGATGTCGCGGGCGCGGGCCGCCTTGCCGATCAGCCGCCGCTCAGTCGGGGCCTTAAGCGGCAATTTGGCCAGCTGCTCGGCGGTGAAGCTGCGGGTGATCTGGCCCTTGGCGACGATGTCGCCATAGGAGACCGAGCGCTTGCCGGCCACGACCGCGCCATTGCGAGCGATGCAGGCGCTGGGCTGGGCGCCCAGCAGCTTGGCGCCGGCCTCGATCAGGGCGATGCGACCGGCCGCGCCCGCCTGGCTGTAGAGCGGATAGCTCTGCCAGACCGACCAGCTGCCGCCGGTGATCATCAGGCCCCACTTGGGATCGGAATCGACGTGGTCGATGCGGACCTTGGACCAGTCGGCCTCCAGTTCATCGGCGACGATGCGGGCGATGGCGGTGCCCACGTGCTGGCCCATCTCGGCGCGGATGATGTGGACGGTGACGACGCCCGCCCGGTCGATGTCGTACCAGATGGTGGGGCTGAAGGCGCCGGCCGCAGCGTCTGCCGGACCGGCCAGGCCGAAGGCCGCACCAGCCGCGCTGACGGTGACCAGGAAGCCGCGTCGCGAGAGGTCGGCGGCGAGAGGGGCGGCGAGGGCGGTGTCGAGATGCAGGCTCATGCTGCTTTCCCTTTGCTGGTTTTGCCTTGGCCCGTCCTGCTCTGACTGGCGGCCAGCTTGATCGCCCGCTTGATGCGCGGATAGGCCATGCAGCGGCAGAGGTTGCCGTTCATCGCCGCGTCGATGTCGGCGTCGCTGGGATGTGGATTGGCGGCCAGCAGCGCCGCCGCCTGCATGATCTGACCCGACTGGCAGTAGCCGCATTGCGGGGCCTGGGCGGTGATCCAGGCCTGCTGGACCGGGTGGGCGCCGGTTGGACTGAGGCCTTCAATCGTGGTGACTGATCGCCCGGCGACCGCGCCGGTCGGGGTCAGGCAGGACCGAACGGCCTGGCCATCGACGTGCACCGTGCACGCGCCACACTGGCCGATGCCGCAGCCGAACTTGGTCCCGGTCAGGCCGATCTCGTCGCGGATCGCCCACAGCAGGGGCGCGTCGTCTGGGCCACTGATCTGGACCTCTCGTCCGTTCAATTTCAACCGTGTCATGCCGTCCCCGTTGCGCTGGCGAGGTCCTAGCGGACGCCAAGACGCGGCGGACGGCAAGTGTCTTGTGAGCGGCGCGCGCCGAGTTGGATATTTCGACTGACGTGGCTGGCCCGCGCCCCTAAGCTGAGGGCCACAAAACGCCAAGATCGAGGACACCCCATGAGACTGACCGCGCCCCGCATCGCGCCCCTGCGCGACGAAGACCTGACGCCCGAACAGGCGGAAGCCTTGCTGCCCATGCGCAGCGGCAAGATGGGTGTGCTGAACATCTTCCGCACCCTGGCCCACGCGCCCAAGGCGCTGACGCGGTTCAATGCGTGGGGCGGCTATGTGCTGTCGCGGCGCAACGACCTGCCCGAGCGCGAACGGGAGATCGTGATTCTGCGGATCGGGTACCTCTGCAAGTCCGGCTATGAGTTCACCCAGCATACGCGGATTGGCCTCGAGGCCGGGCTCAGCACCGATGAGATTGTGCGGATCAAGCAGGGCGCCGGCGCAGGCTGGAGCGATGCCGACGCGGCCCTGATCCGCGCCGCCGACGAGCTTAACGCCGACCACTTCATCACTGAGCCCACGTGGTCGGCGCTGCGAGGTCATTTCACCGAGAAACAGTGCATGGATCTGGTGTTCACCTGCGGCCAGTACACCCAGGTCTCGATGATCCTCAACACCTTCGGCGTGCAGCTGGACGCCGGCCAGACGCTTGATCCCGACCTAAAGGGCTTCTGATGGCCGGACGCCTGGAGGGCAAGGCGGCGCTCGTCGTCGGGGCTGGCCAGACCCCGGGCGAGACCATCGGCAACGGCCGCGCCATGGCGGTGCTGTTCGCCCGCGAAGGCGCGCGGGTGCTGTGCGTGGACCGGGTCCTGGCGCGCGCTGAAGCGACAGCGGCGATGATCGCCGAGGCCGGCGGCGAGGCCAGCGCGCTGCAGGCCGATGTGGTCAGGGCGGCGGACTGCGCCCAGATCGTCGCTGAAGCGCTGGCGCGCCTGGGCCGCCTGGACATCCTGGTCAACAATGTCGGGATCGGCGGCGGAGATGGTCCGGTGCATCGGGTGGAGGAGGCGGCATTTGACCGTATCCTGGCAGTGAACCTGAAAGGCATGTGGCTGGTCACCAAGGCGGCGCTGGAGCCCATGCGCGCCCAGGGGGCCGGAGCCATTGTCAACATCTCGTCGCTAGCGGCGCGGGCCGGCGGTATTCAGCTGGCCTATGAGGTCTCCAAAGCCGGGGTGAACCGTCTGACGGCGCATGTGGCGATCTCGCAAGCGCGCTACGGCATTCGCTGCAACGCCGTGCAGCCGGGACTGATGGACACGCCGATGGCGGTGGCCGGCATCGCTGCCGCCAGCGGCCGCACTCAGGAGGAGGTGCGTCAGGAGCGCAACGTCCGTGTGCCGCTGGGCGGGCGGATGGGCAGCGCCTGGGACACCGCCCACGCGGCGCTGTTCCTGGCTTCGGACGACGCCAAGTTCATCAGCGGCGCCATCCTGCCGGTCGACGGCGGTATGGGCGTCCGGATCGGCTGAAGCCGCGTCGATTCCGATGGCTCGGGCCGGCTCGTCCGCCTAGGAATGGACATGACCTTGCTCGGCGCGCCCCTGGAATTCTACCTGTTCGGCCTGACCCTTCTGGGTGTCGCCGTACTGCATCGCCACGCCCTGACCGTGGCGGTCAGCGGGCTGGCGGCGGTGTTGATCTATCAGGGGCTGGTCAGCGGCTTTCCGACGGGCCATGGGCTTGAGGCGTTGGCGCGCCATCTCGGGCACGAATGGGTGATCCTGAGCAATCTGCTGCTGTTGCTGGTCGGGTTCGAACTCCTGGCAAATCATTTCGAGCAGTCGGCCTTGCCGGACCATTTGCCCGCCATCCTGCCCGACGGATGGCTGGGCGGTCTCGCCCTCCTGGCGATCATTTTCGTCATGGCGGCGTTCCTCGACAATATCGCCGCAGCGATCATAGGCGGGGTGATGGCGAGGCACGTCTACAAGGGGCGGGTCAGTGTGGGCTTCCTGGCCTCGATCGTAGCGGCGTCGAACGCGGGCGGTGCGGGCAGCGTCATTGGCGATACCACCACCACGCTGATGTGGCTGAAAGGCGTTTCGCCCGTCACGGTCCTGGCGGCTTTCATCGCCTCGGGCGCAGCCTTTGCGGTGTTCGGCGTGGCGGGCGCGCTCTCGCAGCAACGCTATCAGCCGGTCCTGAAATATGACGAGCCGGGCCATCCGATCCAGTGGCGGCGGGTGGTGATCGTGGCGATCATCCTGATCTCGGCGGTGGGGGCCAATGTGACGGCGAACCTTTTGACAACGGGCGAGGAGATCGCGCCTTGGCTGGGTTTGGCCGTCTGGGCGTCGCTTTTCCTCACCGCGCCGCTGGCACAGCCTGACTGGAAGCTGGCGGGACCGGCGCTGAAGGGCGCGCTGTTCCTGGTCAGCCTGGTGGCGGCCGCGTCACTCATGCCGGTGAGCTCATTGCCGGAGCCTACGTGGCAGACGACGTTCGGCCTCGGGTTCCTCTCTTCAGTGTTCGACAACATCCCGCTGACGGCGCTGGCGCTGGAACAGGGTGGCTATGACTGGGCGTTCCTGGCCTATGCGGTCGGGTTCGGCGGCTCGATGATCTGGTTTGGATCCTCGGCGGGTGTGGCGCTGACCAACCTCTTCCCGGAAGGCCGCTCGGTGCTCACCTGGCTGCGGCAGGGCTGGCATGTGCCCGTGGCCTATGTGGTGGGCTTTTTCACCCTGCTGGCCGTCCGCGGCTGGCAGCCAGGATAGCCGATGTTGCTGCCCGGCATGGCGGGATGACGCGCGTATACGGCATCCCACCGGGGCCGCAGCGACCCACCTTGTTGGTGGTGACCTATGCCGTCTGCGTGTTCTCAGTCGCGGTCCAGGGACTGACCTTCACGCCCATCGCCGCCTGGCTGCGTCGCAAGACCGACCGGCGCTGATCTAGGGGCGTGCGGAACTGCTCGCTGTTCTTCTGCGTTTCGTAAGGACGCTGAACCGGAGATCTGAGCACATGAACAGCATCATCTACATCGTCGGCCTGGTCGTTGTCGTCCTGGTGGTTCTCGGCTTCTTCGGACTTCGCTGACGCTTGCCGCGAGCGTCCAGGGCCGCTAGCAGCCGACTATGCCGCTCACGCCCGCCTATCGCGCTGATCCGCGCCTTCCGTTGCTCGGCGCGGAATTCGCCGATCCGGTGGCCGCCGCGCGGTTTCCCAAGACCCTGCTGCGCTATCGCAATGATCGAGCGGCGACGACCGTCGGCCTTGAGGGTCTAAGCGAGGCCGAATGGATCGCCCACTTCGGCCGCTTCGAGCCCCTGCCGGGCAACCTCGATCCGCCGCTGGCCCAGCGCTATCACGGCCACCAGTTCCGCAACTACAACCCCGGCCTTGGGGACGGACGCGGCTTCCTGTTCGCGCAGCTGCGGGAGGTTGGCACAGATCGCCTCCTCGATCTCGGAACCAAGGGTTCGGGCCAGACGCCCTGGTCCCGCTCCGGCGATGGCCGGCTGACACTGAAGGGCGGCGTGCGCGAGGTGCTGGCCACGGCCATGCTGGAAGCCCTGGGCGTGCCGACTTCCCGCTCGTTCTCGCTTATCGAGACCGGCGAAGCTCTGGAGCGCAACGACGAACCCAGCCCGACCCGCGGCGCGGTTCTGGTGCGCCTGTCGCACAGCCACATCCGGTTCGGGACGTTCCAGCGACACGCCTATTTCGAGGCGGCCGATCGGATCGACGCGCTCATCGACCATGTGATCGCCAACTACTATCCCGACCTTGAGGGCGCTGCGAACCGCGCCGCTGCGCTGCTGAACGTCGTGATCGCCCGCAGCGCCCGGCTTGTCGCCCGCTGGATGGCGGCGGGCTTCGTGCATGGCGTGCTGAACACCGACAACATGAACATCACCGGTGAGAGCTTCGACTACGGGCCCTACCGGTTCCTGCCGCTGTCGGACCCCAACTTCACGGCAGCCTACTTCGATCACAACGGGCTCTATGCGTTCGGCCGGCAGCCCGAGGCGGTGTTCTGGAACCTGCAGCAACTGGCCGGCTGTCTGACGCTGGTCAGCGACAGCGATCTGCTGGTGGAGGCGTTGAACGGATTCGGCCCAACTTATCGCCAGGAGTTGGCGGCGGCGATGCTGGCGCGGCTGGGCCTGGCCCCCCGCACCGACGACGAGGACGCCGCCCTGGTGCAGGCCGCGTTCCGGGGCCTGGCGGCCGGCGGCGAGCGGCTGCGCTGGGAGCCGTTCTTCTTCGACTGGTTCTGTCGGCGCGATCGCGCGGCCGGAGTCCGGGCGGAGGTCTATGGCGACCCGGCGTTCGATGATTTCAAGACCCGAATCGCGACCTATGACGCGGTCGGCGCGGAGCGATTGGACGATCCGTATTTCGAGCGGCCCGATCCTGAGGAACTGCTGATCGATCAGATCGAAGCGATCTGGGCGCCAATTGCCGAGCAGGATGACTGGGGACCGTTTGAGGCCAAGCTTCAGGCCATTGAGACGGCGCGGCGGGCGTGGGGGCTCAGCTGACCGCTACATCTTTGCGCGAAGCCCACTGCGCCAGCACCACCCCCGTCAGCGTCACCGCCGCACCCAGGGCCTGCAACGGCCCGATGGCTTCGGCGAAGATTAGCCAGCCCAGGATGGCGGCCACCACCGGCTGTATCAGCACCACCACCGAGGCGGTCGCCATCGGCAGGCGGCCCATGGCCCAGGCGATGGAGCCCTGGCCGGTGACATGCATGAGCCCCAGGCCGATGCAGGCGGCCCAGCCGCCAAGGCTGGCCGGCGTGAGGTCCTCGCCCAGCAGCACCGCCGCGCCCAGCACAAGCGGCGCGCCGGCCAGGCTGACCCAGAACATCAGGCGGCTGGTCCCGTCGACTTTGCGCGCCTGCGCCATCGTCAGGAAATAAAGCGAATACCAGAGCGCGGTCATCACCCCGAGAAGATCGCCGAGCGGCTGGTTGAGAAGCTGGCCGCTACCCCTGTCCGCAGCCATCAGCCAGGCGCCGCCGACGGCCGTCGCCACGGCGATCAGGAACAGACCACGCGGTCGCTGGCGCAGGAAGATCCAGGCGAAGGCGGTCACCACCACCGGCGTCAGGTTGGACAACACCGTGGCGTTGGTCACGGAGGTGTAGCGCACGGAATAGTGCCAGAAGCCCAGGTCGAGAGCGAAGAACAACCCCGCCAGCAGCGCCAGCGGCGGCGGTCGCCCGAGGCCGCCGGGTGCGCGCAGCGCCATCACCGCCAGCAAGGGCAGGCTGAACGCCAGGCGCCAGAAGCCCGCCGCCGATGGTCCCGCCTCCGCAAGTCGCACGAGGATCGGCGAGCACCCGATGATGCAGGCGCCCACAAGCAGGACGGCGACCTCACGCCATTGGGTTCCGCCAGCAGGTGCGGTGGCGTCAGATTTCACGTTGATGCGGGAATCGTCCAAACTGGCGGTCTAGAGCATCGTGCGGAAAAGTGGGCACCGGTTTTCCGCAAAAACGATGCGAAAACAAAAATCTAGAGCAAGTCGCGTGATTCCTATATCGCGCGGCTTGCTCTAGCCTTCAGGTCGTGCGGTCGCGACCGCCACCCTCGGTCATGACATTGGGCGCGGCAACCCTCATCGAGGCACCGCCGCCTGCGGCGAAGTCCGCGCTGACCTAGAGCATCAAGGCGTCGCTGTCCCCGGGCAGGTCGCGCCGGGGCGCTGAGGGCGCAGGACTGACCTTGCGGACCAGACGGGCGACTCGGCCTAGCAGCTGTTCGTCGCTGAAGGGCTTGGCGAGATAGTCGCGTGCGCCCAGGGTGACCGCGCGTCGAACATCATCAGGGCTGTTCCGTGCGGTCAGCACCAGGGTCGGGAGCTGGGCGATGACGCCAGTTTCCTTCAGCCTCCTCAACACCCCGAACCCGTCAAGGCCAGGCATGTTGATGTCAAGGATCATGGCGTTGGGTTTCACCTCTGCGATCCGTTCGAGCGCGAGCTCGCCGTTCCGTGCGCCGGAGGTCATATAGCCGGCCAGGATCAAGCGGGTGGTGATGAGTTCCATCACCATTGGCTCGTCTTCGACGATCAAGATCCGCCCGCGATCACGTTCAGGCCGCTGCAACTTCACACTCCGTATTGTCAAAGCCTCTGATCGCCGCCCTGATGGCGTTGAGCGCATGCTGCGAAACCATCGGCTTGCGCACCACCCCGTCGAACCCCAGCGCCTGCATCTCCTGCATGGGGGCCGGGCCGGCGGTGAACGCCAGCACCGGCGCCGTCTGGTTTGGCCCGCCGCCAGCCCGTATTTCGCCCAGCAGGGACGGGCCGCTCATTCCGGGCATGCGGAGATCAAGCAGGATTGCATCCACCGGCGTGCTCTGAGCTGTCGCAAGACCCTCTGCGCCCGAGCGCGCCTGGGTGACATCCGCGCCCAAGTGTCCAAAGACGACGCTGGCCAATTCGAGGTTGTTCGGATTGTCGTCGATCACCAATAGCCGGACGTCGCGAAGAGGCGCTTCGTGCCGGAGTGAAGCTGGTGTTTCGTTCTCGTGGATCGCCTCAGAGATCGGGGCGGGAAGCTGAAGCAGGAATGTCGTACCCCGCCCGACGACGCTCACGACTTCGATCACGCCGCCCATCGCCTCCGCGAGCCCACGGCTGATGGCTAGGCCAAGCCCCGTGCCGCCGTGTCGCCGTGTGGAGGAAGCATCTACCTGTGAGAACCTCTGGAACAATTGTGCAAGCAGGCCGTCGTCCATTCCGAGGCCGGTGTCTTCGACCCACACGCTGAGCCGTCCACTGACTGGGTCGTGACCTGTCCGGACGCGAACGTGACCGCTGTCGGTGAATTTTACGGCGTTGCCGATGAGATTGAGGAGGATTTGACGCGTCAGGTGAGGGTCGATGTCGACGCGTTCGGGGAGCGTGTCGACCACATCGAAATCGATGATGAGTCCCTTCGCGTCTGCCTGCGGCGCAAACAGCATCAGGCAATCCCGTATCAAACTCGACGGCTGCTCCGGACTCGTCTTGACGCTAATCTGTCCGGCTTCAAGCCTTGAGAAGTCGAGAACGTCATTGACGATTGAGAGTAGGATCCGGTTGGCCGTCTTGACCCGCGCCAGATAGGTTTGCGCGGTGGCGTCGAGCCCGCTGCACTCGGCGAGAAGATTGGTGTAGCCGATGATCGCGGTCAACGGCGTGCGGATTTCGTGGCTCATATTGGCCATGAAGTCGCTCTTGACCCCGGCCACTGTCTCGGCGGCCTCCCGCGCGGTCTTCAGCGCTTCCGCAAGCTCGCGATGCACCGTCACGTCTCGCAGAATGTTGATGATTTCCACCGTCTCGCCGTCGGCGTTGCGCACGACGGTCGGGTTGCCTTCGAAAAGAATCCACCGGCCGTCCTTGTGCCGGACACGTTGTTCCCGAGTACTGCCCGGAGGATCGGGCAGGCCCGCAAAGCGGGCCGCGCGCACCTCTAGCGTGTTCGGCAGGTCGTCGGGGTGAATAAGGTCGTTGCTCTTGTGGCCCAACAGCTCGTCCGGTTGGTAGCCCAGGGAACGACAACTCGGTGAGACCCAGGTGACACCTTTGGTGGGCTCAATGCGGACGATCACATCCGCAGACTGCTCCATGAGGAAACTCAGGCGCTCAGCGTTGAGTCGGGTCGCTTCGTCGGCGATCCTGAGATCGGTGATGTCGACGAAGGTGCTGTATAGAACGGTCGTATTGCCCGCCTCGTCAACTTCGCACGCCCCGCGCACGGTGACATGGCGTAGCTCGCCATCCGGGCGGATGATCCGCACATTCAGCGCGCAGGGTTCGCCGTACTTCACCGCCCGCTCAATCGCCGTGGCCATAACGGCCGCGTCGTCGGGATGGTAGTAGCGCATCATTTCGGCCAGATCGGGCGCTCCGAGCGACACCTCGCGGCCGTGGATTTGGTGGAGGACCGGCGACCAGGTGACGACGCCGGTTCGCACGTCCCATGAGCATTGACCCAGTCCAGCCAGCTCATCGGCCTGTTCGAGCAGAGCGCGATTGACCTTCTGTTCGCGGGCGAGCGCGTCCCGGTTTGAAATGTCGCGCCGCATGATCAGGGCGTCGGTGACAGCGGCGGCCATCGCTTCGAGTTTCGCGCAGGCTGCGGCGTCGAACTCAGGGCGCGGATCGGTGTCGATGACGCACAGAGTGCCAAGGCGGTGGCCATCTGGGACGATCAGGGGCGCCCCCGCGTAGAAGCGGATGCCTGGCTTTCCGGTCACCAGGGGGTTGCTCCGGAAGCGGCTGTCCTTCGTCGCGTCCAGCACCACCAGCGTTTCGGGGCTGCGGATCGCATAGTCGCAGAACGCCACGTTCCGGGCCGTCTCCCGAGTGTCGAGTCCGATGCAGGACTTGAACCACTGCCGTTCTGCGTCGACTAGTGACACCAGCGTGATCGGCGCGTCAAACGTGAGGGCGGCGAGGCGCGTGAGGCTGTCGAAGATGGCCTCGGGCGGGCTGTCGAGGATGTCCATGCCCGCCAAGGCGGCCAGTCGCGCAGCTTCGGCCGACGCCGCTTCGCGTGGGGTGTTGGGGGAGGTCATTGCCCGCCGATTTAGGGTCGTAACTCCTAGAGCATCCCGTCATTAGACGGAACCATATCCGGAGTTGGCGAGGTAGTTTGCGCACTCCTGGGGGGTGAAGAGGTCGAGGAGTTGACCGGCCTTTCGCCAAGTGGCCTCGACTTGGCGGGGCTGGTCCTTGCGCATGAGGTGCTTGAGCTTGGCGAAGACCTGCTCGATGGGGTTGAGGTCGGGGGAGTAGGGCGGCAGGAAGATGAGGTGGGCTCCGCGCTCGCGGATGGCGGCTCTGGCGGCCTTGCCCTTGTGGCTGCCGAGGTTGTCCAAGATCACCACGTCGCCGGGCTGGAGCGTGGGGGCCAGCTGGGTTGCGACATAAAGCAGAAAGGCCTCGCCGTTGATCGGCCCTTCATAGACCCAGGGCGCATCGATGCGATCATGCCGCAGGGCGGCGATGAAGGTCAGGGTCGTCCAGTGGCCAAAGGGCGCATAGGCCTTGAGGCGCTGGCCGCGCGGACCCCAACCGCGAAGGGGCGCCATGTTGGTCTTGATCCAGGTTTCGTCGATGAACACCAGGCGCTGAGGCTCCACCTTCATCTGATGGGCCTTCCAGCGGGTCCGCCGGCGGGCCACGTCAGGGCGCGTCTGCTCCTCGGCCAGCAGGGTTTTTTTTGAAGCTGAGCCCCTCGGCGTGGACGAAGATCCACACCGCCTTAGGGTGGGCCTTGACCCCGATCTCGGCCAGTTCGTCCGACAGGCTCTGCAACGTGAACGGACCCGCCGCGACCCGCGCCCGCAGCCAATCGGCGTTGGCGCCAGACAGCACACGGGCCTTGTAGCCCCCGATCTTGGCCGGAGCCGCCGAGCCGGTCTCCCGCTCGCGTCCCGCCCACTTGGAGATGCATGAGGCGCTGATCTGCAGAGCCTCGGCGATCTGGCGGTGCGTCTCACCCAGCGCCTTACGGGTCAGCGCCCGCTCACGAAGATCCATCGAATAGGGAGCCGTCATCACAGCTGGCCTCCGACCCAGCTGATACGTTGAATCAGATCACCGCTGATTTGAGAATCCCGATTCCGTCAAAAGACGGAATGCTCTAGAGTCCGGTTAATTCGGCCCCGCAGCGAGCACTCTCAGCCGAATCCGAACTCGCTTCGCAGCTCCGCAGCCGTTGCGCCGCGCTCGCGAAGCGCCTGCAAGGTTTCCGCAAGGTCGCGCTTGGCCAGACGTTTGCCATCCGGACCGAGGATCAGTCGGTGGTGGACATAGGTGGGAGTGGGCAGGTCCAGCAGCGCCTGCAGCAGGCGGTGGACGTGGGCCGCTTCGGCCAGATCCTCGCCGCGGATCACGTGGGTCACGCCCTGCAAGGCGTCGTCGATCACGGCGGCAAGATGGTAGGCCACGCGCACGTCCTTGCGGGC
Source organism: Alphaproteobacteria bacterium (assembly GCA_043734425.1). GTDB lineage: Bacteria > Pseudomonadota > Alphaproteobacteria > Caulobacterales > Caulobacteraceae > Phenylobacterium. The sequence continues at coordinate 66,487 of JAYTFM010000007.1, forward strand.
CAGCACAATGTCGCCGCCGATCTCTGGCCGCGCCGGAATCACGCCCTGGCCGGCGACCTGGAGGGTCAGGCCCTCGAACCCGCCCAGGCGCGCCTTGGCCGCGTCCAGCGAGAGCCGCCAAGCGTAGCCGTCGCCGGCGGCGAGGCGACCGGCTTCCTGGTCGGGCGGCAGGGGCTGGCCCCGAAAGGCGTCCATCGGGCCATGGGGCGCGGCGGCGAATTCGTTAGGCGGTTCGGCGACCAGCTCGCTGCGGGTTCGAAAGCAGCGATAGATTAAGCCCTCGGCCTCCAGGCGCGCCAGCGCCGCGCCATAGTCGCTGAGGTGGTCAGACTGCCGCCGGACGGGCGTTTGCCAGCCTATCCCCAGCCAGCTCAGGTCTTCCAGTATCCCGGCCTCGAACTCGGGCCGACAGCGGGTGACGTCGATATCCTCGATGCGGAGAAGGAATCGTCCGCCCGCGCGCTGCGCCGCCGTCCAGGCCGTCAGCGCCGAGAACGCGTGGCCGCGGTGCAGGCGGCCGGTGGGCGAGGGGGCGAAGCGGGTGACGAACACCCGCCTGATTTAGCAGCTGCCGGGCCGCCTGGGGAACAGGCCCATGTGATTGAGCACCTGTTCGACGAAGGCCTGCTCGCCGCCGAGCTGTTCCTTCATGTGGTCGAACTGTTTGAAGCCGGTCATTTCCGCCAGGCCATGCGCACCGCACCAGGCCGCAATGGTCGCCAGCTCCAGGTCCTTTTCCGCGCGCGGGTCGGCGCCATGCTCGATCATGGTGTCGCGCACCATACAGTAGGCGCTGTCGTCCCATTCCTTGACGTCCATCGGCAGGGCTTCGCGGTCGCGGGCGGCGTCGTACATGACCCGATAGAGGGCCGGATTTTCCCGCGCGAAAGCGACGTAGGCCACGCCCAGCGCGGTGAGCTGCTCCAGGCCCTCGGCCCCGCTCTTGGCGGCCTTCATCTGGCTCTGCAGGATGTCCCAGCCCTCCTGGGCCACGGCGTCGAGCAGCTCGGCCTTGTCCTTGAAGTGGTGATAGGGGGCGGCAGGACTGACGCCGGCCTCGCGGGCCACAGCGCGAAGAGAGAGGGCGGAAGGGCCTTCGGCCTCCAGCAGGCGACGGGCGGCGTCGACAAGCGCCCGGCGAAGATCACCGTGGTGATAGCGGCGGGCGGCGGCGCTTTGAGCTTCTCTCATGACGTTACCATAAATTCACATCCGAACGGCGTAAAGATATCTTGACGCTGATCAGATAGGGCCTATCTTAGCATTGTTCAAATAAGAAACGCGCCCCGCTACCCTGGGGTTCCAAACAGAAATTGGGTCCCAAACAGAAATTGGGTTCCAACTGAAAGGTGTGTGTCATGTCTCTCACGAATTTCGAACGTCTCCTCGATCGTTTGGCTCCGGCCTTCCTGCTGTTCCTCGGCCTCACGGCGGCCGTCGCCACGGCAGGTCTCGGCGCCTAGCTTCTCCCCAAGCGAGGTCGACGTACGAGAAGGGGCCCCTTGCGGGCCCCTTTTTCGTCGCCGGCTCACGCCGACTGGTCCGTGCAAAAATGCATACCGATCCGGCATAATCAATGATCTGCGCAGTGTTCAGATACTGCTATCTAAACATTGTCCAGACGGACCACCCCCCGGCCTCGCCGGGTCCAACAACAAGGAAACTGCCAATGACCTTCTCCCTGAACCGCATCCTCGACGTCCTGGTGTCCTTCGCCACCGTGGGCCTGGCCCTGACCATCGCCGGCGCCACCGCGTTCCTCGGCGCCTGACGTGCCCTGCCGCTGAGCCTCGCCCGTTGAAGACCGGGCGAGGCAACGGCGTCGCTAATACCGCCGATTTCGTGGAGTTGTCTCCGAATCGGGCCTATCCTTTTCCTCGCAAGTCTCACCCGCCTTCGCCGAGGATCGCGTCTTCAGTCAGACTCCCACCGCCCTAGCCCCGCTCGCCGATGCCGGCAGGACCTGTCATGCAGGTGCTTAGTCATGCGCCGTCCGGCTGGCCCTGTCTGGTGCTCAACGCCGATTTCCGGCCCTTGAGCTACTATCCCCTGTCGCTCTGGCCGTGGCAGGAAGTCATCAAGGCGGTGTTCCTGGATCGGGTCGATGTGGTCTCGACCTATGATCAGGTGATCCGCTCGCCCTCCTTCGACATGCAATTGCCCAGCGTGGTGTCGCTAAAGCGCTATGTGGCCCAGGATCGCCCGCCAGCCTTCACGCGCTTCAACCTGTTCCTGCGCGATGCATTCTGCTGCCAGTACTGCCATGCGGCCGAGGACCTGACGTTTGACCATGTTATCCCCCGCTCGCGGGGCGGGCGGACCACCTGGGACAACATCGTCACCGCCTGCGCGCGCTGCAACCTGACCAAGGGCGGGCGTACGCCGCACGAGGCGCATATGCATCCGCGCCTGAAACCGCGTCGCCCGACCGCCTGGGAACTCCAGGAATGCGGCCGCCGCTTCCCGCCCCACCACTTGCACGAAAGCTGGTTGGACTACCTCTACTGGGACATCGAACTGGAGGCTTAGAGGTCGGGCAGCGCTCCACAGCACCGCCATATTTCCCCCCTGGCATGAACTCTGCACGCCACAGGCGAAAATCGGCCGCGGAGAATTCGCATGTTCCAGTTCAAGACAGACCGTCCCAATCGCAGCGCAATTTCACGCGTCATTAAGCTGGCGATTCCCGCAATGGCTCTGGCTTGCAGTCTTTCTGTGGCCGGACCGGGACATGCCACGCAGTTCTTCCTGCAGAAGGCCAGCATGAATACCTCGCGCATCGGCTACATCGGCGGGCCGGGCACGAACGAGTACACCTATATGGCGCCGGTCAAGTTCACGACCTTCCTGGGAACCGGCGCCACGCCGCATACCGGCGCAATGAGTTCAGGGTTCGACATGGTCGGCTTCTGCGTGGACATCTTCCACAACATCAATCTGGGCACGATCAATCTCAAGTACGACACCAAATACAACCTGACGACCAATTCGAAGTACCTGACCGGCACGCCGTTCGTTGGCGGCACGCCGCTGTCCAACACCCAGAAGCTCCAGGTGGCTCGGTTGGTGAATTATGGGACGCTGATCTACAACAGCTCCGGCGCGGTGACATCGGACAAGCTGAGCCGGATGTCGGCCGTTCAAGGCGCGATCTGGAAGGTCGTCAATCCGACCTACAATGTCTATTCGACCTGGAATTCGACCGCGATCAACACCGCCGTCAACAGCTACATCAACACCTATTCAAGCTCGAACTACTACGCGAGCCTGACCGGCTATGGCCAAGTCCACGGCAAGGTAAAATTCATCAGCGAAACGGGCAAGTACGGCACAAACGGCGCCCACCAGAGCTTCGCCATCGCCGAAGTTCCTGAGCCCGCCACCTGGGCGATCATGATCCTCGGCTTCGGCCTGACCGGCGCCATGCTGCGGCGCTCGCGAAAGCGCATGGCGCTGGCCACCGCCGCCATTTAGCGGAACACATAGATCCCGCCCGCGCCACCGCTGTCCGCGCCGTAACTGGGCGCTTCGGCCAGGTCGCGGATCTCCAGGCTGACCCGCCGCGCGCCGCACAGGCAGCGCAGACGATCTTCCAGGGTCTCGACCGCTTGCCGGCCGAGGCCCTGGGCCATCCAGGGTCCAGGATCGATCACCGCCTCCCGGCCACATCCGCAGTGCGCCCACAGGCTGGAGCGGGCCGCGCCCGCCGCCGCCAGCCGCGCCTCGCCGAACCGCTGCGCCCGTTCCCAAACCCTGCCGCCATCCGCCATCTGCCCGACTCCTTGATCTGAACAAAAGCAGAACAATGAAGCCTTGGCGACTAAATCTTTTCGCTGAGTCGAATTGCGGCGCGGCAACCGGTGCGGATCACGGCGGACAGCAGCGCATAGCCGGGCGCCTGATGCGCGCCATCCTCGATCGCCTGATCGCGGTGGGCCAGCTCCTCGGTGCGATAGGTGGTGAGCTCGGCGGCGAGGTCTGGGTCGCGGTCCGTCAGCTCTGCAATCTGCGCCGCATAGTGGCCCTCGATCACGGTCTCCACGGCCTCGGTGCAGGCGTGGATCGCCTTCTCGCCCAGCAACGCCGTGCCGGCCCCCAGGGCGAAACCGGCCAGCCGCCATACCGGGGCGAACGCGGTCGGACGCACTCGGCGCTGGGTCAGCAGCTGGTCGAAGCGGGCCAGATGCACGGCTTCCTGGGCTTCCATCTCGGCAAGCTGGCCGGCGAGGCGCGCGTGGGCCGGAGCTGCGCCCAGCACCGCGCGTTGCCCGCGATAGATCTGCACGGCGGCCAGTTCTCCGGCCTGATCGACCCGTAGAATCTCAGCCATGCGGGCGGCCTGGGCGCCCCGGCCCGGGCGCGGCGGGATCGGCTTGGCGCTCATCGCTTGGTGCGCTCGCGAAGCGCCGCCAGGACGCTGAGGCCCGCGAGCGCCAGTGAGATCACGGCGTTCCAGCCGGCCATCGACAGGCCGGCGAACACCCACGGCGCCTGGTCACACGCCGGTGGTCGGACCTTGGCGCCGGAGAGCAGGGCTTGCATGTCGGAGGCGCTGACGTGGCCTGATCCCGTCGAGGCGCAGGCCTGCGGTCCTGGCCAGATCTTCCACTCCGCCCCGGCGTGATAGATCGCGATGGCGCCCCCGGTCAGAAACGCCAGGCCCAGAACCCAGCACGTCGCTTGCCGCCAGCGCGGCCCGCCGGGGGTGCGCACCAGCACCATGAACACCAGTCCGGCCCCGAGGATCACCCAATAGACCTCACGCTGGCGAAGACACAGCGTGCAGGGCGCATAGCCGCCGAAGGTCTGAAAGGCGTGCGCTGTGGCCAGCATGGCCGCCGCCGCAAGCACCGCGCACAGCCGCCAGCGGTCAAGGAAAGGTCGGAGCGCCGAAGTCATGGCCGATCTATAACCCGCGCACGCTCAGAGCGCGAACTTCAGCAGCGTCAGCGCGCCGACGATCACCACGGCGACGGCGCTGGCGGTGAGCGCGAGCCGCTTTTCGACAAAGCTGCGGATCGGCTCGCCATAGGCTTTGAGCAGCAGGGCTTCCAGGCCGAACCGCAGACCGCGCACCAGAATCGAGACGCCGACGAACAGCGGGAAGTCAAGCTTCGCCATCCCCGAGGCGATCGCGGTGATCTTATAGGGGATCGGGATGGCGATCAGCAGCGCCCCCCATTGGGAATACCACGCCTGGAACGCCCCGAAGTCGCCGCCGGTCAGCGACAGGATCCAGCGTCCGACCGGCTGCAGGAAATAGCCTACCGCATAGCCGGTCGAGCCGCCCAGGATCGAGCAGACCAGACAGATCGCCGCATAGCGCAGGGCCTTGGCGCGGTTCGCCAGCACCATCGGCATCAACAGCACGTCCGGCGGGATCGGGAAGAACAGCCCTTCGGAAAACGCGATTAGGCCCAGCGCCAAAGGCGCGCGCGGTGAGGCGGCGAGCGACATCACCCAGTCATACAATTTGCGAAGCATCAGTGATTCCGCCCGGACGTCAGAAGCCTTGGCTAGCAGGGGGCGATGAGGTTGTCTCGACCCTTCCGCACAATAGTTGCATATGATACTAACTGTGCGCCAGGAGGCCGCCCATGTCTGCTTCGACACCTGTTCCGACCCGCGATCTGTTCGACAACCCGCTCGGCACTGACGGCTTTGAGTTTGTCGAGTTCACCGCGCCCGAGCCGGAACGCCTGAAGGATTTGTTCGAGAAGATGGGCTTTACGGCGGTGGCGCGGCATCGGTCCAAGAACGTGCTGCGGTTCCGCCAGGGCGATATCAATTTCATCCTCAACATGGAGCCGTCAGGCCAGGCGGCGGCGTTCCGCGACATCCATGGCCCTTCGGCCAACGCCATGGCCTTCCGGGTGCGCGATGCGGCCCAGGCGCTGAAGCTGGCGGTGGCGCGCGGCGCCAAGGCGGTGGTCGGTCCAGTCGGACCGATGGAGCTGAACAT
>JAYTFM010000008.1:0-111549 GCA_043734425.1 Alphaproteobacteria bacterium
GAAGCACAGCCCCAGCCCGCCCACCAGAGCGGCCACGCCCGCGCCCCACCCGCCGCCGTTGCGCCACAGGGTCAGCGAAACGATCAACGAGAGGCACAGATAGGTTGCGCAGAGCAGCGCGAGCGTCAGCCGTCGCATGGTTCCGCCATCCGAATCACCGGGCTTAGTATCCGCCGCGTCGGCGGCTCAAGTCGAACGATTAACGGTCGCAGGGGGCGGGGCGGGCGCGACGGGGGAGGAAATTTACCGCGTGGGGACCGGGACTTCGCCGCGGTAGTCGTAGAAGCCGCGGTTGGCCTTGCGGCCCAGCCAGCCGGCCTCGACATATTTCACCAGCAGCGGACAGGGGCGGTACTTCGAGTCCGCCAGCCCTTCATAGAGCACGTTCATGATCGACAGAACGGTGTCCAGGCCGATGAAATCGCCGAGCTCCAGCGGCCCCATCGGGTGGTTGGCGCCCAGCTTCATGGCGGTGTCGATGGCCTCCACGGTGCCGACGCCTTCATAGAGGGTGTAGATCGCCTCGTTGATCATCGGCACCAGGATGCGGTTGACGATGAAGGCCGGGAAGTCCTCGGCGTTGGAGGTGGTCTTGCCCAGCGACTTGGCGAAGCCGACGGCGATCTCATAGGTCTCAGGACCCGTGGCGATGCCGCGAATGATCTCCACCAGCTTCATCAGTGGCACGGGATTCATGAAGTGCAGGCCGATGAACTTCTCAGGCCGGTCCGTCGCTGACGCCAGGCGGGTGATCGAGATCGACGAGGTGTTGGAGGCCAGCAAGGTCTTGGGCGCAAGGTGCGGCGACAGCGCCCGGAAGATGGTCTTCTTGGTCTCTTCGTCTTCGGTGGCCGCCTCGATGGCCAGGTCCGTGGCGCCAATGGTCTGAAGCTCGCCCGCCGGCTTGATCCGCTTCATGGCCGCTTCCATGGCGTCCGGCTCGATGATGCCGCGCGAGACCTGCCGCACCAGATTCTTTTCGATGCTGGCGATGCCCTGGTCGATCCGCTCGCGGCTGACGTCGTGCAGCAGCACTTCGTAGCCGGCCAAGGCGCAAACGTGCGCGATCCCGGATCCCATCTGGCCGGCGCCGATCACGCCAACAGTTTTGATATCACCCACTGGCCTCAACCCCTCGGCGCCTGCGCAGCCCAATCTTGCGGGCTGCATCTAATACGCTCATGGCGCGGTGCGACAAGGGGTTTGCTGCGTCGCAATAAGTCGCAGGGTGCGAGACTAGGCTGCGGGTGCTCAGGCGCATCTCCTCTCCCCCGCGCGCGCAGCGCGACGAGAGGGAGAGGGTAGCGTGTGGGCCGGCGGGGCGGCTCTGACTCGATGGGATGAGAGTCAGAAAGTAGGGACTACAACGACTGTCTAGAGGTTCATTCCGCCCGACAGATCTTACCGGCGCTGCGTCAGCGCCGACTGGGATTGCGGCTCCCAAACGACCAGATTGGCTTCCTGAACGTTCACCAGTGCGAGTGCTTGACCGTCTTCGCCGACAAATTCGACTTCATAGTTCAAATCGTCATGGACGAGCACGACCGCACCCACTTGGCCCGCGGTGATGCCAAGGTCGGGGCGGCCAGTCCGCAGGGTCACTGTGTCTAACAGGCGGAACATTGCGGTATCATATCATGAAAGCCGTCAGAAATATCGCATGGCTTTCGCCCGGTGGGACCCGCCACGCACTACGAACAATTCCACTCTTGCCAGAATGTGTCATCCGAAAATCGATGCGGTAGCGCATGCCATAGTCGTCTTGGCCTACCAGAGTGGCATCTCCGGTAACGGCAGCGGATCGCAAAGCGGCTACTATAATTGGAGCGTCCTCGACCGCTAAGCCTAGGGCGCTAAAGAAAACTCGCGCCTTGTGACGCCCTACCGCGTGTGTCGTCGAAAGCAGGTAGTCGATGACCTTGCGCTCATCGATCACCGCCTCGCCACCGCGCGGCAGGCGCAAGAGTCTACACCCCGGCGGCGGTCAGGGCGGCCATCAGTTCCGGCACGGCGACTTTGTAGTCCGCCACCAGGCCATAGTCGGCGACCTGGAAGATCGGCGCGTCGCCGTCCTTGTTGATCGCCACGATGACCTTGGAGTCCTTCATGCCGGCCAGGTGCTGGATGGCCCCAGAGATGCCGATGGCGATGTAGAGCGCGGGCGCCACCACCTTGCCGGTCTGACCGACCTGATAGTCATTGGGCGCATAGCCGGCGTCCACCGCCGCGCGGCTGGCGCCAACGGCGGCGCCCAGCTTGTCGGCCAGCGGCTCGATGATCCGCTGGAATTCCTCGGCAGAACCCATGGCCCGGCCGCCGGAGACCACGATCTTGGCGGCGCCCAGGTCCGGACGGGCCGATTTGACGATCTTCTGATCCACGAAGTGGGTCTTGGCTGGCGCGGCTGCGGCCGAGATCACCTCGACCGGGGATGAGCCACCTTCGCTGGCCGCCTTGAACACGGTCGGCCGCACGGTGATCACCTTCTTGGCGTCCGACGACTGTATCGTCTCCAGCGCGTTGCCGGCGTAGATCGGGCGCACGAATGTCGAGGCGTCGATGACTTCGACGATTTCGGAGATTTGCGCCACGTCCAGCTTGGCGGCGATCCGGGGGCTGAAGTTCTTGCCCTGCGAGGTGGCCGGCGTCAGCACGGCGTCGTAGCCGCTCATCAAGGGCACGACGAGAGCTTCGACAGCCTCGGCCAGGCCTTGGCCCAGCTCGGCGCTCTCGGCCAGCAGCACCTTGCGCACGCCGTCGATCTTGGCGGCGGCGTCGGCGACGGCCTTGCAGCCCTGGCCGGCGACCAGCACGTCGACGTCGCCCAGCGCCTTGGCGGCGGTGACCGTCTTGTGAGTGTTGTCCTTCAGCGACGCATTGTCGTGATCGGCGATGACGAGAACGGCCATCTTACAGGACCCCCGCTTCGGTCTTCAGCTTGGCGACCAGATCGGCCGCGGTTTCCACCTTGACGCCGCCGGCGCGCTTCGGCGGCTCGGTGACCTTCAGGACCTTCAGGCGCGGCGCGGTGTCGGCGCCGTAGGAGGCCAATTCCTTGATGTCCAAGGTCTTCTTCTTGGCCTTCATGATGTTGGGCAGGCTGGCGTAGCGCGGCTCGTTGAGGCGCAGGTCGGCGGTCACGATGGCCGGCAGCACGACTTCCAGGGTCTGCAGGCCGCCGTCGACTTCGCGGGTTACCTTAGCCTTGCCGCCGCTGACTTCGAGCTCGGAGGCGAACGTCGCCTGCGGCCAGTCCAGCAGCGCCGCCAGCATCTGGCCGGTGGCGTTGTTGTCGCCGTCGATGGCCTGCTTGCCCATGATCACCAGTTCCGGTGCTTCCTCGGCGATCACCGCCTTAAGCACCTTGGCGACGGCCAGCGGCTCCAGGTCCTGATCGGTCTGCACCAGGATCGCCCGATCAGCGCCCATGGCCAGTGCGGTGCGCAGGGTTTCCTGGGCCTGGATGGGGCCGATGGAGACGGCGACCACCTCGGTGGCGACCCCCTTCTCACGCAGCCGGATCGCCTCTTCGACGGCGATCTCGCAGAACGGATTCATCGACATCTTGACGTTGGCGAGGTCGACGCCCGTCTGGTCGGACTTCACCCGAGCCTTGACGTTGTAGTCGATCACTCGCTTGACCGTGACCAGCACCTTCATGGGTCGTCTCAGCCTCGAGTTTGCATTGCGAAAGAAATGAGCCGGCTGGCCAATAACGGTTCCCGCGCGGTTTGCAAGCGCGCGCGTCGGCCTTTACGCCATGCAGACACTCTAGCCAGACCGGCCCTCCGTTACGTAAAAGCGCCTCATGAACCCGAACATCGAGCGCCTGAAGCTCATCTTTATCGCTGTCTTCCTGGTGCTGGTCCTGGGCGCCGGCATCTGGCAGGTCGGCTGGATCATGCCGCAGAAGGCCTGCGAGAAGTCCCATAAGTGGTGGGATTACGGCCAGCGGGTCTGCGCCCAGCCGGTGCTGATCTCGGACATCACCGGGCGAACCCTGGCCGACAAGAAGGCCGAGGCTGAGGCGCGCGCGGCGCTGGGCCGGCCGGCGCCTACGCCGAAGCGGTGAGTCAGCGCGTTGCGCCGGATTTCCAGAACACCTCGGCGCGGCCTTGATCGTTGGCCCACCGCGCGGCGACGAACAGGAAGTCCGACAGCCGGTTGAGGTAGCGCATCGCCGGTCCGCTCACGGGCTCACCCGATTCCACCAGCCGCACCGCCTCGCGCTCGGCCCGCCGACAGACCGTTCGCGCCAGGTGCAGCGCCGCAGCCGCCTGGTTTCCGCCGGGTAGAATGAACGAGGTGAGCGCCGGAAGGTCAGCGTTCAGGGTGTCGATCTCGGCCTCCAGGCGCGCCACCTGGCTGTCCAGGATCCGCAGGGCCGCGCCTTCGACCTCGTCGGACTTGGCCGGCGTCGCCAGGTCCGCGCCCAGGTCGAACAGTTCGTTCTGGATGCGAGCCAGCATCACATCCAGCGGGTCACTGACGCCCAGCGCAACGCGGGCCAGGCCGACGCAGGCGTTGGTCTCATCGACCCCGCCATAGGCCTCGACGCGGCGGTCGGCCTTGCTGACGGCGGCGCCCGTGGCCAGGCGCGTGGTCCCGGCGTCGCCCGTGCGGGTGTAGATGCGATTGAGCGTAACCACCGTCAGGTCCGACCGCGCCACCAGACCGCAGCGACCAGCACCGCGATGGCGATCGCCTGGGTCAGCACGCGCAGGCGCATCAGCCGATTGGAGTAGGACCGGCCGAAGTCGCCGCCTCGGAACAGGGCGAAGATTCCGAACGCCAGTACGATGCTCACGGCGATCAGCGCGGCGATGATCGCATAGTCGAATATGTCCATTCCACCATTCTAGGCTGCCGATCAGACCTAGGCCACCAGCTTGAAATGTACCTGCAATGTAGGGGTGCGAGCCAGGGACGCGCAATGAAGAGCGCGTGTTGAATCGAATTTTATGTATGAACTATCAATTGGTTTGATCGCCACCGCAGGCGGAACTTAAAGCGATTGAAAATCATTCGCATAAACGAGTATCTGCGATAGAGAGGCATCAGCACCTCCTAGGGTCGTAGGGCGTGTCGTATACTTCCAAGAGTAAGGCCGGGTACTTCCAAGAGTAAGGCCGGGTTCGCACTCGGCGCGTCATGAGAAAAATGCAGCATTCCTCTCCTGATCGACCCGCCAGCGAAACCCTGGACAGATCGCCGACCCGCCGAAGTCTTGCCAAGCAACAGACGCGGCAGAGAATCCTGGTGGCGGCCCGGCGGCTGTTCGGCGAGGCCGGTTATGAAGGCGCCACGATCCGCGATATCGCCACGGCGGCGGGCATGTCGACCGGCGCGGTGTTCGCCAACTTCACCGACAAGTCCGACCTTTTCATCCAGATCATGGCCGAAGACGGCCGCACAACGCTCGAAGCCATGCAGGCGGCGGCCGACCAGGGCGCGGACATCGAGGCGGCGCTCGTGGGCGCCCTGATGGCGGGCTATGGTCTCTATCGTCGTCAGGCGCAGCTGGCGCACACCGCGCTCAGCGTCGCCTGGACCCAGGGCGGCATAGCCCTGCGCGGCCTGGACTTTGGCGGCGCGGTCCGAAGCCTGTTTGAAGCTCAGGTGTCGGCGGCGGAGGCGCGCGGAGAACTGCGCGCCGACCCCAGCGTCAGTCTGCGCAGCGAGATGCTCTACGACATCTATCTGGCGAACTTCCAGCTGGCGATCACCGAGGCGGCGGACTTCGCGGCGCTGGAGGCGCGGGTTCGGGGTCAGGTCCGCATCCTGTTGGCTGGGGTGAGGCGTATCGCCGCCTGATCAAATTCAGTTCGCCCCTTCCAGCAGCCGCCGCGCGATCACCTGGGCCTGGATTTCGCCGGCCCCTTCGAAGATGTTGAGGATGCGCGCATCAGCCAGTACGCGGCTGACCGGCGTTTCCACCGCAAATCCCGTCCCGCCATGGATCTGGACGGCATTGTCCGCCGCCGCCCAGGCGATCCGCGCGGCGGTCAGCTTGGCCATGCCGGCCTCCAGGTCGCAGCGTCGGCCGGCGTCCTTGGCGCGGGCGGCGAACCAGGCCAGCCGCCGCGCGCCCAGGATCTCCGCCGCCATCATCGCCAGTTTGTTGGCCACCCGGGGAAATGACGTGATCGGTCCACCGAACTGCCGACGCGCCAGGGCATAGTCCAACGCCATGTCCAGCGCGTTCTGCGCCACGCCGATCGCCCGGGCGGCGGTCTGGATGCGGGCGCTCTCGAAGGTCGCCATCAGCTGCACAAAGCCCTGCCCGGTCTGGCCGCCCAGCAGATTGGCGCCGGAGACTCTAAAGCCATCAAACGCCAGCTCGTATTCCTTCATGCCGCGATAGCCGATCACTCCGATCTCGCCGCCGCTCATTCCTTCGGCCGGGAACGGATCGGCCGGCGTGCCGCGCGGCTTCTCGGCCAGCATCATCGACAGGCCCCGGTGGTCGCGGCTGGCCGGGTCGGTGCGGACCAGCAGGGTCATCACGTCGGCCCGGGCGGCGTGGGTGATCCAGGTCTTGGCGCCATAGATCTGCCAGTCCTCGCCGTCGCGGACCGCGCGCGTGCGCAGGCTGCCCAGGTCCGATCCGGCCTCCGGCTCGGTGAACACCGCCGTCGGGATGATCTGGCCCGAGGTGATGCCGGGCAGCAGCCGCGCCTTTTGATCGTCGGTGCCATGGGCCAGGATCAGTTCGGCGGCGATCTCCGAGCGGGTGCCGAGCGAGCCGGTCCCGATCCAGCCGCGCGACAGGGCCTCGGAGACCACGCACATGGCCACCTTGCCCAGTCCCGATCCGCCCCAGGCCTCCGGCGCGGTCAGACCGAATACCCCCAGGTCGCCCAGCTCCTGCAACAGCGCCAGCGGGATCAACTCGTCGCGCAGGTGCCAGCCGTGGGCGTGGGGGGTGATCTTTTCCTCTGTGAAGGCATGGAACTGGTCGCGGATCGCCTCCAGCGTCTCGTCAAGCCCGCTGGCCTCCAGTGAGGGCCGGCCGCGCGCATGATCCAGCAGTTCGACGATGCGGGTCTTGACGGCCTGGGAGGCGCCGGGCCGCAAGCGCTCAGCCACCGCCGCCACGCGCGCGACGTCGACGTCCAGGTCCGCCGCCCGGAACATCTCACCCTGGTTCATCGGCAGGCCGCCGGCCAGTTGGCTGAGGTATTCGTGCGCCAGCAGCTGGGCCGGCAGCGCCTCGGACTCGCCGAGCCGCCCTTCGCTCGCCAGGGCGCGCGCCCAGTCCGCCGTCTGGCGCAGGGTCTCGGCATAGGCCGCCACCCAGGCCAGGCCGTGGGCCGCATGCTGTTCGGCGTCCAGCGCGCTGCGGTCCAGCCGGCCGTCGATGGTGACGCGCTGGCGCACCGCCTCGGCCAGGGTTGCCCGCACGGCTTCGCTCTCGGCGGCCGCCAGGTCGAGAAGGTTCAGCAGGTCGGGCAGGATCAGGCTCATGACTTCCTATACTGAGGCTTGCCTTGCGGCAGGCCAACGGGCTTTGGTGCGCGCCGCAACCCGCCGGAGTTCCATCCCATGCTCATCGTCCATCACCTGAACGAATCCCGCTCGCAGCGGATCCTCTGGCTGCTGGAAGAACTGGGCGCGCCCTATGAGATCAAATTCCACATGCGCGACGCTGAGACCCGTCTGGCGCCGCCGGAGCTCAAGGCCATTCATCCGCTGGGCAAGTCTCCGGTGATGACCGACGCCGGCCGCACGATCATCGAATCGGGCGCGATCATCGACTACATTATCCGCCACTATGGCCAGGGCCGGCTGGTTCCGGCCGCCGGCAGCGACGACTATGAGCGCTACAACCAGTGGCTCCACTACGGCGAAGGCTCGGCCATGCTGCCGATCATGCTCAACCTCTATGCCAGCCGCCTGGCCGAGGCGGCCGCCCCGCTGCAGCCGCGCATCGAGAGCGAGATGGCCAACCACCTCGGCTATATTGACGCCAGCCTGGCCGGTCGCGAATGGCTGGTGGGTTCCGGGCTGACCGGCGCCGACATCCAGATGAGCTTCGTCGGCGAGATCGCCAAGGGCACGGGCCGCGGCGTCCAGTATCCCAACATCGTGGCTTGGGTGGACCGCTTCCAGGCCCGCCCCGCCTATGCGGCCGCGATCAAGAAGGGCGGCCCCTACGCCTATGCGCCAAAGTAGGGCGCGCCGAAGTAAGGCTCACTCGAACGGCGGGAAATCGTCCAGGCCCAACACGCCGTCCAGGAAGTCGAACACGGTGGCCTTCAGCGCCCCGTGCGGGATCGCCGAGAAGTGGTCGCAGCCCGGCAGCGAGACGCCCGTGCCCAGCGGAAAGATGCTGGCCAGCTCGACCGGATCGCCGGCCAGATCGTCGCCTTGCCCGGCGATCACCAGCACCGGCATGGTCAGCGTGGCCAGGGTCTGACGCTCCAGCGGCGGGCTCTCGGCGGCCGAGAAGGCGGCCAGGGCCATGCGGTCTTCGCCCTGTTCGTCGGCGAACTGGCGAAAGCTCTTCAGCATCTCCTCCTTGATGCTCTGCGGATCCTCGGCTGACATCGCTGCGGCCATCGCCTCGACAGTACCGGCGACGCGGGCGTCGAACAGCTTGCCGCCAACGCCACCCAGAATCAGGTTCGACACCCGGTCCGGCACATCCAGCGCCATCTGCATCGCCGTGCGCGTGCCCATGGAATAGCCGAACACATCGCAGCGTCCGACCTCCAGATGATCCAGCAGCGCCAGGGCGTCGGCGGCCAGCGCCAGGCGTCCATAGTCGGCGGGGTCGTGGGATTTCAGGCTCTCGCCATGGCCGCGCTGGTCCAGGGCGATGCAGCGCATGCCGCGCCGCTCCAGCGCCGCATACCAGCCGGTGCGTTTCCAGCCCTCGTTGCGGTTGGACGCAAAGCCGTGGAGCAGCAGCATCGTACGCTGCACCGGTCCGCGCGGCAGGTTGTCGTCATAGGCGATGTCAACGCCGTTCAGGGTCGCGATGGGCATGGGATGAATCCTGACCTAAGGCGCTTCGCCCGTCCACTCCCAGTGCCAAGGCTCGAACGGATAATTGACGAACCCGAACCGGCCGGCGTTGGCCAGCAGCCAGCGATAGGTCGCCGTCTTCGACAGCGCCAGACGGCTGGTCTCGGCGGTGGAGTCCGCGCCGAAGCCCTCGGCCTGACCGACGAACAGGTCCAGCGCCAATCCGGTGCGGTGCGACGAACACCGCGCGCGGGCCACCCCGTCGCAGTTGCCCTCGGCTTCACAGCGGGCGGCGTCGAGGGTCGGGCTGCGATAGCCGGAGAAAATCATCAGATTGCGGGGGTCCTCGGCGATCTGCGGCGCCTCGGCGCGGGCCACCGCCGCCATGGCACGATAGGCGGCGAGCACCGAGGGTCGCGCCCAGACCGTTTTGCCCCCCAGCGATTCAGCAGCGTGCACGGTGGCGATCACATCGGCGGTCTCCGGACAGCCGCCGCCGGCCGCCGTGACCGCCAGGAACGGCCGGCGCGCCTGGACGTCGGCCTTCAGGGCCAGGAAATCCGCCTCGCCCATCAGGCCGGTGGCGACCAGGCCACGTGCGCCCTGCCAGGCGGCGAACGCGGCGGCGAACCCCTCGCTCTGGGGCGGACAGTCCGTCCCGGTCTCCCGGCTGATCAACGGAACATAGGCCTCCCAACCGGTCTCCGGCCGCGCAAATGGCGCCCAGGCCAGGGTGGCGAGACTCTGCGCATTGGCCTCGGCCGCCGCCGTCCAGCCTTCGACCTGACATTGCGCTTGGGCCGCTGACCCGCTGGCCAGCAGCAGGCCGGTCGCCAGCGCCAGCGCCAGCGCCCGCACGACCCGGCAGGTTCGGGCGAATCGCTTCAGCCGTTTGAGGGTCTCCATGCGGGCCAGCAACGCGCGACGACGCGGTCAGGTCCAGCCTGATTCTGGTGTCCAATGTTGCAGCGCTTGGGAATCAACACTTGTGTAGACTTCCACATAAGTGTGGACTAGTGTAGTGTCATGAATGCGCAAGAGCTTCGCCGGTGGCTTGCCAAACAGGGATGCACCTTCGTCAATCACAAGGGCGGCTCCGGTCATCTGACCGTGCGACTTGGGGATCGCACATCGCAACTTCCGATGCACGGCGCCGGCAAGGAACTGGGAACCGGGCTGGTGAACAAGATCAAGAAGGACCTGGGCCTCAAATGACGCTTCGCTACAAGGTCGAGACAACGCCTGACGACAACGGTTCGCTGCTGGTCACGGTGCCGGTTTTGCCCGAAGTGACGACCTTCGCTGACACGTCGGAAGACGTCCGCGCACGGGCTAGCGACGCCATTGGCGAGGCGCTGGCGGCGCGGATCGCGGCCGGCGTTGATCTTCCGCCCAGCGATCCGGATGGCAGTGTGGCCTTTCCGCTGCTGACTGAGCTGAAAGTCGAACTCTACACTGCCGCCCGCGCCCGCGCTGTTTCGCGCGCCGAGTTGGCTCGTCGGTTGGGCTGGAACCGCGAGTCGGTCGACCGCCTGTTCCGCCTGGATCACCTCTCGCGGCTAAGCCAGGTCGAGGCCGCTTACGCCGCGCTGGGTCTGACGCTGGGCGTCCAAGCCATCGAGATCGCCTGAACCAAGAGACACAGTGCAATCGGGCGAAGTCTGATTCACCACCAAGAACACCAAGAACACCAAGAACACCAAGGGCGCCACGTTGAGAGGAGTGTCGCGCTTTGCGCGCGGCGGTGTTCATCGTCTTGGTGCGCTTGGTGGGCTTGGTGGTTCGACTTGCTTGCCCGGCGCCGCTGCGTTTGATCGACGGACGCCCGTTCACCCGATTGCTCTGCCAAGAGACAACCGCCCGGTTCCATTTTCGCTCCATCCGTGCTAGCAGCCGCCCTCTCGCCCACGACGGTTCGCCATGTTTCAGCTGACGGACATCACCGATCACCGCGCCCGGACAGTCCAGTCCGCGACGCCGCGTGCGCGAACTAGCCCCGCCGGTGTGGCTCTCGGGGTCCCGGCGTAAGCACGGGATCTGACCCACGGCGCGGCCGGCATGAATTTCTACGAGAGCTGCGTCAGAGGCGCCCTTCGCGCCTACAAGCTGACGCTTTCGCCGCTGATCGGGCGCCAGTGCCGGTTCGCTCCGACCTGTTCGGAGTACGCCGCTGAGGCCCTGATCGGCCACGGCCCGTTGCGGGGGAGCTGGCTCACCGTGCGCAGGCTGTGTCGATGTCATCCCTGGGGCGATTCGGGCTGGGACCCGCCGCCGCCCCCGCGCCGCAAGGCCGGCGTAAATTTGGACATGTGAACATGATTGATCTGATCTTCCCCGACGGCTCGAAACGCGCGTTCGAAGCCGGGGTGACGGGCCGGGAGGTCGCCGCCTCCATCGCCCCTTCCCTGGCCAAGCGCGCCGCCCTGGTGAAACTGGACGGCGAGCTGCTGGATGTCGACCGCGCCCTGGAGCACGGCGGCACGTTCGAGATCCTGACGCGCGATGCGCCCGAGGCGCTGGAAACCATCCGCCACGACGTAAGCCATATCCTGGCTGAGGCGGTGCAGGAGCTGTTCCCCGGCACGCAGGTGACCATCGGCCCAGCTATCGAGGACGGCTTCTATTACGACTTCGCCCGCGAGGAGCCGTTCAGCCTGGATGACCTCTCCAAGATCGAGGCGCGCATGAAGCAGATCGTCGACCGCGACGAGCCGATCGTGCGCGAGGTCTGGAACCGCGAGGCGGCCATCGCCCACTTTCAGTTGATCGGCGAGGTCTACAAGGCCGAGATCATCAGCGGCATCCCGACCGGCGAGGACGTCACGGTCTATCGCCAAGGCGCCTGGAAGGACCTCTGCCGAGGCCCGCACCTGCCCTCGACCAAGGTCGCCGGCAAGGCGTTCAAGCTGACCAAGCTGGCCGGCGCCTACTGGCGGGGCGATCACCGCAATCCGATGCTGCAACGCATCTACGGCACGGCCTGGGCGTCCGAAGCCGACCTGGCGGCGCACCTGCATCGCCTGGAGGAAGCCGAGAAGCGCGACCATCGCAAGATCGGCCGGGCCATGAACCTCTTCCACCTGCAGGAAGAGGCCAAAGGGATGATCTTCTGGCACCCCAAGGGCTGGACGCTCTACCGGACGATCGAGTCCTACATGCGCCGCCGGCTGGAGGCCGACGGCTATGTCGAGGTCAAGGCGCCGCAACTGATGGACCGCGCGATGTGGGAACGTTCCGGCCACTGGCAGAAGTTCGGCCAGGCCATGTTCACCTGCGAGACAGAGGAGGGCGAGGCTCTGGCCGTCAAGCCGATGAACTGTCCGGGCCATGTGCAGATCTTCAATCACGGACAGAAGAGCTACCGCGACTTGCCGCTGCGGATGGCCGAGTTCGGCGCGTGCCACCGGTTCGAGCCGTCCGGCGCCCTGCATGGCATCATGCGGCTGCGCGCCTTCACCCAGGACGACGCCCACATCTTCTGCCGCGAGGACCAGATCGAAGAGGAGTCTACGAGGTTCGTGCGGCTGCTCAATTCGATCTATTCGGACTTTGGCATGGAGCTGCATTCCGTGAAGCTGGCGCTCCGTCCAGAGCAGCGATTCGGCACCGACGAGGTCTGGGACATCGCTGAGTCCAAGCTGGATCGCGCCGCCCGCCAGGCGGTGAACATGCCCGTCGATCCGCTGCCGGGCGAGGGCGCGTTCTATGGTCCGAAGCTGGAGTTCCATCTTCGCGACGCCATTGGCCGCACCTGGCAGTGCGGAACGCTACAACTCGACTATGTGCTTCCCGAACGCCTGGACGCCGAATATGTGGCCGAAGACGGCTCCAAGCAGCGGCCGGTCATGCTGCACCGGGCGATCTGCGGCTCGCTGGAGCGGTTTATCGGCGTGATGATCGAGAACTACGCCGGCGCCTTCCCGCTGTGGCTGTCGCCGGTGCAGGTGGTGGTGGCGACGATCACCTCCGACGCTGACGACTACGCCCGCAAGGTCGCCGAGCAGCTGCGCGCCTGTGGATTGCGCGTCGAAACCGATCTGCGGAACGAAAAAATCAACTATAAGGTGCGCGAACACAGTCTCGCCAAGGTTCCGGTGTTGGCGGTGATCGGTCGCCGTGAGGCGGAGCTAGGGCAGGTGGCGCTGAGGCGCCTGGGGTCGGACGGGCAGGAGATCTTGGCTCTGCAAGAGGCTGCAAACAGGCTTGCCAGCGAGGCCCTGCCGCCCGATGTTGCGCGCAACAGGTTGGGTGTGACCAACACCGTGGCGGGGTGAGGGAGGCTGGATGAACGGCATCGCCGCTCAGATCGTCGCGGTCGAGCCCATCGCCCTGTCTGACCTGTCTCCGGCGGACCTGGCGCCGCCGCGCCGGACGGTCTCGGTAGTGATGGTTGTCTATCTCACCGGCGAAGCGTTGGAGCAGAGCCTCGGCTGCGTGCTGGCCGATGATCTGATCGATGAGCTGGTGCTGGTGGACAACGGCTCGCGGCCGGCTGAGGCGCAGCGCCTGCGCGCCCTGGCCGAGCGGGACCCGCGCGTCGTGCTGCGGGCCGGTCATGGCAATATCGGCTTTGCGCGCGGCGCCAACCTGGGCGCCCGGACGGCCAGCCGCGACATCCTGGTGTTCCTCAATCCCGACGCCTTCCTGCAGCGCGGCTGCGTCGGCGAACTGGTGCGCGAGATCGACGCCCGCCCGGGCCTCTGCCTGGTCGGCGGCCGGGTGCTGAACGCCGACCGCAGCGAACAGCGCGGCGCACGGCGCGGCGAGATCACGCCGATGAGCGCGCTGATGTCGCTCTCGACCCTGGCGCGGCTGATTCCCGGCTGGCGCCACTATGAGGTGCATTGGGAAGCCAACGCCGCGCCCGACGATGTGAGCCCCGTGCCGACCATCTCCGGCGCCTGTTTCGCCATGCGCCGCGCCGACTTCGCCAACCTCGGCGGTTTCGATGAAGGCTATTTCCTGCACGTCGAGGATGTCGACCTGTGCTGGCGGGTGCGCGCCGAGGGTGGCCAGGTGCTGTTCCATCCCCGGGCCGAGGTGATCCACCTGGGCCACACCAGCCAGGTCAGCCCCCTGAAGGTTGAGTTCCACAAAGGCGTGGGCCTCGCCCGCTTCTTCCGCAAACGCGCCAACGGCCGCCGCCAGAAGATCGCCGCCTGGGTGCTGACGCCGGTCGTGATCGGCGCGGCAGTCGCGCGCCCCGTGATGCGGCGACTGCGGGGCGGGTAAGCATCATCCTCCACCGCAAAGCGGGGGAGGGGGGACCGCTCGCCGAAGAGCGAGTGGGGGAGGGGGCGCGTTCACGGTCCGAGTCAGGTCTCGCCCCTTCCACCACGCCCTCTGCGGGGCGCGGTCCCCCTTCCCCGTAAACGGGGAAGGCAGCTGAATCAGGCGCTCACCGCCATCGGAAATCCCCCCGCTCGGGTGACCGAGGCCGCCGGGGTCTTGCCCAGCAGCCCGGACGCCCAGCTGCCGATCTCGATCAGCTTGCCGAGGTCATAGCCGGTCTCGAAGCCGGCCCGCTCCAGCATATAGACCAGGTCCTCGGTGCCGATATTGCCGGTGGCGTTGGGCGCGAACGGACAGCCGCCAAGGCCGCCGACGCTGGAATCCAGGATATCGACGCCCGCCTCGACGCCGGCGAAGGCGTTGGCGAGGCCGGTGTTGCGGGTGTCATGGAAGTGCAGGCGGATCGGAATGTCGCCCGCCACCTTGCGCACCGCCGCCACCCGGCGGCGCACGGTCCAGGGATCGCCGACCCCGATGGTGTCGCCCAGCGCGATCTCGTCGACGTTCAGGTCGGCGGCGGCCTTGGCGATGGCCACCACGCGGTCCTCCGGCACCTCGCCGTCGAACGGACAACCGAACGCCACGGTCACGGTCATGGTGACCTTGGGGTCGCCTGGCTTGCGCAGACCCATGATGGTCTCCAGCGCCACGACCTGTTCCGCGCTGGTCGAGCCCTGATTGCGGATGCCGAAGCCGTCGGTGGCGCAGACCACCACATTGGCCTCGTCGCAGCGGGCCTCGACACAGCGCTCCCAGCCCTTGAGGTTCAGCACCACGCCGATCCGCGACAGACCGTCCTGATGCGGCAGGCCGGTCATGACGTCCTCAGCCCCGGCCATCTGCGGCACCCGGCGGGGATTGACGAACGAGACCACCTCCATGCGCCGCGCGCCCGCCGCCTCCAGCCGCCGGATCATCTCCAGCTTCTGATCGACCTCGAAGACGATCTTCTCGTTCTGCAGCCCGTCGCGGGGCCCGACTTCCACGATCTGAATTCGCCGGCTCATGGCCGCACCTCGCCTAAGTCCTTGTCCGCCGCCACATAGACCCTGAGGGCCATCTCGTCGCCCTTGGAATAGTTGAGGCCATCGATTTCAGTGACCTCCCGCGCCTGGGCGCCGCGCGCCGCCAGCGCCGTTCGGAAGGCGGCCTCCTCGTGGACCTCGACAATGGCCGGGCGGCCTTCGAGGATCGCCTGGGCCGCCTCGTCCGCGCCGTCCAGCTCTGTCGTGGTGCCCAGGGCGAACACCAGGCTGGGTTCCGCAAACCCGGCCACCGCGACCGGCGCTTCGGTGACGCCCTGACGCGGCAGCAGCCGCGCGCGGGCCATGGCCGCCTGCGTCCGCGCCGACAGCCACAGCGGCTCAAGCCGTGGCGCCAGGGCCGCCGCCAGCGTTCCGTGACCCAGGAGTCCCAACCCCAGAGCCGCCGCCAGCCCGGCGGTCGGCCGATTTCGGATCATCAAAGCCGCCCCGGCCAGTCCGGCGGCGGCCAGCAGCGCCGCAGAGGCGATCGCCGCCGGCGCATCGGTCGGATCGCCATAAGATCCCAGCAGCACATAGACCCCGCCGGCCAACGCCAGTCCGACCACGGCCGCCAGCCCGGCCCCGGCCCAGCGCACAGCCGCCCCGAGCGGCTCGGCCAGCGCCCGCGCGGCCAGCCAGGCCAGCGCGCCATAGGCCGGCATCAGATAGTGCGGCAGCTTGGTCGGCAGCAGCTCGAACATCAGCCAGGTCGGGATCAGCCAGGCGATGGCGAAGCGCACGCCTGGCTCCTTCCGCCCACGCCAGGCGGCCAACGCTGCGGCCGGCAGCAGCAGGGTCATCGGAAACGCCAGGATCGGGGTCAGCAGCAGGTGATAGCCGGGCGGCGCGCCATGGCTTTCCTGACCGCCCGCCAGCTTCGGCGCCAGATCGCCGCTGATCGCCTGGCTCCAGAACCCGCCGTCCGTCGCCACCGTGACCGCGCCAGCCCAGGGTCCCACCACCGCCAGCACCAGGATCAGACCCCACCCGGCGTTGAGGTCGGCCAGCCAGCCCGCCTTGCGGTCCCAGACCACCAGCATCAGTAGCGCCAGGCCGATCACCATCGGCCCCACCGGTCCCTTGATCAGGATCGCCGCCGCCAGCGCGCTCCAGAACAGCCAGATCACCCGCCGGCCGGCCGGCGGCCCGCCGGTCCGCGCCGCATAGACCCGGCCCAGCGCCGCCATCGCCAGGGTGGTCGCGCCGACCAGCGCCGAATCGGTCTTGGCGATGAACGCCTCGGTGGACACCAGCAGACCGCCGCCCAGCATCGCCCCGGCCAGCAATCCCGCCTGAGGGCCGAAAAACGCCGCCGCGCCCCAGGCGCAGGCCGCCGCCGCCAGCATGGCGCCCAGCAGCGAGGGCACGCGATAGGCCCAGATCTGCCGCGCCTCGGGCCGCGACAGCAGGCTGACGCTGGCCGCCTGCAGCCAGTGGATGCCGACCGGCTTCTTGAACCGCGGCGCGTCCTGGAAGCGGATCACCACGAAGTCGCGGCTCTCCAGCATCTGCGCGGTGGCCTGGGCGAAGCGCGCCTCATCCCGGTCCAGGGTCGGCACGGCGATCAGCCCGGGCAGACCGGCCAGCAGGGCGACCAGCGCCGCCAGCGCCGGGCCGCGCCAGCCCCTGCTCAAGCTTTCCAATGCCCGCGCCCAGCTCATGAGCCGGTGATAGCACGATCCTTCGACCCCGATCCTTCTCCGTGGCCGCTTTTCCGCTATGGGAGGGCGATGGAGACTTCAGATCCTCAGATTTCTGGCCCGCAGATTTCCGTGGTGGTCCCCGTGCGCGACGAGGCCGGCGCCGCCCCCGCCCTGGCGCGCGAGATCGCCCAGGCCTTCGCCGGCCGCAGCTTTGAGATCCTGTTCGTCGATGACGCCAGCCGCGACGACACGTTGGCCGCATTGCGCGTGCTCAAGACCGAAATCCCGCAGCTGCGGCTGCTGGTCCATCCGCGTAACGCCGGGCAGAGCCGGGCGATCCGCACCGGGGTGCTGGCGGCGCGCGGCGGCGTCATCGTCACCATGGACGGCGACGGCCAGAACGACCCCGCCGATGGCCCAGGTCTGGTCGAGGCCCTGCTGGCCGGACCGCCCGGTCTGGCGCTGGTCGGCGGCGAGCGGGTCAAGCGCCAGGACAGCGCCGCCAAGAAACTGGCCTCACAGATTGGCAATGGCGTGCGCCGGCGGCTGCTGAACGACACCGCCAACGACACCGGCTGCGGCCTGAAGGCCTTCCGGCGCGACGCGTTTCTGCGGCTGCCCTATTTCGATCACATGCACCGCTACCTACCGGCGCTGATGCTGCGCGAGGGCTATCAGGTGGCGTTCCGGCCGGTGAACCACCGCCACCGCCAGACTGGCGTCTCCAAATACACCAACCTCGGGCGTCTCGCCGCCTCGCTGTCGGACCTGCTCGGCGTCATGTGGCTCACGTCGCGGTCCCGCGATCCGGGGGCGGTGGACGAGGTTTAGGGTGTTCGGAGAACGGGTCGGACCGCTCCCCCGTTTTGTTCCATCATCCTCGGCCAAGGCGCGGAGCGACGCCGTGCCCCCATTTTGATCCGTCATCCTCGGCCAAGGAGCGCAGCGACGCCGTGCCGGGGACCCATAGACGCTGGCGCTGCCGAAGATGCCTCGGCGGTGACCCCCTGACCTCACTCGGCAACTCTCGGCGTCTATGGGTCCCCCGGACGAGCCGGGGGATGACGAATTGGGGGAGAGGTTGCGAACAGGCGCGGTGGCAGGCTCAACGCTGCTCCCGCGCTAGCCCGCCGGAACCCGGCCCAGGGTGGCGCCGGCGATCGGCAGGCCCTCAGCCATCATGCCGCCGATTACCTCGGCCATGGCGTCCGGCAGCACGTCGGCGATCCACACCAGCCGGCTGCGCCCGCCGCCCAGGTCGAGCGCCTGACAGCTGGCGCTGTGATGCTCCAGGCCGTCCATCTGCAGCGTGTAGGCGATCCGCCGCGCCTTATGATCAGCGCCCAGGAACAGCTCGCGCGCGGTCACGCCATTGCCGAAGGTGACGACCCGCGCGCCGGGCTCAAGCACAGTCTTGGTCACGAACCCCGGCGCTACGCGGGTGTGCAGGGCGCCAAAGTCGGCCAGCGCGTCCCAGACCGCGTCAACGGAGGCGTCGATATCGGTTTCCAACAGGATCGTGGCCATGTGCAGCTCCTCATTTGAACCGCACCCTGGCGTGCCCCGCGCATCGGCGCGCGCGGAAACCGGACATGGTCAGGTCAGGGCCGTGAACATCAGCGCGACGAGGGCGATGTCGAGAAGGCGGAAGATGGCGGGCATGTTGGCGTCCGTGGCCGAGGGGCTCAAACACGGTTAAGCAAGCCTTGCGCCAACCGAGCGCTGGGCATGGCGCTTTGCTTCGCTCAAGGTCGGTTCGAGGGCAAACGCGCTGACGGGGGCGTCTGGCGCGATGTCCTGACGGCGGTTCTTGCCGTCCTGTTCAAGGATCAGCAGGAACTTTCCGCCGGGCAGCCAGCGGCCTTTGCCGAGCTGTGGGGCGTCACGCCCGCCGCCTAGACGTCCGCACTCGCCCGGCGGCCCTTGCGGGCTCTGCGGTCCCAGGCGCCGGACCACTCGACGCCATTGTAGGTGGTCCGGGCCGCGTCCAGCACGGGCGAGCCGCCGCGCAGGCCGCGCTTCTGGCCGTCCTGGCCGATCAGCTGGGCGGAGAATTCCACATCGCCCTGGCGACGTTCGGCCCGTTGTGGCCGCGCACTCGGGGCCGGCGGATCGATCAGCGCCGGCAGCTGTGTCGTTTCGGTCGGCGGGGGTCCATCGGCGCGCAGCTGCCCAGCGCGACGAGCGGCGAAAGCGCGGGCAATCCGGTCAATCCGGGACATCATGACCCTTGGCGTGCAAACCCAAGGCCACGGCTCAGCCCTTGGCGATCTTGTCGAGCTGGGCCTGCATGTCGGCCAATTGCTTGCGCAACACCCCCAAGGCGTCGTCGCCCGCTTCGGGCTTCGGCGCGGCGGCGGCCGGGCTCGCTGGCGGGGCGGGGGCTTCGTCGGTCCGCGTCGCGGCGGCGAAGTTGAACGGCGAGAACATCTTCATCGCCCGGTCGAACAGTTGCAGGTTCTGGCGGATCTGATCCTCAAAGGCGTTGCCGCCGCTGCCATGGCCCAGCGTCGTCATCTGCTGGCGCATCCGCTCCTGCTGCTGGGTGAAGCTGGCCAGCGAGAGCTCCAGAAAACTGGGCAAAAAGGCCTGCATGGAGTTGCCGTAGAAACCGATCAGCTGGCGCAGGAACTGGATCGGCAACAGGCTCTGCCCCTGGCTTTCTTCCTCGAAGATGATTTGGGTCAGCACCGAGCGGGTGATGTCGTCGTTGGTCTTGGCGTCATAGACGACAAAATCGACGCCCTGCTTCACCATCTCCGACAGGTGCTCCAGCGTCACATAGCTGGAGGATTGGGTGTTGTAGAGCCGCCGGTTGGCGTACTTCTTGATCACCACCTTCTCGGCGGCTGCGCCGGCGGTGTCCTGGGTTCCAGCCATCGCTGATCCTTGTTGTCGGTCGGCCCGTGGGACCGAACTTGCCGCAGCGCAGTATCGCGGATGCGAGGCCATTAGCAAATGCCATCAAGCGATTGCGAAACCGGGCTTGCCCTCGTGCTGTGCTGGGGTGATAGAAAAAGCCAGAGCTGTCCTGATCAAACGCCAAGGATCCGCCATGAGCGACATCGTCATCGTTTCCGCCGCCCGCACTCCGGTCGGTTCCTTCAACGGCGCGTTGGCCAGTCTCCCGGCCCACGAGCTTGGCCGCATCGCCATCCTGGCCGCCATCGAGCGCGCCGGCATTGCCGCCAGCGACGTCGACGAGGTGGTGTTGGGCCAGGTCTTGCAGGCGGGCGCCGGCCAGGGTCCCGCCCGGCAGGCGGCGGTCAACGCCGGCATTCCGATGTCCAGCCCGGCCTGGAGCCTCAACCAGCTGTGCGGCTCGGGTCTGCGCGCCGTGGCCCTGGCCGCCCAGCAGATCAGCGAAGGCTCGGCCAGCATCGTGGTCGCCGGCGGCCAGGAAAGCATGAGCCAGTCACCCCACGCCCAACAGCTGCGCGGCGGCCAGAAGATGGGCGACCTGGCGCTGGTCGACACCATGATCAAGGATGGCCTGTGGGACGCCTTCCACGGCTACCACATGGGCCAGACCGCTGAGAATATCGCGGTGCGGTGGCAGATCACCCGCGAGGATCAGGACAATTTCGCCGTCACCTCGCAGAACCGTGCGGAAGCCGCCCAGAAGGCTGGCAAGTTCGCCGGCGAGATTGCCTCGGTCACCATTAAGGGCCGCAAGGGCGACACGGTGGTCGACCAGGACGAATACATCCGCCACGGCGCCACCTACGAGTCCATGTCGGGCCTGCGCCCGGCCTTCACCAAGGATGGCACCGTCACCGCAGCCAACGCCTCGGGCCTCAATGACGGCGCAGCCGCCCTGGTGCTGATGAGCGCCGATGAGGCGGCCCGGCGCGGTCTGAAGCCGCTGGCCCGGATCGCCTCCTGGGCCCATGCCGGCGTTGATGCCGAGATCATGGGCACCGGCCCCATTCCCGCCAGCCGCAAGGCGCTGGAGCGGGCCGGTTGGGGCATCTCCGACCTCGACCTGATCGAATCCAACGAAGCCTTCGCCGCCCAGTCGCTGTGCGTGGTTCGCGAGCTGGGTCTCGACCCGGCCAAGGTCAACGTCAACGGCGGGGCCATCGCCATCGGCCATCCGATCGGCGCGTCCGGCGCGCGGATCCTGACCACCTTGTTGCACGAGCTTCAGCGGTCAGACGCCAAGCGCGGCCTGGCCACCCTGTGCGTCGGCGGCGGCATGGGCGTGGCGATGTGCGTCGAAAAGGTCTGACCGAATCCGCCTGACACCGGGCAGTCGGGCCTACCGACGCCCTTTCTCTAGGGAGCAGTACATATGGCCAGGGTAGCGTTTGTCACCGGGGGAACTCGCGGCATCGGTCGGGCGATCGTCGAGCGGCTGACGGCGGATGGCCTCAAGGTCGCGGCCGGCTATTCCGGCAATGACGCCGCCGCCGAGGCCTGTGCACGCGAACTGGGCGTCATGGTCGTCAAGGGCAATGTCGGCAATTTCGCCGACTGCAAGGCCGCCACCGATGCAGTCATCGCCGAGTTGGGGCCTATCGACGTGCTGGTCAACAACGCCGGCATCACCCGCGACGGCGTCTTCCACCGCATGACCTCCGAACAGTGGAGCGAGGTGATCCGGGTCAATATGGACTCGCTGTTCAACATGACCCGTCAGGTGATCGAGGGCATGCGTGAGCGCGAGTGGGGCCGGATCATCAACATTTCCTCGATCAATGGCCAAAAGGGCCAGATCGGCCAGACCAACTATTCGGCCGCCAAGGCCGGCGTGATCGGCTTCACCAAGGCTCTGGCCCTGGAGAACGCCCGCAAAGGCGTCACCGTAAATTGCGTCGCGCCGGGCTATATCGACACCGAAATGGTTCAGGCGGTGCCGCCCAAGGTGCTGGAATCGATCATCGGTCAGATCCCGGTCGGGCGCCTGGGCAGCGGCGAGGAGATCGCCGACACGGTGTCGTTCCTGGCCGGCGAGCGGGCGGCCTATGTCACCGGCACCACGCTCTCGCTGAACGGCGGCCAATACCTGGTCGGGTGAGGACCTCGGCGAGGTCCAAAAAGCGCCCCGATCCTGGGGCATCTGTTTGGACGACATGACAGCAGGCAGGCGGACAGCGTCGATATGGGCGACCTGCGCGACCCTGCTGGGCGTCGCGGCCATCGCGGCGCCCAGTCCAACCCTTGCCGCCCCCAACGTCCTGCGCCAAGGCGTCTTGCGCAACCGGGCTGCCGACGCCGCCGGACCGGTGCTGGCTCGCTATGTCTCGGAACAGGGCCGCACCTTCGTGCTCGACCGTTCCCAGGGCCGGGCGATGCTCAAGTTCGAAGACAGTCCGGAGGTCTGGGCGCTGCTGCCCAGTCCCGCGCCGCGCGGCGATGTGATCTACAAGAACGACCTCGGCGAGCCGATGTTGCGCGCCACCCGGCTGGGCGGCTTCACCTTGTTCAGCGAGACGCGGCCGAACGGCGAGGCGGTCTCGATGGTCGGCGCTGGCGGCGCGCTGCGACTGCCCTTCGTCGGGCCCCAGGCCCTGGGCGAGCGCCTGCTACAGGCCAGCTACCGCGCCGGCCGCGCCGCGCGCCACTCCATCCTGTTTCAGGCCGAGGCGACCCCGGCCTCATCGGCCCTGATCGGCGACGCCGCCGTCATCACCACCCTGGCCATCCTCCGGATCGCCCAGCGCAAGGATGCCGAGGGTCAGCTGGCCGGCGTCACCAAGGTGCTGTTCGAAGAAGGCCGCATGGTCTCAGCGACCTGTTCGGGCGGCGTGCTGCGCATCGTCATCGTCCCGGATCAGGGTGTCGCTGGGCGGCCGTCATCCCAGCGCATCGAGCACGCGCTCAGGAAGTAGGGGTCAAATCTCCCGCTCGTCATCGTCCGGCTTGTCCGGACGACCCATGATCTCCGCAATCGCCGTGCCGCCCGAGCGTCGCCGTCTCACGCTTTCCTGCCCAATCGGCGTTTATGGGTCGTCCGGACAAGCCGGACGATGACGGATTTGTTGGGAACCGGGCGCACGCCGTCTCGCGATCTGGACCCCGACGTTCGTCGGGGCGGTCGAACCAACTGTAGCAGCGCGAAAGGGCGCTACCCCTTGAACCCATCCTTCGCCGCCCGAACCGCGCCAAACGCCGCCGCCGGCGCCAGGGTCGGCTGCAACAACGGCGCGCGCAGGAAGGGGTTGGTGGCCTTTTCCTCGCCGATGGTGGTGGGCACCGTCCATTCGCCCCGTTCGCGCGCCGCAAAGATCGCCGCGGTGCGCGCCTTCAGCACCGGATCGGCATCCACCGAAAGTGCAAAGCGAGCGTTCGAGGCGGTGTATTCGTGCGCGCAATAGACCCGCGTCGCCTCAGGCAGGGCGGCCAGCCGCTGCAGACTGGCCCACATCTGCTCGGCGTCGCCCTCGAACAGCCGCCCGCAGCCCAGGGCGAACAGCGTATCGCCGACAAATGCCACGCTATCCGCCGCATCGTGAAACGCGATGTGGCCCAGGGTGTGGCCGCCGCTTTCGATCACGTCAAATCGCGTCTCGCCCAGCATCACCGTATCGCCGCCGCCAACTTCGCGGTCCAGCGGGGCGATGCGGGTCACTTCCTTGGGGCCGACAATCGTTGCCCCGGTCGCCGCCTGAATCTCCGCATTGCCGCCGGCGTGGTCCGGGTGCCAGTGGGTGTTGAGGATCATGTCCAGGCCCCAACCCAGGGTCTTCAGTTCGGCCAGGATCGCCCCGGCGTCCGGCGTGTCGATGCAGCCGGTCTTGCCGCTGGCCTCATCGCGGATCAGGAAGCCATAGTTGTCGGTCAGGCAGGCGAACTGGTGAATGGTCAACGGCATGGGAAGCTCCGATCACAGGCTCTGCGATTTAGGCTGGTCGTAACCCCGCGTCGAGCGCAGAGCCTTTCCCGATCAGATTGACCAATCTGATCGGGGCAAAAAGGCTCTACTCTTTGACCTTTGAGCGCAATCTTGCGCCGAACCGGCTTCCACTTCGGCGGATTGCGCTCTAGCCATCACGCCATGCGCAGGGATGTCCTCGATCTGCGGCGATTCTACGCCTCCGACCTCGGCGTCGCCGCGCGCGCCATGGTCGAGCGCAAGCTGGTTGAGGCCTGGGGCGATGCGCGCGGCCAGGATGTGCTGGCCCTGGGCTACGCCACCCCGTTCGCCGCACCGTTCCTGGCCACCGCCCGCCGCGTCACCGCCGCCATGCCAGCCCAGCAGGGGGTCGAGATCTGGCCCCAGGAGGCCCGCAATCAGGCGACCCTGGTCGACGAGGCCGCCCTGCCGTTCCGCAACGCCCTGTTCGACCGTATCGCCGTCGCCCACGGGCTGGAGGAGAGCGACGATCCGGTCGGTTTCCTGCGCGAGGTCTGGCGCGTGCTGGCCCCCTCCGGCCGGGTGATCGTCACCGTCGCTGCGCGCAACGGCCTATGGGCCAACGCTGAGACCACCCCCTTCGGCCACGGCCGGCCCTATAGCCATGGCCAGCTGGCCGAACTGCTGCGCGAGGCTGAGCTGGAGCCCTCCGGCTGGACCCGTGCGCTCTATGTGCCGCCGGTCGGCTGGATGGCCCGCTGGGCCGAGGGGTTCGAACAGGTCGGCTCGCGCCTCTGCCCGCCCTTCGCCGGGCTGCTGCTGATGGAGGCTGTTAAACAGACCTTCGCCGTCAAGCCCCGGGGCGCCCGCGCCCGGGTCCGGGTCGCCCGGCCGGTGCTGCTGCCGGCGCCTGGCGCGGCGCCTGTGTCACGCCTGCACTTGTCGCCGCCCCCATCCCGGCCTTAGCTTGCCGGGCAACGTCAACAGGAGCGCAGCGTGAAACTCATCATCGCGGTGATCAAACCCAGCCGGCTGGATGCGGTGCTCGACGCCGTCACCGAGGCCGGCGCCTCGGGCCTCACCGTCACCGAGGTGCGCGGCTATGGCCGCCAGCGCGGCAAGACCGAGGTCTATCGCGGCGCCGAGTACGAGATAAAACTGCTGCCCAAGGTCAAGCTGGAGATCGCTGTCCCCACCGACATCGTCGAAGCGGTGATCGAGGCCATCCAGCGCACCGCCAACACCAACAAGATCGGCGACGGCAAGATCTTCGTCCTCGACCTCGAACGCGCCCTGCGCATCCGCACCGGCGAAACCGATGCGGCGGCCATCGCGGGGTAGGGCGCGCCATCCCTCACAGCCGCTCCCCCTCCGGGGGAGCTCCGCCAAAGGCGGTGAGGGGGCTTCCGACAGAAACTCGGGGACACAATACTTATGTCGGTGACGCCCCGTAAAAACCGCACTGCTTCCGGTCGATATAAGTATTGTGTCCCCGAGTTTCGGAGATGACGCCCACCGCGTAGATCCGCAGCACGAAGTGATCGATTACCACGCGCTTAGCGAATTCGTTGGTGTTGTCGGCTCCGGGAGCGAACGTCATAGGCTCCTCGGATTGCGCGAGGGCGGTCACCGGCACGAGCGCCAAGGCCGCTAGAAAGCAGACCTCGGCCGCCGTCGCGACAATCCTTGCACTCCCGTCCATCCCGACATTGTCAACGAAGGCTTCTGAAGCGCAACCATGTCTGCCGGCGCCAGGCGTTGGTCCCGCCGCGAGGCCTCCGGCCGACCTGATCGCGCACCGGCGGCGGCCAAGAGGGTCAACTCCCAGGCACAGCTCCAATGTCCGTTTCTGGCGCAAGCGACCGCGCTACATCGAGCCGCCCCGCTAGCGCACCTTAGCTATCCGGCACCCTGATCCATCTTTTGCCGGGCCGATCACTATTACGCGGCGCCGGCTGCACGCAGATCTCTCGCCATGTCCTCGTCGGCGGAGGCCGCGGGGTGGGACGTGGAGTCGGCGGCGGAGGCGGGTTCGGCATCGGCCCCGGCAACGCGAACGCGTGCACCTTCGCAGCGTGCGGCTTCATTTCCTCTGTCAGTGTCGGCTTCGACCGGACTTCCATCTCCTGCAGCACCTTGCCGTTGATGCTTACAAGAGCAGCCCGGAGGTTGTGCATGTGACCTCCGACCCAGAGGAAATACTCGCCGTCAGGCAGTCCGTGCTCAGGCGGGACGCCTGCGAGATGGACCGTCGCGAATATCGCGCCGACGGGCGGTGGAAACGCCACCTCTTCGGGACCCGCCCGATAGTGGACGGTGATACGGAAGGACGGATTGTGTCGCGCAATTTCGATCGGAACGGGCGCATCAGTGACCGCGAGGGAACTGAACACGACGCCCTTCGCTAAGCGTCGGACCTGCTCGGCTGAAGGTAGAACGGTTCCGTCGTCCGCCTTAGCGAACTGAGGGGCCGCGGCGGAAAGTGCGGCCAGAAGCACCTGACGGCGATGGACGTCCCTCACGGTCGAACCCTCCATTCTGAACGAGGTGAACTGTGACGCGAACTGTGCCGAGTGCCCTGCGGCAAGGACCTCATGATCGCCCGCGTGCAATGTTCCGCGCGGACTGCCCCAACCCGGCCAACCGCGCCAGGTTTCACCATAGGCTCTCGTCTCAGTTACGCAGACAACAGATACCGGCAGCATATCCCAGGTATAGGCAGAGTCGAGTCTCGAATGAGGTCAGCGCCCTCCCCGGCGATGTCTCAGCCCGCGAACAGCGATGTTCGGCCGGCGAGCCACTTGCGAGCGCCTGGCACGCCTAGTCCCCTGATTCATTCAAAATTCTGGGTATAGTAAAAGGCGGGACACGCACACATTTCCGGCGCGCGCCTGCGTTTTGGACTGACCCCCTGAGGGCGCAAACGCGGTTCCCGCACCGCCGTTGATCCCTGCTTGGGGCGGAGATCATGGGTGGTCCGGACGAGCCGGACCATGACGGGCTTGGGGGAGGGGTTTGGGTCGGAGGATCTTGACGCGATACCCGTTTGTGCTTGCCAGCTGATGCTGGCGGTTGCGCGGGAGACCAGGCCGTTCACCTGCCGTCGATTTCGCCCAGCCCCGTCAGCGTGAACGCGCCGGCGCCTGGCAGTTCGACGCGGAGCTCAAGCTTGCCGCCGGCGGCCTCGACGAACCGGCGGAGGGTCGAGAGGTAGAGGTCGGTCTGGCGCTCCATCTTGAGCACCGAGGGTTGTTTGATCCCAAGGCTCTGAGCGATCTGTTCCTGGCTGCGCGCGGCGAGCTTGCGCAGCGCCTTCAGCCCCTCGATCTCGCGAAGCAGTTCGGCGGCGCGGGCCTTGATCCGGGCCTGACGTTCGGGCGGCAGCCTCGCCATTATGTCTTCGTGGGCCGTGCGTCCCATTCTAGGTTCCCTTCAACACCGCGTCCTGCACGGACTGCGACAAAGCTTCGAACTCCGGTTCGAAGTCATCGTGAAAGGCGCCTGTCCAGGCCATCCGGAAATATACCTCAGGAGCTATAATATATCTATAGCTCCTGCGCTATGATCCATGATCGCCCGAGGGCGCCAACGCGCTCCGACGATACCCCTCAGTCCGCCAGCCCCATCACCAGCGCCAGCGCGACATTAAGGCGGCGCAGGTCGCCGGGGTCCAGATGACCGATCACGCCGCCGATGCGCGCGCGTCGCACCGTCGTCGGTTTGTCGGCCATCACCTGGGAGCGGGCGCGCAGGCCATTGGCGCCGCTGGGGTCGACGGTGATCCGGAAATCCGGCGCTTCGGCCAGGTCCGACGTCATCTGACACACGACGAGCGAGGCATGGGTTTCGGGGAAAGCGTCGGACTGGACGATGACGGCCGGCCTCGGCTTGCCGAAGTCACCGGCCGCCACGTCAGATTTGCCTTTTCATTTCTCCTGTGAGAATGTGAACAAAACACGAACATTTGGAGTCTCGGTCTTTGAAACGTGAATCTAAACCGGCCAGAGCCAGCGACTCCTGCCCCGCAGCGCGCCCCCCGGCGATATAGACTCAACTTTGCGAAAACAGGCTAAATTGGCCCTGTTTAGACAGTCTATAAGAGAGGTCTAAATTCGCCCCGGCAGGGCCCGCTATCCGAACAGGTCGGCCCTCGCCGGTGCCGACCCCGTCTCGGATTTGCGGCTCAGCAGGAACAGCGCCGTCTCGGCCCGCCAGTTCTCGATCGGCTGGCGCGGGTCAATCGGGCGGGCGGGCTGACCCTCCGACAGCGAGGCGCAGGCGTCGATCCGCAGGTCCAGCTCGTCGCACAGGCTGACGAAGTCGCGCAGGGTGCAGAGGTGGATGTTGGGGGTCGACCACCAGGGCTCCGGCAGGGCGCCGGTCTCCGGCATCCGGCCCTTGGAGACCAGCGCCCAGCGCACCCGCCAGTGCCCGAAGTTGGGCACCGAGATCACCGCCTGCTCGGCGATCCGCAGCAGCTCGGACAGCACATGGCGCGGCTCGCGCATCTGCTGCAGGGTCTTGGAGAGGATCGCATAATCAAAGGCGCGGCTGGGGAAATGGTCGAGGTCAAAGTCGCCGTCGCCCTGCACCACCGCCAGGCCCCGCGCCAGGCAGGCGGCGACGCCCCCGGGCCGGATTTCCAGGCCCTGGCCGTCGATGCCCTTCTCGCGGGTCAGCAGGTCTAAGAGCTCGCCGTCCTCGCAACCGACGTCCAGCACCCGGGCGCCGGGGCGGACCAGCCGCAGGATCGCCTGAAAGTCCTCCCGGATTGTGGGGCGGATGGGTGCGGCGGCGGCGGGGTTCACGCCAGTCCCCGTGCAGCGGCCTGGGCGTGGAGGAAGCCGCGCAGGGTCTGGTCCAGCTGCGGCTCGTCCAGCAGGAAGGCGTCGTGGCCCTTGTCGGTGACGATCTCGGCGAAGCTGGCCCGGCAGCCGGCCGCGTTCAGCGCCCGGACCACATCGCGGCTCTCG
Organism: Alphaproteobacteria bacterium; assembly: GCA_043734425.1. Taxonomy (GTDB): domain Bacteria; phylum Pseudomonadota; class Alphaproteobacteria; order Caulobacterales; family Caulobacteraceae; genus Phenylobacterium. Next base: position 28,703 of record JAYTFM010000008.1, read on the forward strand.
GCGGTCGGATACAGCCAGTCGGACGAGAACGAAAGGATGCAGAACTTGACCGTCCGGGCCTTCAGGAACGCCTCGGTCAGCACCCCGCCGTGGGCCGCCGCCAGGTCGAAATAGTCCATCGCCCGGGTGATGTAGAGGTAGGAGTTGGCGTCGAACCGGTCGACGAAACTGGCCCCCTGATGGCGCAGATAGCTCTCGACCTGGAAGTCGGCGTCGAAGCCCCACGACAGGCCGTCGCGTTGCAGCTCGCGGCCGAACTTGCGCTGCAACGCCTGCTCGGACAGGTAGGTGATGTGGGCCGCCATCCGGGCCACGGCCAGGCCCTTCTCGGGCCGGACGCCGGCCGCCAGATAGGCGCCGCCGCACCAGTTGGGGTCGGCCATGATCGCCTGGCGGCCGACCTCATGGAAGGCGATGTTCTGGGCTGAATGGCGCGGCGCGGCGGCGATGCAGACGGCGCTCAGCAGCCGGTCTGGATAGTCCGCCGCCCACTGCAGCACCTGCATCCCGCCCATCGAGCCGCCAACCACCGCGAACAGCGTCTCGATCCCCAGGGCTTCCACCAGCATCGCCTGGGCGCGGACCATGTCGCCGATGGTGATCACCGGAAAGCCCAGGCCATAGGGCGCCCCAGTGGCTGGGTCGCTCGAGGCCGGACCGGTCGTGCCCATGCAGCCGCCGACCACATTGGCGCAGATGATGAAATAGCGCTCCGGGTCCAGCGGCAGGCCAGGCCCCACCGCGCGGTTCCACCACCCCGGTTTGCCGGTGGTCGGGTGCACGGAGGCGACATGCTGGTCCAGGGTCAAGGCGTGGCAGATCAGCACGGCGTTGGTCTTGTCGGCATTGAGCCGGCCATAGGTCTTATAGGCCACCTCTAGCGGCGCAAGGCTGGCGCCGCTGTCCAGCCGCAGGGGCGCCGTCGCCGGGAACCGCCAGGTTCCGCCGCCGGTCTCGAACTCTGCGGTGGTGGACGCCTGCGCCGTCATGGCGGCGTTGGACCGCCTCGCCCCATCGGTGTCAATGGCTTGCGAACCCAGGCGCGCGCGGTATGACGGGACTGGGCGCGGGGTCGCGGGACGAAGCTTTCGCCCGAGGGCGCGCAGGGAGCATCCATGGATCGACTGATCCTTCTGCGGCACGGCAAGGCCGAGGCGGACTCTCCCAGCGGCGACGACTTCGACCGACGGTTGACGCCAAAAGGCGTGGCCGAATCGACGGCTATGGGCGCAAGTTTGGCCGATCTGGGGTTTCGCCCGGATGTGGCGCTGATCTCATCGGCCGCGCGGGCCTGCGGCACCTGGGAGGCGCTGTCGCCGACCTTCCCAACCGCCGAGGCGCGGTTCGACCGCAGCCTCTATCTGGCCGACGCCGCGACCCTGCTCGAGGCTGCGGAGGCGGTGGGAGGCGATTGCGACGTTGTGTTGGTGGTCGCCCACAATCCGGGCATCCAGGAACTGGTTGTCCAGCTTTTGCGGGAAGGCTCCGCTCCGGCCAGCCTGATCGCCCGCGCCCAGCGGATGTTCCCGACAGCGGCGGCGGCGGTGTTCCTGATCGACCACAATGGCCGGCCGGCCTTCGACGGCCTGTTCTTCCCGGAGCGGGGCGGATGAGCCGCATCTACAAGATCCTGCCCCGCGCCGATTGGCTGGCGGCCAAGGCGGCGGGTCGGTTCGAAGGGTCAGCCGTCGATGTTGCGGATGGCTACATCCACTTCTCCACAAAGGCCCAGGCCCAGGAGACGGCGCGCCGCCACTTCGCCGGACAGGAGGATCTGGTGCTGCTCGAGATCGAGACGGACGACCTCGGCGACCAGCTCAAGTGGGAGCCCTCACGCGGCGGTGATCTGTTTCCGCATCTTTACATCGCGCTGGAAGCCCAGGCGGTCCGCGCGGTGATCGAGGCGCCGCTGGGGGAAGATGGCGTTCCCCAGGTGCGGCTGGCCGGGTGAGCGGCCTGCACGGCCTTGCCACCCGGGCGCTGCGCGGCCTGGACCCCGAAGACGCCCACGGCCTGGCGATCCGGGCGCTCCAGCTGGGCCTGGGGCCTTGGGGCGGCAAGGACGATCCCATTCTGAAGACCGAGATCGCCGGCCTGCAACTGCCCAATCCCATCGGCCTCGCCCCCGGCTTCGACAAGAACGCCCAGGTGTTCGCGCCCATGCTGCGCGCCGGCTTCGGGTTCGTCGAGTGCGGGACGGTGACGCCCTTGCCCCAGACCGGCAATCCCCGACCACGGCTGTTCCGGCTGACCGAGGACCGGGCGGTGATCAACCGGATGGGGTTCAACAACGACGGCCTGGAGGCGTTCGCCGCGCGCCTGGCGCAGCGAGGCGCTAGCCTCGTCGGCGCGAACATCGGGGCCAACAAGGATTCCGAGGATCGGATCGGCGACTACGTCACGGGGCTGAAGCGGCTCTGGGGTCAGGCGTCCTACTTCACGATCAACATCTCATCGCCCAACACGCCGGGCTTGCGAGCGTTGCAGACCCGCGCCGTCCTCGACGACCTGCTGGGGCGCCTGAACGACGCGGCGGCCAGCCTGCCGGCATCACAGGCCGTTCCGTGGTTCCTCAAGGTCGCCCCCGATCTGGACGACGGCGAGATCGAGGCCATCGCCGAAACGGTTGCCGTCCACCGGCTGGCGGCGGTGATTGTCTCGAACACAACGATCAGCCGTCCGCCGCTTCGATCACGATGGGCGGGCGAGCCAGGCGGTCTGTCTGGAGCGCCCTTGGCCGCGCTGTCGACAGAGGTGCTGCGACGGTTTCATCAGGCGGGGGCCGGCCGCTTCGCCCTGATCGGCGTCGGCGGGATCGCCAGCGGCGCCGACGCCTACGCCAGGCTGCGGGCCGGCGCGTCGGCCGTGCAGCTCTACTCTGCCCTCGTGTTCGAAGGCCCCGGGTTGGTCACCCGCATCCGCAGCGAACTGGCAGCGCGTCTGCGCGCCGATGGCTTCACGTCGGTCGCCGGCGCAGTCGGCGTGGGATAGCCTTCGCGGCCGGGCTGAAGTACTCCAAAGGCGACATGGCGGACGCTCCCAGCGCACCGACCGATCGGGTCCCACGCCGCCTCTTCTGGCCCGGCGGCCTGTCAGCACGCCTGCTGGTCCTGACCGTGGTGTTTGCCGCGCTGGGCGGCGCGCTGGCCATCCCGCCGCTGCTGGCGGCCTATGAGAAGCAATGGCTGCTGGATCGCGTCCGCGCCGCCGAACTGGCCTCGCTGGCGCCGGAGGTGGCGCCCGAACGGGTGGTCAGCGAGCAGCTGAAGACCGAACTGCTGAAGGGCGCGGGCGTTGAGATCGTGGCGATCTCAATCGACGGTGTGCGATCGCTGGTGTTTGCCGGCGCGCGGCCCGAGCGGGCGCCCTATCTGGTCGATCTGCGCAGCCGGGCCGCTGGCCTGGGGATGCTCGCGCCCTTCCAGACCCTGTTCAGCGCCGAGGGCAGCCGGGTGCGGGTGATGGCCGAACCGCGATTTCGCAAGGCCGATTTCATCGAGTTCGTGGCGACGGACGCGGAACTGAAGCGCGCGCTGGCGGGCTATCTCTGGCGTCTGGTCGCGGTGGTGGCCGGGGTCGCCGCCCTGGCCGGCGTGATCGTCTTCCTGGCGCTGAACTACTTCCTGGTCCGGCCCATGCAGCGGATCACTTTCGCCATGGAGCGGTTCCGGGTCGACCCGGATGATCCCGAGGCCCGCGTGGCGCTCTCTGGTCGCCGAGATGAGATCGGCCGCGCCGAAGTTGAGCTGGATCGGATGCAGGCTGACCTGCGCGTCGCGCTGAATTCCCGCGCCCGGCTCGCGGCGCTGGGCGAGGCTGTGGCCAAGATCAATCACGACCTGAAGAACATGCTGACCAGCGCTCAGTTGGCCTCCGAACGGCTGGCGGCCCTGCACGATCCCAAGGTCAGCCAGGCCCTGCCGCGCCTGGAGCGGGCGCTGGATCGGGCCGTGAAACTGGCTTCAGATGTCCTGACCTATGGCAAGACCCAGGAGGCCGCGCCGGAACCCCAGACCCTGCGCCTTGCCGCCGCCCTGGAGGAGGCCGCCGCCGAGGTCCGCCTGGCTGACGCTGAGGTTCGACTGGTGTCCAGGGTGGCGGCGGCCGATCAGGTTTTCGCCGATCCCGATCAACTGCATCGCATTCTCGTGAACTTGCTGCGCAACGCTCGTCAGGCCATCGAGCACCAGGAGCCGCGCCCGATCGCGGGACGGGTGGAGGTGTCGCTGGAGACCGCTGGCGGAGTCAGTCTGGTGCGCATCTCCGACAATGGTCCGGGCGTGCCGGATCGCATCCGCGAGCGATTGTTCCAACCTTTCGCCGGGTCGGGCCGACCGGACAGTACCGGCCTGGGCCTGGCCATCGCCCGCGAACTGGCCCAGGGCCATGGCGGCGACCTTTCGCTGACCGTCAGCGGCCCGGCCGGGACGGTGTTCGAGCTGCGCTTGCCCGGCGCGCCGGACAAGTCCCGCGCGCGGCGCGCGAAAGCCTCCAGCGGTTAGGGCGCCTTGGCGACGCCTTCGCGGCGGGGGTCGGCGCCGCCGCGCAGGCCGTCCGGCGTCGCCTCGATGCCGTGCAGGCCCGAACCCTCGGCCCCGAAGCCTTGCGAGAGCTTGACGCCGCGCGCCGTCAGACCCTCGGTGACGCCCGGCGCGAACTTATCGCCTTCAGCGGCGTAGAAATTTCCGCCGGCGATCACGTTCGGCAGATTGATCGCGGCCTGCATCGGCAGCTTCCAATCCAGCAAGCCGACCAGGGCCTTCAGATTGTACGCCAGAATCGCCGGCCCGCCGGGCGAACCCAGCGCGGCGACAAACCGATGCTGGCGATCCAGCACGATCGCCGGCGCCATCGACGAGCGTGGCCGGCGCCCAGGTCCCACGGCGTTGGCGGCCGGCGCCCCGTCGCGATCTGCGGGCGCGAACGAGAAATCGGTCAGTTGATTGTTGAGAAAGAAGCCCGCCGCCATCCGGCCTGAGCCGAAGGTGCTCTCCACCGTGGTGGTCATCGAGGCCACATTGCCCCAGCGGTCGGCGATCACGAAGTGGGTGGTGCCACCCGGCTCTTGGGTATGGTCCGGCGCCCGGACGCCGGCGCCCTTGGGATTGCCCGGCGGCGGCGGCGGACCCGCCTTGGGTCCAATCAGCGCGGCGCGCCCGGCAAGGTAGGCGGAGTTGAGAAGCCCTTCGGTCGGCACCGAGACAAAGTCGGGATCGCCGATATAGCGGTCGCGGTCGGCATACATCAGCCGGCTGGCCTGGCTGAACAGGTACCAGCCCTCGACATCACCCGGATGCTGGGCGATCGCCGTGTGCTCAAGGATCCCCAGGCCAATCAGCACGCCCGGACCGCCGGAGGGGGCTGGGGGCATGCAGACAATGTAGACGCGATAAGGGCGGCACAGCGCCGGTCCCGTTTGGGGTCGATACCGCTTCAGGTCGTCAAGATTGAGCGTTCCCGGCAGCGGGCCTTCATGCACCTTGGCGACAATAGCCTCGGCGATGGGACCTTCCAGCAGCGCGCGCGGACCCTCCGCAGCGATCCGGCGAATGGTGGCGGCGTAGGCGGGGTTCCTGACCGTGTCGCCTGGCTGGATTCGGGCGCCGTCCGGCTTGGTGAAATAGGCGACGGCGTCCGGCGTCGCGGCCTGTGGCGCGCGGCTGGCGGCGGCGGCGGCCATCCGGCGCGGAGCTGGAAAGCCTTGATCCGCCAGGCGTTCGGCGTCGGCGAAAAGGTCTTTCCAGGCCAACTTACCGTGCTGCGCCTGAGCCAGCGAAAGCATCGCCACCGCCCCCGGTACGCCGGTGGAGCGGCCACTGAGGATGGCGGCCATCCGACCCAGGGGTCGGCCCGCCGCATCCAGGAACAAGTCGGGCGTCGCGCCCATCGGCGCCGTCTCGCGGCCGTTATAGGCGCTGACCTTGCGGGTCCGCGCGTCGTAGAAGGTCATGAAGGCGCCGCCGCCCAGGCCCGAGCTCTGCGGCTCGACGAGGCCCAGCACGGCCTGTACCGCCACCGCTGCGTCCACCGCTGTTCCGCCGGCGCGCAGCACCTGCAGCCCCGCCTCAACCGCCATCGGATTGGCGGCCGCCACCATGCCTCGGGTCGCCGTCACGCCGGTTGGTGCGCTGCGGATCACCCTGGCCGTCGAGGGCGTCACGAAGGCGACAAGCAGGACCGCAAGGCTGAAAGAGACAATACGCGAGGTGGGCTTCACGAGGTTGGCGCTCCAGAAGTCCGTCTGGGACCTGCAGAGCCAGGCCGCGTGGACAACAAACATCGGATCATGCGAGGTCCCTACCTATGGACGCAACGACCGCAGGTCCAGGCCCGCGTAACCTGATCACCGATGTGCCGGGCCTGAGGGTCGGGCAGGCTGATGACGCCAGAGTGCGGACCGGCGTCACGGTCATCCTGCCGGACGAACGCGCCGTCTGCGGCTGTGACGTCCGAGGCGGCGGGCCTGGGACCCGTGAAACCGACGCGCTCGCGCCTGAGAATCTGGTGGATGCGGTCGACGCCGTCGTGCTGTCGGGCGGTTCGGTCTATGGCCTGGCGGCGGCGGACGGGGTGGTCGCCTGGCTGGGCGCGCGGGGTCGTGGGTACGGCCTTGTGCCTGGAATTCCGCCCTCGCCCGTCGTGCCCGGCGCGATCCTGTTCGACATGGCCAATGGCGGCGACAAAGCCTGGGGCGAAGCGCCGCCCTACCGCGAGCTGGGCCGCCGCGCCGTGGTGGACGCGGGTCTTGAGATCTCGCTGGGAACCGCCGGCGCCGGCTATGGGGCGATGGCCGGCAGCCTGAAGGGCGGAACCGGATCGGCCTCTGCTCTCTCAACGGACGGCTTCACGGTCGGGGCGATTGTGGCGGTGAACAGCTGGGGCAGCGTCGTGGCGCCCGGCGGGCGGACGTTCTGGGCGGCGCCCTTCGAAATCGACGCCGAATTTGGCGGACTGGGCGCATCCGCCCTCGCCGCTGCACCGGAAGACTGGGGCCTGGCCAAGCGGCCGCTGGACACCCGCAACACCACCATCGCCTGCGTCGCCACCGACGCAGTCCTGACGCCCGCCCAGGCCCGGCGCGTCGCGATCATGGCCCAGGCCGGCTTGGCCAGAGCGATCCGCCCGGTCTTTGCGCCCTTCGACGGCGACGTGGTGTTCGCGCTTTCCACGGGACAGAAGGGGCTCTCGGCCCTGGCCGACTATGACGTCGCCCGCCTGGGGGCGCTGGCGGCGGATGTGCTTTGCCGCGCGGTGGCGCGGGGAGTCTTCGCCGCCCGACCTTGGCCCGACGCTGAGATTCCATGCTGGATCAAGTTGGTGACCTGAGCGGCAACGATCTGGCGAGGATTGCTCACGTAAGGAGTGTCCGGCGCCGGCGATTCGCAGGAGTGGACAGCATGCTCAAGATGGTTCTGCGGCGCGGAGCGAGACCCTAGATGTGCGGCGTCTTTGGAATTCTGTTGCGCAATCCCAAGGCCGTGCCGGATGAGGCCCGGCTGCTGGCCTCGATGCGTGCGCTGCATCACCGAGGCCCGGATGCCCAGCTGATCCACCAGGGACCCGGCGTCGGCTTCGCCCATACGCGCTTGTCATTCCTGGACGTCGATGCGCGCTCGAACCAGCCGTTCTGGGACCCTACGGGCCGCTACGCGCTGATCTACAATGGCGAGATCTATAACTATCAGAAGCTGCGCGCCGAGCTTGCGGCCGAGGGCGTGGAATTTCGCACCTCGTCGGACACCGAGGTGCTGCTGCACTGGCTGCTGAACCGTCCGACGGATGTGGCCTTAAGGGCGCTCGAGGGCATGTTCGCATTCGCCCTGTACGACGCCAAGGCGCGCACCCTGCTGTTGGCCCGCGATCGCTTCGGGATGAAGCCAATGTTTGTGACGGAAACCCAGGAGGGTTTCCTGTTCGCTTCCGAAGCCAAGGCATTCCGTCCCTGGGTGGACCTGGCCGCCGACCCCCTGATGGTGGCGTCCTATCTGCTCAACTTCCGGGGTCCGACCAGCGGCTTCACCTTCCTGAAAGGCGTGAGCGCCGTCCGGCCAGGCCAGTATCTGACGCTGAAGCCTGGGGAAACGCCGAAGGCCGAAACCTTCGCCCGCCTGGAGGACTTCCTGGATGCGGGCAAGATCCACAGCCTTGCCGGCGCCACGCCGCGCCAGATGGCGGATGACCTGGACGAGCTGATGACCCAGGCGGTCAAGTCGCACATGTTCGCCGATGTGCCGGTCGGCGCGTTCTGCAGCGGCGGCGTGGATTCCTCGCTGCTGATGGCCATGGCCGCCCGCACTCATGACAACCTGGCGATTTTCCACGCCAATGTGAAAGGCCGCTGGAGCGAGTACGGCTCAGCTGCCGCGCTCTCCAAGTGGCTCGGCCTGGACCTGAAGTCGGTGGATGTTGAGGAGCAGGACTTCATCGATGGCCTGCCCGAGGCGGTCGCGCATTTCGAGCAGCCATTCGCCGACCGCCCCAACTGCGTGCCGATGATGCGTGTGGCCCAGCTGGCGCGCGATAGCGGCGTCAAGGGCCTGTTATCCGGCGAGGGGTCGGACGAGTGCTTCCTGGGCTACCCCTGGCTGGGCCGGCGCAAGCTGACTGACGCCTACTATCGCACCGGCGATCGCCTGCGCTCGGCCGTCAGGTCGATCCCGGGCCTTGGCGAGGTGATCTGGCCCAAGCTGGACAACAATGGCGATGTGGTCCGCGCGATGCTGAACCGCCGTGAGGTTGATGACGACAACGCCCGCATCCGTCAGGCGGTCCGTGACGTTGGCGCCGGCCGGCCGATGGATCATCACGAGTGGACACTGGAATATCTGCACCACCACCTGCGCATCCTGCTGCACCGCAATGACACCATGGGCATGACCGGCAGCATCGAGTCGCGGTTCCCGTTCCTGGACCACGGGGTTGTGTCGCGGGCGGTGAACCTACCCGGCCAGTTCAAGCTGCGCACCGATCTTCGGGTGCTCGACAAGGCTCACCCGTTCGTACGCGACAAGTGGGTGGTGCGCGAGGTGGCCGATCGTTACATGCCCGCCCACCTCAGCCGGCGGAACAAGTTCGGCTTCTGGACGACGGTCTTTCAGCGGTTCCAGATCTCGCCCGCCTATTTCAAGGGCTCCTACGTCAGTGAGTTCCTGGAACTCACGCCACGCCAACTCGACGACGTTCTGGCCAGCAGTCCCAAGGCCATGGCGCTGCGGCTGTTGCACCTCGACCTCTGGGGCCGCATCTGCGTGCGTGGCGAACCCCAGGCCGAGAGCCTGTCGCGCCTGCGCGACACCGTGAGCATCGGCGCCGAAACCTCCGGCGGCGCACCACGCTGAGCCGGCGTCGCGCCGTGTCGCGTTCGGCGCGGTTGGGGGGTTGCGTCCAGCGTTCCCCGCGACTAGGTTCCGCGCCCTCGCCAACAGGCGATGCGCGCCCGTAGCTCAGCTGGATAGAGCATCAGACTACGAATCTGAGGGTCGGACGTTCGAATCGTTCCGGGCGCGCCAATTTTTCTGTCGAAGGCTCGATCACACGCTCGCGGCGTCTCGCCAACGGTCGCGGCTCGGTGCAGGCTTAAACGCGGATGTCCATCACCCGTCTGATCCTGACCGCCAAGGCGCTGCGTGGGTTCGGCGACGGGTTCACTGCGCTGCTGCTTCCACTCTACCTAACGGGCCTGGGCCTCACCCTCTTCCAGGTGGGCCTGGTGACGACCGCAGCGCTGCTCGGTTCGGCGGCGCTCACCTTGGCGGTCGGGCTTGCGGGGCACCGCATCGGCGCGCGGACGTTGTTGCTGGCCAGCTGCGGGCTGATGTTGGCGACCGGCGTGGCGTTCTCGCAGGCCCAGGCGTTCTGGCCGCTGCTGATTGTGGCCTTCGTTGGTACGCTCAATCCGTCGAATGGCGATGTCAGTGTCTTCGTGCCCTTGGAACAGGCGCTCCTGGCCGACGCGGGGGCGGCGGAGGCGCGCACCCAGCGGTTCGCTTTCTACAATGTTGCAGGCGCCGGGGCGGCCGCCCTTGGCTCGCTCAGCGTGGGTCTGGCCGATCCCCTGGGCGCAGCGCTGGGGATCTCGCGTCTTGCGGTGATCCAGGGCGCATTTGTGCTCTATGGCGTGATCGGCATCGCCGCTTTCCTGGTGTTGCGATTGCTGCCGGCCAAGCCCCCGACCGATGCAACGCCGGCGCGCAGCCTCGGTCCCTCCCGGGGAACGGTCTATCGGCTGGCGGCGCTGTTCAGCCTGGACAGTTTCGGTGGTGGATTCCTGGTCGTATCGCTGCTGGCGTTGTGGCTGTTTCACCGGTTTGACCTGTCGCTGGCGGCGGCAGGGGCTTTCTTCTTTTGGACGGCGTTGCTGGGCGCGGCGTCACAGTTCGCGGCGGTCTGGCTGGCGCGGCGGATCGGGCTGATCAACACCATGGTCTTCACCCACATTCCGGCCAACCTTTGCATGATGGGCCTGGCGTTCGCCCCCAACCTGGCGGTGGCGATGGGTCTGCTGACGGTACGCGCCCTGTTGTCGAACATGGATGTGCCGGCCCGCACGTCGTACGTCATGGCGGTGGTGACGCCGGCCGAGCGGGCAGCGGCTGCGGGGGTGACCAATGTGCCGCGCAGCCTCGCCGCCGCGCTCAGCCCGGCGCTGGCCGGATGGCTCTACGGCGCCTCCGTCTTCGCTTGGCCGCTGGTGATTGGCGGTGGTCTGAAGGTGATCTACGACCTGTTGCTGTTGGTTCAGTTCAGACGTGTGAAGCCGCCGGAAGAGGCTGGCCCGCTCAACTCGCCATGAGCTCTGGAAGCTGACGGATATCGACGATCTTGGACGCCACGCCGCCGTCCAGCCGCATGACCTTGTTGCAGTAGAGCTTCAGAAGATCGAGTTCGTGCGTGGCCAGGACCAGGATGCCGGCCCGCTCCACCAGCTTGAGCAGCCGTTTGTGCGCCAGTTTCTGGAATTCAGCGTCGCCGACGGCGATCCATTCGTCCATCAGCAGCACATCAGCCTCGACCGAAGTCGCTGCGGCGAAGGCCAGGCGACCCTGCATGCCGGCCGAATAGGTCTTCACGGGCATGGCCAGGAAGGGTCCTAGGCCCGTGAACGCGGCGATCTCATCCAGCCGCGCGGCCACCTCCTTCGAGGACAGCCCGGCGATCCGACCCCGCAGGCGGATATTCTCGTACCCAGTCGCCGAAGGATCGATTCCGAGACCGAGGTCCAGCAGGGCGGCGATCCGCCCATGGACTTCGATCGATCCTTCGTCAGGCTCATAGGCGCCCGATAGCGCCCGCAGCAGGGTGGTCTTGCCGGAGCCGTTGTGGCCGATCAGGCCCAGGCGATCTCCAGCCTTGAGTTCGAAGCTGACGCCAGACAGGGCGGTGACGTCGGTGATGCCCGCATGCGCGCCGAGACGGCCGCCGACGGCGACACTGGCCAACGCCTTCTTCAGCGACTTGGCGTCCACCCCATAGACGGGAAAACGCAAGGTCAGGTCTTTGCAGGTGATCGAGACCGGGGTCATGGGGCTAGGCGTCACAGGTAGTGCACGATCCGCCGACGGGTGCGCGCGAAGACCGTGAAGGCGATGAGCCAGCCGAGGATCGCCATGGTGGCCAGCACCTCATAGGTCAGCGCCGGCACGGGCTTGCCGAGCAGCGGTGCGCGGACGGCCTCCAGCATGTGGAAGAACGGGTTGAAATCGAGGACGGCGCGGTGCTTGCCGAACCGGTCGGGCATCCAGAACACCGGCGTCATGAAGATGGCGAACTGCATGGCGGAGCCGACAATCTGGGGAATGTCTCGGAAGCGCGCCGAGGCGATCCCCGCCAGCAGGCTGATCCAGCTGGCGTTGAGCAGCAGCAGGACGACGCCCGCCAGCGCGGCCGGGATGTCTGCTGTGCGCCAATATCCATAGACCGCCAGCACGGCGACAACGATCACCAAGTGGTGCGCCAGGTTGATCAGATTGCGCAGCACCGTACGCCAAACGAAGGTGAACATCGGCAGGCTGGTCTGGGAGAGCATCCCGGAGGCCAGGACAAAGGTCTCACACCCCTCGTTCACGGTGCCGGTGATGACGCCAAAGAACACGATGCCCAGCGCGACGTAGGGCAGAAAGGTGCTGATCGAGATGCTGAACAGGTTCGCGTAGAGAAATCCTATGCCCAGGACCATCAGGCCCATCGAAAGGGTGATCCAGAACGGGCCAAGGATCGAGCCGCGATAGCGAGATCCGATGTCATGTGTGGCCAGCGACCAGGCCAGGCCAAGACGCTGGAATGAGGCCCGCAGATCCCGCACCGCCATCCGCAGTTCGAAGCGCAGACCGCGTTCGCCGATCCGCAGCATGTGGGTGGCGGATTGCATAACCTCTCCTGGTGGCAGGGCGCGGAGGTATCAGCCGGGTTCAGCAGGCGCAAGGACGCCAGCGCGCGTCGCCGATCCGCCGGTGCTTTGCCAGGCCTCTGCCTTCCATGCTAGCTCGGCGCTGTGGCCCGTCCCGTGAACAAGATCGCCAGTGAAATCGTCCGCCCCGCTGTGGCCGCTGGGCTGAGCTTGGACACTGCTGGCGTCTGGATTGTGATCCCCTGCTTTCGGGTCCGCGATCACATCCTCAAGGTCCTCAGCATGGCGCCGAGCTGGATCGAGGGGATCGTCTGTGTGGACGATGCGTGTCCGGAGCATTCTGGAGATTTCATCGAGGCCGAGGTCAAGGATCTGCGTGTCCATGTGCTGCGTCTGGAGACCAACAGAGGCGTCGGCGGTGCGACACTGGCGGGCTACGCAGAGGCGTTGCGTCTGGGCGCACGGGTGCTGATCAAGGTTGACGGCGACGACCAGATGGACCTGGCCCGAGCGGGCGCACTTGTGGCGCCGATCCTGTTGGGTGAGGCCGACTACGCGAAGGGCAACCGCTTCACTACGCTAACCCATCTCAGCGCCATGCCAACGGTGCGGGTTCTGGGGAACGCCTTCCTGAGCTTCGCGGCGAAACTGTCGACCGGCTATTGGAACATCTTCGATCCGACCAACGGCTACACCGCTTTGGACGCCAACGTCGCGCGGCTGTTGCTGGAGCGAAAGATCGCCCAGCGGTTCTTTTTCGAGACGGATCTGCTGTACCATCTGGGTGTTCTGGGGGCGGTCGTGCGGGACGTGCCCATGCCGGCGCGCTATGCCGACGAAGTCAGCAATATCCGCATTGTTCAGGTGATCGGACCGTTCGCGCTACGTCATACGCAGAACTTCGTTCAGCGGGTGCTCGGGCAGTACTTCGTGCGCGATTTTAACGCTGCGAGCCTTGAACTGCTGATCGGCCTGGCAAGCCTGCTGTTCGGCATGGGCTACGGGCTCAGCTATCTGGCCAACCGGGCGCCGGGCCAGGCCGCGCCTGCTGGGGTGGTCATGCTGGCCGCCCTGCCGGTGATCCTCGGGGTGCAGTTCCTGCTGCAGGCGATGAATTTCGATGTGCTGAACGTGCCCAGCCGTCCGATCCACCCCTATCTGGCGGCGGTGCGAGGTCTGGAGCCTGAGGGCCGGACAGCGTGAGGGCGCGCTGGGCGCTGTGGCTGATCCTGGCGGCCGGATTTGGGGCGATGCTCTGGCTGAACCTGCCGGGTCACTTGTCGGTGGACTCCGTATTGGCGTTGCGTGAGGGCCGGTTTGGCGTGCGCGAAACCTGGAACCCGGCCATCTTTGGCTGGCTGCTCGGCCGTGCCGATCAGATCAGGCCAGGCGCAGCGGCCGTGGTGGTGGCTAGTGGGACGCTGGCGTTCGGGAGCCTGGCGATCCTGCCGCTGCTCCGGCCGAGGACCTCATGGTTGGCGCCGGCGGTGGCTCTGATCGCCGTCGGCCTGCCGCAACTGATCCTTTATCCAGCCATCGTCTGGAAGGACGTCTTGTTCGCGGTTGCCATGCTGGCGGCTTTCGTGGCCCTGGCGTTCAGTCTTCGGCGAGGGCCCGGCCGTGCGGGCGGGTTCGGAATGGCGCTGGCTGCGGTGTTGATCGCGGTGGCATCGCTTTTGCGCCAGAATGGCCTGCTCATCGCTGTGCCCGCTGCAGTCGCCATCGGCGGGATCCATTGGCCGTTGGGCGCACGGCGAGCGACAACCGGCGCTGTCGCCTGGCTGGCGGTGGTCATCGGACTGACGCTGACGATCAATGCGCTCGCCCAGCCGCAGGGCGCTGGCAAGACTGACGAAGCGGGGGCCAAGGGCCTGCGGATCCTGCAGATGTACGACATCGTCGGCGCGGCGGCGCTGCAGCCAGGCCGTGCGACCCCACGTATCGACCGCGCCTATCCCGAGGCCGGCCGCCAGATGCGCAGTGCAGCGGCGCAGCTCTATTCGACCGAGCGGGTGGACACCCTGGCCGGCGACCTCAGACTGAACCAGTCTTCCTATGGAGTGCCCAGAGCGGTGATCCAGGCGGAGTGGCTGGACCTGATTCGGTCTCAGCCGGGGCTCTATGCGCGCGTGCGGCTGGGTGTGTTCCGACAGGTGTTGGCGACCCCAAGTGCTGATCGCTGCCTGCCGGTGTTCGTCGGGGTGGTCGGGCCGGCGTCGGCGCTGGCTGACCTGCGCATCCCTGCGCGGCATGATCGCCGCGACCAGCGGCTCTACAACTACGTCACTTGGCATCTGGACACGCCGAGCATGTCGCACCTGACGTTTGCCGCCATCGCCCTGTTGGTCGCCGGCTTGCTTTTGATCCGGCGCGAGCCGGCCGATCTGGTGATTGCGGCGATGATGGCCGCAGCCTTGGGCTTTACGGCGAGCTTCTTCGTGATCTCGATCGCCTGCGACTACCGCTATCTCTATGTCCTGGATCTGTCGGCGATCACCGGCCTTCTGTACTTGGCGTTGGATCCGCGCATCCGACCTCGTAGCGCGGCGCGTTCAGTCGTCTAGAAACGCGTTGTCCAGCTCGGCGGCGAGTTGACCCAACACCTCGCGCAGGTCGCCAACATCTCGTCGCCAGCCGGTCTCAAGCACCTCGCGTTGGTGGGCCTGGAGCGCCTCGGCGACCTCCGCGCGGCGGGTCATCTCGGCCAGTTCGGCGCGGGCGGCGTCCAGATCGCGCGCGGCGGGCGACACCAGCGCGCCGATCCGGGCTTGCCATTCCGCCAGCTGCGCCGCCGCCGCGTCGAGTGCGGAGCGGTCCGGCTCAGGCCCTGAGAGCGCTCCCAAGACTGACTGCGCCAGCTCGCCGACCCAACCCAGCCGCGCCAGATCACCGTCACCGTCGTTGTGCCGCAACTCGGGCGTCAGGAAGGCGTCGATGGCGCTCGCCGCCTTGGGTGTCAGCTTCGGCAGGCGCGCGCCGTGGGCGGCTTCGATCCTGCGGACCTCGCCGCGCCAATCACCCAGCAGGGCGTCGTAAGCCACAAAGGCGCGCGGCAGATCGCGGGTGTAGGCTTCCGCCGCCAGCATGTAGGACGTCCAGACCAGAACCGACTTCTGACCGGAAAATGCATCGCGGCGGCGCAGCGATCCGGCCACCGCCAAGGGATGGCGTACGGGGATGACGCAGCGCAGCGACAGGCCGGCCTTGGCCAGCACCGCCCGCCAGAGCGGAAACAGGACCGTGACCCGAGGATCCTTGATCAGCGGCCAGGCCGCGTCGCCATACTCCTCGGTGAACACCGCCGCAGCCCGCGTCTTCCAACGACGCTCGATAGCCGGCGGCAGCGCGCGGAACGGGAAGGCGAACGGATCGTCCCAGGCTGAGCCTGCCGCGCGCAGGCGCTCGTCGTCGAACAGGGCGATCTTCCAGGGTTCAAAATAGCCCTTGGCGTTGTGTTCGTCGCCGGGCATCACGTTTTGGGGCAGCGTCGCGCCGGCCAGCGCGAGAAGCTGCGTCACCGCCGAGGTGCCCGACCTGTGCATGCCGAGCACGAGGTAGGCGGCGCGGCCCGCGGTTGGCGTCCGGCGATTGGTTTTCTGCGTCCCCATCGTGCGACTGGCTCTACGGTCGCCATCGATTGGTCGCAACCCTGGCGGCTGGTTGATCGCCGTCGGCATCTGTTGCACACCAGCCGCGCCGTCGCTCGGGAATCTCAGATCCATGGCCGCCAAGGCCCAAACCAACGACGTTCAGAAGGTGGTCGCTGCGGCGCTGGACATTGCGTTCTACCGGGCGATCAACACCGATGTGTCGCCCCGACTAGGGCCTGTGACCCACTATTGTCGCAAGGGTTGGCGGGAGGGCCGCGATCCAGCGCCCTGGTTCTCGGTGGCGCACTACCTCGAGACCAATCCCGACGTTCGCAAGGCCAGGGTCGAGCCCTTTGCGCACTATTTGCTGCGCGGTCGCTGGGAAGGGCGTGAGATCGCGCCGTCGCCGCGACGGTTCGCCTATTTCCGGCAGGTCGACTGGGCGCCGCGCCTTTCGGTGACGCCGCCCGATCCAGACCTACTGGTGGCGGGGTTTCGTGCGACGCGCGCGCCGCCGATCCCGCCCTCCGAACAGCGCATCGCTGCGGCGGCGGAGTTTGATGCTGGCTTCTATAGCGCCGCCAATCCGGACGTCGTTGCGGCCCGGCATGATCCGCTCGACCATTTCATGCAGGCCGGATGGCGGGAGGGGCGCGACCCCCATCCCGGCTTTTCCGTGCGTGACTATCTGGAAGCATATCCCGACGTCGCAGACTCGGGCCTCAACCCCTTCGCACATTTTGTCATCGCCGGCCGGTCGGAGGGCCGCGCGCCACGCCACCAGCTTGGATTTCGTCACGATGTGATCGCGAAGGCCGCCCCGCCTGAGGCGCGGCGACGCGAGGCGGAGCGCCAGGCGCGCCGGATCGTGGCGGCGCCGCCCGCGAAGCTGGCTGCCGGACTGAGATTGGCCGCTACAGGGCTGAAACGCCTGCACCTGACCTTCAGCCACGACGACTACATTGCGCATTTCGGTGGTGTGCAGCTCTGCCTGCGGCGCGAGAGCGAGCGCGTTAGGTCGCTGGGTTATGACCATCTGCACCTCTTTCCCGCCACCCCCTGGCCGACCGTCCGCGTCGCGGGCGACCCAGGCGCGTTCGGGGCGCTGCTGAACGGTCAAAATCTCGGGATGTACTCGCATGGCGCGGTGTTGCAGGCCCTTGCCGCAGCACGGCGGAACGCGGATCAAGGGTCAGGCAGCCTGGCGATCCACAGCCTGCTTGGCCACGCGGCCGAGGAGGTGATTGCGCTGGCCCACGCGAGCGGCGTTTCAGAGGGCTATTTCTGGCTGCACGATTTCGCCAGCCTCTGCGCCGGCGTCCATCTGTTGCGCAACGACGTGGAGGACTGCGCCGCGCCGCCGCCCAGCAGCGCTGCGTGCGGCGTCTGCGGATATGGTCCGCTCCGCGCGCTTCATCTGGAGGCGCACCGACGCCTGTTCGAGGCGCTGTCCCTGACAGTCGTCGCCCCGGCTCAGACGACCCTTGACCTGTGGCTTGCACGCAGTGATGCGCCGGTCGCCGGGACCCGTGTTGTCCCACATGCGCGCCTGGAGCCGCGTGAAGCTGCGATGTCTGACCCGCCGCACTCAGCTTTCCACGTGGCCTTTCTCGGGATGCCGGTCGCGCTCAAAGGCTGGGGCGTCTTCAAGGAACTTGCAGAGAGCTTCGCCGGCGATCCGCGCTATCAGTTCACCCACCTGGGCGGTCAGGCCGATCCATCCGCGCCGGTGAGGTTCCACAGGGTGGTGCTGAGTGAAACGGAGCCGAAGGCGATGCAGGAACGCCTGGAGGCATTGGGCGTGGATGCCGCGTTGATCTGGCCGCTCTGCCGAGAAACGTTCTCGTTCACCGCCTATGAGGCTGCGGCGGCTGGCGCAGCGGTGATAACGGGTCCTGACAGTGGCAATGTCGCCGCCTTCGCCCGGGACCCTTCGCGCGGGCGGGTCCTACTCGACGAACGCGCGCTGATGGTGGCCTTCGCTTCTGGCGAGATCTGCGAGCTTTCACGAACCCGACGCGGCGTGGGACCCTCCAATCTGATCTACAGTGGCATGACGGGCGACCTGCTGGCGGAGCGCAGCGCGTGAGGGGCCTGTTCGCGGGTCGCGGGTTCGCCCGCCTGGACCGGGGCCTGCGCCGAAGCTTGCCGCATCCGGATCGCGCGCTGGCGGCCAAGGCCTTTGACCCGCGCTTCTATTTGGCTGCCAATGCTGATGTCGCCGCAGCGGGTATGGATCCGCTCAGCCATTTTCTGGAATTCGGATGGCGCGAGGGCCGCAATCCGACGCCCGACTTCTCGATAGAGGCCTATCTGGCCGCCTTTCCCGATGTGGCGGTTTCGGACCTCAATCCGTTTGTTCACTATCTGAAGGCCGGCAAGCCGCGACTGTTGCCCGCTGACCCGCCACAGGGATTTCGCGGTGAGATTCTGCAGCGCCTGGAGCCTGTCGAAGATCGCCTGAAGGCCGTGCTTGCCAAGCCGATCACGCTATCGCGGACCGAGGATCTGGCTCAGGCTATGGGTCGATCTGTCACTGGTTTGACCGCCCTGCACATTACGTTCAGCCACGACGATTTCACCGCGCATATGGGCGGGCTGCAGGCCGCCCTCCAGCGCGAGGCGGCGGGCGTCGCCCAGCAGGGGCGCGATCACCTGCATGTCTATCCGATCCATCCCTGGCCGCTCGTGCGCACCTCTGCGGAGCCGGGCGGCCTTGGCGCGGTCTGGAATGGCGCGCGCCTGGGCGTGTTTTCTGCAGCGAGCGTGTCCCAGGTCCTGGCCGCCGCCACGGCGGGGACGACGTCCGGCGGCCGGAGCTTTGCGATCCACAGCCTGCTCGGCCACACAGCAGACGAGACCTGCGATATCCTCAACGCTGCAGGTCTTTCGGAGGGCTACTTCTGGCTGCACGACTTCGCCAGCTTGTGCGCGGGCTTTCACCTGTTGCGCAATGATGTCGAGGACTGCGGTGCGCCGGCGCCCGGCAGCGCCGCCTGCGGGGTCTGCGTGTATGGTCCCTGGCGTGCGCGGCATCTGCGCGAGCATGCGCGGCTGTTTGAGCGGCTGAACCTCACGGTCGTCGCACCATCCCAGGCGACCCTCGACTTCTGGCGCAGCCGATCACCGCTGGCGGCTGCGGCGAGCGCTGTGCTTCCGCATGCGACGCTTCAGCGGCGCGAGGCGGCGCCGGTCACGGTGGATCGACCGTTCCGTATGGTCTACGCGGGACTGCCGGTGGCGCACAAAGGTTGGCCGATCTTCCAGGCGCTGGCAGTCCAGTTCTTCGACGATCCCAGATACCAGTTCATTCACCTGGGCGCGCGGACTGCGGCGAACCTGCCGATCCGGTTCGAACAGGTGGTCGTCAGCTCCGCGACCCCGCAGGCGATGCGTGACGCCTTGGCGGCCATCGAGGCCGATGCGGTTTTGGTCTGGCCCCTGTGCCGGGAGACGTTTTCCTTTGTGGCCTATGAGGCGGTGGCCGCCGGATGCGCCATCGTGACGGGCCCGGACAGCGGGAACGTCGCGGCTTTCGTCGCCGAAGGCGAGCATGGCCAGGTCATCGCGGACGAGGCGGCGCTCATGGCGGCCTTCGCGAGCGGTGAGATCCTATCCCTGTCCAGGGCCGTTCGCCGACCGATGCTCTACGATCTGGCCTACAGCGCTCTGACCGCAGATTTGGCTCTGCCGGGGCGGCCCGCATGAAAGTCCTTTGCTACTCTAGCTTCACGTTTTCGTACCTCAATCGCGCGCGCGTGCTCTTTGAATCGGTGCGGCGGTTTCACCCGGACTGGGAACGGGTCGCGCTCATCACCGACCGGCCCCCGCCGGGGTTCGTATTCGATCCGGCGGCCGAGCCCTTCGACCGCGTGGTCTGGGCAAGCGACCTCGACATTGCAGATTTCGAGTCCTGGCTGTTCCGGCACGACATCGTTGAGGCTTGCACGGCGGTGAAGGGCCCCTTCCTGCAGAAAGCCTGCGCGTCGGGCGCCGACGCCGTGATATATCTCGATCCGGACACGGCGTTGTTCGGCAGCCTTGAGCCCTTGGAAGCTCTGCTGCAGACCCACGACATCCTGCTGACGCCGCACCTGGTCGACCCCAATGACGATCATGCCGCCATCCTGGACAACGATCTGTCGGCCTCGCGGACGGGCATCTTCAATCTGGGCTTCGTGGCGGTCCGCACGTCAGGCGAAGGCGCGCGGTTCGCCAAGTGGTGGAACGATCGCCTGCTGCGGTATTGCTACGACGACATGCCCAATGGCCTGTTCGTAGACCAGCGCTGGTGCGACCACGTTCCGGCGCTGTTCGACAAGGTCAAGGTGATCCGCGACCCGGGCTACAATGTCGCCAGCTGGAACCTCTCGACCCGCAAACTGGCGATCGAGAAGGACGGCCGAATCCTGGTCAATGGCGCGCTGCTGCGGTTCTGGCATTTCACCAAACTGGGCGCGGTGGGCGACGCCATGACCAAGCGCTATGCAGGTCGCAATTTCCCGGTCTATGAGATTTGGGCTTGGTACAAGCGTCAGATCGCAGCAACCACGGATGTGGCGATTCCCGAGCGCTGGTGGGCCTTCGGCGCCTATGCGGACGGCGAGCCGATCGAAAAAGCCCATCGCGTGCTCTATCGCGAGCGTGCAGACCTTCAGGCGGCCTTTCCCCATCCCTTCTCCTCCGGCGCGGGCAGTTATCAAGAATGGCTGGAACACGAAGGCGCCTGACCGCCGTGCCGAGCGCACAGGCGGAATTTCTGCCGGTGCTCGAAAGGGCGCGGGCCATCAGCGGTCGCATCGACGAGCTGAAGCGCAGCTTTGCCGGCGCGCATCGGTTGGCGCACCTGGCGCAGACCCAGGAGGCGCTGACCCGCGCCGAACTTTCGCTGGCGCTGGTTGAGTCGCTGGCGGCGCGTGCCGAGTTGGCCGGGCGGCTGCGGGCGCGCGCCTTAACGGACTATTGCTCCCACAGCCGGCCACGGCGCTTACGTCGGCACAACCGGATCAGCCGGTTGTTCGACAGGGCGTTGGGCCGGCTCGGACCGATTGGCGCGGCTCTGATCGCCTTTCGGAGCGGCCTGTTATGGCGCGCGCGCCGACCGTTGTTTGACGCCGAAGCCTACCGTTCCGCCAATCCGGATGTCGTCACGTCGGGAATCTCTCCGCTCGCCCATTATCTGGTCACCGGCGGGCGCGAGGGTCGCGCGCCGCATCCACTGTTGGATGAGGTCCACTATCGGGCTCAAAACGCCGAGGCGCTGGCGGCGAGCGGGGTCACCTGTCTCGAACACTATGAGCGCGCGGGGGCGGTCATGGGACGCAGCCCGCATCCGCTGTTCGATGTCGGTCACTACCTCGCGCAAGATGTATCTTTGCCACCCGGCGAGGATCCCTTGTCCCACTATCTGCGGCAGGGCTGGCGTGATCGACGCACGCCCCATCCGCTGTTCGATCCGGCCTGGTATGGGCGACAGTCAGAAGAGCCCATGACGCTGGCGCCCTTGCTGCACTACCTGACCATCGGCTGGCGCGAGGGCCGTTCGCCGCATCCGCTGTTCGATCCGCAGTGGTATCTCGACCAGGATCCGGGCTTGGCGGCGGCGCGCCTTGAGCCGCTGACCCACTTCCTGACGATCGGCGCGCGGGAAGGACGCAATCCGAGCCCCTGGTTCGACCTGGCCCATTATGTCGCGGCGCGAGGCGAGGGCTTGGCAGCGGACATCAATCCGCTGGTGGACTATCTGCAAGGCGGCGCCTGGGCGGTGGGCGAGGCGCATCCCGGACTGCCGACCGCCGCCTATCTGGCCGCCCGCCCGGGTCTGGCCCGGCGCGGCGTCACGCCGCTGGAGCACTGGGCGCGGCGACGGGCGCCCTGAAGGCGGCCCCCAACCCCAAGGCCTCCAGCTGCCGCCGGATCTCGACATAATAGGCCGGCACATAGTGGAACGGGCTGAGGCCCCAGCGGTGATCGGCCGACGCCAGGTGGTGGTCTGCCGCCGAAACGCGCTGGAACGGGGGCATCTCCGCCTGGAAGGCGGCCTCATAGGCTTCCAGTCGCCCATTATAGGGCGCGATCTCCACCGCACGGTCCGCCAGCACGGCGACGTCGCGCAGAGGCGCCCGCGCGCCCTGCGCGTCCGCTGCCTCCGCCGCCCAGCGCGCGCTGTGCAGGATGAGGCGTGCGCTGGCCAGCGGCGTCGTCCGGACCAGCCCGGCAAACTCGCGCAGCGCCGACAGCCACAGCCGATCACAGGCGTCGGAGAGTCGCGGCACCGACCGTGCGCCGCGAAACGCGCCCTGCGCCAGATAGCCGCTGGCTTCCAGTTCGGCGCTGTGGGTCGCCAGGGCGTCACCGACCGCCAACAGATCGAACCGCTCGTCGATGAAGTCAAAGATCAGGTCGGTCGGCCGAAAGGCCACCAGACGCTCCAACGCGGTCTTCTCAAGGTCGGCGATCAGGGCGTTGTGCTCGCCGCGATGCAGGCCGCCGGGCGGCTGGCTCCGGGGCTGGAAGCCGGCGACCGGCGCGCTCAGCAGGCTCGGCAGGCTGGTCCGCGAAATGTACAGCAGCTGCTCGGCCCCACCGCCACGGATCGGCCACAGGTCGCGGGTAATGCAGCTGCCCAGGATGGCGATGCGCGGGATCAAACTCGACATCGTGGCTCCTGGAGCAGCGCCGGAATGCGCCGCAGTTCACCGCCAGCAGAACGCTGCTTCGTGGCATTGACAAGGGCTAGCCTGATCCGCATGTACCCGCTCTTTCGCGATCCGGCCGTTGTGAACGACAGGCTGGCGCTATCAAACTTCGCCCGCGTTCACCCTTTCCGGCGAAGTATGGTGTATGTGGCCTTAAGGTCTGACGGGTCGGCTTTGGCGAAATGAAATTTCTGACGTTCCTGACGAACCTGCCGGACAATGTTCTGGGGCGGGCGCTGCGCGACGGCTACAAGCCGGCCGGCGTGGCCTTTGGGTTCAGCCTCGTGTCCAATCTTTTGTACCTGGCGCTGCCGCTTTACACCTATCAGATCTACGGCCGGGTGATGGTCAGCCAGAACATGGCGACCCTCTTGATGCTGACCATTGTCACGCTGTTCGTGTTCGCCGTCTCCAGCGTCGTTGACGACTATCGCGCCCGGATCCTGATCAACTATGGCGTGGCCCTGGACCAACGGGTGTCTGGCCGGGTGTTCGCAGCGCTGTTCGACGCCGCCGTGCGGGGCGAGCCGGGCGCGCGGGCGCAGGCGCTTCGCGACCTGGACCAGTTCCGCCAGTCACTAACCGGCATCGCCGCCGCCGCGATTTTCGACGTGCCGTGGATACCGGTGTTCGTCGGCGTGCTGTTCCTGATTGATCCGCTGATCGGCGTGGTGACAGTCATCGGCGCGCTGATCCTGCTGGGCCTGGCGCTGGCCCAGGCGCGGGCGACGCGCTCGGCGCTCAAGGACGCCAATGAGGCCGCCCTGCGCAGCTATGGCTTCACCGACGCAGCCCTGCGCAACGGCGAGGTGGTGCGCGCCATGGGCATGCTGCCGACCCTCGGCCGGGCCTGGGCCCAGCACCGATCGATCACCATCGAGCGCGGCGCCGACGCCGCCGAGGCGTCCAACGCTTACAACGACGCCATCAAGTTCGTGCGCATGGGCATGCAGGTGCTGATCGTGGCGATCGGCGCCTATCTGATTCTCAAGGGCAGCATCCATTCCGGCATGCTGTTTGCCAACATGATCCTGGCCAGCCGCGCGCTGCAGCCGATCGAAAAGATCGTCGGGTCCTGGGATCCGCTCAACAATATGATGCGCGCCTATGAGCGACTGAACGCCCTGCTCAGCAAGGCCGAGGCGCCGGCGCCGTCCACCAGCCTGCCGCGTCCGGTGGGCAAGCTGTCGGTCGAGGGCGTGAATTTCGCGCCGCCCGGCGCTCAGCGCCTGATCTTGGCCAACGTCAACTTCGGCATCGAGCCCAATGAAGTGCTGGGCGTGATCGGGCCCTCGGGCGCTGGCAAGTCGACGCTGGCGCGGCTGCTGGTCGGGATCTGGAAGCCGCTGAACGGCGTCGTTCGCCTCGACGGCGCCGACGTGTTCACTTGGGACCGCGCCGACTTTGGCCGCCACATCGGCTATCTGCCGCAGGACACGGAACTGTTCGGCGGCACCGTGCGCCACAACATCGCCCGGTTCCGTGACGACGTGTCAGACGAAGAGGTGGTCAGCGCCGCCCAGCTGGCCGGTGTCCACGAGCTGATCCTGCGCATGCCCAAAGGCTACGACACCGAGGTTGGCGAGGCCGGCGTTGTGCTGTCGGCCGGTCAACGCCAGCGGGTGGGCCTGGCCCGCGCCATGCTGGGCAGTCCGGCCTTCGTGGTGCTGGACGAGCCCAACGCCGCCCTCGACGCCGAGGGCGAGGAGGCGCTGATGCGGGCTATTGATTCGATGAAGGCGGCCGGCTCCACCGTGGTGATCATCTCCCACAAGGTCAGCGTGTTCCGCGCCGCCGACAAGATGCTGGTGCTGCGGGATGGGCGGATCGACCTGTTCGGTCCGCGCGATCAGGTCATGGCCCGGCTGGTCAAACCCGCGACGCCTGAAGTCCGCGCGGTGGAGGCGGCGCGATGAAGCTCGACCTGGGGCCGGTCCGCTCGCACGAGCACAATTATGTCACGCCGATCTTCGGCGGCGATGATCGCGGGCCGATGGCCCCGGAGCTTCAGCAGCGGCTGAAGCGGCCGATGGTGGTCGGCGGCGTGGTGATCGGGGTGTTCGTGCTGGGCCTGGGTCTGTGGGCCTCGGTCAGCAAGCTCAGCACCGGCATCACCGCCCAGGCCGAGGTCCGCGCCGACACCATGCGCAAGACCCTGCGCCACCGCGAAGCCGGCACCGTAAAACAGATCCTGGTCCACGAAGGCCAGCTGGTCCGCCCCGGCCAACCGCTGCTGCTGTTCAACGACATCGAGGCCCGGGCCGCCGTCGATGTCTATCAGAATCAGGCGGATATGCTCAGCGCCCAGCTGGCGCGCTTCACCGCCGAGGCCACCGGCAAGTCCACCCTGATCTATCCCGCCGAACTGACCGGGCGCTCAGCTGACCCGCGCGTCGCCGCGCTGATCCGCGACCAGGAGTTCCTGTTCATCAGTCGCCAGCAGCTGTTCCAGAGCCAGGCCGCGGTGCTGGGTCAGCGGATCGAGCAGCAACAGACTCAGGTCCAGGGCCAACAGGTTCAGGTTGATTCGCTCAACGAACAGCAGCGGCTGATCGAAGAAGAGCTGACCGGCTATCGCAAGCTCAACGAACAGGGCTTTGCGCCCAAGACCCTGATCCTGCGCTATGAGCGGACCCTGGCCGAAATGGGCGGCCATCGCGGCCAGCTGCTGTCCGAGATCGCCCGCCTGCGCCAGCAGCAGGGCGAAACCCGCCTGCAGCTGGTTTCGCTGCGCGATGAGCGCGAGAGCCAGGCCGCCGAAGGTCTGCGCGACGCCCAGGCCAAACTGTCCGACGTGCTGCCGCGTCTGGCCACCTCGCGCGAGACCTTTGAGGCCACCGTCGTGCGCGCGCCCGCCAATGGCTATGTGTTCAACCTGACCCAGTTCACGGTCGGCGGCGTGGTCGGGGCCGGCGAGGTGCTGATGGACATCGTACCCTCCGCCACCCCGCTCTCGGTGACCGCGATGATCAAGCCGGAGGACGTTGATGAGGTCCATCTCGGCATGCCGGCCCGCGTCCGCCTGACCGGCCTCAACCAGCGCTTCACTGATTCGCTCGACGGCAAGGTCTCGGTGGTGTCCGCCGACCGCATCACCAACGAAAAGAGCGGCGTTTCTTTTTACCGCGTCGATGTGACCATCGCGCCCAGTGAGCTGAAGAAGCTCAAAAAGGGCGTCCAGATGACCCCCGGCATGCCCGCCTCCGTCCTCGTGGAGACCGGCAAACGCTCGGTCATGGGCTTCCTGATTTCCCCCATCACCGACACCCTCCAGGACGCCTTCCGCGATGAGTAGCGGCCTTGTTGCAACAGAGGGGAATGCGCGGGTTTTCCGCCCCTTTTTGCTGTTGCGCAATCAGCCCGGTTCCGATACCTCTCCCTTCGGGCTCGTCTAACCTTCGCCGCAGCCACGCTATGGCGCTTGGGGGAAAGGACCGCTGGGACTACTCCGTCGGGGATGGGGGTCAAGCGTTCCAGGGGTCCGTGTGACACAAGACTGGAGAGATAAATGGCGAACTACTTCTTTGAAACGATTACGGACGCCCAAGCGGCAGCCTTCGTCGGCGCGAATGACACGCTGGTGTTCGGTCAGGCGGGCGAGTCCGGTAAGACGACGAGCGTGCGTTACAATGCGGCCACCACGACGGCGGGCGCGACGATCACCATCACTTCGGGCCTGACCGGCAAGGTTGTGACCATCCCGGACGTCGGCGGCGGTATCGTAGCTGATACGGGAACCCTGTTCCTGGCCGACGCCTCGACGGTTTATGTCGGCAGCAACACCGGCAACGACAATTTCCTCGGCACGGCGACGGATGACGGTATCTACGGCGGTGGCGGCAACGACACCCTCGACGGCGGCGCTGGCAATGACGTGCTTCAGGGCAACGGCGGCAACGACAACCTGGTTGGCGGAGCCGGCAGCGATACGACCTACGGCGGTCAGGGCGACGACAGCATCACCTCGGGCTCGGGCACGAACTTCGCCCAGGGCAACCTCGGCAACGACACCATCACCGCCGTCGGCTCCACCGCCAACACCCTGCTCGGCGGCCAAGGCAACGACAGCATCGTTGGCGATGCCGGCAATGACTTCCTGAACGGCAACCTCGGCAACGACATCGTTGTTGGCGGCGGCGGCAATGACAACCTGCTCGGCGAAGACGGCAATGACAGCCTCTCGACCTCGGGCGCTGGCAATGTCACCGTTGATGGCGGCAATGGCGACGACAGCATTACCACGACCTCCACAGGCGTGGTTTTGGCCATCGGCGGTCAGGGTCTCGATACCCTGAACGTGACCGGCGCGGCCAGTGGCACGGTCGACGGCGGCACCGAGGACGACAACCTCACCATCTCGGTAACCGGCGCACTGCTCGCGACCGGTGGCGCGGGCAACGACACCATCAGCGCCACTGGCGCTAGTGGTACGGCGCAAGGCGGCGCGGGCAACGACGTCATAACCGGTTCGGCCGGCGTAGTTGTGCTCGGCGGCGCAGGTAACGACTCGGTCAGCGGCAGCGGCATCGTCAACGGCAACCTCGGCAACGACACCGTCACCGGTGGCGCGGCTGCGGACACGCTGTCGGGCGAAGACGGCAACGACTCCATTGTCGCGGGGGCCGGCAACGACACCGTCTCCGGCGGTAACGGCGACGACAACATCACCAGCACCACGGGCAATGACGTCATCGATGCCGGCACCGGCAACGACAGCGTCAGCATCCTGACCTCGGGCAACACCAACATCACCCTGGGCGACGGCAACGACACGGCGACGATTGCCGCCGGCGGCGGCAATGACACGGTCTCCGGCGGTCTCGGCGGCGACAACATCAACGCCAACGACGGCGCCAACTCGGTCAGCGGCGGCGATGGTAACGACACCGTGGTCACCACCACCGGCGCCGACACCATCGACGGCGGCATCGGCGACGACAACATCGACGCCGGCGATGGCGCCAACCTCGTCACGGCCGGCGACGGCAATGACTTCGTTTCGACGGGAGTCGGTGCGGACAATGTCGACGGCGGCACGGGGAATGACAACATCACCGTCTTCGGGGGCAATGACACCGTCCAGGGCGGCGACGGCAACGACACGATCAACGGCAGCACGGGCACGGACTTCCTCCGTGGCGGTAACGGCAACGATACGTTCGTCTTCGCGGCTCTCGACTCGGGCACGACAGCCGGAACTCTGGACCAGATCCAGGACTGGCAGTCGACCGACAAGATCGATTACGGCGTGACGGCGGGTACTCCGACCAACTACTTCGAGGCCGGCACGGCCACGGACTATACGACAGCCCTTGGCGCGGCGAATACGCACTTCGCTGCCTTTGCCGTCACAGAGTACTACGTGGTTCAGGTTGGTACGGACGTGGTGGTCTTCACCGACAACGCCACCGGCGCCGCCGTTGACGCCATCGTTCTGGTCGGCCGCTCGCTGACCGACATCGACCAGACCAACTTCATCTAAGCTCTGGTCCATTCCAAGACAGAAGGGCCGCCCCTCGGGGCGGCCCTTTTTCTTTGCTCGGGAGCGACTTGCGCGGAGTTTGCGAACGCCCCTAAACGAATCGACCGGACGACGGATCTTGCGATCCACCGCCCGGCCAAAGCGACACAGCCATTTTTGGAGAGCTAGGCTGACGGTGGAGGTTAGCCCAATGCATTCCCAAGGTGAAGCCTGCCGCCGATCACGTCTGGTTCATCTGGCCGCGTGTTCAGAACTTAAGCGGGGTCTTGCGGCTGGCGACCGGCTTGCCGGCCCGGAGGATTCGTACCTCCGCGATATAGACTCCGGCCGGCCAGCCAGCGGCGGGGCGCTTCTTGCCGATATAGGTCAGCTGCTGGGCGCGCCATTGGGTCATCGGCGGTTGGCGGGCCTGGGCCAGCACTGCGCCGGCCGGACCGGTCAACCGCATCTCGAGAACATCGCCGGCGACCAGCGCAATGGCGCGGCCATAGGCCACGAGGTAGGGCGAATCCAACGCCGGTCGCCCAACATCGCCCGCCTCGACCTGCGCCATCGTCACCGGCCCACCGGAAAAGCCCAGGTTCAGCACGGCGCCCGGTCGATAGGGCAGGGCGGTGCGGGCGCGGGCGCTCCACAGGCTGGCCGAGGTCGGCGCTCCGCAGGCGCCGGGCGCCAGATCCGGCGCGAACGGATCGACCACCCGGCCGTCCCGCCGCACCGTCATATGCAGGTGCGGGTATTCGGTCTTGCCCGACAGCCCCACCTGGCCCAGCCGCGCGCCCACCGCCACCTGCTGGCCGGCCGTGACCGCAATACTGCCCTTGGCCATGTGGCAGTACTGGGTCTCCCAGCCGCCGCCGTGGTCGATGGCGACGCCATTGCCGCATTCCAGCCGCTCAACCGAGGCCGCCCCCGCCGCTCGGACCGAGACGTCGGCCACACCGTCCCGCACCCGCGCCACCCGCCCCGCCGCGGCTGCCAGCACCGCCACCCCCTGCCGCTGGGCGGCCATGTCGGGCAACCGGATGTCGAGGCCATTGTGCGCCTCATAGGTCTGCGCCCCGCAGCGGTAGTCCTTCGCGCCCGGTCCCGGGTCATGATCGACATAGTGCTGCACCTCGCAGGTCCGCCCCGGCGCACAGGCGATCGGCAGCTCCAGCGTGGGTGGGGCGGGCGCGGCGGCCAGGGCGGCGGGGGCAATAGAGAAAATAAGGATGCGAAACGTCGATTGCCTTCTAGGTCTCCCGGCAAGTTTCGACATGACGACCGGACCCCGCCAAAAGCCCTCTCCCCCTTGCGGGGAGAGGGTTGGGTGTGGGGGTGTCATCTCTGAACTCGCAGCACTGTCGCTGTCGCGAGCCAGCTGTCCAGCCTCACGGCTTGCACCCCCACCCCAACCCCTCGCCGCAAGGGGGAGGGGCTCAGTCTGGGCCTGCCACCACCTCAAAACCGCACACCCGTCAGCGCCGCCAGCCGCTCGGCGTCCTTTGTATAGACCGCACGCAGATAGGCCATGTCCACCTCGCTCAGCGCTTCCCGCTCAACCCCCACATGCACCTCACGCGCCACGGGCGCCCGCGCAGGCCCCAGCCCGAGGAACCGCCGGACCTCGCCCAGCGTCGCCCCCGGATCGGCCCGCAACGCCTCGGACTTGAGGATCAGCACCTGCTCGCGCGGGAACAGTTCGAACATCCGCGCCACCTGCTCGCCATAGAACCCCCGCTCAACATACGAGAACGCCCGGTGGTGTCCCCAGGGGTCGGCGTCAAACAACCGCTGGCGGCCCTGCCGAATGCACCAGCTGAACGGCTGGGTCTCAGCGCCCCGGGCGCACTCCATCCGCCAGTGCGACCAGGCCCGCTGGACCGGATCGCGCAACAGCAGGATCAGCTTGATGGCCGGATTGTAGGCGGCGATCCGCGTCAGCGCGCCGGGCCAACAGCTGTAGATCGGGCTGGCCTCGCCGCAGGGCCGGCCCGCCGGGTCCGGGAAACGGGCCTCATAGACGGCATAGTCGGGCGCCGCCCAGTCGCGGGTCTCATCGTCGAAGAAGTGCAGCTCCTTCTGCGACGACAGCGCTACGTCCGCATCGTCGCCCAGATAGTCGAACAAGGCCGTCGTCCCGCCCTTCTGGACGCCGACGATCAGGAAGGTGACGCGGGGCGGATCAGCCATGCTCCCACATCTCGCGATGCGCGCCGCGCGGCAAGGGGGCGATCCACGCGCACAGCTCTTCTGCATCGCGCCGGCACCGGTTATGAGGGACATCATGAAGACGGTGATCCTGGCAGGCGGCCTCGGCACGCGCATCTCGGAAGAGAGCCACCTGAAGCCCAAGACGATGATCGAGATCGGCGGCCGGCCGATCCTCTGGCACATCATGAAGCTGTACGCGCATCATGGCTTTACCGAGTTCATCGTCTGCCTCGGGTACAAGGGCTATGTGATCAAGGAGTATTTCGCCAACTATGTGCTCCACAACGCCGACCTGACGGTGGACCTGGGCAGCGGCGATATCGCCTATCACGCCACCCACCATGAGCCCTGGAAGGTGACCTTGGTGGACACTGGCGCGGAGACTATGACCGGCGGTCGCCTGAAGCGCGTGGCGGCCTACCTTGAGCCTGACGCGCCGTTCTTCCTGACCTATAGCGACGGCGTCGCCGATCTCGACCTGACGGCGCTGGCCGCGTTTCACCGCAAACACGGCAAGGCCGCGACCATCACCGCCGTCGCCCCGCCCGGGCGGTTTGGCGCCCTGGAAATCGCCGAGGGACGGGTGGAGCGGTTCGTTGAAAAGCCCGCCGGCGACAACGGCTTGATCAATGGCGGCTTCTTCGTGCTGCACCCCAGCGTCATCGCGCGGGTAGCTGACGACGCCACGACCTGGGAACAGGAGCCGCTGATGGGCCTGGCCGCCGACGGCGAGCTGATGGCCTTCCGCCATGACGGCTTCTGGGCGCCGATGGACACCCTGCGCGACAAGAACCAGCTCGAGGCCCTCTGGGCGTCCGGCGCGGCGCCGTGGCGGCGGTAAACCCTGCCTTCTGGGCCGGCAAGCGCGTTCTGCTGACCGGCCACACCGGGTTCAAGGGCTCCTGGGCGGCGCTGTGGCTGACCCGGATGGGTGCGAGGGTGACCGGCCTCGCCCTGGCGCCGGACCAGACGCCCAGCCTGTTCGACCTGGCGCGGGTGGGCGACGAAATCGAGTCCCGGCTGGCGGATCTGCGCGATCCGGCGGCGCTGGGCGCTGCGCTCGCCGGCGACTTCGAGCTGGTGCTGCACATGGCCGCCCAGCCGATCGTGCGGGCCTCGATCGAGGATCCGGTCGCCACGTTCGACACCAACACCCTCGGCACGGCGCGGCTGCTCCAGGCCCTGCGCGCCAAGACCTCGCTGAAGGCCGTCCTGGTGGTCACTTCGGACAAGGTCTACGCCAATGACGAGGCCGGCCACGCCTTCGTCGAAACCGACCCCCTGGGCGGCAAGGACCCTTATTCGGCCTCCAAGGCGGCGACCGAGATCGTGGTGCAGAGTTTCGCCCGCAGTTTCTTTGCGGAGCGCGGTGTCGCCGTGGGAACCGCGCGCGGCGGCAATGTGATCGGCGGCGGCGACTTCTCCCGCGACCGGCTGGTCGCCGACATTGTGCGGGCTGTCGGCGCCGGCGAGGCGGTGAGCCTGCGTCACCCAGCGGCCACCCGACCGTGGCAGCATGTGCTGGACTGCCTGGCCGGCTACTTCCGCCACCTGGAGGCGCTGGCCAGCGATCCGACCACGCCCCGCGCGCTGAATTTCGGCCCGCGACCGGGCGGCGCGCAGGTCAGCGTCGGCGAGCTGGCCAGCCTCGGCGTCGCGGCGTTGAACGGCAAGCCCTGGCGCCATGACCCAGACCCGGCGTCCATCGAAGCCCAGGCCCTGGCCATCGACGCCGGCCTGGCGCGCCGGACGCTCGGCTTCGAAAGCCGGATCGAGGCGCCGGAGGCTGTCGCCCTGACCATGGACTGGTATCGGCGCCAAGCGGCCGGCGAGCCGGCGCGCGACTTGTGCCTGGAGCAGATCGCGGGCTACGAGGCCCGATCATGAGTTCCTGCCGCTTCTGCCGTGCGCTCCTCACCCGTGTGTTCCTGGATCTGGGCCTGCAGCCCCTGGCCAACAGCTATCTGACGCCGGAACAACTGGCGCGCGGCGAGGAGCCGGTGTTTCCTCTGCGCACCCTGGTCTGCGACGCCTGTTTTCTGGTCCAGGCCGATCACGAGGTGCCGGCCGAGGCGATCTTCGACGACGCCTATGCCTATTTCTCGTCCTATTCGCCGGGCTGGGTGGCGCATGCGGAGCGGTATGCTGAGGCGATGATCGCCCGCTTCGGCCTGGGACCGGACTCCCTGGTGGTCGAGGTGGCCAGCAACGACGGCTATCTGCTGCAACACTTTCTGACGCGCGGCGTGCCGGTGCTGGGGGTTGAGCCGGCGGGCAATACGGCGCAGGCGGCGCGCGCCAGGGGCGTGCGAACCGAGGTCGCGTTCTTCAACGCCGAGACGGGTCAGGCGATGGCCGCGCGCGGCGAGCGCGCCGATCTGATGGCCGCCAACAATGTTCTGGCCCACGTCCCGGACCTCAATGCCTTTGTCGGCGGCTTTCGGCATGTGCTGAAGCCGCAGGGCGTGCTGACCTTCGAGTTCCCGCACCTGCTGAACCTGATCGAAAAGGTGCAGTTCGATACGATCTACCACGAGCACTATTCCTACCTGTCGCTGCTGGCGGTGGAGCAGGTGCTGGCGGCCCACGGCCTGCGCGCCTTTGACGTCGAACGCCTGTCGACCCACGGGGGCTCGCTGCGGCTCTATTGCGCGCTGACCGCCTCGCACCATGCGCCGACAGAGGCGCTGAGCGATCTGCGGCGGATCGAGACCGACGCCGGCCTGAACCGGTTGGCGACCTATGATGGTTTCACCGCCCGCGTGGAGGCGGTGCGCGAGGACTTCCTGGATTTCCTCAAGGCCGCCCGCGACGACGGCAAGACGATCAGCGCCTATGGCGCGGCGGCCAAGGGCAACACGTTCCTGAATTTCTGTCAGGTCACCCGCGACGACATCGTCTGCGCCTATGACGCCAATCCGGCCAAACAGGGTCGCAGCCTGCCGGGCAGCCATATCCCGGTGTTCGCGCCGCAGACTGTGACGCAGACCAAGCCCGACTATCTGCTCATCCTGCCCTGGAACCTCGCCGACGAGATCACCCAGCAATTGGCCTGCATCGCCGACTGGGGTGGGCGGTTCGTGGTGGCCTCGCCGTCCACCAGGGTGCTGGCGTGATCGCCTTCCAATCCACCGGGATCGCCGGCGTGATGCGTCTTGCGCCCGAAGCGCGGACGGACGCGCGCGGGGCTTTCGCGCGGCTGTATTGCCCGGAGGAATTCTCAGCCGCCGGCGTGGCCTTCACCCCGGTCCAGACCAGCCTGTCGCGCAACCCGACGCGCCACACGCTGCGCGGCATGCATCTTCAGCTCGCTCCCCACGCCGAGACCAAGCTGGTGCGGGTGACGCGGGGGCGGGTTTTCGATGTCGCCCTGGATCTGCGCCCGGACAGTCCGACCTATCGGCGCTGGACGGCGGCCGAGCTAAGCGCCGACAACCTCCAGGCCCTCCTGATCCCCGAGGGTGTTGCGCACGGCTTCCTGACCCTGGAGCCGGACACCGATGTCCTCTACCAGATCGCGCCCGCCTATCAGGCCGGCCATGAGGCGGGCATGCGCTGGAACGACCCCGCCTTCGCCATCGCCTGGCCCGCCGCGCCGGCGTTGATGTCGGAGCGGGACGCGGGCTATCTGGACTTCGCATGAGCGGCGCCCGGCCAACGGTGCTGTTGACCGGCGCCAGTTCGTTTACCGGCGTGTGGATCGCGGAAGCCCTTGCGGGGGCCGGAGTTTCGGTGATCGCGCCCCTCCTGAGACCGCGGGAGGCCTATAGCGGCGTGCGCCTGGACCGCGTCCTGCGCCTGGAGCAGTGCGCCCGCGTGACGTTTGATCGCCCCTTTGGATCGGAGCGCTTCCTGGCGGAGATCCGGACCAGCGGCGGCATCGATGCCCTCGCCCATCACGCTGCCCACATCACCGGATATCGCGAGCCGGGGTTCGATCCGCTCGACGCGCTGGCCCGCAATACCGCCGGGCTCGGTCCGGTGTTGGAGAGCCTTCGTGAGGTCGGCGGGCGCTTGGTCATTCTGACCGGCAGTGTCTTTGAAGCGGGCGAGGGTGGCGGCGACGCGCCGCCGGCCGTGACGCCCTATGGTCTGTCCAAGACCCTGACGCGCGAAGCGGTGGCCTATTGGACGGGCCAGGCGGGCTTGGCGTTTGGACGCTTTGTCATCCCCAGCCCCTATGGACCTCTGGAGGCGCAGCGGTTTGGCTGGCGGCTGTTCAGCGACTGGTTCGCGGGGGTCACGCCGACGGTGCGCACGCCCAGGTACATGCGCGACCACCTGACCGCCCCTGACCTGGCGGCGGCCTACGCTGCCCAGGTCATCCAGGCGTTTGAGTCAGATTGGGCGGGCTTTGTCGCGCGGCCGTCTGGGTGGATCGCCTCGCAAGGGGACTTCGCCCGGCGCGTCGCGGCGGAGGCCGCCAACCGCCTTGCGATCCCTTGTCCCCTCGTCCTGGCGGAGCAGTCAGTGCTGGACGAGCCGTTGGTTCGGATCAACAGCGGGACGACGTCATCCACCCCTGACGGCGCGCCCGCGTTCTGGGACCAGTATGTAGGCTGGTACGCCGAGCTGCATCATGCGGGGCGGCTGGCCTCCGGATAGTCGCCGGCGCGTCACGCCTGGGCGACGACCTGCGCCACCGCCGAATAGAAGTCGCGAGCCCAGGTCTCCGTCTGTCCGAGGGGGCTGGCGCGCAGCCGCTCGCGCATGGTTGCTCGCAGATCTGCGATGCGGGCGCTGTCATGGGCCAGGCGGACGGCGATCTCCACATACGCATCCACACTGTCCGCGCAGAGGTCGGCCAGGCCGGCGTTCTGCAGCACCGAGTGGCTGAGGCGCTCATACGGCGCCGCGCCGACCAGGGACACGCAAGGCGCGCCCATCCAGAGGGACTCGCAGGTCGTCGTGCCGCCCGTCTGGGGAAAGGTGTCGAGCGAGATATCGATGCGATTGTAGTGCGGCAGGTGCGCGCCGCGGACGGCCTCGAACTGGATTCGCTCGCCAGCGATCCCCTCGGCGGCGAAGGCCTTGCGGATGTTGTCGCGGAAGGATGCCGAGCTGCCTTCGGGTCGGATGAACAGGAACCGGGACTCTGGAACCCGCGCCATGACCCGCGCCCAGGCCCGCAGAGCCGCGGGCGTAAACTTGTAGGGCTGGTTGGCCGAGCCGAAGGTGACATAGCCGTTCGCTGCGGCTGGCGGCGCTGCCTTTGCCTCTGGCAGATCCCGAAAGATCATCGGGCTTAGCGGATACCAAGCGTTTTTCAGCACCAGAGGGGTTTCTATCAGCAGCTGGTCATCGGGGGGAGCGATGAAGGGGTCGCAGACGAAATAGTCGATCGTCGAGAGGCCGGCCGAATGGGGATAGCCAAGCCAGCTGGCCTGGATCGGCGCCGGGCGATAGGCCATTACCTCAAGCTTGTTCATGTGGGTCGAGCCGCCCATCTCGATCAGCATGTCCAGCTGGTCGTCGGCGATCTGCTGGGCAGCGTCGCGGAACGAGATTTCGGGCGACCAACGATAGGCCTCCACCTTTTCGGTAATGCGCCTCTGCACCGCGTCCGCCTGGCCTTGGTAATAGGAATAGACGAACAGCTCGAACCGCGCCGGGTCGACGTGGTCGAACAGCGGCAGCGCGAAGTAGCCGACCGGGTGCTGGCGCAGGTCCGAGGACATGAAGCCCAGCCGGATCTTGCCGTTTGACGGCCTTGGGGCCAGCCGCGACAGCGGCTGGCGCGCGGCGGCCGCTTCGGCCTTGCGGCCCCAGATCCGATGCTGCTCCAGGAGTTCGATCCGGTCTTCCGGCGAGCTGACGCGCGGAAGCTGTTTCATCAGCGCCGTGTGCCGGCCGTTTTCGGCCCAGGCCCGCCCAAGCGTTTTGAAGTCGCCCAGCTCGCGTTCCGAGCCAACGTCGCAGACCCGCACGAACACCTCGTTGAGGATCTTCAGATCCGCGTCGCTGCATTCCATCAGGCGGGGCTTGAGCGTCAGCGCCAGCTGATAGGCGGCCTCGATGTTGCCACCCTCGTCACCGGTGCGGGTCCGCTCAAGGCTTTCGACCTGCGCCAGCGCGTAACTGAGGTTTACAGGTTTCAGTTCGGCGGCCCGGCGGAAGTAGCCGTTGGCCTGCGCGCGGTCGCGGTCGGCGCTAAGGACGCCAAGCTGATGGTGAATCCAGGCGGCGTTGGGATTGGCGCTCAGCAGATCGGACAGGAAGGCGGCGGCGTCGGAGGCGCGGCCCGCACGGCGCAGCGTTTTGGCCTTGCCTTCTAACAGGCGCTGATCGCCCGGAATGGCTTCCACCGCCGTATCCAGGGATTTCAGCGCCTCGTCGGTCCGATGTTCGTCCATCAGCAGGCCGGCCATGTCGAGCCAGGGGTCGGCGACCTTGCGACCCAGATTTACCGCCTGGCGCAAGCGCATCAGAGCCGGCTCGACCTTGCCCTGCCGAGCCAGAGCGCGGCCCAGCTGGCGCTGGTATTCGGGGTTGCGTGGATCGGTGCGCGCCAGTTTGCTGAATATGCTTTCAGCCCGCGCGCCGTCGCCGAGATCGAGCAAAATATTGCCCAGATTCTGTTGCGCCGCAGGATGCCTGGGGTTGACCTTGACCGCCAGTTCAAGGACCGGGACTGCCTCGGCCTGGCGCTTCAGTTTGCGCAGCAGGACGCCGCGCGTGTTGAGCAGCTCGTAGTCGCGCGCATGCCGTGCTAGGCCTTGAGCGGCGTATCGATCGCCCTCGGCAAAGCGGCCGGCCGCGTAGAGCTGGCCGACCAGCACGCGGTAGACCTGGGCGCCCTGGTTCGGCGTTTCGGTGACCGCGGCGATCAGGTGGTTGATCGCCTCTGCCTTGTGACCCGCGTTCAACGCCGCCTGCGCAGCCGCCAACAAGTCCGTCATCCAGGCTCCCCTTCGCGTCCGGACTTACGTGCCAGCACAGCCGATGGCTAGACCCGTTCGTGCGCTGAATACCGGGCCTTCTGGACCAGGATGATCGCCGACAAAATCAGGCAGACGATGTTCGAGGCCGTCACCGGCCAGCTGCCGGTCATCAGGCCATAGGTTGTCCAGAGGCTGAAGCCCGTGACGGTCACGGCGTACATGCGCAGCGACACCGAGCTGGCGTCACGCTCCCGGCGGATCTTCAGGATCTGCGGGACGAAGCTGGCCATCGAGCAGAGTGCGGCGGCTGTGCCGACGATATTGGCGATGAGGGACAAGGCGTCTGACTTTCCTGGCGCGGGGCGTCCCTCTCTAACGGCGTGTCACGCTCAAGGTTGCCAGTCCGGCTTGACCGACCGCAGCGCCCGCGCCAAAGCCGCGCCCATGAATATCCTCATCGTGGGGTCGGGCGGTCGCGAGCATGCCCTGGCCTGGAAGATCGCCGCTTCGCCGCTGGCCGTGAAGCTTACCTGCGCGCCGGGCAATCCGGGCATGGCGGCGCTGGGCGAGGTGCGGGAGGTGGCGGCGACGGACGTTGTGGGCTTGGTGGCCCTGGCCAAGGCGATCGCGGCCGACCTGGTGGTAATCGGGCCGGAGACCTCGGTGGAAGCCGGGTTGGCGGATGCGCTGGAGGCCGCGGGCGTCCCCTGCTTCGGCCCGAGCGCAGCGGCGGGCCGGCTGGAGTCTTCCAAGGCGTTCACCAAAGCCTTCGCTGATCGGTACGGCCTGCCGACCTCGGCCTATGCGATCTGCGAGAGTGCGGCTGAGGCGAAGGCGGCGCTGGGCCGGTTCGTCCCGCCCTATGTGATTAAGGCCGATGGGTTGGCGGCCGGCAAGGGCGTGGTGATCGCGCCGGACCTGACTGAGGCCGAGGCCGCCATCGACGACGCGTTTGGCGGCCGGTTCGGCGCGGCGGGGGCACGGGTGGTGATCGAGGAATTCCTGGAGGGCGAGATCGGCTCGCTGTTCGCCCTCTGCGACGGCCAGACCTCGATGCTGTTCGGCTGGGCGCAGGACCACAAGCGGGTCTTTGACGGCGAGCAGGGTCCCAACACCGGCGGCATGGGGACCTATTCGCCGGCCCCGGTGTTCACGCCGCAGCTGGTCGAGCAAGTCCGCACCCGGCTGGTCGAGCCGGCCTTCAAGGGCATCGCCGCCGACGGGGCGCCCTATCGCGGGGTGCTGTTCGTGGAGTTCATGGCGACCCGCGAGGGGCCTAAGCTGGTGGAGTTCAACGCCCGGTTCGGCGACCCGGAATGCCAGGTGCTGATGCTGCGGCTGGAGAGCGACCTGGTCCCCTATCTGATGGCCTGCGCCAGCGGAACCCTGGCGGCGATGCCCCAGCCGGTCTGGCGGAACGAGTCCGCGATCTGCTTGGTGGTGGCGGCCGAGGGGTATCCGGGCGCGCCCAAGGCCGGCGGCGCGATCCGGGGCGCTGAGGCCGATCTGGGGCCCGACGCCGTGGTCTTCCAGGCCGGAACCCGGCGGGACGCGGAGGGGGTGCTGCGGGCCTCGGGCGGGCGAGTTCTCAACGTCTGCGCCCGGGCGCCGAGCCTGAAGGCGGCTCGGGATCGGGCCTATGAGGCCGTTGCGGCGATCGACTATCCGGACGGGTTCTGGCGGCGGGATATCGGCTGGCGGGCCCTGGCCTGAGGGCGGTATTTAGACCCGGATATGGACTGTCTAAATACCGCGAATTTAGTCTGAAATTCGGAGTCTGAGTCTAAATCGGCCGGGCGGTGGTCAACGTCACTAAGTTTCTGTTTCGTTCATGTTAGCACAACCCATGCGCGCGGGCAAATATTGCGAACGCCGCGCCAACCCCTGGCATTTGAGGCCTTGCGCCATCCCAGGCGCGCGCGTTCTATTGGCGGCGGGGATCGTGAGGGGACGGCATGGCCAGCATTGCGTCTACGGGGGCGGATCCCGTCGAGACGGCGGCGCTCGCCGCCATGCCCTATTCGAGGGCCTATACGCGTTACGCCATGTGGCTGCTGCTGGGCATCTACATCGTCAATTTCATCGACCGCTCAGTGATCAATATCCTGGCCGAGCCGATCAAGCAGGACCTGAAGCTTGCCGACTGGCAGCTGGGGCTGATGAGCGGGCTGGCGTTCGCCATCCTCTATACCTTCCTGGGCGTTCCCATCGCGCGACTGGCCGAGCACAGCCATCGCCCGCGGATCATCAGCGTCGCGGCGGCGACCTGGAGCGGCTTTACGATCCTCTGCGCGGTGGCCGGCAACTTCTGGCAGCTGTTGGCGTTTCGGATCGGCGTCGGGGTGGGCGAGGCGGGCTGCACGCCGCCGGCCCACTCGCTGATTGTCGACTATCATCCGCTGGAGAAGCGCGCCTCGGCGATCGCTTTTTACTCCCTGGGCGGCGCCATCGGCACGCTGCTGGGCCTGGTGCTGGGCGGTCTGGTCTATGACGCCTATGGCTGGCGGGTTGGGTTTCTGGTGGCCGGACTTCCGGGCCTGCTGCTGGCGGTCGTGGCGTTCTTCACCCTGAAGGAACCCCGCCGGATGCTGGCCCACCACGCGGCGGCGGTCACAGCCTCGGCCAGCACCTTCGGCCAGACCCTGGCCTATCTGTTCAAGAACCGCTCCTTCTGGTTCGTGGCGGCCGGCGCCACCATCTTCAACTTCAGCGGCGGCAACGCCTTCACCGCCTCGTTCTTCCTGCGCAACCACACCGCCGAGGTGAACCTGATGGCCCAGGGCTTCGGCCTGAAGGCGGTGGGGTTCCTGGGGCTCACGATCGGCCTGACCAACGCCGCCGGCGCGGTCGGCATCTGGATGGGCGGCTGGATCACCGACCGCTATGGCGCCCGCGACCTGCGCAACTATGTGGTGGCCCCGGCGCTGGCGGCCCTGCTGATCATGCCGCTGCGCATCGGCGTCTATACGGTGGAGTCCACCGGCCTGGCGCTGGTCCTGCTGGCGGCGATCACCTTCCTGGGCGGCTTCTGGTGGGGGCCGGTGTTCAGCGTCGGCCAGTCCGTGGTCCCGTCGCACATGCGCGCCACCAGCGCCGCGATCCTGCTGTTTCTGATCAACCTTTTAGGCGCCGGGATGGGGCCGCTGGTGCTGGGGCTGGTGTCGGACTATTTCAACCACGGCCTGGGCATGGGCCCCGCCGAGGGGGTGCGCTGGGCGCTGCTGGCCTCGGTGGTCACGGGCCTGGGCGCGTTCGGCTGTTTCTGGTCGGCGCGACGGACGATCCGGGAGGATTTTCTGAGGTAGGCGGGTCGTTTGCGCTGGCGCCCCATTCCGACTCGTCATGCTTGGCCATGACGGATGGGAAGTGGGTTCACTCCACGCCGTGAATTTAACATGTCGAACTCGTTGTGTTAAAAATATCGAGATCTTCGAACATATGAGTCGTGAGATGTTGAAGGCGAGCTACCGTCTGCCGAACCTGCCGCCGCCGGGCGAGGTTGAGACGCCAGCGGTTCTGCGCGCCCTCGCCGACGCCCATCGGCATCTGGCCGAGCTCAAGGGGCGGGCGGCGAGCATCCCCAACCAATCCATCTTGATCGACACCCTGGCGCTGCAAGAGGCCAAGGCGAGTTCAGAAGTCGAGAATATCGTCACAACACAGGATGAACTTTTCCAGGCGAGCCTGTTCCCGGATGGGCCGGGGTCTCCGGCCGCCAAGGAAGTCGCCAGCTATCGAGACGCGCTCAAGTGCGGGTTCGACAGCCTACGCCAAAACCAGGGCCTCCTGACAAACAACGCCATCATCGAGATGTTTCGCATCCTCAAGCGCACGACCGAGGGCTATCGCGCCATGCCGGGCACGGCGCTCAAGAACGAGGCGACCGGCGCGCTGGTCTATGTGCCGCCACAGAGCGGCGAAGAGATCGTCGCGCACATGACGGCGCTGGAGCGGTTCATCAATGACGATGCCGCCAGCAGTCTCGATCCGTTGGTGAAGATGGCGCTGATCCACCACCAATTCGAGAGCATCCACCCGTTCTCGGACGGCAACGGTCGGATCGGCCGCATCCTAAATGTTCTCTATCTGACACGGGTCGGGTTGCTGGAAATTCCGATCCTCTATCTCAGCCGCTATGTGACGACACACAAGGCCGACTACTACCGCCTGCTCCAGGCCGTGCGCGACGACGGCACATGGGAGCCGTGGCTGCTCTACGTGCTGCAAGCGGTGTCGGAGACAGCTAGGCAGACGCTGGAGTTGATCGAGGGCATGCGGAGCCTCATGGCCGACTACAAGCGGCGCCTCCGGGAACATCCCTTCATCCGCTACTCACAGGACCTTCTGAACAACCTATTCCGACACCCCTACACGCGCATCGAATTCGTGCAGACCGACTTGGGCGTCACCCGGCAGACCGCTGCCAAATACCTCGATCAACTCGCCGAGGCAGGCTTCGTAAAAAAGCACCAGCAAGGGCGCAACAACTACTACATCAACACGCCGCTCATTGAGCTCTTCCTGCGGGTTTCGTCGGGCTGAGGTTCGAGGCCGCGACATGGCCGGGAATAGGAGCCATCGTCAGACCCCATGCGCCTTGAGCGCGGCGCGGTCGCTCGCTGACAGGTCCATCGTCGCGGCGGCGCGCCACTTGGCGTGGGCTTCGTCGGCCTTGCCCAGCTTCACCAGCGCCTCGCCCCACTTCAGGTGCAGGCGGCCCCAGCGGGGGGCGAGTTTGGCGGCGGCGGCGAACTTCAGCGTCGCGGCCTTGGCGTCGCCCTGGGCGAGGAGAGCCTCTGCCCAGAGCTCCAGGGGATCGGCCCATCGCGGCGCCTTGCGGGCGGCTTGCTCGGCGAGGGTCAGGGCGCCGGTCCGGTCGCCGCGTGCCTGTTTCACCTCAGCCCATTCCTGGTCGGCGTGGGCCAGGGACGGCGCCTGGCGCACGGCCTCAGCGAACCAGTGGTCGGCCGCCGCCGGCTGTCCCGCGATGGCGGCGATGCGACCTCGCGTGCGCAGGCAGAAGTAGCAGTCCAGCGGCGTCTGGCCGATCAGCGCCTCGGCCTCCTGGACGCGGCCGAGCTGGGCCGCCACATAGGCCTGCCAAGGCCGGCGCATCACCACGTCCAGATGGTCCAACTCGCCGAACTTGGCGGTGGCGCTACCGAAGGTTTGGTTGCTCCAGGGTTGGGCGAGGACGGCCTCGAGCTCGGTCCACTGCCCGGCCGCAGCCAGCTCCTCGGCCTTGGCCTGCACGGAATAGTCGGTCGCGACCGTGTCCCGGTCGCGAGTCAACACGCCGGCGGATGTCCATTCGTGCAGCCGCACCTGGGCGAGGCGATCCAGCCATATGATATTTGGCGGGTAGTTGGTCTGTCCCCATCGGCCCCGGCGCATGATCCCCTGAATGTTGGCGCGCACGGCTAGCCAGTCATTGTTCCAGGCGGCCAGCTGGGCGGTGCGCTGAAGCAGGCGGGCGCGCCGGTCGCTCGTGTTCGCTTCGCCCAACCTGGCCGAGGCGACGGCTCTGATCCAGCCCCGGCGCGCCTGCTCATCGTGGCCCACTGAACGCTGAAGTTGGGCCACCGCACTGGCCGCCGACTCCAGGCGGGGATTGAGGCGGAGCGCCGTTTCAGCCGCGACCAGGCCGGCGGCGATGTCGCCCCGCCAGCGCGCCACCTGGGCCAGACCGTTCCAACCCCAGGCGCGGTCCGCGTCGGGGCCGGTGCGGGCCAGCGTGATGTAGACCCCCTCAGCTTCGTCGACCCGGCCGTTCTGCAACAGCCAGACCCCGTAGCGATAGGGATCGCTTTCCCGCATCGTGGCCTGGGCGGCGGCGTCCAGCCAGGCCTCAATCGAACCCCGTTGGCCGTCGGTTGGCGCGGGCACGGACACGCCGACCCCGTCCACCTGCAGCGTCAGCGCCAGCGAATTCGGCCGGTCGGGGCGAAGGCCGCCCGAGATCCGGGTTTCATGGCCCAGCCAGGTGCGCAGCAGTCGCTGAGCCTCACCCACCGAGATCCCGGTCTGCGGGATCACCACATTGATCTGGCCCGCCGAACTGGACGAACGGCGGCTCCGGCGATCCGAGCCGGTTGCGCGCTGCGTGGCCGCCACCCGGCCGACAATCTCGTTCGCGATCACCGTTCCGGTCAGACCCTGGGCCTCCAGGCCGGGGGCGCTGTCGAAAGGGGGCAACCACCGTGCCGGACGCCCGCGAGGCGTCCCAGGCCGCCCAGCCCAGGAGCAGGAGCGCGGCGACGAACCCAAGGCCCAGAACGACCCGGAACGCCAGCCCGGCCCGCTCGCTGGCGATCTGCCAATGCAAGAGAGCGCTCTGCTTGCGCAGCACCTCGTGCGCCACGCCCTCCGGAGCCTCCCCTGAGGCCTCGGCCTCCATGGCGATTTCGATGGGGTCGGGGGTGGTGGGGGCGGGGTTGGTGGGCTTGCGCCGAGACGGGGCCTTGCCCTTCGCGTCCGCCATGAGTTCAGCCCCCCGAGCTGGCGCCATGGTTAGGGCCGATTGGCGCGAGGTCAATTGGCGGAGTGATCTCCTCACCCTCTCGCTTCGCGGGGGAGAGGAAGCTACAGGCGCTCCGCCTCGGCCTTCAGCGCTGGCAGGACCACCGCGTGCCAGGCGTAGTCCAGGCCGCCGCGCACGGGTTCGGTTTCGGCGGGGTCGAACTGGTCCCAGCCGGTGTGGGTTAGGCGCACGAGGGTGCCGCCGGCGATGTTGCGCAGGCGAATCTCTACCCAGGTGTCGAGGGTCTCCGGAAAGCCCCAGCTGAAGGTCAGGCGGCGCGGAGGGTCCAGGACCTCGACTCTACAGGTGATGGCGCCCTTCAGGCCGCCCTTGGCGCGTTGGGCGCGGTCGGGCTGCAGGTGGAAGAGGTGGCCGACGACGGGCTGGAACCCGACGCAGCCCATCCAGCGGGCGACGGCGGCGGGATCGGTCAGGGTGCGCCACACCGCCTCGCGCGCGGCGGCGATCTCGATCACCGACTGGAGATCCTCGGTTTTGGGCTCCGTGGTGGGCTCAACCATGGGCCGGGTCTGGCGGCGCGGGGCGACGTCGTCAAGCCGGCGCTTGCCCCGCAGGCGGGCGGGTCGATAGAACGGTTGCAAAGACCAAAGACACCGAGAGGACGCCCATGGCCGAAACCGTCGATCCCGCCGCCGAGCAGGCCCGCGAAGCGGCGAACACCGGCACCAAAGAGGTGGCTGAGAGCCATCGCTTTGACGAGGCGTCTCTGCACGCCTGGATGACCGGCCATGTGGAGGGCTATGCCGGGCCGCTGGAGGTGCGCCAGTTCAAGGGCGGCCAGTCGAACCCCACCTATCAGCTGATCACGCCGGGGAAGAAGTACGTCCTGCGTCGCAAGCCGCCGGGCAAGCTGTTGCCGTCGGCGCACGCGGTGGATCGGGAATACAAGGTGATCTCGGCGCTGGGCCCGACCGGCTATCCGGTGGCCAAGACCTATGGCCTCTGCACCGACGATGGCGTGATCGGCACCTGGTTTTATATCATGGACAATGTCGAGGGCCGGATCCTCTGGGACCAGAGCCTGCCGCAGTGTCAGCCGGCCGAGCGCAACGCCATCTTCAAGGCCAAGATCAAGACCCTGGCCGATCTGCACAACACC
Organism: Alphaproteobacteria bacterium; assembly: GCA_043734425.1. GTDB lineage: Bacteria > Pseudomonadota > Alphaproteobacteria > Caulobacterales > Caulobacteraceae > Phenylobacterium. The sequence continues at coordinate 73,536 of JAYTFM010000008.1, forward strand.
GACTACGAGGCCATCGGCCTTGGCGACTATGGCAGGCCCGGCAATTATATGGGCCGGCAGGTCGACCGCTGGGCCAAGCAGTACAAGGCCTCCGAGACGGTCCATATCCCCGAGGTCGAGCGGCTGATCGACTGGCTGCCCAAGAGCCTGCCGGCGCAGGAGCGCACGTCGATCGTGCATGGCGACTACCGCCTGGACAATATGATCTTCCATCCCACCGAGCCGCGGGTGGCGGCGGTGCTGGACTGGGAGTTGGGCACCCTCGGCGATCCGATGGCCGATTTCACCTATGTGCTGATGGGCTGGATCAACGGCACGATCTCGACGATCCCGGATCTGAAAGCGCACGGTATCCCGACGCTGGAGGAGGCGGTGGAATACTACTGCAGCCTGACGGGGCGGGCGGGCATAACGGACCTCAACTGGTTCTTCGCCTACAACGCCTTCAAGCTGGTCGGTATCCTGCAGGGGATTTTGGGCCGGGTGCGCGACGGCACCGCCAACCATCCCGACGCCGGCAACATGGCGCCGCGCGTGCTGAGCCTGGCCGAGATGAGCTGGGCCTATGCGCAGAAGGCGGGGGCGTAGGGGGGTATTTCTCCTCTCCCCCGGCGAAGCCGAGAGGGAGAGGTCGGGAGAGGGCCGACTGGGCTGACTCTGGTGGCGGGGCGAGGGCCTGCAAGCCTCACCGTCGCAGACCCTTGGGTCGCCAACGGCGAAACACGTTTTCACGAGTCGGCCCTCTCCCTGCCCTCTCCCTCTCGGGCTTCGCCTCGGGGGAGAGGACGCTGGTTGCGGCGTCGGTGACAGTCTTCACGCTTCTGGCTGGCTGAGATGTGTGAATGCCATAGCTCGCTTAGCGGGGGAGAGGACCGGTTCTCAGCATCTCTTCCAACGCCGTCTCGTCTTCGAACACCGCGCGGACGGGCCAGGCGCTGACGCGCGCGCGCCAGGTGGGCGGCAGCCGGGCCCAGTCCTTTTCGGTGGTGATCAGGCCGGCGGCGAACTGTTCGGCGCGGGCGGCGAGGCGGGCGAGCGCAGCTTCGTCATAGGGGTGGTGGTCCGGGAAGGGCCAGAAGTCGGCAAGGTGGCAGCCGGCGGCTTGTAGGGCCCGTTCGACCTTCCAGGGTTTGCCGACGCCGGCGAAGCCGACTTGCGGGCCAGGCGGCGGGGGGTCGGTCGGGACGAGGCGGGCGATCAGGACGGGGCGTGCGGCGAGTTGGGCCAGGAGCTCAGGGTCTGGGGCCGCGAAATCAGCTGGCAGCAGGACGATCACCGCGTCGGCGCGGGCCAGGCCCTCGCGCAGCGGCTCGCGCATCGGGCCGGCGGGGAAGACCCGGCCATCGCCGAACGGCCATTCATCATCACGGGTCTCACCGTCGACGACGAGCAGCGAGAGGGTCTTCAACACCGAGGGGTTCTGGTGGCCGTCGTCCATGACGATGACTTTCGCGCCGGCCTCAGCGGCGGCCTTGGCGCCGGCGGCCCGGTCGCGGGCGACCCATACGGTAAGGTCCTTCGCCAGCATCAGCGGCTCATCGCCAACGTCGGCCGCCGTGTGGACCCGGGGGTCGACGCGGATGGGGCCCGGCAGACGTCCGCCATAGCCCCGGGTCAGGATGTGGGCGCCGAGCCGGCGGGCGATCTCGCGCACCACCGGGGTCTTGCCGGTTCCGCCGACCGTGAGGTTGCCGACGCAGATCACCGGGATGCCGGGATCGTAGGGCTGGCCACGGGCGATCCGGCCGGCGGTCACCGCCGCCCAGATCCATGACAGCGGGGTGAGGAGCGCGCGGCTGATGGGGGCGATGCGGTCCTCGCGGCGATACCACCAACGGGGGGTGGAGAGCTTCATGCCGGCAGCAGCGGCTCGAGGGCGACGAGGGCGGCGCCCAGCCCCGCAGCTTGGCGTTCGGCATAGCCGAGGGCCGCCTCGCCCATCCGCCGGGCGATGGCCGGATTGTCCAGCAGGCCGCGCAGGTGGCGGGTCAGGTCGGGGGCGTCCTTCGCTTGGATCGCCGCAGCATAGGCGAAAAGGTCAGCGTAGACCTCGGCGGCGTTGAAGGTGTGCGGTCCGGTCAGAATCGGCCGACCGATCCGCGCCGGCTCCAGGGGGTTGTGGCCGCCGATCCCCGGCACGAACCCGCCACCCATCACCACGATATCGGCCAGCCGGAAGAATAGGCCCAGCTCGCCAAGGGTGTCGGCGATGTGGATCGGGCCGGTGGGCGACCCGCCGGCGGAACGGAGGGAGGCCTGGAAGGCTTTGGCCAGGTCCGGGCCGCGATCCGGATGGCGTGGGACGAGGATCAGCAGAGCCTCGGCCGGATCGGGGACCGCGGCCTGGAACGCCTGGACGATCAAGTCGTCCTCGCCGGGATGGGTGCTGGCGGCCAGCACCACCTTGCGCAAACCCGTGACAGACTTGAGCCGCGCCAGCTCGGCTTCATCGGCCGGCAGGGGCTCGCCCGTGAGCTTGAGGTTGAGGCTAGGGCCGCAGGCCGCGCCGAGGGTTGTCAGACGGGCGCGGCTCGCCTCGTCCTGGGCCATAACGAGGTCGAAGGCGCCGAGCACGACCCGCGCCGCAGCCGGGACCCGGCCCCAGCCCTCGGCGCTGGCCGTTGTCATCCGGGCTGAAACCAGGGCGAGACGTGCGCCCTGAGCCTTGGCGGCGAGGATCAGGTTGGGCCAGAGCTCGCTCTCCGCGAAGATCGCCAGGTCCGGGCGCCAGTGGTCCAGGAAGCGGGCGATGGCGGTGGGCGTGTCGATGGGGACATACTGGTGGATCACCTCGGCCGGCAGCCGCTGGCTGACGGCCTGGGCGCTGGTCACGGTGCCGCTGGTGACCAGCAGTGTGGCGGCCGGGCGGGCGGCGCATAGGGCGCTGACCAGAGGTAGCAGCGATTGGGTCTCGCCGACGCTGACGCCGTGCAGCCAGATCAGCGGGCCGGCGGGCCGGGGGCGGGTGGCCCGGCCCAGGCGCTCGGCCACGCGGGCGGCGTCTTCCTTGCCCCGCCGCGCCCGCGACCGCAGGACGAGCGGGGCCAGCGGCTCGGTGAGGTGGGTCGCCAGCCGGTAGAGACGCAGGGCCAGGCTCACTCACACCACCTCGGCCGGCGCCAGGCGGCAGGCGGCGGCCGGGTCGGTCTCGATCTGCAGGGTGGCGTGGCCGATGCGAAAGCGGTGCTCCAGGCCCTCGCAGGCGGACCTCAGGAAGGCGTCGCCATCGGAGTTTTCGGGCCTGAGGAGATGGGCGGTCAGCGCGGTCTCGGTGGTGCTCATCGCCCAGATGTGCAGGTCGTGGATCTCGGCGACGCCGGGCAGGTCAGCCAGCCAGTGGCGCACGGCTTCCACGTCAACGCCGCGCGGGGCGGCATCCAGCGCCAGGTCGGCGGACTCTCGCAAGAGGCTCCAGGTTCCCCAGACGATCACCGCGCCGATCAGCAGGCTCAGCGCCGGGTCGATCCAGCCGAGGCCGGTCCGCGCCATCACCAGGGCGCCGATCACCACCGCCAGCGACACCGCCGCGTCGCTGGCCATGTGCAGAAAGGCGCCGCGCACGTTCAGGTCGCCCTGGCCGCGCAGGAACAGCATCGCGGTGAGGCCATTGATCAGGACGCCCAGCCCGGCCGTCAGCATCACGATGTTGGTGGCCACCGGGGCTGGCGCGCCGAACCGATGGATCGCCTCCGAGGCGATGGCGCCGACCGCCAACAGCAAAACGACGGCATTGGCCAGCGAGGCCAGGATGGTCGCCTTGCGAAACCCATACGTCCGCCGCCCGGTCGGTGCACGGCGGGCCAAGACGCTGGCCCCCCAGGCCAGGCCCAGCGCCAGCACGTCCGACAGATTGTGGCCGGCATCCGCCAGTAGCGCCAGCGAGCCGCTCATCAGACCCGCCGCCACTTCGGCCGCCACAAAGAGGGTGTTGAGGCCGATGCCAATCGCGAACGCTGCGCCCATGTCGGCGGGCGGAGCGTGTTGGTGGCCGTGGGCGGCGTGATCGTGGCTGGCCATGGGGCCTATGTCTCACTGACGGGCAGGGGGATCAATGCGGGGGTCGGCGCGTGATGTGTCGCACGAAGAGACAGACCAGTTGCAAATTGTGTCGCAACAAGATACATATCACTCTGACTTCGACGGGCGACCATGGCGATCCACAGCTTCCGCGACGAACGGGCGCAAGCTATCTTCGAAGGGCGGATGCCCGGCAAAGGGTTTCCCGCCGATCTGATCCGTGCGGCGAAGCGAAAGCTCGAGATGCTGAATGCCGCTGTGGACGTGAATGAGCTTCGCTTCCCGCCGGGCAATCGGCTTGAGGCGCTTTCAGGGGATCGGAGAGGCCAGTACTCGATCCGCGTGAACGACCAGTTCCGATTGGTCTTCGTCTGGACGCCGGCCGGTCCGACAGATGTTGCCTTCGTGGACTATCACTGAAGATGTTGGAGGCGATGATGTCGCAGAACCCGCTGGACCCGGTGCATCCCGGTGAGATCCTCCTGGAGGAATTCATTCGCCCGCATGGCCTGACGGCCGGACGCGTCGCGGCGCGCCTGAAGATCGCCCGACCGCGCATCGAGAAACTGGTCCGTGGCCGCACGCCGGTCACCGTCGACACGGCCCTGCGCCTGGAGCGGTTGTTTGGGCCCTCGGCGCAGTTCTGGTTGAACCTGCAGACCCGCTATGACCTGGAAGTCGCCAAGGCAACGCCGGCGGCGGGCCTTGAGGCGATTGAACCGCTGGGCGTGTGAGGTAGCAGTTGATCGCCGTTTGGCATCACCCCAGCAATATCTCCGCCCGCCGTGTCGCCGCCGACAGCCGTTCGGACCACGTCTCGATTAGGCCGGCGATGTCAGCATCCTCGCCCACCCACAGCGGCCCCTCCCAGACCACCGCGCCACGGCCGAACGGCAGGGCGAACATCACCTTGTCCCAGGTTCCGGCCAGCACCCAGGACGGGCGCGCGGCGAGGCCCATCAGATAGATCGGCTGGCCGGAGCGGCGGGCGATCTGCAGAGCGCCTTCTGCGATCACCTCGTTGGGGCCGCGCGGGCCGTCGGGGGTGACGACCAGGGCGCCGCCGCCCTTGACCCAGGCCGTCGCCTCGCGGATCGCCGCCACCGCCTGGCGGGCCTTTGCCGTATCGCCCGGCTTGGCGGAAGAAACCCGGATGGCGGGGAAGCCGGACATCGCCAGCGCCTGGGCGATGAACTCGCCATCAGCGGACGGCGAGATCAGGCACTGGGTGCGCTTGCGCCACCACTGCGGCGCGGTGGCCAGGCACAGCGGGATGCGGCCGTGCCAGAAAAGGGCGATGGCGCCGGCCGCATCGTCGGCCAGCACCGGCTCGACACACTCCAGGTTTTCGTGCCGCCAGCGGACGGTCTGCAGGATCAGCTTGAGATAAACGCCCAGCAGCCAGCCGAGGACAGCCTGCACGCCGTCGCTGCGCAGCAGAGCTTTCAAGAGGCCGGCTCCGAGGTCGGCGGCTCCGTCTCCAGATCCTGGCGTTTGGCGAGACGGGCATAGAGGCCCCGGCGGCGCACCAGCGTGTCGTGGTCGCCGGTCTCGACGATCCGGCCCTTGTCGACCACATAGATCCGGTCGGCGCCCCGGACGGTCGACAGGCGATGGGCGATCAGCATGGTGGTGCGGCCGGCCATCAGCCGCTTCAGGGCCGCCTGCACCTGGGCCTCGCTCTCGGTGTCCAACGCGCTGGTGGCCTCATCCAACAACAGGATCGGGGCATCCTTGAGGAACGCCCGGGCGATGGCGATCCGCTGGCGCTGGCCACCGGAGAGCCGCGTTCCGGCTTCGCCGACCTGGGCGCCGTAGCCCTCCGGGATCTCCATGATGAACTCATGGGCTGCGGCCGCCCGCGCGGCCGTCTCGATCTCGGCCTGCGAGGCCTGCGGCCGGGCATAGGCGATGTTGGCGGCGATGGTGTCGTCGAACAGGAACGGCTCCTGGGTGACCAGGGCGATCTGCTCGCGCAGCGAATGCAGGGTGACATCGCGCACATCGTGGCCGTCGATCCGAACACCGCCGTCGGTGGGATCATAAAAACGCGGGATCAGGTTGAGGATCGTGGTCTTGCCGCCGCCGGAGGGGCCGACCAGAGCCACCGTCTCGCCGCGTCGCACTTCCAGGCTGACGTTGTCGAGGGCTGGCCCGGCCTCGCCATAGGCGAAGCTGACGCTCTCAAACCGGATCGTGGAGTCGCCGTGGGGTAGCGGCAGCGCGCCCGGCCGCTCGCGCACCTCCGGCTCGACATCCAGGGCTGAGAACAGCCGGCGGGCGGCCGACATGCCCTCGGCGAACACGGTCTGCAAATTGGCCAGTTGGCGCAGCGACTGCGAGGCGACGCCCAGCGCCGCCATGAAGGCTACGAAGGCGCCGACGGTCATCCCGCCCTGGTGCGCGCGCCAGCCGGCATAGCCGATCACCGCCGCCATGATCAGCGTCATCAGGAGTTCGGTGGCCGGCGCGGCGCGGGCTCTGGCGTCCGCGCCCTTGACCAGATGCAGTTGGCGGCGGCGGACCACCTCTGCGACCCGGGCCTCCTCATAGGCCTCACGGTTCTCCAACTTGACCACCCGAACACCGTCCAGGCTCTCCATGATCGCGGTGGAGAGCGCCGAGGTCTCGGCCATCGCGCCCTTGGCGGCCTTGGTGGTGCGGCGGGCGAAGCGGCGCATGATCCAGGTGGCGATCGGCACGGCGGCGATCAGCAGCAGCGACATGGCCCGGTCGTTGGAGATCATCACCGAGATGGCGCCGACCACGATCAACGACTGCTGGGTATAGTTGATCACCCCCGAGGTCGCCGCCTCGCGGATCAGCCCGGCGTCGTACAGCACCGAGGCGACGAAGCTGCCGGAGTGACGACTGCGGAGATGGGCGAGGTCGGCGCGGACCAGCCGGCCGAACAGCTGGATCTGGATGTCGCCGACCACGGCGTTGCCGATCCGGTTGACGAAGGTCGCCTGCACCACCTGGGCGGCGGCGCGCACCAGGGCATAGGCGCAGATGGTCAGCGGTAGGACGATCAGGGTCCCGGCTTTGGGCCGGGCCATCAGGTCGTTGGTGGCGGGCTCCAGGATCTGCACCAAGAGGGTGGTGAACACCGCCGCCACGACGCCGGCCAGCAAAGCCACGGTCCAGCCCATCCAGCGCGGCCGCAGATAGAGCCGGGCCACCCGCCGCATCACGGCGCCGGCCGAAAGCTCGGGCGGGGTGGGTTCGGTCATCGGCCTGGGGTCGGATGTTGCGGGCGCGGTGTCAAGGCGCGGATCGGCGCACTTTCCCGCCGGCCCCGTGGCGGCTACCACAGCGGCCATGACCGAGCGACCGCCGCAGGACCCCTTCGACCTCGCCACGCCCTGGGGCCGGACGCGGGCCTACCTCGACTATCTGTGGAATGACCATGCGTATCTGAGGCTGGGGTTCTCCAACGCCCACTGGATTTCCGATGAGCTGGTCCGCGCCAACCAGCCCTGGCCGCACCAGCTCGCCGCCTGGAGGCAGCGCGGCATCCGCACCATCGTCAACCTGCGCGGCGGCTTTGACGCCAGCTTCCACGCCCTGGAGAAGGACGCCTGCGCCCGGCTGGGCCTCAACCTGGTCGACTTCACCATCACCTCACGCGAGGTCCCATCGCGCGACCGCGTGCTGGGCGCCAAGGCGCTGTTCGAGACGCTGGAATATCCCGCCCTGATGCACTGCAAGTCCGGCGCGGACCGGGCCGGGATCATGAGCGTCTTCTACATGCACTTCCGCAAGGGCCTGCCGATCCGCGCGGCACTGGAGCAGCTGTCGCTGCGCTACCTGCATGTGCGCCAGGGCAAAACTGGGGTGTTGGACTACACGTTCGAGCGCTATCTGGCCGAGGGCGAGCCGGCCGGGATGAGCTTCTTCCAGTGGGTCGAGAGCCCGATGTACGATCCGCCGGCGATGAAGGCCGACTTCCGTGCGGGGATGCTCGGCAGCGTGCTGACGGAGCGGCTGCTGCGGCGGGAGTAGCGCCTAAACTTGCGATTCGGGCCCATCTCGTATAGGTTACATGTAACACGAATGGGAGATTTACGGATGACTGACGCGCCCGTTTCCAGATCCTCCCGCGACAAGGTCAGGCTTCACCGTCAGCGCCTGCGCGATCAGGGCCTGCGCCTCGTTCAAGTTTGGGCCCCGGACGTCACGTCGCCGGCGTTCTTGGCCGAAGCGCATCGACAGTCGCGAATGATCGCGGAGAGCGCCGATGAGGCGGACGACCAGGCTTTCGTCGACAGCATATCTGAGCCGATCATGGAATGAGGCGCGGTGAGATCTGGACGATCGCCGGCGGCGGCGCCTACACAGGAAAACCTCGGCCGGTGGTCATTGTCCAGGATGACGCCTTTGGCGGCACCGAATCCGTGACGGTGTGCCCGCTGACGACCAGCCGCGTGGATACGCCCCTCATTCGGCCACAGGTGGAACCCACGCCTTCCAACGGTCTACGCGCGCCGAGCCGTCTGATGGCCGACAAGCTTACGACCACGCCAAGGAAACAGCTCGGCGATCATATTGGAAGGCTCAGCGACGCCGATATGGTCCGGCTCAATCGCGCGGTGCTTGTTTTCCTGGGGCTCGCCCGTTCGCCTCGACCAGGTGCGACGTCACGCCGTCCTTAGAACGTCCCCTCAGTGATCGTGGCCCTCGTCCGCGCCGGGCTCCAGCAGCTTGTGGGCGTGGATGATGAAGTAGCGCATCAGGGCGTTATCGACGGTGGCCTGGGCCTTGGCGCGCCAGGCGCGGGCGGCGTCGGCGTAGGTCGGATAGGCGCCGACCAGATCGACCTTGGCAAGGTCGCGGAACTCCGGCGAGCCGTCGAGCGAGGTCAGTTCACCGCCGATAACCAGATGCAGCAGTTGATGGTTCGCCATGTTGTTTCGCCTCAACCTCTATCCGCTGCGGGCGCCAATATGCCGGACGCGCGCCATGATCAATGGGGCCAGGCCCGGCGCGGCGCAGACCAGGCTGCGCTGGGACGGGTGCTCACGATTGTAGCGGAACGCCTCGCCGAAATGATCGCTGACCACGCAACCGGCCTCACGGGCGATCAGATCACCGGCGGCCACGTCCCAGTCGCTCTTGGGCGCGATGGTTAGCGTCGCGTCGAACTCGCCGGCGGCCACCAGGGCCAGACGCAGCGCCGTGGAGTTGCGGGGCTCGACGCGCATGGCCGGCCACCGTTCGGGCCAGGCGGGATGGTCGAACATCCGCTGATCGGCGATCATCCGGCAGTCGGCCAGCGCCGCCGTCTCACTAGCCCGGATCGCGGCCCCGTTGAGGCTCGCGCCAAGGCCGGCCGTAGCCGCGAACATCTGGTCCAGATCCGGCGCGAACACCACGCCTGCCACCGAGCGGTCAGCTTCGACAATCGAGATTGAAACCGACCACCAGGGGCGATCCTTCAGATAGGCGTGAGTGCCATCGATAGGGTCGACCACGAACACCCGCTGACGGGTCAGGCGATCTGCATCGTCTGCTGTCTCTTCCGATAGCCAGCCATAGTCCAGCCGGGCCGCCCGCAGGCGCACGGTCAGCAACCGGTCGACGGCCAGGTCGGCGTTGGTGACCGGGCTGTTGTCGCCAGATTTGTACTCGGTCGTCAGGCCTTGGCGACGCAGGGTCTTGGCCAACTCGCCCGCCTCGCGCGCCGCCTCAATGATCAGCGCCAGGTCATTGGTCATCGGCCGGCGATGGCCAAGGCGTCGATCAGCAGGGAGGGGGCGTTGGCCGAACCACGGATTTCCAAGTCCGATCCAGGCGTGACCCGGCCGAAGATTTCCAGCAGGTTTCCCGCCACGGTGATCTCATTGACCGGGTAGGCGATCTCGCCGCTTTCGAACCAGAAGCCCGAGCAGCCTACCGACCAGTCGCCGGTATTGCCGTTCAGCGACGGCCCGAACATCGAGGTGACCAGCAGCCCCGCGCCCGCGTCGCGCATCAGGGACGCTTGATCGCACTGCCCGGGCTGAAAGGTGAGGTTGCTGGTCGAAACGCCCGGCGGTCCCGCCAGCCCGCGCGAGGCATGGCCGGTGGTGCTGAGGCCCAACTGCCGGGCCGAGGCGGTGTTGAGCAACCAGGTGGTCAAGACACCATCCTCGATCAGGTCGTGGCGCTGGTTGGCGACCCCCTCGTCATCGAAAGGTGTTGAGCCAAGGCCGCGCGGGCGGTGTGGATCATCGGTGATGTGGATGCCCTTGGCGAAGATCTGCTGGCCCAGCCTGTCCTTCAGGAACGAAGTGCCTCTGGCGATGGCCGGCCCGGCGATGGCGCCGATCAGCGGGCTCATCAGCGACCCCGCCAGGCGGTTCTCAAAGATTACCGGGGCGGTCGTCGAGGCAATCTTGCGGGCGCCCAATCGCGACGCGGCCCGGCGCCCGGCTTCGGCGCCCAGGCTTTCCGGCGCCGGAAGGTCTTCCTGCCAGCGGACCGAGCGGCCGTCATAGCCGGTCTCCATCCCGCCCGCATCGCCAGCGATGGCCGAGGCGCTGATCGAGAAGGCCGAGGCGCGGTGCACGCCCAGGAACCCGCCGCTGGTGGCCATCACCCAGCGGGTCGAGGACCAGGCGCCACTGGCCCCGTCGGTATTGATCACGCCGGGCGCGGCGCTGGCCGCAGTCTCAGCGGCGCGGGCGCGGTCTTCCAGAGCCTCGGCTGAGGGTTCGGTGGGATCGTAGAGGTCAAGATCGGCCCGCGCCGCGCCGGCCAGCCGCCCAGGATCGGCGAGGCTCGCATAGGGATCTTCAGGCGCCAGTCTCGCCATCGCCACAGCGCGGGCGATCAGCTTGGCGCGCGCCTCGGCCGACAGGTCCGAGCCGGAGACCGAGGCCTGGCGGCGACCGACAAAGACGCGGATGCCGAGGTCTCGGGATTCTTCGCGCTCCACTTCTTCCAGGGCGCCACCCCGGACGGTGATCGAAAGGCTCTGGCGCTGAGCGCCCACCGCCTCGGCCGCATCGGCCCCGGCCTTCAGAGCTGCGGCCACCACATCGTTCAGCAGGTTCTCATCCATACGGGCCATATGGCCGACGCTGGGCGCGCTCACAAGCGGCGGAGGTCACTCTTGGCGGTTGCTCGCGCGAGGGGTAGGATTCCGACGATGACCGCCCATCTCGCCATTACACTCGACGACGATCAGAAGGCGCGCCTGGACGCTCTGGCATCCGCCTGGAATGGCACGGTTTCGGATGTCGTGCTTGAGGCGGTGGAAGAATATCTGGCGTTCGACACCGAATTCCGCGTGGCCGTCCACCAAGGTCTTGTCGCGATGGAAGCGGGGGAGATCTTCGACTTTGACGACGTAGCGGACGAAATGCGCAGCTATGCGGCGGGGAAGGCCAAGGCTACAGGCGCGTGAGGGTCCGCATATCGGGACCAGGTCGGTCCGACCTGAAGGCTGCTTTCGACTTCATCTACGACAGCAGTCCGCATGCTGCGGAAGCCGTTCTTGCCTTGCTGCTGGAGGCGATGCGAGGCCTCGCGGACTTGCCGCATCGAGGCCGCCCGGGCCGTATTGCCGGCACGCGAGAGCTTGTAGTGGCGCGGACCGGCCATATCATCGCCTATGCCGTACGGCGCAACGAAGTGGTCATCTTGCGCGTGCGTCATGGGCGACAGGCTTGGCCAGCGTAGAGCCAATGCCCGCTCCCTACGGCACCGCAAAGAACAGCAACGCCGCCGCCGCTGCGACATAGGCGATCCAAGTGGCCAGCGCGCCGACCGTCCGCGCCCAGGAGACGCCGCCGCTGCGCGACAGGCCGATGGCGTGCAGGATGCGGCCGAGGAATAGGGTCAGGCCCAGCGGATGGAGGATCATCGGTCCTGCCCCGGCAAACGCCAGAGCGGCCAAGGCCACCAGGCCGGCCGGCACATATTCGCTGGCGTTGCCGAATGCGCGGACCGCCTGTTCCAGGTCCGCGACACCGCCGTCGCCGATGCCGACGCCGTGTTTGCGCCGTTGACGGGTGACCAGCACGGCCAGCACCAGCATCAGGATCAGATGCAGACCGACCCACAGGGCCAGAGCGTGGGCGGAGGCTGGGACGTCGATCATTGGGCTGGCCTTTTCATTCCACCGGCCGGCCGTCGCCGGGCAGCCCCAGGCGGGCCCATTTTTCGGTCACGCTCGCGATGGTGCCCGCGTCCATCGCCAGTTTGCGACCCCACTCGCGGTGAGTCTCCGGCGGCCATTTGTCGGTGGCGTCCAGGCCGACCTTTGACCCCAGGCCGCTCTGCGGCGAGGCGAAGTCCAGATAGTCGATAGGTGTATTCTCGATCAGAGTGATGTCGCGGGCCGGATCCATGCGGGTCGAGACCGCCCACATGACGTCCTTCCAGTCGCGGGCGTTGATGTCATCGTCCACGACGATCACCCACTTGGTGTACATGAACTGGCGCAGATAGCTCCAGACCCCCATCATCACCCGCTTGGCGTGGCCCGGATAGGCCTTCTTCATCGCGACCACGGCGATGCGATAGCTGCACCCTTCGGGCGGCAGCCAGAAATCGGTGATCTCCGGAAACTGCTGGCGCAACAGGGGAATGAACACCTCGTTCAGCGCCTCGCCCAGCACGCTGGGCTCATCGGGCGGGCGGCCGGTGAAGGTCGAGAGGTAGATCGGGTCCTTGCGCATGGTGATGGCGGTGATCTGGAACACCGGGAACTGTTCGACGGCGTTGTAGTAGCCGGTGTGATCCCCGTAGGGACCCTCGTCGGCGTAGTCGTCCAGCAGGACATGGCCTTCCAGCACGATCTCGGCCTGGGCCGGAACCAGCAGCGGCACGGTCTTGGCCGGGACCAGATCGACCTTGGCGCCGCGCAGCAGGCCGGCGAACTGGTACTCCGACAGCGTGTCCGGCACCGGCGTCACCGCGGCCAGGATCAGACCCGGATCGGCCCCGATCACCACGCAGGCCGGCAGCGGCTCGCGCTTGCCCTCGGCCTTCCAGCGTCGGTGGTGCTGGGCGCCGCCCCGGTGCGCCAGCCAGCGCATGAGGGTGCGATCTTTGCCGACCACCTGCATGCGGTAGATGCCGAGGTTGTAGTCGTCCTCCCGCGTCGCGGACGGGCCCTTGGTGACCACCAGCGGCCAAGTGATCAGCGGCGCCGGCTCGCCCGGCCAGCAGGTCTGGATCGGCAGTTTGGAAAGGTCGATGTCGTCGCCCTTCCAGACCACCTCCTGCACCGGCGCGCTCTTGCGGATGTTGGGCCGCATGCTCATCACGGTCCTGGCCAGCGGCAGCATGTCCCAGGCGTCCTTCAGGCCGCGCGGCGGCTCCGGCTGGCGCAGGAAGGCCAGCAGCTCGCCCACCTCACGCAGCTCTGCACCCGTGGTGCGCTCGACCCCATTCAGGGTCACGCCCATGGCCACCCGCTTCACGGTTCCGAACAGATTGACCAGACAGGGTATGCCGGAAGGCTGGCCGTCGGCGCGGATGACGTTCTCGAACAGCACCGCCGGGCCGCCGTCCCGCAGCAGTCGCCGCTGGATTTCGGTCATTTCAAGGACCGTGGAGACGGGCTCAACGACGCGAACCAGCTCGCCGGCGGCTTCCAGTTTGACGATGAAGTCGCGGAGCGATCGATAGGCCATGCGGCGGTTTACCTGCCCGGCCGGATGCGGTCTAGGATGGCGCCATGACCCGCCTGGACCTGGACGACCTGCCGCCCAAGATCGCGGTGCTGCTGAGCGGCCTTTCGGACGGCGATGAGCTGGTGCTGGTGCAGCACGGCGCGGTGGTGGGGCGGCTTACTGTGGCTGTGGAAGCTGTGGTTGAGGCCGGGCCTGACTTGCCGCCGGAGCAGTCGCTGCGGGAGGTGGCGGAGGACTTCCGGGCGGCGATTGAGGAGGGGTTCTAGCGGGAGAGCGTCGTTCCGAATCTAGGCGGCCACCCGTTCCACACGGATATCCTTCTCATGCGCGCGGGCTTCGGCCAGATCGTGCGCCGCTTGCATGCGCAGCAGGGTATCAGCGCGGACGTCGAAGGCCTTTTCGAAACGGATGGCCATTTCGGCTGAGACGCCCGACCGCCCGTTGAGCAGACTGCTCATGGCCTGGCGCGACACGTGAAGCTTCTCGGCGGCGACGGTGACGCTAAGGCCGTGCGCAGCGACGATTTCGGTGCGCAGCCATACACCGGGGTGCACGGCGAAACTGGCGTGCAGCTTGATCGCCATCAGTGATAGTCCTCCAGATCGAGATCCTCGACGGCGAGCGCATCATTGATCGAAAAGGTCATCCGCCAGTTCTTCGTCACCGTCAGCGACCAGAGGCCTTGACGGTCACCTGTCAGTTGGTGTGCGCCATAATTCGGCGGCGACTTCAGTTCGTCGGCCGTCTCGATGGCGGCAAGCCAAGCCAGCATACTTCGCAAGCGAACGACCAGATTGCCCGGCAAGCCCCTTGCCTTGCCAGTCTCAGCGAACGTCCGAAGCGGCTTGTGCCGGATGCTCTCGATGTCCACGCGATCTCGTAGATTGAAGGTCGTAAAGTGTCAAGCGTCACGTGACAGACGCTTAAAGCCGTGTTGGCGCCGCACACTCGCCTCACGCCGCCGCGTTCTGGAACACCCGTAGGAAGTTGTCGGTGTAGAACTTGGCTTTCACCGTCTCGTCGCGATCGGCCAGGAACCCTTCGAACTTGCCGATCGGGTCGCGGCCGCCCTCAAGGTGGGGATAGTCGCTGGAGAACAGGTAGAGGTCGGGGTTGGTCTGGTCCAGCATCATGCCCAGGTCCTCGACCGGCACCGGCGTGAAGGCCAGTTGGGCCTGGATCTGTTCGGAGGGTCGGCGAGTCTGGGCCTGGATATTGGCGTCCGTGCGGCCCCAGACGCGGGCCACCCAGTCCAGACGGCGGATCATCTCGGGAACCCAGCCGGCCCCCAGCTCAACCACGGCGCCGCGCAGGCCGGGGTGGCGGTCCAGGACGCCGTCCAGCACCATCATGCTGATGAAGGTCTCAGGCACCTGATGCAGCAGGGCCGCATCCTTGGTGCGGACGTTCTCACCGCCGCCCAGCCAGTCCTTGACCGCCGCGCGGCCGTTGTTGGCCCAGGCAGGCGTGACCTGCAGCGGCGCGCCGCCGACGTGCAGCACGAACGGCACCTTGGCTTCGGCCAGGCGGGCCCAGAAGGGCTCGAAGTCCACATGGCCGGGCGATCGCTCCAACGGCGCGCGGTGTGGCACCCAGACGGCGCCCAGGCCCTGGGCCAGCACCCAGTCCAGTTCGGCCAGAGCCAGCGCTGGGTCGTCCAGCGGAATGGCGGCGACGCCGATCAGCCGGCGGTCGGCCTTGCAGAAGTCGACCATATGGCGGTTGTGGGCGCGCGTCGCGCCATAGCGCAGGCGGCTCTCCAGCTTGCTGGACGGGGAGAATGGCATCCGCAGGCTGTGGGTGGCGAACACCAGCTGCTTCTTAAAACCCAGCAGGTCCATGGCCTTGGAGCGGTCGGTGGGCTCGAAGGCGCCCAGGGCCTGGATCTCCTTGGACTTGGCGATAAGCTGATCACCCATGGCGATTTGGGCGGCGCGGTGCTCCTCGCTGTGGCGCCCGCCCTGGCCCATGATCACCGCCACCTCCTCGTCGGTGACGATGGAGGCCGAATAGCTGACCTCCGGGATCTCATCGCGCAGCGCAGGGTCGGCGTATTTCTTCAGGAAGTCCGGCAGCTCCATGATATGGCTGTCGGCGTCATAGATGGCCCGGCCGGCCGGCGCATAGGTCATGGCGTCCTCCTGCGGCCTCTGACGGGCCGTCGTTCAAGCCCACTATCCCGCAGGATGGGCCGCCCGTCACCCCCTGCGCTTCAGGCCTGTTCGGCCTCCCAGGTCTTGACGACGCTCTTCTTGGCGATCTTGCGAAAGCGGCGTTCCAGAAACGCGCGGAACGAGCCGGGGTGCAGGCTGTCGATGCGGGCCAGCACGCACGGATAGTCCTTGTAGTGCGCCGTGAAGTGAAAGGTCGCAGGCTCGGCTTCCAGCAGCATCTCGCGCTCGTCGAACGAGACGTCCATCAGCACCACGCTGGCGTCGTCGCGGCGCAGGCGGGTGAAGAACTTGCCGTTCAGCTTGAACGATGGGCTGCCATAGCTCATCCCCGGCTCCGCGCCGGGGAAGGCCATCACGATGGCGGTCATCTCGTCCTGGGTCATGGTTCCTCTCAGTATGCAAGCGCCACGCCGTCCTTGCGCATCTCGGTGGCCGCCGCATAGCGACCGGGCCAGCGCTCCACCGCCTGATAGCCGCCAAAGCCGCCGTCCGACGCCCCCAGCTTCCAGCCGATGGCGGCCAGCTCTGCCTGGGTGCGGAGCGGCACGCCGGTCTCCAGCCGCAGCACGCCCAACGGGTCCAGCGCCTCGCCGGTGGGTTCGTTGCCGCCCTCGTGATGCCAGCGCGGGCTGTCGCCGGCCTCCTGCAGGCCGAGGCCAAAGTCGACCATGTTGCTGATGATCTGCGTCTGGCCCTGCGGCTGCATGTCGCCGCCCATCACCCCGAACGCCAGCCAGGGCTCGACCCCGCGCGTCGCAAAGCCCGGGATGATGGTCTGGAACGGCCGCTTGCCGGGGGCATAGAGATTTGGATGCCCATCGCTCAGCGCGAACAGCTCGCCCCGATCCTGGAACATGAACCCCAGCCCATCCGGCATCAGCCCCGAGCCCATGCCGCGATAGTTGGATTGGATGATTGAGACCATCATCCCATCCTGGTCGGCCGTGGTGAAATAGGTGGTGTCGCCATGGGCCGGCGCCTGGCCCGCATGCACTGGACCCAGGATGGCGTCCGGCCGGATCAACCCCGCCCGCTCACGCGCATACTCCTTGGAGATCAGCCATTCGATCGGCGCCTTGTAGAAGGCGGGGTCGGCGTAGAACCGGGCGCGGTCCTCATAGGCCAGCCGCTTGGCCTCGACCGCATGGTGGATGGCGGCGGAGGACTGAAAGCCCATGGCCTTAACGTCGAAGGTCTCCATCATGTTCAGCAGTTGCAGCGTCGCCAGGCCCTGGCTGTTGGGCGGCAGTGCCCAGACATCGACGCCGCGATAGTTGATCGATGACGGCTCGACCCATTCCGTGTGGTGGGCTGCGAGATCCGCTCGGGTCATCCAGCCGCCGATCCGCTTGAAGTAGGCCTCGATGGTCTCGGCGATCTCGCCCTCATAGAACGCCCGGCCGCCGCCCTCGGCGATCAGGCGGTAGGTGCGGGCCAGGGCCGGGTTCTTGAACACCTCGCCCTCGCGCGGCGTTCGGCCAGCTGGCGCCCAGACGGCCTTGAAGTTCTCGACCTCCTCAATGCCGACGCCGGGCTTGGTGAAGTTGCGGTACGAGGTTCCGACGTAATAGGCGGTGTTCTGGACGACTGGCGCGCCGTCCTCGGCATGGCGGATGGCCGGCTGGAACAGGTCCTTCCACTTCAGCTTGCCGTAGCGCTGGTGCAGGCTGGCCCAGGCGTCGACCGCGCCCGGCACGCTGATCGAGATCGCCCCGAACGAAGGGATCGTGCCCCGCGCCGTCGCCCGGCCGCGCACGGTCTCCAGCGACAGGCCGCGCGGACTGCGCCCCGAGCCATTGAGCCCGACGACCTTTTTCAGCTTGGGATCCCACAGCATCACGAAACAGTCGCCGCCGATGCCGCAGGAGATCGGCTCGCCAAAGCCCAGCACCGCATTGGCCGCAATCGCCGCGTCCACCGCCGAGCCGCCGGCCTTCAGCATTTCAATGGCCGCCAGGGTGGCCAGCGGATGGGCGGTCGCCGCCGCGCCATGCAGGCCCCAGGCGGCCGAACGACTGGCGAAGGTGGCGCCATCGATCCGGTCGCCGGAGCCCACATCCGGTCGGTTGCGGTTGGGGTTGTCGGCGCGGCTCGAGCTGAACGCCGGACTGGCGAACGCCGCCGCAGGCAGGGTGGCGAGGAAGGTGCGGCGGCGCATGGGCGGGGGCTCCAGGGTGTTCGCGGCGCAGGTTAGCAGATGCGGTGGCGGAGGCGATGGGGCGAGGAAGGGCGGGAAGGTGTTGCGAGCGGCGCCATATGTTCGATATATGTTCTATTCAAGCGACTTTACATAAGTTCCTAATATGTTACCATATGAGATCGTCATTGAGGAGTACTTGGAGGGTGGCGCCAGCCCCTTCGCCAAGTGGTTCGGCCAGCTCGATGCCGGCGCGGCGGCTCGCGTGACTGTGGCGCTGATGCGTCTGGAGCGAGGCGCGACGTCAAATGTGAAAGGTGTCGGCGATGGCGTTCAGGAATTTCGGATCGATGCCGGGCCAGGATATCGCATCTACTTCGGGCGTGACGGAGTGCGGCTGGTCATTCTCTTGGGCGGCGGGACCAAGCGTCGTCAAGACGCCGATATCGCCAGGGCTAAGATGCGCTGGGCTGACTACAAGGCGCGAAGGGTGCGCGGGAGCTGATCGATCATGGTGCTGACACGAGCCTTCAAGACGACGGTCAGGGCGCGCGCCGCCGTCGATCCTGCCTATCGACAGGCCCTGCTGACCGAAAGCGTGAATGCGCTGCTGGGGGGTGAGATGACGATCGGTAAGGCAGTGCTACGCGACTATATCAACGCGACTATCGGTTTCGAAGCCCTGGCGACGGCGGTGGGCAAGCCCTCAAAGAGCTTGATGCGCATGTTCGGTCCGCGAGGAAATCCAAGCGCGAGCAACCTCTTCGCCGTCATTCACTGTCTGCGCGAGGCCGAAGGGGTGACCCTGGAGGTGCGGGCAGCGTAGATAGCCGCCGACGACCAGCCATCTCTCCACGGGGACCTATGCTCAAATCCATCCAACTCGGCCGCAACAGCGGCCTGCACGTCTCGCGCCTCTGCCTGGGGACGATGAATTTCGGCGAGCCCGGGCGCGGCCATCAGGGCGACTGGACGCTGGGGATCGATGACGCCCGGCCGCTGTTCAAGGCGGCGATCGAGCAGGGTCTCTACTATTTCGACTGCGCGGACATCTATGGCGTCGGGGCCAGCGAAACAGTGGTGGGTGCGCTGCTGCGTGAGCTGGCGCCCCGCGATCAGTACGTGCTGACCACCAAGATCTCCAACCCGATGGGCCGCAATCCCAACCAGGGCGGCCTGTCGCGCAAGCATGTGATGGAGGGCATCGACGCCAGCCTGAAGCGCCTGGGTGTGGACTATGTCGATCAGCTGATCATCCATCGCCATCCGCAGGGCATCGCCGGTCATGAGGGCACGCCCATCGAAGAGACCATGGAGGCGCTGCATGACGCGGTGAAGGCCGGCAAGGTGCTCTACCTCGGCGCCTCCTCGATGTTCGCCTGGCAGTTCGCCGAGCTGCAACTGACCGCCAAACTCAACGGCTGGACCCCGTTCGTCTCGATGCAGAACCACTACAACCTCGTCTATCGCGAGGAAGAGCGCGAGATGATCCCCTATTGCGTCAAGAGCGGCGTGGCGATCACGCCCTGGTCGCCACTGGCGCGCGGCATATTGACCGGGGCGTATCAGGGCGGGTTTGGCGGCGGCTCGACCGCCCGGTCCAAGGGCCGCGACCGGGTTCGCACCGAGAGCCTCTATCACGGCGAAGCGGTGTTCGACATCGCCGGCCGGGTGATGGAGGTGGCCGACAAATACGGCAAGGCCCCCGCCCAGATCGCCCTGGCCTGGCTGCTCGGCAAGCCGGGCGTCACCGCGCCGGTGGTGGGGGTTTCACGGCTGGAGCAGCTGGCGCAACTGGTGGCGGCGACGGAGATCCAGCTGGAGGGCGACGATGTTTCCTATCTGGAGGAACTCTACCGGCCGGTTGAGAACTTGCTGACGCTCGGGTCGTCGTGAGGGGGAGGTAACGGACCCGCTTGTCTTTTGTCCATCATTCTCGGCCAAGGCGCGAAGCGACGCTGTGCCGGGAACCCATAGACGCTGGCGTTTCCTGATGAGCCCCGTGGCGCCGCCGCGAAGGGACCCCTGAAGCGGTGATCATGGGTCGTCCCCCCGGGTCGCGCTGCTGCGCGGCTCGCCCGAGGGCAGGCTCCCGAGCCGGACGATGACGAACCGAGGGTGGGTCAAGGTCACTGCTGAACGCGCGGGGTCATGCGCGACTGCGAGCGGATCGCCACGGGAAGGTCGGTCCCGTCCAGCAACGCTACCCCGCCTTGCCCCAGTCCAGCGCCTTGATCTTCGGGATCACCACGCCCCAGCCGATCACGCCCAGCAGGGTCACGCCACCCGCGACTGCGAACGCCGCCGGAAAGCCGCCGGCGCTGTCCATCAGATAGCCGGTGATTAGCGGCGCCAGGATGCCGGCGAAATTGCCAAGGCAGTTCTGCACGCCGACCCACTTGCCGGCCGCGCGCGGTCCGGCCAGGGTCTGGCCGATGGCGAACACATTGGGGCTGAGCACCCCCAGCGCGAATGACGCCAGGAAGATGCAGCCAAGCGCCACAGCCGGCGTGCCGATGGCGCAGAGGCCGAGCGCGGCGGCAGCCAGGGCGGTGGACCCGACGGCGAAGCTCTTGCGGGCCAGATTGGCGCTGGCCCCGCGCCGCATCCACAGGTCGGTCAGCTGGCCGCTGACCAGGGCGCCGACCGCATAGGTCAGATAGACCAGCGCCCCGATCTTGGCCATGTGGGTGATCGAATAGCCCTGGGCCTTGACCAGATAGAGCGGCAGCCAGGAGACCACGAAATAAAAGCCGTAGTTGCCCGCGAAATGCCCCAGGCCTGAGCCCCACAACTCCGGCCGCGCAAGGATGGCGCGGAAGTTTGGCACATTGGTTTCCGGCTCGGCCGGCGCGGCGGTTGCGGCGGCGGACGCATGGCGGGTCGCCAGCCACCAGGGAACCAGCCAGACCAGGGAGACCAGCCCGAACAACAGGAAAGCGCCGCGCCAGCCGGCGGCGGCCATCAGCAAGCCCCCGGTCAGGGTGCCGAACGCCGGCCCCAGCGACAGTCCCAGCGAGATCTGGGTGTTGGCGGCGCCCAGCTGATGCGGCGGCACATGCTGAGCGATGATCTTGGACGAACAGGGGAACGCCGCCGTTTCGCCCAGGCCCAGCAACAGGCGCAGGCCCAGGATCATCGCAAAGCCTGTTGAGACGCCCATCAGAGCGGTGGCGATTGACCAGATCGCCAGGCCCAGCGCCAGGGTGCGGTAGGGGTTGATCTTTTCGCCCAGCCAGCCGGCCAGCACCTGGCCCGGCGTATAGGTCCAGAAGAAGGCCGAGATCAGCACGCCCAATTGCACGCCGGAAAGGTGCAGCTCATCCTTGATCAGCGGAGCGGCGGTCGGCAGGCTGCCCCGATCCACGTAGTTGATGAACACCGCCAGGGCGAGCAGCGGGATCACCCAGCGGCCGAGGGGCGGATGCGCGGCGCCAGGCGGCGTCTCGATGGCCGTGGTGGTCATATGGTCATCCCCGAAGCGTCCGGGTCTTGCGCCCAACGCTGGCGCAGACTGGACCCCGCCGGTCGCTGTTTGGCAAGCGCGCTCACGGCGCCGGGGAAATCACCAGCACCTTCAAGGCGTCCTCAATGGGGATGAAGAAGTTGAGGCCGATTTGGGCGCCCTCCGGCGCCAATCCCGATACCGTCAGGCCGACGATGGCGCCCTTCTCGTCAAGTAACGGGCCGCCGCTGTTGCCATGGGTGACCGCCACATCGCTCTGGATAAACGGCTGACCCTCGGTGATCCGGCGGGCCGAGACCACCCCGCGAGTCAGAGTGCCCGAAAGGCTCTTGTCGAGCGGCGTGCCGATGGCGAAGACCGTCTCGCCGATGTCCACCTCGGTGTGACGGATGGCCAGCGCCGGGGTCGTCGTCGGCGCGACCTTGACCAGGGCCACGTCGCGCTTTCGATCCGACCGCACAACGTCGCCGACGGACTCGGATCCATCTGACCAGCGCACCCGCACCCGACCCGCGTCGCCGGCGACGTGATGATTGGTCAGGATGTAACCGTCTGGCGATACGAGAACGCCGCTGCCCATGCCATCTCCGGCGAAGATCGACACCACGCTGCGACCCGCAGCTTTCATCGGGACGGGCGCGCCCAGCCGCAGAAGGGATAGACTGAGTTCGCTCTTTGGCGGCGAGGGCGCAACCGTCGCGGTTCTGACCCCCCTAATGATGTCCAGGAACTCCTCGTCTCTCGCCAGCGAGCGCGCCGCCGCAGCAAACGCACCCGGCGCCAGCACATTGCTCCAATCTTCACCGAGTCCGCGCTGTCTGAAGGACCCGGCTGTTGGAATTCGGGCGATGATTTTAGCGTCGGCCACTGAATATATCTGCCATTCGATGTCCATGACCACCGAACCATCCACGTCCACGCCGCCTGCATTCGTGACGCAGACTTCAGCCGTCATTCGATTAATCATTGCGCCGACGAGCAGTTGCGCCGTCTCGTTCTCCGAACCGAACAGGTCGCGGCCCTTGCCGAGGGCCGATAGTCCGGCCGCAGCGATTTCCGCTCGGAAGGCATCCCTGAACACCTCGGAATGGTCCTTAAGCCACCGTGCATCTTCGGCGGTCCACTTGGGCGCTCGGCGGGGAATACAGAGATAACCCTCCTTCCACGTGAGGTACGCCACCCCCGGGGTTATAGAGTCTCCAACCTTGGCTAGGTCCACCGACGCGGTCGCCGCAGCCGCCGCCCCGCCGTTAGCCACCCACATCAGCGCCACGAGCGCGATTAACCAGCGCATTCACCCCTCCCAGGTTGAGCCGTCAGCCTACAACCCATCCGTTCGCCGCGCCTAGCCCTCGCTCCACAAGGCCAGTTCATTCCCGGCCGGGTCGGTAAAGTGGAACCGCCGCCCGCCGGGGAAACTGAAGATCGACCGCGTGATCACCCCGCCGGCCGTGCTCACCCGCGCCGCCATCGCCTCAAGGTCATGGGCGTAGAGGATCACCAGGGGCTTTTCGACCGCATCCTCCTGACGGGCTTGGAATCCACCATCCAACCCTTCGTTGAACGCCGCATAGTCCGGTCCGTAGTCCGTGAAGCCCCAACCGAACGCCGCCGCATAGAAAGCCTTGGTGGCCGGCATGTCTCCCCCCGGCAACTCCACATAGTCGATCTTGCCGTCTTCGCGCATCGTCGCAGGCTTTCAAGTTCCATCTTTGTTCCAGTCTGGCGCCAACTCACGGCAAGGTCCACACCGCCGTCTTCTTCACCGCGAAGTCTTCCAGTTCGCGGGTGGTGGGCACTTGGTACTCGGCCAATTTCACCAGCCCCGAGCGGGGAAAGTAGCTGCGTCCCGGATCGCCGATCAGCACGGTGGCGCCGCGCGTGCGGGCCTCGGCCAGCCAGGCCATAACTCGCTCGGCCAGGGGTTTTTCGTAGCAGATGTCGCCGGCCAGGATGACATCTGCGTCCGGCGCCGGCGCGTCCAGCAGGTCGATGTCGGTGAAGTCCACGCTCACGCCGTTGGCCTCGGCGTTGAGCGTTACCGCCGCGCCGCAGAAGCCGTCGATGTCGGCGGCCAGCACCGCAGCCGCGCCGGCCTTGGCCGCGGCGATGGCGACGATCCCCGAGCCGCTGGCGAAATCGATCACCTGCTTGCCGGCCACGACCTCAGGATTGTCCATCACATAGCGCGCGAGCGCCTGTCCCCCCGCCCAGGCGAAGGCCCAGAACGGCGGCGGCAGGCCGATCTCCTGCAACGCCTCTTCGGTCATCCGCCAGATCGGGGTGATCTCGTCGGCCAGATGCAGGGCCAGCTCGGGCGTATGCGGCGGGGATTGCAGGCGGGTGTTGGCCAGGATGAACGAACGGCGGGCGACCGTGGTGTCAGGGCTCATGGCGGGTCTCTAAGCAGTCACTCCCGGCGACCGCTACTGGATGACCGTGCGAACCACGCCGCGGGACTCCGGCGTCGGACTGCCTCCGGTGTCCTGGCGGGCCGGCTTGCTGGAGGCCTGCCGCAGCACATCGAGGTAGCTGGGCGCCGTCAACATCGCCGGGAGCACGCCCTTCGCCTTCAGCAGGCGGTGGGCGCGAGGCAGGTTGTAGCAGGGCACATGCATGAACATGTGGTGCTCGCAGTGATAGTTGACCCAGTAGGGGGCCAGGAACGCCCGCTCCAGCAGGTTGGCCCGCGTGGTGCGGGCGTGGCGTAGGGGGTCAGCCTCGTCTTTGGCGATGCAGGCGTGCTCGGCGATGTTGCGCAGGCGGGTGATCATCGGCAGCCAGGTCGCCTGGGGCAGCACCCAGAGCACCGGCCAGGCCCACCAGAACCCGAACGGCGCCGTAACGGCGATGGTCACAACCATCCCGGCCAGGAAGCGTTTGCGGGCGATGGCGGCGTCGCGAAGGATCGGCCAGAGCGGCTCGCTGGCCTTGCGCTCGGCCAGCCGCTTCACCAGTCCGCCCCAGCGCTGCTTGTAATAGGTCTGGCCGGTCAGATCGCGGATCAGTTTGCGGCGCAGTGAAACCCGGGTGATCGGGAACGGCGCCGAGAGACCCAGGTCCGGGTCCTCGGTCTGCTGGGCGAACTTGTGGTGGCCCAGGTGATAGGTGCGATAGCTGACCAGGCCGCCGGCGGTCAGGCGGTCGCCCAGGAAATCGTTGACCTTCAGGTTTGAATGCAGCGCGCCGTGGCTGGCGTCGTGCATCAGGATCGCCAGACCCAGCTGCCGCGCCCCGATGATCGCCACCGCCAGCGGGATCGTGATCGGCCAGATCAGCGCCATCGCCCCGGCCGCCAGGATCACCGCCCAGGCGTGGGCGAGCAGCGCCGGACCCATCCAGACAGACTTGCGCGCCAGCGGCGCCCATTCTGTGGGGCTGAAATAGTCCTTGGGGGCGACACGGGCGGCGGCGGGCATGGGGCTATTGTAGCAGAGGAAGGGTCAGGAACCACAGAATACACCGAATACACGGAAGCGGGCCGTGATCCCTTCCGTGTGATCTGTGTATTCCGTGGTCTTCGAATTTCGGCGTCATCCCAGCGCGCAGGCGCCAAACAGGAGCAATCCGACCCAGACATTGGATTTGAACAGCCGCAGCGCCTGGGGGCCGTCATCTGTTGTCACCTTCATGGCCTGCCAAGCCAATTGTAGCGCAGCCAACCCCAGACCCACGTAGTACGGCGCGCTGAGATGGGCGGTGATCCCTGCCAAGGCGGCCAGACCCACCGACACGGCATAGAACCCTGCCACCGCCCGAGGGGCCGTCGCTCCGAGCCGCAGCGCCGACGATTTCACCCCGGCTAGGGCGTCGTCCTCCAGGTCCTGGATGGCGTAGAGGGTGTCATAGCCCAGGGTCCAGGCGATGCCCGAGGCATAGAGCAGGACGGCGGAAGGGCTGAGGTGACCGGTGGCTGCGACGAACCCCAGCAGCGCACCCCAGTTGAAGGTCAAGCCCAGCCACGCCTGTGGCCACCAGGTGATCCGCTTCATGAACGGATAGGCGGCCACCAGCCCTAGGGAGCCGATCCCCAGGCCGATGGCCAGCGGCGAAAGGCTGATCAGGATCAGGAACGCCAGCCCGCAACAGCCGGCGATAAACGCCCAGGCCTGCTTGACCGAGATCTGCCCGGACGGGATCGGCCGGCCGGCGGTGCGGGCGACCTTGGCGTCGATATCGCGGTCGATGATGTCATTGTAGGCGCAGCCCGCCGCGCGCATCAACGCAGCGCCCAGGAAGAACAGGACCAGCAGGGCAGGGTCGGGCCGCTGGCGCTCTATCGCCGCCGCCAGTGCGATCCCCTGCCAGCCCGGCAGCATCAGCAGCCAGATTCCCACCGGCCGATCAAACCGCCCCAGCTTCAGCCAGGGACGCAGAGGCGGCGGCGCGAACCGATCGACCCAGTTGGCGGGCGCGGCGTCGGGGAGAGGCGTGGACATCGGCGCCATCCTTACAGACCCACCGGTGTTGCTGAAATACCGCGCAGCGCGGATCACGCGCGACGTCGGCTTGACCCTCAAATTCAGCAAGCCTAGCCTTAACGCCTTCGAGGCTCGCAGAGGGAGGTCCGTCAGAATGACAGCTGTCGCATTTACCCCCGCGCGTCTTGGGCCGCCGCCGCACCGTTAGGTCACCGCTTCACCGCGCAGCCTGCAAGGGCCGCCAGCCGAAGTCTTCCCGCGCGCCTGCGGCCCTCCGAGCCTCTGCCGCTCGACGCCCGATCCACCAGACCAATTCATTCCGCGCCGCCGCGTGGGCTCCACGCCAGAAGTCCCGGACCGGCGCAGGCATTCGAGACTGATCCGATGACCGACCACTATGAGGATACCGACGAGGCGCGTGAACGCGTGCTCAAGAACCGCCAGGTGCTGGGCTTCATCGCCAGCTTCTGGAAGCGCCGGCCGTGGCTGCTCACCGCGACGGTGGTCCTGACCCTGGCCGCCATCGCCTTTGACCTGGCCACGCCCTGGGCAGCGGGCAAGCTGGTGGATGCGGTGGGCCTCAGCCCCTCCAACTCCGCGCCGGCGTGGCGCGCCTGGGCAATGTTCGTGGGGGTCTATTTCGCCTTCTCGGTGATCCGCAACACGTCCATGCGGTTCCTGATTCCGATGTCGGCCAACAGCATGAAGGAGATGACCGACGAAGGCTTCAAGCGGGTGCAGAGCTTCTCGTCCGACTGGCACGCCGATACCTTTGCGGGCGCCACTGTGCGCCGGCTCAGCCGCGCCATGTGGGGCTATGACGTGGTCACCGATGCGGTGCTGATCTGGTTTGGGCCAGCGGGGATCGTGCTGGTCGGCCTCTGCGTCATGATGCTGGCGCGATGGCCGGTGGTGGGGCTGTTCGCCCTGGCGGTGTCGGTCATCTACATCGTCTCCAACCTGGTGCTGACGACGCTCTATGCGCGGCCGGCCAACCTGAAGTCTGTGGCGCTGGATTCGCGGATCGGCGGGGCGCTTGCCGACTCGATCTCGTCCAATTCGACGGTGAAGTCGTTCGGCGCCGAGCCGCGCGAGGCGGCCCGCATCGGTGGCGTCACCGAGCTGTGGCGTGTGGCGACCATCCGCACCTGGAACCGCTTCACCGACCTCTGGCTGATCCACAACATGATCCTGGTGGTGCTGCAGGCGGGTCTGACAGGCCTGCTGGTCCGCGAGTGGACCCTGGGTCGTGCGACGCCGGGCGACCTGGCCTTCGCGGTCACCTCATTCATGCTGATGAGCAGCTACCTCAGGAACATTGGCGACAACATCCGCATGGCCCAGCGCGGCCTGGACGATACCGAAGACGTCGCTCGCTATGCCCGCATGGCGCCGGAGGTGGCGGACCGGCCAGGGGCGCCGGCCTTCCGGGCCAACCTGGGCGAGATCGTGTTCGACCGGGTGACCTTCCGCTACAAGTCGGCGGAAGACGCGCTCTATGATCGCTTCACCCTGCGGATCGCGCCGGGCGAGCGGGTGGCGCTGGTCGGACCCACCGGGTCGGGCAAGTCAACGTTCGTCAAGCTGATCCAGCGGCTCTACGACCTGGACGACGGGTCGATCCTGATCGACGGTCAGGACATCGCCACGGTTACCCAGGGCACGCTGCGGCGCGCCATCGCCGTCGTGCCGCAGGACCCGGCCCTGTTCCACCGAGGGTTGGCCGAGAACATCAGCTATGCGCGGCCCGATGCGACAGCCGACGAGATCGCCCTGGCGGCCCGTCGGGCCCGCGCCCATGAGTTCATCGCCAAACTGCCCAAGGGCTATGACACCCTGGTCGGCGAGCGCGGGGTGAAGCTGTCCGGCGGCGAGCGCCAGCGGGTGGCCATTGCCCGCGCCTTCCTGGCCGACGCGCCGATCCTGGTGCTGGACGAGGCGACGTCCTCCCTCGACGTCGAGACCGAACGCCAGGTGCAGGCGGCGATGGAGGAGCTGATGGTCGGGCGCACCACCATCGTCATCGCCCACCGCCTGTCGACCATCCGCGGCGCCGACCGGATCCTGGTGTTCGACCAGGGCCGCATCGTCGAGGAGGGCCGCCACGCCGATCTGGTCAAGCGCGGCGGCGCCTATGCGCGACTGCATGCTGTGACCGAGGGTGTGGCGTAGGATTTCCTACGCCACCCGCCGCGCGGTGCGGGCGTGGGCGTGGGCGATGGCGACGGCCAGGGCGTCGGCGGCGTCGGCGGCGGTCTTGCCGGCGGTGGGCAGCAGGCGGGCGATCATCCAGCCGACCTGGGCCTTGTCGGCGGCGCCGGTGCCGACGACGGCCTTCTTGACCACCGTTGCGGCATACTCGGCCACGGGCAGGCCGGCGCGGGCCGGAACCACCAAGGCCATGGCGCGGGCGTGGCCCAGTTTCAGCGCCGAGCCGGGGTTGGTGTTCATGAACGTCTCCTCGACCGCCGCCTCGTCGGGTGCGTGTTCGAGGATGACCGCCTCGATGGCGTCGAACAGGAACCGCAGGCGCTCGGCGAAGGGCAGGGTGTCGCGCGGTGCGATCACGCCATGGGCGACATGGCTTAGGCGCGCGCCGTCACAGACGATGACGCCCCAGCCCGTGCGGCGCAGGCCCGGGTCGAGGCCGAGGATGCGGACAGCGGAGGGGCGAATCATTGTGTTCATCATCTGTTCCGAGACAGTGCCGCATTCACGGAGCCGCCGGAAGGGTGAAGAGACGGTAAATCCGCTACTTCCAGAAGTGAAATGCGTCCCAGCCGGCCCTGATCGCCGAGCGCGGCACGCCCAGCGCCTCGGCGAGGTCGGCCGCCGTCCCGAGCAGCACGCCACTGACCCCAGGAACGAACATCAGGCTCGCCAGCAGCGCCAGCATGGCCAGCCCTTCGAAGCGTCGCAGTCCGCCGCGCCAGGCGTTGGGCAGGAACGGCCGGATCACGCCGAAGCCGTCGAGGCCCGGGATCGGCAACAGGTTCAGCACCAACGCCATGGCCTGCAGGAACGCCAGCATGGCCAGGGCGTCGGAGAGGGCGTTGGGCAGGGCCGCGCGGCTCCAAAGGCTCAGAACGAACGACAGCAACAGCAGCACCAACAAGGTCGCGGCCGGCCCCGCCAGGGAGGCTGCGGCCCGCCACTGCCGTCCGCGCATCAGATCCTCGCGCAGATAGACCGCCCCGCCCGGAAACCCGATGCCGCCCAGCGCCAAAGCCAGCAAAGGGATCACCAGGCTGGTGGCCACATCGCCATAGCGGCGCGGATCGAACGCCAGATAGCCCTTGGCGCGCACCGAGTGGTCCCCGGCCAGATAGGCGGTCGCGGCATGGGCGAACTCATGGGCCATCACCGCCAGCACCCAGCCGCCGAGCACGAAGGCGAAGGTCAACGGCGTACGCATGGGCGGCGTCAGCGCCAACCCGGCGCCCAGCGCGACGACGCTGACCAGCAGGCCGACGCCGACCCAGTTGTTGGGCGGTGGCTGGACCTTGGAAGGGTCCATTTCAGCTCCGATGGATCGGGTCGATCCAGGCGACGCCTTCCGGAGCCTCCGCCGGTTCGATGTCGAGGTTGACGACCACCGCTTCGCCGTCGCTGCGCACCAGGACGCACGATAGCACTTCGTCCGGAGAAGCGTTGATCTCCTGATGCGGCACATAGGGCGGCACATAGATGAAGTCGCCAGGTCCGGCCTCGGCGGTAAATTCCAGCCGCTCGCCCCACCGCATGCGCGCGCGGCCGGCGACGACATAAATCACGCTCTCAAGCGGCCCGTGATGGTGCGGGCCGGTCTTGGCGTTGGCGTGGATATGCACGGTCCCGGCCCACAGTTTCTGGGCGCCCGTCCGCGCGTGGTCAATCGCCGTGGCGCGCGCCATGCCTGGAGTCTGGGCGGTGTTGGGGTCGAGCTGCCCTCCAGGCACCACCTGAACGCCAGAATGCTTCCATTGGTCGCTAGGTGAGGCGGGTGTGGTTGTCATGATTCCAGATTACATCGCGCTTGCCGGGCTCGCCAGAGTGGCGGCAAGGAAGTTCAACGCTACTAGAAGTAGGCTATCCTTTCGGATAAGTTGCGTTAGCGGATTGTCTGAAGGTCGTGGACCTTGGCATCAGGAGGGCTGGATGAGGGCTGCAGTTTTGGCGGGTTGCGTGATCGCGCTGCTGTGCTCGGCTTCCGCCTTGGCGGTGACCAAGCTTGCTGCGGCGCCCGACGTCGCCGAAGCGCTGACCCATAAGGCCGCGCCGCCGCCGCCGTCGATGATTGACCAGGTGAGCGTGCTCGCGAGCCATCTTCCTGAGCCGACGGACTGGGTGCTGATGATTGTCGGATTTGGCGGCGCAGGCGGCGCGCTACGGCTTCGCCGGCGCAGACGCGCTCTCCGCTGATAGGCTCTGTGGTAGTCGAGAAGCCCGGGTGATCCTCACGGGAGTTTTCAACATCTCCCCCTTCATCGCCCCTGCGCCGCGGTTGGGATCCACCGGCAGGCCGATGATTCTCTGCACCACCTCCAGCCCGGAGACGACACGTCCGAAGGCGGCAAAGCCGAGGTTCCTGGGATCTTTGGGATCGGCGTCGAGATAGGTCTGCTCGCCCAGACAGATGAACCAGTCGGCCGTGGCGGTGCCTGGCGCGCGGCGGCCCATCGAAATCACGCCGTTGGTGTGCAGGATGCCGGTCTTGGTGGTCGGCTCATGGGCGATCGGCGCCAGCAGCTTCTTGGGATCATTCTGCAGCCCGCCCTGCACAACGCCATAGTCCGTGGCCGTGTAGCCCGCCGGCCGGGAAGCCCGGTAGAAACTCGCGCCGTTGAACAGCCCGCGGTCCACGTACTTCAAATAGTTGCCGGCGGTGATCGGCGCCTTATCGATGTAGAGCTCCAGCACGATCTCGCCTTGGGCGGTTTCGAGTTTCACCCTGGGGTTGGGCTTGACGGCCTGCGCCAAAGCGCCAGTGCCCAAGGCCAGTGAAACGCCAAGCCCGATGAAAGCGCGCCGCAGCATCCTAGTGCGCCATGACCATCTGCAGGATCCAGGCGCCGGCGGCGGCGACGGCCGCGCCGGTCACCAGTCCGCGCAGGAAGGCGCCATTACGGTCCCACCAGACCCGGCGGGCGCGAATGCGCTGCGCTCTGTCGGCCTTGCGTCGCTGCATGTGGTGGGTCCCCTGTCGCCGCGCCTGTTCTAGACCAACGGTGCGGGCGGTGGAACCGCGACGCCTCGCCGCGACCCCCAGGAAACCTTGTGCGGATAGGGCAGACAAGGCCATGGTTTGATCAAACCCGAGAGACCCCCGATGCGCGCGATATGGAAATCCCTGCTGGCGGCGGCCCTGGCGCTGAACCTGGCCGCCTGCGCGCCTCGTGAAATCCCCTGGGACCAGTTGGAGCATCGCTACGCCAGCGCCGAGTCGCACTTTGCGGACCTGGGCGGCGTTCGGGTTCACTATCGCGACCAAGGCAATCGTGCCGGCCGTACGGTGGTGCTGGTGCACGGGTTTTCGGCCTCATTGCATGCGTGGGAACCTTGGGTCGCACGGCTCTCCAATGACTATCGGGTGATCACCCTGGACCTCGCCGGTCATGGCCTGAACCGCACCCCGGCCGGATACCAGATCTCCACCGAGGGCCAGGTGGCGCTGGTGGATGGCCTCACCCGCAAACTGGGCGCAGAGCGGTTTGTCCTGGGCGGAAACTCCATGGGTGGCGGCGTGGCCTGGAACTACGCCCTGGCTCATCCGGAGCGGCTGGAAGGCCTGGTGCTAGTCGACTCGGTCGGTCTGCCGGCCGAGGGCAAGCGCGAGGGCGCGCCGCTGGTCTTCAAACTGCTGGCCAACCCGATCGGCCGCGCCGTTCTAAAGAGCATCGACCTGCGGCCCATGGCCGAGAAGGGTCTGAAACAGGCCTATTTTGACGAGACGCTGGTCACGCCGGCGCTGGTCGACCGCTATGCGAACCTAGCCATGGCGCCCGGCCGCCGGGAACTGATCATGGCGGGCCAAAGCCGTTCCCACACCCCGGTGACGCGCGCGACGTTCGCCAAGATCACCACCCCGACCCTGGTGATGTCGGGCGCCAACGACGCCCTGATACCGGTCAGCGCCACCAAGGCGCTGGCCGCCGCAATCCCGGGCGCAAAGCTGATCATCTATCCGGGTGTCGGCCACGTGCCGATGGAGCAGATTCCGGAGCGGTCGTCAGGTGACCTGAAGGCGTTCCTGCAAGGGCTGGCGCCGAGGGGATAGCGTGAAAGCAACGCCTGACGACATTGGCCGGCCCGGCCGCCTGGGCTGATCGCCCATCTCCCCGACGCTGATCCGTCATGGCCGGACCAAGTCCCTGCCACCCATAGACTCCGATCCTGCCAGGTTCGCGGCGGCCTCAGATCTGCCGCGCGCGACCTTCCCAATAGGGCGCGCGCACCTTGTTGCGCTGGATCTTGCCGGCTTCGGAGCGCGGCAGGTCGGTGACGAAGTCCAGGCTGCGGGGAACCTTGAACGCCGCCAGACTTGCGCGGCCGAAGTTCAGAATCTCCTGGGCCAGTTGTTCGGAGGGCGCGTAGCCCGGCTTCAGCAGAATCACCGCCTTGACCTGCTCACCCCACTCATCATGGGGTATGCCCACAGTGGCGCTGTCGGCGACGGCGTCGTGCTTGATCAGTTCGTTGTCGACTTCCTGCGGATAGATGTTCACCCCGCCGGAGATGATCGTTTCGGCGCTGCGGCCGGTCAGGAACAGATAGCCGTCGTCGTCGAAATAGCCGACGTCGCCCATGGTGAAATAGTCGCCGACCCGGCTGGCCTGGGTCTTCTTCTCGTCCTTGTAGTAGGTGAACGCGCCGCCGGGCGGCAGCTGGTGATAGATGGTCCCCGCCACATTGGCCGGACATTCCTGGCCCTGATCGTCGAGAATTTTCGAGCCCAGCAGCTCGGGCCGCTTGCCGACCGAGCCGGGTTTCCTCAGCCACTCATGGCTGTCGATCATGAACCCGGCGCCGCCCTCTGAGCCCGCGTAGTATTCGTTCAGCACCGGGCCAAACCAGTCGATCATCGCCTGCTTGACCTCAGGCGGGCAGGGCGCCGCGCCGTGGACGATGTATGTGACGTGGTCGATGTCGTGACGCGCCTTCACCTCGGCCGACAGCGCCAGCAGCCGTTGGAACATGATCGGCACCAGGTGCATGTGGGTGACCTTGCGCTCTGCGATGGTGCGCAGGACGTGCTCGGAATCCCACTTGTCGATGAACACCAGCGGACAGCCCGCGGCCAAGGCCGTGCGCACGTCAAACACCAGGGGCGCGGCGTGATAGGCCGGGCCGGCGCACATCTGCACGGTGTCCGGGCCATAGCCGCGAAGGGTGTACATCGCCTGGGGGATGACACCGGGCACGGCGCGGAAGACGCCCTTGGGCCGGCCGGTGGTGCCGGAGGTATAGAGCATCTGGTTGCCCAGCTGCGGATCGGGGATGTCGGCCCCGTCCAGACCGCTCAACGCCGCATCGTAATCCTCGAACCCGTTGATCGCGCCGCCGATGGCGATCTTCAGCACCAGGTCCGGCGCCAGGGCAGAGGCCGGCGCCGACGTCGCCACACGCGCCTCGCAGAAGGCGGCCTTGGCCTCGCAGTCGTTCAGGATGTAGGCGATCTCATCTGTGCCCAGGTGCCAGTTGATCGGGGTGATCCGAAAGCCGCCGCGCATTGTGGCCAGCAGGATCTCGACAAACTCGCCACGGTTCGAGGCCAGCACGGCCACGGAATCCCCGGCTGTGAGCCCCGCCTGGCGAAGCCGCCGCACCAGCCGGTTGGCGTTGGCGTTGACCTCGGCAAAGGACCGCACGCGGCCGTCTGGGTCGATCACGCAGGCCTTGTCGGGTTGCACCTCAGCCCAGACCGACAGGCCCATCCCGTTCAGCGTGGCCGCATCCAAGCGCTCCGTCAGACCCGTCATGCTGTCTTCCCGTCATCCCCGAAATTCGAAAGGCCACCATGGCATGACGACGGGCGGGACGACAATGTTCAGGCAGCGGCGGTCCGGCGCCAGACCCAACCGCCGGCGCTGGCCGCGATAGCGGTGAGCAGCGTTCCCCAGGCGATGTCGATCACGGTGATGTGGGTCGCCCAGACCCTCAATGTGGCCTGGTTGGTCAGATCATAGGTCGCATAGCACATGGCGCCCAACAGGGCGCCCGTGCGGGTGGTGGCGAGCAGCCGGGCGTTGCGGTTCGGCCAGATCGCCAATGCCACGATGCCGGCGATGTAGACGACATAGAACACCACGGCCGGCCCCAGTCGCGCGCTGGGCAGAGCCACGGGGTCGAGGGTCGGGAAGTAGACCTTGGGTCCGAACTGGGTCAGCCAGATGAGATCTACAGCGGCGAAGGCCAAGGCCGTGGCGAGGTAGGTGGTAATCAGTCTTGCGGGCAGGGTCATGCGGGCCTCAAGCGGTAGTGGCTGACGCCCCATTCCTGGCCGTCCCGGTGTCCGAACAGGCCGGCGGTGGCCAGGAAGAACAACCGCCAGCGCCGTCGCCAGAGGGCCGCGTCCCGGCCATAGGTCGCGGCCAGAATCGGCCGGATTCGGGCGTCATTGGTGTCGAACAGCGCCAGCCAGTCCAGCGCCGTCCGCTGATAGTGCGCGCCACTCCAGCGCCAGTCGGCTTCCACCTCGAACAGGTCGGGGAACTGGCGGATCAGGCCGTGGCTGGGCATCACCCCGCCGGAGAAGAAGTGCTTGCCGATCCAGTCCGCTTCGTCGTTCAGATCAAACCGATAGGCGCCGGTGCGGTGGGTGAAGACATGCAGGAACAGCCGCCCGTCCGGCTGTAGCCAACCGCGCACCCGGGCCAGCAACGCCCGCCAGTTGGCCATGTGCTCGAACATCTCCACCGAGACGACCCGGTCGAACCGCTCCGGGGTCTCAAAGACGTTCATGTCGCAGGTGATCACCTCGATGTTGGCAAGGCCGCGTTCGGCCGCCTGCGACAGGATAAACGTCCGCTGGCTGGCCGAGTTGGATACCGCTGTGATCTGTGCGTTCGGATAGGCCCGGGCCATCCAGAGGGTTAGCGAGCCCCAGCCGCAACCCAGCTCCAGGATCCGCTGTCCGTCGGCCAGGTCGGCGTGTTCGGCGGTCTCGGCCAGGGCGTGTTTCTCGGCGCGGGGCAGATCGTCGGCGGGGTCGAGATAGAGGGCGCAGGAGTATTTGAGCTGGGGTCCCAGGCAGTTCAGGAAGAACTCGGCCGGCACCTCATAGTGCTGGGCGTTGGCGGCGGCGGTGTGCTCGGCGATCGGCCGGTCGCTCATCGCCTGGGCGAACGCGGCGTCGGCGGCTGGGCCTGTTGCGGTGAGCTGACGGCGCGCGTTGGCGACCAAGAGCTCAATGGCCGCGCGGCGCACGGCGTCGGGCAATGGCGCCCCCTCAAAGGCGTCGATAGCGGTGGCTGTCAGGTTCATGCGGTGCGGGTTCTCTCCACCCAGCCATACGATCATGATCCGCGCCTGGACGCATCCGGACCTGTGACGGGCGCGTAGCATTTGATACGGGTGGGGCCAGTAAGGGATGAGGCGCGTGCAGGCGAGGTCGGCGGGACGTCGGAAGGTGGCGGTGATCGGGGCCGGGATCGGCGGGTTGTCGGCGGCCTGGCTGCTCTCCCAGGCTCATGACGTCACCCTGTTCGAGGCCGATGCGCGGCTGGGCGGCCATGCCAACACCACCGATGCGGCGGGACACGTCGGACTGGTCCCGGTCGACACCGGCTTCATCGTCTACAACGAGGCCAACTATCCCAACTTCACGGCCCTGCTGGACCACCTGGGCGCGGCCAGCCAGAACGCCGACATGTCGCTCAGCGTCTCACTGGATGACGGGGCGTTCGAGTATTCCAGCTTCGGTCTGGCCGGCATCTTCGCCCAGAAGCGCAACCTGGCCTCGCCCAGGTTCTGGCGGCTGCTGCTGGACATCCAGCGGTTCTTCCGCACGGCGCCCCGCGACATTGCGGACCTCGAACGACGGGCCACGCCGCTGGACGACTATCTGGCCGCCAACGCCTATGGCCGAGCGTTTCGCGATGACCACCTGTTGCCCCAGGCGGCGGCGATCTGGTCGACGCCACTCAGCCAGATCGGCAGCTATCCGGCCGCCTCGCTGATCCGCTTCTTCCTCAACCACGGCATGATGAGCATCGGCGGGCGGGGCCTGTGGCGCACCGTCACCGGCGGCAGCCGCGCCTATGTGCAGAAGCTGACCGCGGCCTATCGCGGCGAGACCCGGGCCGGGGTGCGGGTGCTGGGCGTGCGGCGGGTCCCGCAGGGCGTCGAGCTGCGGCTGGCCGGCGGGGGTCGGGAGCGGTTCGACGAGGTGGTGATCGCCACCCATGGCGACACGGCGCTCAGCCTGCTGGACGATCCCTCGGCCGAGGAGACCCGGCTGCTGGGCAAGTTCCGCTACAGCCGCAACCTGATCGCCCTGCACACCGACACCGTGCTGATGCCGCGCCGCCGCCGGGCCTGGGCCAGCTGGAACCACATCGGCCGCCGCGCCGCGCCGGGCGAGGGCGCCGTCACCTACTGGATGAACCGCCTGCAAAGCCTGAGCGATGCGCCGGACCTGTTCGTCACGCTCAACCCCAACAAGCCGATCGCCGCCGAGAAGCTGCTGCGCACCGAGGTCTATGACCACCCGCTGTTCGACGGTGAGGCGGTCGCCGCCCAGGCGCGGCTCTGGGACCTGCAAGGGGTGCGGCGCACCTGGTTCTGCGGGTCGTACTTCGGGCATGGCTTTCATGAGGACGCCCTGCAGTCGGGCCTGGCGGTGGCCGAACAGTTGGGCGGCGTCAGCCGGCCATGGACGGTGGCTGAGCCGTCGGGCCGCATCCACGTTCGCGAGCCCATCCTGGCCGAGGCGGCGGCATGAACCTGGCGTCGGGCCTCTATGCGGGGGTGGTCAGCCATACCCGCCTGCGGCCCCGCCGCCATGCCCTCAGCTACCGGATCTTCATGCTGCTGTTGGACCTGGACGAGGTGGCGGCTCTGGACCGGCGCCTGAGGCTGTTCTCGCTGGGCCGGTTCAACCTGACCGGCTTCGATGCGCGCCGGCACGGCGACGGGTCGGCGACGCCCCTGAAGGCCCAGGTCGAGGCCGAGCTCGCCGCCGCCGGCATCGCCCATGGCGGGCCGATCCGGCTGCTGGCCATGCCGAGGATTCTGGGCGGCGGCTTCAACCCTTTGAGCGTCTTCTTCTGCCACCGGCCGGACGGGGCGCTCAGCGCCATCCTCTATGAGGTGAACAACACCTTCGGCGAACGGCACAGCTATCTGATCCCGGCCGCTGACGCCCCCATCCTCCGCCAGGCCTGCGACAAGGGCTTCTACGTCTCGCCGTTCATGGACATGGACCTCCGCTACGCCTTCCGGGTGCGGCCGCCGGGCGAGGCGGTGCAGGTGCTGATCGATGTGGACGACGCCGAGGGCCGGCTGCTCAGCACCGGCTTCGTGGCCCAGCGCCGCGAGCTGACCGATGACGCCCTGATCCGCGCCTGGCTGACCCATCCCTGGATGACCCTGGGCGTCCTGCCGGCCATCCACTGGGAGGCGCTGAAGATCTGGCTGAAGGGCCAGAAAGTCCGGCTGCGGCCAGCAGCGCCCGCCTGGGCGGTGACCGTGGTGACCCCGGCCCGGATCGCGGCTTAGGGGGGGAATATAGACCCGAATATGGACTGTCTAAAGAAGGCATATTTAGCCTGTTTTGCGAATGTTGAGTCTATATTTCCGAGGGGGCGGCGCTTCTGTCGCCCTGCCGGTGGGTCAGCATCCGGGCCGTCCTGGCGCGCCCTCCGAGGGCCGACACGAATGTTCGCATCCAGCGGGCATCCAGCAGGGCTTTGAGGTCGGGATCGGTCTTCGGCACGGCGCGGTCGTCGGCGAAGGCGGCTTGGCTGGCCGTGAGGGTGGTCGAGGTCGGCACGAGGATTTCCGAGCGGGTGTGACGGGGTTATGTTCGTCCTTTGTTCAGTATCTCACACTTTGGGCCGGGAGGCAAAAGTCGAGATTTGCGCGCGCCTTTTGCCCCTAGAGCCTTTCCGGATCAGATGGATTCATCTGATCCGGATGAAAAGGCTCGCTCTTCATATGTTTAGAGCGTGACGGGCGCTTCAACCGGTATCCAC
>JAYTFM010000009.1:0-8162 GCA_043734425.1 Alphaproteobacteria bacterium
GTCTTCGAGGCCGGGATCACCGGGGATCAGCGAGGCGATGTGGCCGTCCTCGCCCATGCCCAGCATGACAACGTCGAAGGGCTGGAGCGCGGCGAGCGCTGCAACGTCTGGACTCGGCCAGAGCGGCAGGAACGTGGCGGCCGCCGCAGGACCCTGGAACAGGTGTCTGCGGACCAGGGCGGCATTGGAGTCCGCATGGTCGCTCGGCACGCAGCGCTCGTCAGACAGCGTCACCGTGACCTTGTCCCATGCCAGCGGCGCCTCGGCCAATCGATCACAGACCGGACCGGGTGAGCGGCCGCCGGTCGCAACCAGGCTGGCGCGGCCCCGGTTGGCCAAGGCCTCCTGCAGGATGGCGGTGATCTGCGCCGCCGCCGCATCCGCCAACGCCGCAGCGGTCGGGAACGCGTCGATCACCTCAGTCCGACCACGCCCGCCCAAACCGCTCGATCAGCGCAAAGGCGCCGGACGGTCCCCAGCTGCCCGCCGCATAGGGCTTGGGGGTCATCTTGGCGTCGCGCCAGGCTTCGGCGACGCCGTCGACCCAGCGCCAGGCCTCCTCGACCTCATCGCGGCGCACGAATAGCGTCGCGTCGCCCTGGATGACGTCCAGAAGCAGCCGCTCATAAGCGATCCTCCGCCGCGCGCCGGGGCCTTCGTAGGTTCTGAGCAGACTGAGCGACAGCGGCATGGATTGCAGGCGCATGCCGCCCTGGCTGAGGCCCGGCGCCTTGTTCATCAGGGTCAGGCTGATGTCCTCATCCGGCTGCAAGTCGATGACCAGCCGGTTGGCGACCAGATCCTGCGCGCCGGCCTGGCCAAAGATCGAGTGCGGCACGGGTTTGAACTGGATGGCGATCTGGGTGCGCTTGTCAGGCATCCGCTTGCCGGTGCGCAGGAAGAACGGCACCCCCGCCCAGCGCCAGTTGTCGATGTCGGCCCTGAGCGCCACGAAGGTTTCCGTGCCACTGGCCTGACCGCGTTCGGCGGTATAGCCGGCCGCCGCCGCGCCGCCGACCACGCCGGGCGTGTACTGACCGCGCACCGACTTTTCCTGGGCGTCCAGGCGGGTGAAGCGGCGCAGCGAGCGCAGAACCTTGACCTTTTCGTTGCGGACCGAGTCCGGCTCCATGTCGGCGGGCGGTTCCATGGCCACCAGGCACAGCAACTGGAGCATGTGGTTCTGCAGCATGTCGCGCAGCGCGCCGTACTCATCATAGTAGGGCCAGCGATCCCCGACCCCCTCGGTTTCCGCCACCGTGATCTGGACGTGATCGATGGTGAGGTTGTTCCACAGCGGCTCGAACAGGGTGTTGGCGAAGCGCAGCGCCAGCAGGTTCTGCACCGTCTCCTTGCCGAGATAGTGGTCGATGCGGAAGATCCGGCTCTCATCGAACACTGCACTGAGGGCGCCATTGGTCACCCGCGAGGAGGCCAGATCGCGGCCGATCGGCTTTTCCAGCACGATCCGGGTCGCATCGCTCGTCAGACCAGAACTCGCCAGGGCGGCGCAGACCTTGGGATAGAGGCTGGGCGAGATCGCCAGATAGAAGAACGGGCATTTGGCCCCGCCCAGCGCGGTCTTCAGCAGGCCGGCGCCCTCCGGCGTGGTGGCGTCGCCGCCGACATAGGTCACCCGCGCCGCGAACCGCGTCCAGGCCGCGTCGTCCAAACCCTCCGGCCGGGCCGCCAGGATGTCATGAATCTGGACCAGAAAGACCTCGGTGGTCTGCGCGGTGCGGGCGGTCGCGATGACGCGGAAGCCGGTCGGCAGGAAGCCGTCGACATCCAGGAAATAGAGCGAGGCCCACAGCATGCGCCGCGCCAGATCGCCGGTGG
Source organism: Alphaproteobacteria bacterium (assembly GCA_043734425.1). GTDB lineage: Bacteria > Pseudomonadota > Alphaproteobacteria > Caulobacterales > Caulobacteraceae > Phenylobacterium. Next base: position 1,840 of record JAYTFM010000009.1, read on the forward strand.
CGCCGAACAGCACGACGGCGTCGGCCTGCGGCAGTTTCGGCGTGGTCATGGCGCGCGAGTCTTTCGTTGAGAGACGCCTGGAAACCACCCTGTGTTCCCCAGAACGTCAAGGGCGTGAGGAAGGTAGGGGGCGTGATGGCGTGCCCCGAATTGTCGAGGGCACAGACGCCTTAGATTTTCAGGCCAGTCCTAGGCAAACTTGTGCAGCCTCTCAACCGATGTCGCGGATAGAGACGCCGACGCTTGAGCGTCGCCTCCGCACCCTTGCCTTCCCCGTCTACGGGGAAGGGGGACCGCCGGCGGCAAGCCGGCGGTGGAAGGGGCGCGACCGGGCTCGGCGCTTGAACTCGCCCCCTCCACCACTCGCCCGCTGCGCGGCTAACGGACTCACACAATTCGCGACCACTCTTGAAGCCCTCCTCCTCGATGGAGGGGTGGTGGTGTGGCCTCTGCGGTGCGGCTTGAGACGCTGTTCGGCTCAGAGCCCAACGTCGCTTCACACTTCACCGCCCTGCGCTCACCACCATCCCTGACCCTTCCTCAGCCTGCCCTCGGGGCGGGCCGCACAGCGGCGCGAGCCCGGGGGAGGAGGAAGGGAAAGCAGTGTCGCGACCCGGGGGAGGAGGAAGGGAAATCAGCGTTGCGACCGGCGTCATGTCTACGAACCCCGTGAGATGTGTGAATGCCGTAGCGCTGCGCGGGTGAGGCAACAGACCGTTCCGCCGGATCGCCAGCGAAGTCCTGCTGCGTTCGCTCTACGGCGGTCGGCTTAGAGCTTGAGGCCGCCCAGCAGGCCGCCAAGGCCGCCCAGTCCGCCCAGTCCGCCCAGTCCGCCTGTCGGCAGCGCGCCGTTGGGGGTCAGCTTGTCGATCAGTTGCGGCAACAGCTTTGACACCTCAGCCGCCGCAGCTTCCGGAGAGACGCCCAGCTTTTTGGCGATGTCGCCGATCGGGCCGGACCCCAGCACATGGCTGATCTGCTCGGCGGAGATCGGCAGGTTGGCGCCCTTGGCGATCCACGAACTGGCGAGATCACCCATGCCGTTCTTTTCAAACGCCGCCACCAGGCCGCCCAGGCCGCCCTCATGGGACTTCAAGAGGTCGCCAATCGCGCCGCCGGCGCCGCCGCCCGCCGCACCCAGGATACTGTCCAGCAGGCCCATGACGTTCTCCACAATTCCAAATTGGTCCGGAAAGCTCCACCGTGGGCCCGGGGGAGTCAAGCTGCGCCGGTACGACGCGTTGTCTGGACACTGGCTTATCTGGACATTGGCTTTTCTGGACATTGGGGGTCCCAGGCCCTAGAAGCCGCCGCTTTCCTGGCTGGGGCGTCCGATCCGCCCCCCAGGTGTGAAGGCCGTCGCCCCATGAAACACCCTGCCGCCGCCAAGAAGGGTCCGCCGCCCGGACCGACGCAACGCCAACTGCGGGCCGGCGAACTGGTCAGGCATGCGCTGGTCGACATCCTGCGCGAGGTCGAGATCAATGATCCGGACCTGGCTGGGGTTTCGATCACAGTGACCGAGGTTCGGATGAACACTGACCTGCGCCACGCCGCTGTGTTTGTCGAACCCCTGGGCGGTGGTCATGCCGACGAGGTGGTCTCCGCGATGAACCGGCACAAGAAGTTCGTACGTGGCCGGCTGGGCAAGCTGATCGACATGCGCTTCACGCCGGAGGTGCGGTTCGTGCACGATGAGAGCTTCAATGAGGCGGCTCGCATGAGCCGCCTGCTGGACGACCCGCATGTCCGCCAGGACCTGACACCCGATGCGCCTTCGCCGGCCTGGAAGGACGAGACCTGATGGGTCGTCGCCGCAAGGGTCAGGCGATTTCCGGCTGGATCAATCTCGACAAGCCCTACGACCTTGGATCGACCCAGGCGGTGAGCCGGGTGCGACGCCTGTTCGACGCCCAGAAGGCCGGCCACGCCGGCACGCTGGACCCGCTCGCCACCGGCATCCTGCCGATCGCCCTCGGCGAGGCCACCAAGACCGTTCCCTTCCTCGTGGACGCCGACAAGACCTATCGGTTCACCATCGCCTGGGGTCAGACCACCGCCACCTTTGACCGTGAGGGCGAAGTGCTGGCGCAGTCTGACGTGCGGCCGTCCATCGACCAGGTCGTCGCCCTGCTGCCGCGTTTCGTGGGTGAGATCGATCAGATCCCGCCGGCCTATTCGGCCATCAAGGTGGATGGGGAACGGGCCTATGATCTGGCCCGGGCCGGCGAGGTCGTGGACTTGGCGGCGCGCAAGGTGACGATCTTCGCCGCCCGGCTGATCGAGGCGCCGGACGCTGATCACGTGACCCTGGAGATCGACTGCGGCAAGGGCACCTATGTCCGAGCGCTGGTGCGCGACATCGCTGAGATGCTCGGCGCCTGCGGCCATGTCAGCGCGCTTCGGCGCACCCGGGTCGGCATATTTTCCGAGGCCGGCGCCGTGACGCTGGAAATGCTTGAACAATTGAGCTATGAGGCGCGCCATTCGGAGGCCCTGCTTCCGGTCGAGACCGCGCTGGACGACATCCCGGCGCTGGCCGTGACCGATGAAGACGCCTTCCGATTGAAGCAGGGACGATCGATCGTTCTCGTGCCCCGACAGGTTGAATCGGTGAAAGCCAGGCTAAAGCCCGGCTCACGCACCGTTTCGGCGATGGCGGGCGGATCGGTGGTGGCGCTCTGCGAGATGCGTGCGGGACGGCTCGAACCCTCACGCGTCTTCAACTTTTGACCAGAGCGGAGAAACCCGATGTCGATAACGGCCAGCCGCAAGGCTGAAGTCATCAAGACACATGCGCGTGGCGAGGCCGACACCGGCAGCGCCGAGGTCCAGGTGGCGATCATGTCCGAAAGGATCGCGAACCTGACCGAGCACTTCAAGACGCACAAGAAGGACAACCACTCGCGACGGGGCCTGCTGAAGATGGTTTCCGCCCGCCGTTCGCTGCTGGACCACCTGAAGAGTTCCGACGTCGGGCGCTATCAGAGCATCATCGAAAAGCTGGGCCTGCGCCGCTAGTTCTATCGGACGGACCCGCGCTGCGGGTCCGCTTCCGTATTGAGGGCCGCTCCTCCGCACAGGCTGGGGGACGCATGCGGCCAACCGGGATTTTCCAATCCCAAACACGCCGAGGGTTCCAAACCTCACCCCGCCTGTGAAACTGGAGAGGATTTCGGAAGACCGATCCCCTGTCCGCCCCCGCCGGGAATGCGCCCGCGGGACGAGAAAGAAACCAAGATGTTCAATATCACGAGAAAAACCATCGAGTGGGGCGGCAAGACCCTCACGCTCGAAACCGGCCGCATGGCCCGTCAAGCGGACGGTGCGGTGCTGGCGACCTACGGCGAGACCATGGTCCTCGCCACCGCCGTGTTCGCCAAGAGCGCCAAGCCCGGCCAGGACTTCTTCCCCCTGACGGTCAACTATCAGGAGAAGTTCTACGCCGCCGGCAAGATCCCCGGCAGCTTCCCGCGCCGCGAAGGCGCGCCAAGCCAAAAGGAAACCCTGACCAGCCGCCTGATCGACCGTCCGATCCGCCCGCTGTTCGTCAAGGGCTTCAAGAACGAAGTGCAGGTGGTCTGCACCGTTCTGGCCCACGACCTTGAGAACGACCCCGACATCGTCGCCCTGGTGGCGGCCTCAGCCGCGCTGGTGATCTCCGGCGCGCCGTTCATGGGCCCGATCGGCGGCGCCCGCGTCGGCTACGTCGACGGCGAATATGTGCTGAACCCGACCATCGACCAGATGAAGGAAAGCCGGATGGACCTGGTGGTCGCCGGCACCGACGACGCGGTGATGATGGTCGAGTCCGAAATCCAGGAAATGAACGAGGACGAAGTGCTGAAGGGGGTGATGTTCGCCCACGCCGGCATGCAGCCCGTCATCCAGGCGATTATCGAACTGGCCGAACACGCCGCCAAGGAGCCCTTCGACTTCCAGCCGGACGACACCGACGCCATCAAGGCCGACGTCAAGAAGCTGATCGGCAAGGATCTGGCCACCGCCTACAAGATCGTCGCCAAGGGCGAGCGCCAGGACGCGGTTGGCAAGGCCAAGGCCAAGGCCACCGCCAAGTTCGGCAAGTCCGACGCCAATCCGGCCGGCATCGCCCCCGACAAGCTGGGCGGCGTGTTCAAGGAACTGGAAGCCGACGTCGTGCGGCGCAACATCCTGGACACCGGCATCCGCATCGACGGCCGCAAGGTCGATCAGGTGCGTCAGATCATCGGCGAAGTGGGCGTCCTGCCCCGGGCCCACGGCTCGGCGCTGTTCACCCGCGGTGAAACCCAGGCCCTGGTCGTGGCCACCCTGGGCACCGGCGACGATGAGCAGCTGATGGATGCGCTGGACGGCAAGTACTATGAGAAGTTCATGCTGCACTACAATTTTCCCCCCTTCTCCGTGGGGGAAACCGGCCGCATGGGCGCGCCAGGCCGGCGTGAAGTCGGCCACGGCAAGCTGGCGTGGCGGGCGATCCGCCCGATGCTGCCCAGCGTCGAGGATTTCCCCTACACCATCCGCCTGGTCTCGGAGATCTTCGAGTCCAACGGCTCGTCCTCCATGGCCTCGGTCTGCGGCTCCTCGCTGGCCCTGATGGATGCGGGCGTACCCCTGAAGAAGCCGGTCTCCGGCATCGCCATGGGCCTGATCCTCGAGCCGGACGGATTTGCCGTGCTCTCCGACATCCTGGGCGACGAAGATCACCTCGGCGACATGGACTTCAAGGTCGCCGGCACCGCCGACGGCATCACCTCGCTGCAGATGGACATCAAGATCCCCGGCATCACCGAGGCGATCATGAAGCAGGCGCTGGCCCAGGCGAAGGGCGGTCGCGAGCACATCCTGGCCGAGATGAACAAGGCTATGGAAGCCCCGCGTCACGAACTGGGCGAATACGCTCCGAAGATCGAGTTCATCAAGATCCCGGTGGACAAGATCCGCGAAGTGATCGGCTCGGGCGGCAAGGTGATCCGCGAGATCACCGCCGAAACCGGCGCCAAGATCGATATCGGCGAGGACGGCACGATCAAGATCGCGGCCGCCGAGCAGTCGAAGATTGACGCGGCCAAGGAGTGGATCAAGTCGATCGCTTCGGAGCCGGAACTGAACGCCATCTACACCGGCAAGGTTGTGAAGATCGTCGATTTCGGCGCCTTCGTGAACTTCTTCGGCGCCAAGGATGGCCTGGTTCACGTGAGCCAGATCGCCAACGAACGGGTCAACAAGGTCTCCGACGTGCTCACCGAGGGCCAGTCGGTGAAGGTCAAGCTTCTGGGCTTCGACGACCGCGGCAAGACCCGCCTGTCGATGAAGGTCGTCGACCAGGAAACCGGCGAGGATCTCTCGGCCAAGCAGGCGGAAGCCGCGGACGCGTAAGCGTTTCGACCTCCGCTGAAATGAATGGGGCGGCCGCAGCGATGCGGCCGCTCTTTTCGTGTCTTCCTCCGGCGAGGCGCCCGAGGTCAGGACTCGGAGATTTCTTCCAGCGTCTGACCGACTGCCTTGGCTCCAAACTCCATCGCGACGTCGCCCAGCGACAGGATACCGACGAGCGCGCCGGAAGCGCTGTTAACGACAAGCCGTCGGATCTGATGCGAACCCATCTGGGCGGCGGCGTCGGCGACGGTGTCGTCTTCGCTGCAGGCTTGGACATCGCTGCTCATGATCGTCGATGCGGCCGTGGTCAGATCGCCGCCGTCGGCGACCACGCGGACGACAATGTCGCGGTCGGTCACCAGACCCACAACTTTTCCGTCCTCGACGACGGGCACGACCCCGCTGTCGATCCGGGCCATCGTGCGCGCGATGTCCTTGACCGACGTCTTTGGCGTGGCTGTTGCGACCTGCGCGGTCATGACGTCTCTGACTTTCACGGTCGTCTCCTTTGTTGATGAGACGAGGTGAACCCTCCGGACATCGCTACGTTCCGACGGTGGCCGTCAGCGCGCCTTGCGGGCCGCGTAGCGGGCGTCGCGCTTGGCTTGCGCTTCGGCTTTGGTGAGCTGCTTGCGCTCCTTGCGCAGCCCCCGCTTCTCGGCCAGGGCGGCCTCTTCGGCGGCGACGACGCCGGCCTGGATCTCCGCATGGGCATCGACGGCGGCGATGCGGGCGGCTTCTTTTTCGTCAGCGCGCGCCTGGCGCACGGCCTTTAGCTCAGCCTCCTTCACCGCCGCGCGGCTGGCGCCCGGGGGTGCGGTGACGGCCGCCTTAGGCTTAAGTTTCGCCAGCAATGCAGCTTTCGCCTCGGCTGCGGCGGCCAGACGGTCGGTCAGACCGGAGCCCTTGAGATCGCGCTTCGACATCGGCAGGGCATTCCTCGG
>JAYTFM010000010.1:0-78152 GCA_043734425.1 Alphaproteobacteria bacterium
CGCCGCCTTCGCCAAGGCCCGCGCCGCCCACGGCCAGGAGCGGATCCTGGTCAACTGCGCCGGCACCGGCAACGCCGCCAAGACCGCCAGCCGCGACAAGCAGACCGGCGAGACCAAACACTTCCCGCTGGATGCGTTCAACTTCATCATTCAGATCAATCTGGTCGGCACCTTCCGCTGCATCGCCAAGTCGGCGAAAGGCATGCTGGACCTGGAGCCGGTGGACGGTGAGCGCGGCGCCATCGTCAACACCGCCTCGGTGGCGGCTGAGGACGGCCAGATGGGCCAGGCGGCCTATTCGGCGTCCAAGGGCGGCGTGGTCGGCATGACCCTGCCGATCGCCAGAGACCTGGCCGGCGACGGCATTCGGGTGAACACCATCCTGCCCGGCATCTTCGAGACCCCGCTGATGCGCGGCGCGCCGGAAGCGGTGAAGCAGGGCCTGGCGGCCTCGGTGCCATTCCCCAAGCGCCTGGGCCATGCCGACGAATACGCCCAGCTGGCGCTGACCATGATCACCAACGGCTATTTCAACGGCGAGGACGTGCGCCTCGACGGCGCGATCCGGATGGCGCCTCGCTGATCAGCGAAGCGTCTTCCGGAAGAAGGCGACCACGTCGGCGTTGAAGCTGGCGTGGAACGCTGTCCGGTCGAAGGTTCCCTGGCAGATCTGCGGCGCGACGCGTTTCAGCGCCGGGGTGCAGGCCTGCAGGAAATCGAAGTGGTCGGCGCCGGCGACCACGCGATAGTCGGGTTTGCGCGGCAGCAGGGTCTGCACGGCTTCGGCATAGTCGGGGTGCGGCAGGATGGTGTCGGCTTCGGCTCGCCAGAGCTGGATCGGGACCCGGACTTTGCGAAGACCGTTCGGCGCGAAGGTGAAGCCCAGGGCCGGCGCGGCGATCACAGCGGCGCGGATGCGCGGGTCGTAGCTGCCCTCGGCTGAGGTCGGCGCGAACTGGCCGGCGAAGGTCTTGTTCAGCTGACAGTCGAAATAGGCGGGATGGGCGGCGCAGTGCGGGCCGAGCAGGCTCATGTCCGGCTCGCCGCCGAGCGCCGCCAGCACGGTGAAGCCGCCGGCCGAGAACCCGAAGGCGCCGATCCGCCGCTTGTCGATCTGCGCCGCCGCGCGCCAGGGGCCGATCATGTAGCCGATCACCGCGCGCAGATGCTTGGGGCGCTCCACGACCCGCAGGACCCGGGACTTGTCGTCGAACGTGTCTCCGGTGTGGGAAACGGCGGCGACGACGAAGCCGGCCCGGGCCAGGGCGCGCGCGGTGTCGGCGTGATCGCCGAACGAGCCGCCCGTGCCGTGCGAAATAAGGATCAGCGAATGGCGTCGGCCGATCACGGGTCCGCCCCGGGCGACGGACTGCTGGCCGAGCCCCAAGGGCGTGAGGGCCTCAGGCGCGTCCGAGGGGTACCAGACTCCGACCTGCAAGGGTCGGTCGCCCGGAACTGGGACCGACAGCTGTTCAAACCCGACCGTCGCGGCAAATGCCGCTGTCGCAAAGAGATTCAGCACGACCGCCACAAACCACCGCATAGGCTCACTCCAATGTAAACTCCGCTTACATTTGCGTCTCAATGTAAGCTGTGTCAACATCGAACCCATGGTGAAGGACGGCTATCATCACGGCGACCTGCGGGCGGCGCTGATCCAGGCGGCGAGCGACTCCGTGGCGGCGCAGGGCCCGGACGCCCTGTCGCTCCGCGAACTGGCCAAGACGCTGGGCGTGTCCCCGGCGGCGCCCTATCGGCACTTTTCGGACCGGCAGGCCCTACTGAATGAGATTGCAGCACGAGGCTTTGAGCAGCTCAGCCGTGACTATGCCGCAGCGGCGGCGAACAGCGATCCCGCCGTGGCGCTGCGGGCAACCGGCAGGGCTTATCTCAATCTGGCCTTTGAACGCCCCGGACTGTTCCAGTTGATGTTCGAGAGCGACCTACTGGGGCCGAACTCCCCGCCAGCACTGCTGCATCAGGCGGCGGCGGCTTGGCAGGCGCTGCACGACGCCGTGGCGCGCGCCAACTCTGGCGCGGACCTCTCCGAGGTGAAGCTACGCACGATCACCGGCTGGTCGGTGCTGCAGGGGTTCGTCACGATCCAGCGCAGTGGGCGGCTGAAGCACTTCATGACCGGGCCGCTGACGCAGAGCGAACTGATCGAAGCGGTCCTCGACAAGGCTCAGGCGTAGGGGTCGCCCCTACCGCCGCCGCCGCCCCCCGCGGCTGCCGCCCGTAAGTCCACCCAGCACGCCCCGGATCAGTTCGCGGCCAATGGTGCTGCCGATGGTGCGGATCAGGGACTTGGCGAAGGTCTCGCCCATGCCCTGGCGGCCTGAGGCGCGGGCGGCCGGGGCGCGGCGTTCGGGCTCTGGGTCGTCGGCCCTGGCGTCCTCGGCCTGAACCTGGACCATGCGCTTCTGCAGCACCTCATAGGCAGACTCGCGGTCCTGGGCGGTGTCGTAGAGGCCCCGCACCGGGCTTTGGCTCATCACCCCGGCGCGCTCGGGCGGGGTGGCCGGACCCATTCGGGAGTTGGGCGGGCGGATCAGGGTCTTCTGGACAACGGTCGGCGCCCCCTTCTCGTCCAGCACTGAAACCAGAGCCTCGCCGACACCAAGGCCTTGGATCGCTTCGGCGGTGTCGAAGGCCGGATTGGTGCGGAAGCTGTCGGAGGCGGCCTTCAATCCGCGCTGTTCGGTGGGCGTGTAGGCGCGTAGGGCGTGCTGGATGCGGTTGCCCAGCTGGCCGAGAACGGTCTCAGGAATATCGACCGGGTTCTGGGTGATGAAATAGACGCCGACGCCTTTGGAGCGGATCAGCCGGACCACCTGCTCGACCTTTTCCAGCAGCGGCCGGGGCGCGTCGCGGAACAACAGGTGCGCTTCATCGAAGAAGAACACCAGCCGCGGCTTGTCGGGATCGCCGACCTCGGGCAGTTCCTCGAACAGTTCGCTCATCAGCCACAACAGGAAGGTGGCGTAGAGGCGGGGATTGGCGATCAGCTTGTCGGCGGCCAGCAGGTTCACATAGCCCTTGCCGGACGGATCGGTGCGCATCAGGTCGGACAGCTTCAGCGCCGGCTCGCCGAACAGATTGGTTCCGCCCTGTTGTTCCAGAACCAGCAGGCCGCGCTGGATGGTGGCGATGGTGGCGGGCGAGATGTTGCCGTACTTGGCCGAAAGGGCCTTGGCGTTGTCGGAGGCGTGGGTCAGGGCGGCTTGCAGGTCCTTGAGGTCCAGCAGCAGCAGGCCATCCTCGTCGGCGGCCTTGAACACCACGGTCAGCACGCCCTCCTGAACGTCGTTCAGCTCGAGCATCCGTGAGATCAGCAGCGGACCCATCTCCGAGACGGTCGCGCGGATCGGATGGCCGGACTGGCCGAACAGGTCCCAGAACACCACCGGCGCGGCGGCGGGATTGAGCTCCAGCTTCATCGCCAGGGCGCGGGCCAGCATCTTTTCGTTCGGCGCGCCGATCATGCTGATGCCTGAGAGATCGCCCTTCACGTCAGCGGCGAACACCGGAACGCCGGCGTCAGAAAAGCCCTGGGCCAGGATCTGCAGGGTCACGGTCTTGCCGGTCCCGGTCGCGCCGGCCACCAAGCCGTGACGGTTGGCGCGGTTCAGCAGCAGGTTTTCGAAATGGTCGGAGAAGCCGATCATCACGCCGGTGTCGGCCATGGGGTGGTCCTTGTTCGCGCTCAGGGTTGCGGCCCGACGCTAATGCGCCCGCCGCCAAAGGGGAAATCCGTTCTGCCGGATGCGCAGATAGCACGCACGCCTGATTTGACGAGGCGGCCGACGCAACCCAGTCTCAGCTTCCCTAGAGCGCGTTAGGCGAAAGTATACGCGGTTTCGCCGCCCGAACGCGCTCTAAAGTCTTGATTTAGAGCCTGTTTGATCGGGACAGATGATCCCATCTGACCCGAACAGGCTCTAGCGGAAATATCGATGCCGAAACTCGCCGTCGACACGGTCTCTCGCAACGCCCTGGTGATCCTGGCAACGATCGCTGGCGGGGTCATCATCTATTGGCTGGCCGACATCCTGACGCCATTGGCGCTGGCGCTGTTCCTGGCGGTGATGATCGACAGTTTCGCACGGGTCCTGGAAGCCCGCCTGCCCGGGGTGTCGCGTCGCGTCGCCACGCCGTTGGCCATCATGCTCTCGGTGGCGATGTTCGTGGGCGCGGCGTTCTTCATCGCCGACAACGCCACCAGCTTCGCGACCCAGCTGGTGACCTATGCGCCGAAGCTGAACGGCCTGATCGCCCGTGTCGCGGGGCTGATGGGCGTCGCCGTGCCACCGACGTTGACCCAACTGGTGCAGCAACTGGATCCCGCCAGCCACCTGGGTCAGGTGGCGCGCGGCCTGCAAAGCTTCGTCTCCACGGCGGCCTTCGTGCTGGTCTATCTGGGCTTCATCCTGGCCTCACGGCGCGGCTGGGAGCGCAAGGCCATCGCCCTGTTCCGGGTGCGCGAGGAGCGCCAGGAGGCGCTGGCCGCCTTTCTGCGAATCCGCAACGGCGTGGAACAGTATCTTTGGGTGCAGACGGTCACCGGCCTGATGATCGCCGTCGCGTCCTGGCTGGCGATGGTGGTGGTGGGCCTGGACAATGCGCTGTTCTGGGCGATCCTGATCTTTATCGCCTCATATATCCCGGTGGTCGGCGGGATCGTGGCGGTGGCGTTGCCGCCGATTTTCGCCCTCGTGCAGTTTGACACTCTTTGGCAGGCGCTGGTGCTGGCCGGCGTGCTGCAGGTGGTGGGCCTGTTCGTCGGCAATGTGATCCAGCCGCGCATGCAGGGTCAGAGCCTCAATATCGATCCGATCGTACTGCTGCTGGCGCTGGCGTTCTGGGGGGTGCTCTGGGGTCTGCCGGGCGCCTTCCTGTCGACGCCCCTGACCACTGTCATGATGGTGGTGCTGGCTCAGTTCGACGGGACGCGATGGGTGGCGATCCTGCTGTCGTCGAACGGCGATCCTGGCCCGAGCCGGGCGCGCGTACCGGAGGTCGGCGAACCGGCGACTCGCGCCGCTTCGGGCCGGCCGAAACGAAAATGACTTGGGGGACTTCAAACGTGGCTATGCGCTTCCTACCTATTGAAAACCGGACGCCAGACGCGTTCGGGCCCTGCGTCCGTCCCCCAACCCCCCGGACGCAGCGAGCACAGAGCGCTTCGCCGCTCCCCCACGGCGAGGCCACACGCCGCCGGAACCTCTCCTCCGGCGGCGTCCTCGTTTTCGGATGGGAGATAAGCGCGTGACCCGCGCGCCTCGCACCAGTCCAGGGCTGGCAAAAATCCTGAAGTCCGACCTCGCTGGCGACCCTAGCGCTGCGGCGGCCGAGCTGTTTGCCGCCCAGGCGGCGCAGGACGCCGTAGCCGACGAGCTGCCGGAGTTTTCCACCCCGGAGCTGGCGCATCAGCTGGCGGATTTCTGGCGGTTCGCCGCGCGCCGCCCTGGACACGGGCCGCAGATGCGGGTTTCCCAGACCACACCCGGGCTTGACCGACTGGAGATCGTGCAGGACGACGCCCCCTTCCTGGTCGACAGCGTGATGGGCGAAATCGCCGACCAGGGCCTTTCGATCCGCGCCATGTTCCACCCGATCGTCGAGGTCCAGCGCGACCGGGCCGGCGTGCGAGGCCTGGCCGGCGGCGCCCGGCGCGAGTCGATGATCCAGGTGATCCTCGATCCGGTGGGCGCAGACCGCGAACAGGCGCTGCTGCGTGGCCTCAGCCAGACCCTGGCGGACGTGCGCGCCGCCGTGGACGATTTCCCGGCCATGCTGGAATTGATGGCCGCAAGCGTCAGCGAACTTGAGGCCTCAGGCCATGGGCGCGCCGAGGAGATCGCCTTTCTGCGCTGGCTGCACAGCGAGCACTTCGTGTTCCTCGGCGCGCGCATCTATGAATATCCGCGTCTGAAATCCGGCGACTATGCGCCGGAGGAGCCGCTTTATCGGCCGACCGACGGACTGGGCGTTTTGCGCGATCCCGCCCGCACCGTGCTGCGCAGGGCCAGTGAGCCGGCCATTCTGATGCGGCAGATGACCGACCGAGTGATCCGCGATCCGGCCTTGACGGTGGCCAAGTCGAACGTTCGCAGCCGCGTGCATCGGCGCGGCTACATGGATTATGTGGGCGTCAAGCGCTACGGCGCTGATGGCCGGCCCAGCGGCGAGGTGCGGTTCGTCGGCCTGTTCACGGCCGAGGCCTATGACCAGCCGACCGGGTCGGTTCCGTTGATCCGCGAGAAGGTCGCCCATGTGCTGGCGCGGGCCGGCGCGGCGGCGGGAAGCCACAACGAAAAGCGCCTGCGCAACATCGTCGACAACCACCCGCGCGACGAGCTGTTCCAGATGACCGAGGGTGAACTTCTGGTCCAGGCCAAGGGCATTCTGCACCTTTATGACCGGCCGAGGGTGCGGCTGTTCGAGCGGATCGACCCCCTGGACCGGTTCGCCTCGGTGCTGCTGTACGTGCCGCGCGACCGCTACAACTCCGAACTGCGTCGCAAGGCCGGAGAGATGCTGGCCGAGGCCTACGGTGGGCGGGTGTCGGCCTATTATCCGAGCTTCAACGACACGCCGCTGGCGCGCGTCCACTATGTCATCGGCTTCACCCCCGGGGGCCACTGCACGGCGAACATCCGCGCTCTGGAAGCAGCGATCGTCGAGGCCGCCTGGACCTGGGAGGATCGTTTCGAGACCGCCATCCGGCGTAGCGACCGCGATCCCGGGCTGGTGGCCGAGCTCATGGCTCACTACCGCGAGGCCTTTCCCGTTGGCTATCGCGACCGCTTCTCCACGGCCGATGCGCTGGCCGACATGGCGGAGTTGGAGGGCTTCACGAGCCAGACCGGGCTAAGGGCTCGCGCGTATCGCACGTCGGCCGATGGCCCGTCGCGGTTCCGGGTCAAATTCTATCAGTCGGGTGCGCCGGCCCCCTTGGCCGAGGTGCTTCCGATCCTGGAGAACATGGGGCTGAAGGCGCTGTCGGAGACCGCCTTCCAGATCCAGGCCCTGGGCCGCCCGGCGGCCTGGGTCCACGAGTTCGAGATCGACGACCCGCGCGGTGCGGACCTGGTGTTCGCCGAGGTCAAGGACGCCTTCGAGGACGCTTTCGTCGCCGTTTGGACCGGGCGCACCGAGAACGACGGCTTCAACCGCCTGGTGCTGGAGTTGTCGATCCCCTGGCGCGACGCAGCGCTGGTGCGCGCCCTGGCCCGTTTCCGCCAGCAGACCGGCATGGACCCCTCGCAACGGGTGCAGGAGGCGGCGCTTTCGGCCCATCCCGGCGTTACGCGGCTGATCCTGGATCTGTTCCGCATCAAGTTCGACCCGGCCATCAGCGCCACCTTAGCCGCGCGCAAGATCGAGGCCGATGATGTCATGGCCCAGATCGTCGAGGCGCTGATGGAGGTCGAGAGCCTGGACGACGACCGGGTGCTGCGGCGTCTGGCGCTTCTGGTCGATGCGATCCAGCGGACCAACTTCTATCAGGCTGGCCCGGACGGCGCGCCCAAGCCCTATATCTCGTTCAAGGTGGCCAGCGGCCAACTGGCCGACATCCCCGCCCCCAAACCGTTCCGCGAAATCTTCGTCTGGTCGACGATGGTCGAAGGCGTGCATCTCCGCTTCGGACCCGTCGCGCGTGGCGGCCTGCGCTGGAGCGACCGGCGCGATGATTTCCGCACCGAGGTGCTGGGACTGGTCAAGGCCCAGCAGGTCAAAAACGCGGTGATCGTGCCGGTGGGGTCGAAGGGGGGATTCTATCCCAAGAACCTGCCCAAGGGCGGCTCGCCGGATGAGGTCCGCGCCGAGGGAATCAACGCCTACAAGACGTTTCTCTATGGCTTGCTGGATATCACCGACAACCTGACCGCCGCGGGCAAGGTGCAGCGGCCCGATGGCGTCGTCGTCCATGACGGCGATGATCCCTATCTGGTGGTGGCCGCCGACAAGGGCACAGCGACGTTTTCCGACATCGCCAACGGGGTGGCCGAATCCTACGGCTTCTGGCTGGGCGACGCCTTCGCGTCGGGCGGCTCGGCGGGTTACGACCACAAGGTGATGGGCATCACCGCGCGCGGCGCCTGGGAGGCGGTCAAGCGCCACTTCCGCGAGCTGGGCAAGGACATCCAGTCCGAACCCTTCACCGTGGTCGGCTGCGGCGACATGTCGGGCGATGTGTTCGGCAACGGCATGCTGTTGTCGCGTCAGACCCGCCTTCAGGCGGCCTTTGATCATCGCCACATCTTCATCGACCCGGACCCGGACCCGGCCAGGAGCTATCCTGAGCGCGAGCGGATGTTCGCCCTGCCCCGTTCCTCGTGGGATGACTATGATCGCAAGCTGATCTCCAAGGGCGGCGGGGTGTTCGCGCGCAACCTGAAGACCATCCCGCTTTCGGTGCAGATCCGCCAGATGCTGGGGACCGAAGCCGAGGTCCTGTCGCCGGCAGAGGTGATCAACCTGATCCTGAAGACACCCGCGGACCTGCTGTATCTCGGGGGTATCGGCACCTATGTGAAGGCCCGCCACGAAGGCCACATGGATGCTGGCGACAAGGCCAACGATCCGGTGCGGGTCAACGGCGCGGACCTCAAGGTCAAGGTGGTCGGCGAAGGCGCGAACCTGGGCCTGACCCAGGCTGGCCGCATCGAGTTTGCGCAATTCGGCGGCGGGGGAGCTGGCGGGCGGGTGAACACCGACGCCATCGACAATTCCGCCGGGGTGGATTCCTCCGACCACGAGGTGAACATCAAGATCACCACCGGGATGCTGGAGCGCGGCGGGCAGCTGAACCGCAAGAAGCGCGACGTGCTGCTGCGCTCGATGGTCGGCGACGTCGCCGAGCATGTGCTGGCGCACAACTACGACCAGACCCTGGCGCTGTCGCTGATGGAACAGGACGCGGTCCACGAACTGGAAGCCCAGGCGCGGTTCATGACCGACCTGGAGGCCGCCGGGCGTCTGGACCGCGCGGTGGAGGGCTTGCCGGACGCCGCCGCCATCACTGAGCGTAAGAAGGCGGGCGTCGGCTTGACGCGGCCCGAGCTGGCTGTGTTGCTGGCCTATGGCAAGCTGGAGCTGAAGCGCGAGATCGTCGCCGGCCGCGCGCCGGATGACCCGTTCTTCGACCAGCGCCTGAAGGCCTATTTCCCCAAACCGCTGCGCAAGTTCGCCGCCGCCATCGAGGGCCATCGCCTGCGGCCGGAGATCATCGCCACGGTGATCGCCAACGACATCGTCAACCGCTGCGGCCCCAATTTCGCGCCGCGCCTGATGGCGGCCGCCGACTGCAATGTGGCCGCGCTGACCGCCGGCTATGAGGCGGCCAAGGCGGTGCTGGACTTCGAGGACAGCTGGGCGGCGGTCGAAGCGCTGGACCTGAAGATCCCGGCGGCGGCGCAGATGGCGCTGTTCGCCCGCCTGGTCACCGCTCTGCGCGGTGTCACCTTCTGGCTGGCGCGGCGGGCGGGGCGCGAGGGGCTGAAGGTGGCCGAGCTGACCCAGCGCTACGCCCCAGGGTTCCATGCCCTGCACGCCCTTATGCCAGGCGTGCTGTCACCGGCCGAACGGGCCGAGGTCGAGCGGCAGGTCGAGGGGCTGACCGCGGCTGGCGCGCCGGCGGATCAGGCGCGAGATGTCGCGGTGCTGGGCACGCTGAGCACAGCGGCCAATCTGCTGGACCTAGCCGAGGCCTCCAAGCGACCGCTGGCCGATGTGGCGCGGCTGTTCTACGCCGCTGGCACGGCGTTCGGCTTTGATCGCATGCGGGCAGCGGCCGGCGCACTGCGCACCGGTGACATCTTCGAGCGGACCGCCGTCCGGCGGCTGATCGAGGACCTGCTGTCCGAACAGGCCCAGCTAAGCCGGGCCATCGTGACCTCGCCGCACGCCGCCAAGGGTGCGCCGGACGGCGCCTCGGCGCGGGGCGCGGTGGCGGCCTGGTCGGCCGAGCGCTCGGCTCAGGTGCGCATCGCCGCCCACGCGATCGCCGAGATCGAGGCCAGTGGTGGCTCCTGGACCTTCGCCAAGCTCACCATCGCCAACGCCGCCTTACGCGAACTGGCGGCGGAGGCGGCGAGCGGACGGAAGAAGCGGCTGGGTTAGCGAGGGTCAGGATCGGCGTACCGAGGCCGGATTGCGCGAAGGATTTCGGCCGCCAGCGGGCTGTAGTCGCCCCGTGGGCGGCTCGGGACGCCGCCATCCAGCGCTCGCCGTCGATTTGGGTAAGGTCGATAGGGTTGCCGGCCTGCGCGCCAAGCTGGCGCAGGTACTCGGCCTGGACACGGCGGTTGCCTTCGCGAAACGGGTGGACGTAGTTCACGTCGCCAAGAATGTGACCTGCGGCGGCCGCGAAGTCCTGACGGCTCAGGCCGCGGAGAAAATCGGCCGCCTCAAGCCGCCGATGAACATCGGCCATGCCGGTTTCAATGAACCGGCGGAACTGGAACTGGTTGCCGTTCTTGGCGATCTCGACGCGGCGGATCTGGCCCGCCCATTCGTAGATATCCTGGAACAGATGATGGTGGATGGCACGCAGGTGCGCCAAGTCGAAATGGCCGGTCGGCGCACCTTCCCGCAACCGCTGAACCACCAGCCGTCGTTCAAGAACCTCAAGCTGGGCGGGATCCCTGATGCCGGGTCGGTTTCGCAGGACATCACTGTCTGGGTAAAGGTAGGGATCGTCGCTCACTCGGCTGCAAGGCGCTGGAACTGCGCCAGAATGTAGGCCCGGCAACGATCATGAGACCAACGTTCTCGCTCAAACATTTCGAACATCGCGATGTCGTCCGGCGAAAGCGCATTGCCCTCGATGTCCTGCAGAGTCATCGCCTCAAGCCGCCGGATGCGGGCGGCTGAGACGCCCTCAGGGCTGAGGCGAGCGGAGCGGTCCATGGCGCAAATCTACCACCGGAAGCCTACCAGCGCACTAAACTAAGCCGCGATGCAGCTCTCAAATCCCGCCTTCAACCCGGCCTCGTCCAGCTTGCGGCCGATGAACACCAGGCGGGAGTAGCGGTCGGCGTCGTTCTTCCAGGCCCCTTGGAAGTCGCCTTCCAGGATCATGTGCACGGCCTGGAACACTAACCGGCGATCCTCGCCTTTGACGTCGATGATCCCTTTGGCCCGGAGGATGTCGACCCCCTGGGTTTGCACCACATTGTTGAGCCAGGCCGTCACGCGGCCCGCGTCCAGCGGCCGGTCGGCCTTCAGGGAGATCGAGGTGATGCCGCTTTCGGCCACGTGATCGTGGATGTGGCCCTGGTGATCGTGTCCGTGATGATCGTGCCCGTGGTGATCATGGTGATCGTGATCACAGGCGTCGTCGTGCACATGCCCCGGCTCGCCGTGACCGGGGTTGAGGAACTCCGGCTGCAGGTCGGTGATGCGGGCCAGATCGAAGGCGCCGCGGCCCAGGATATTCTCCAGGGGCACGTTCGAGCGCTGGGCGCGGTGGATCGGCGCCAGGGGGTTCAAAGTGCGGATCGCGGCCTCGACTTCAGCCAGTTCGGCCTCGTTCACCAGGTCAGTCTTGTTGAGGATGATCTGGTCGGCGAAGGCGATCTGTTCGGCCGCCTCGCGGGAATCTTTCAGGCGCAGCGGCAGGTGCTTGGCGTCGACCACGGTGGTGACGCTGTCCAGCTGGGTGCGGGCGCGGACATCTTCGTCGACGAAGAAGGTCTGGGCGACGGGGGCCGGGTCGGCCAGGCCGGTGGTCTCGACAATGATCGCATCGAAGCCGCGCGCCCCTGTCTTGGATTGGCGCTTCATCAGGCCGGAGAGCACCCGGATCAGGTCGCCGCGCACCGTGCAGCAGACGCAGCCGTTGTTCATTTCGAACACCTCCTCGTCGGCGCCGACGATCAGGTCGTTGTCGATGCCGACCTCGCCGAACTCATTGACGATCACGGCGTAGCGTTTGCCGTGGTCCTCGGAGAGGATGCGGTTCAAGAGGGTGGTCTTGCCGGCGCCGAGATAGCCGGTCAGGACGGTGACGGGGGTTTTTCCGACGGGGGTGTGGTCGCTCATGGCGTCCATGTAGTCGGGTGGCCCCGACTTATGAAGTGGCGTTTGACGTGGCGTTTGACGTGGCGTTCTGGGACCTTGCTGTTATTGAGTAACACTTGATGACCCTCGCCGACCCACCCAAGACCCTCGACGCCTTCCGCGAGGACCGTACCTATCTGGGCGCGGACCATCGCCGCAACGAGCGCCGCACCTGGATCGTGGCGGCGATCTGCGCGGCGACGCTTGTGGCGCTGCTGGTCGGGGGCGCGGCGACGCGATCGCTGGCCCTGATCGCCAATGGCCTGCACATGGCCGCGCATGTGGCCGCGCTGGTGGTGGCCGCCGCCGCCTATGCCCTGGCGCGGCGGCACGCCGCAAACACGGCGTTCAGCTTCGGCACGGGCAAGCTGGGCTACCTGGCCGGGTTCGCAAACGCCGTGGTGCTGGCGGTGACGGCGGTGCTGATGGCCGGCGAGAGCCTGGCGCGCCTGCGCCAGCCGGAGGCGGTGGACTATCACGCCGCCCTGCCGATCGCCGCGGGCGGCCTAGTGGTCAACCTGATCTGCATCTGGCTGCTGCGCCCGTCCGGGGCTACGCTCGCCAAGCACGATCCCGACGGCGACCTCAATCTTTCGGCGGCCCACCTGCACCTGAGCGCGGACGCGGCGGTTTCCGTGCTCAGTCTGGCGGCGCTGTGGGCGGGCGAGCGGTTTGGTTGGCGATTCGCCGATCCGGCGGCGGGCCTCCTGGCGGCGCTGCTGGTCGGCCAGTTCGCCGTCCGCCTGCTGCGTCAGGCAGGCGCGGCGCTGCTGGACGTCAATCCCTCGGCCGAACTGACCGGGGAAATCCGGGCGCGGCTAAGCTCGGGCGGCGAGCAGGTGCTGGACCTGCACCTTTGGCGGCTGGGCCCCGGCCATCACGCCGCCATCGCCGTGCTGCAAGCGGATCATCCACAACCTGTCGATCACTATCGGGCGCGGCTCTCTGGACTGGCGGGCCTGTCGCATGTGACCCTGGAGGTGCGCGGTGCGGGGGCTGATGCGGCGCACGGCCACAATCACGGCTGAGGTTTGAGGACAGATCGGGGCAGAATGGCGGGCTCTCCACATTCCCGGTCGCGAGCCAGATCACGGCGAGGGCCCCGCGCACCGTGGCTCTGGCTGATCGCCCTGGCGGCGCTCGCCGCCCTTGGCGTGGGCCTGCTCAAGCCTGATCACAAGCCGCGTCCACTCGCCGCGACGCTGACGTCTGTGCGCCTGAGGCTGCTTGGACCCCAGATCCAGCCGCCAGCGCCCAGCGACTTGCAGCAACGGCTGGTCGAGCTGGCCCAAGCCTATGGCGAGCCCGTGGGGGTGGCGGTGAGCGATGTTTCCGAAGGTTGGACGGCGGGCGTCGACACCTGGATCGCGTTTCCACAACAGAGCGTCTCCAAGCTCTGGGTGGCGATCGCGGTCCTGAAGGCCGTGGATGACGGGCGGCTGGACGTTGACCGCGAGATCCTCCTGACCGAGGCCGACCGCTCGGTGTTCTTTCAGCCGGTGGCCTACCGGATCGGCGCCGACGGCTACGCGACGAGCCTCGCGGATCTGCTCCGGCGCGCCCTGGTCGAGAGCGACAATGCCGCCAATGACCGGCTGATGCTGGAAGTTGGCGGCCCCGAGGGGGTCGCGGCGGCCCTGGAGCGTCTGAAACTGAGCGGTGTTCGGGTGGGCGCCTATGAGCGCGACCTGCAGGCGCGGACGGCGGGGCTGGTCTGGCGGCCGGAGTATGGGATCGGCTGGAACTTCCAGGCCGCTCGGGCTGACCTGCCCAAGGCCGAGCGGCAGGCCGCGCTGGACGCCTATCTGACCGACCCGCCCGACGGCGCCTCGCCCGCCGCCATCACCCGTGCACTAGCGGCGCTGGCGCGGGGCGAGCTGTTGTCCGAGGCCTCGACGGCGCGTTTGCTGAACCTGATGCAGGCCGCGCGCACGGGCCCACGGCGGCTGAAGGGCAGCTTGCCGCCGGGCTGGAGCCTGGCCCACAAGACGGGCACCGGCCCCGACTTCCAAGGCGCCTCGGTGGGAATCAACGACGTCGGCCTGCTGACCGCGCCGGACGGGCGAGCTTACGCCGTGGCCGTGATGCTGCGCCAGACCCGTCACACGGTGCCGGAACGGCTGGCGTTCATGCAGTCGATCACCCGCGCGGTGGCCGAGAGCTGGGCCTCCGAACAAGGCGGCCAGCGGGCGCGCGCCGAGCAGACGAAGGTCGGGCCGTGATCGTCGCCGCCGCATGAGCTTCGACCTGATGCGGCTGATCGCCGCCCTGCTGGTGGTGGTGAGCCACACCTTCCCGCTCTCCGGCCAGCCGCCTTTGACCATCATGGGCGTCGAGGACCTGGGCGCCCTGGGAGTCTCGATCTTCTTTGTGATTTCCGGTTTCCTGGTCAGCGCCAGCTATCTGCGCGACCCGAAGGCCTATCTGCTGAAGCGGGTTCTTCGTATCGAACCGGGGTTGATTGCGGCCCTGGCGATCACGGTCGTCGCGCTGGGGTTCATGACCACAGCGCCGACGGCGGACTATGCACCCCGGGCGGCGATGTATGTGCTGCGCAACGCCCTGTTCATCCCGACCGACCACGACCTGCCGGGGCTGTTTGCCGGCAATCCGATACCCGGCGTCGTCAATGGCGTCTTGTGGACACTGCGGCTGGAGGCGGCGTTCTACGTCGTGCTGATGCTGGTCCGCGCGGACCGGCGGGCAATCTTCGCATTGACGGCGGCCTGCGCAATCGTATGGGCGGCCATGAGTTGGCGCCTGCCGGACTGGGCAGACGCCCGCGCCACGCGGATCGCCTTCCTCGCGGCCCGCAACGGGCTGTTGTTCTTTGCGGGCGCGGCGATCCAGCTGAGCAACTGGCGGATCCCTCTGTGGCTGGCCGGCGGGTCGGCGCTGGCCTTTCCGCTGATCGGCCCGCTGGCGTTGCCGACCGCCATTCTGGGGCTGGCGCGCCCCGGCAAGCTGCCGGCCGACCTCAGCTATGGGATCTACATCTATGCCTTCCCGGTGCAGCAGGTGCTGGCCGCCTATGGTCAGCTGAATATCCTGACAGCGGTCCTGGCGGTCCTGCCGTTGGCGGCGGCCAGCTGGTTGCTGATCGAACGCCCGGCGCTGACCCTGAAACCTCAGAAGCTGCGAGCATAGCTGACGTGTAGCGCCCTTGGCGCGCCGCGCGAGTGAACCAGGTATCGCGACCCGCCGACATCACGGCTCGCGCGGCCGATGCGCGTGGAATAGTCCTCGCCCAGGGCATTTTCCAGGCGGGCCGTGAACCGACCGTGCTCACCCAGGCGCGCCCAGGCGGTCAGGTCAACCACGGCATAGTTTCCACGGGCCTGACGGCCGAAGCCGGAAGGGACTTCGTCCACCACCTGGCCCATGTAGATCGCCGCCACGCCGAGGCCATAGGCCTCGCCCGCCGGATGAATGTCCGCACGCGCCTGAGCATGCTCGCGCGGCACGCCGGCAAGTTGCAGGTTCGACCCGGTCTGGCGGGTCCGCGCATGGGTGTAGGAGCCCCCTAGCGTCAGCCAGGGCGTAGGGTCTGCGCTGGCCGTCGCCTCAAACCCAAACGCCTTCACCTCGTCCGGCAGGTTGATAAAGGTGAGCACGTCCGGGTCAGGGGTCGCGCCGGCAAGGTCGATCAGATCACGGGTCTGGCGGGCAAAGCCGATCAGCTCCCAGCGCAAACCCCCGGTCTGCCCGCCAATCGAGGCGTTGTAGGTGCGGCTGCGTTCCGGCTTCAGGTTTGGATTGCCAACCTCGCCGTAGTTGATCGGGTCGATGGCGAACAGCGACTCCGCGTCCGGCAGGCGGAAGGCCGTTCCAAAACTGGCGCGGGCAAACAATGACGTCGTCAGGTCATAGGTCCCGGAGAGGTTCCAAACGGTGGCGTCTCCGCCCACCTTGGTAAAGCTGTGGCGGACGCCCGCGGCCAGGTGCGCCCTGGGGACCAGCTCCGGACCGACGCGAACCTGGGCGAACACCGCCTGGGCGGTCTCGCTGCGCGGCGCGATCAGCAGCACATCGTCGCGGCCGCCGTAACGCTGCAGGTCATAGCCGCCCCAGACCTCCAGACCCGCGCGCGGCGCCAGGCGGCCCATGGCGTTGAGGCCATAGTCATGAAAGCCCCAGAACTCATGGTCATCGACCACAACCGGCCCGGTTGGAGTGTTGTCGGTCTCGTCGTAGTGGCTGTCCCAGTCGTGCCAGTAGCCCTTGATGAACAGGCCCGCCCGGTCCGAGAGGTCCCAATCCAGCTTGGCCCAGGCGAT
Source organism: Alphaproteobacteria bacterium (assembly GCA_043734425.1). Classification (GTDB taxonomy): domain Bacteria; phylum Pseudomonadota; class Alphaproteobacteria; order Caulobacterales; family Caulobacteraceae; genus Phenylobacterium. Next base: position 16,347 of record JAYTFM010000010.1, read on the forward strand.
CTCTTCATTGCGCTGGTTGACGGCATGAGCGGCCTGCACGGGGCGCGCAAAATCCACGAATCCTTCGGTATGGGTGTAACTGGCGGAAAGCCGCACCGCATCAGCGACCTGGACGGCGTACTTGGCCCCAAAACTGGTCAGTCGATAGCCGCGGCGCCGATCAGTGGCGCTGGGCTGATAGTCGGCGTCAGGGAAAGGCTGGAAGCCCCTGGCCTGGTCGTGGCTGGCGAAGAGCACCGCGCTCTGCGCGCCGGCCGAACTGGAGGCGACGCCGCTCAGGTGGAAACCGCCATTGGTGTTGGCTCCCGCCTCGAGCTGCGCCTGCGGCTGATCAGTGAAATCGCGGGTGACGATATTGACCACGCCAGCCACCGCGCCCGTGCCGTAGAACAGGCTTTGGCCGCCCTCCAACAGCTCGATGCGTTCGACCATGTGGGCGGGTACGGTGTCGAGCGGCGGGGTGGTGTTGTAGAGGCGGTTGGAAATCCTGACCCCATCCACCAGGTACAGCACCTCGCCGCGCCGCGAGCCCTGCAAGGAGTCGATGTTGTAGGAGAAGGGACCAGACTGCGGGGTCAGGCTGAGCCCGGGAACGGCGTACTGCAGCGCCTGGCCGACGTCGATGAACCCGCCTTTGCGCAAGGTCTCGCCATCGAGCGTCTCGACACGCACGCCATAGCGACCCAGGGCCTGGGGCAAGGTCTGTTCGAGGCGCCCGGTGACCACCAGTTCGCTGATCTCGGAGACGGCCGCCGCCGCTACGCCGGGCAGCCCCAAAGCCAGCGCCACGCCGACCAGCCAAATTCTGCGATTGCTTCTTGCCATCCACGTCCCCCTGAATAGCCTCCGCAGCTAGGGTCCCGCCCGCAGGCGCGCCCGTACTTTACGGTTTCCAGGGGGGTTACAGAGCGTTACAGACGCGCCGGAAGGTCGGGTATGGACGCGACGCAGCTTCAGGCGTTTCAACGGCAGGTCGAGGCGGTGCGGGCCAGCGGCCTGCTGGGTCGCTCGCACGGCCTTGCGCGTCTGTTCGACTATCTGGCGACGGCGGCTGTCGAGGGCCGAAGCCTGCGCGAAGTCGATATGGCGCAGGACGTGTTCCGGCGGGATATCGGCCTGTCCGGCGACGCCTCGGTGCGGGTCTATGCGCATCGGCTGCGCCGCAAGCTGGAAGCGTTCTACGCGGCCGCCGGCCAGGGCCAGTCCGAACAGCTGTCGATCCCGCTCGGCGCCTACCGCCTGGACCTGACGACGCGGGCCCAAGCGGTCGCCGCGCTGCGACCCCGACCGCGTTGGATCTGGCCGGCGGCGGCGATACTCAGCGCGATCCTGGCTCTCAATGTCGGCGCCTGGATGGTCTTTGCGGCGCAGACTCAGCCGGCCCGCGACCTGGCCCGCTTGGCCGCCTCGCCCCTCTGGGCGGATCTCGGTCGGGAGCGTCCGATCCTGGTGGTGGTGGGCGACTACTATATCTTTGGCGACACCGACTATGCGGACGAGCCCAGGCGGATGGTCCGGGCGTTCGAGATCAATTCGCCGGCCGACCTTGACGCCTGGCTGATGGACAATCCGACGCTGCAGGGCCGCTATATCGACCTCGACACCTACTACACCCCGGTGGGCGCCACCCTGGCGCTTCGTGAGATCATGCCGCTGGCCCGCCAGGCCGCCGGCCGCGCCGAACGGGTGCGGGTGATCACCTCTTCGCAGCTGACCGGCGAGATGATGAAGACCTCCGACATCATCTATGTGGGCTATCTGTCGGCTTTGCGCCTGCTGCAGGAGCCGGTGTTTAATCGCTCTCGCTTCCGGATTGGCGCGACCTACGACGAACTGGTCGACCGTCGCACCGGCCAGACCTTCGTCAGCGGCGCCGGGGTCGCACCCGGCGATCATCTCAACCGCGACTATGGCTACGTGGCTGCATTCCGGGGGCCGGCGGGAAACCGGTTTCTGATCATCGCCGGTGAGCGCGACATCGGGGTCATGCAGTCCGCCGAAGCCGCCACCAGCGCCAGGACTCTCTCCGGCTTGAAGCCTAACCCCTCCGGGGCTTTAGAGACGCTCTATGAGGTCGACGGCGTTGGCCGCACCAACGTTGGCGCCAAGGCGGTGACCCCTAAGCCTTGACGAACGGTTGGCTCAAAGTCGGCTGGCCGGTCAGCGCCAGGATGGCATTGGCCACCGCCGGACCGATCACCGGCGTTCCAGGCTCGCCCACGCCCGAGGGCGGACGTCCGGAGGCGACGATATAGGTCTCGACCGTGGGCGCCTCGGAATTCCTCAGCACCCGATAGGTGTCGAAATTGCCCTGATCGACCTGGCCATCGGTCAGAGTGATCGCCCCGAACATCGCCGCCGAAAGACCATAGCAGGTCCCGCCCTCCATCTGGGCGGCGATCTGGTCGGGCGAGACGGCGATGCCGCAGTCCACCGCCGTGACCACCCGGCCGACCTTGGGCTGACCGTTCTCCAGCTTGACCTCGGCGACCTGAGCCACAACCGAGCCGAAGCTCTCGTGCACCGCCACGCCGCGTGTCCAGCCGTCCGGGGCCGGCGTTCCCCAACCGGCCTTCTCCGCCGCCAGGTTCAACGCCGCCAGCTGGCGCGTCGCGCCGGCCTTGGCGTAGAGCGCGCGGCGATAGTCGACCGGATCTTTGCCGGCCCGCTTGGCCAGCTGATCGATGGTGTGTTCCATCACATAGGCGGTGTGGGTCGCGCCTACCGAACGCCACCAGAGCACCGGCACGCCCACCGCTGGTGTCAGCACCTGGGCGTCAACGATGGGCGTCGCCTTCAGATAAGGCGAACCCATGATCCCCTCGACTGCGGAGCCGTCAACATCGCCACCGGGCAGCATGCCGGGAGGCGCGCCGGCCATGATCGACTGGGTGACCACCCGGTGGCGCCAGGTGGCCGGATAGCCGTCCTTGTCGACGGTGACGCGGACGGCATGGTGGACCATCGGGCGATAGTAGCCGGCCCTCATATCGTCCTCGCGGGTCCAGACCAGTTTCACCGGCCGTCCGCCACCGACCTGCTTGGCGATATGGACGCACTCGGTGACGTAGTCGGACGCGAAATTCGACCGCCGCCCGAACGAGCCGCCGGCGAACAGGGTCTCGATCTCCACCGAACCCGGCAAGGCGGGGGCGATCTTGGCCGTATTGATCTGGTCCAGGGTCGGGGTTTGCGAGCCGAACACCAGCCGGGTCGGGCCCTTGCCGACCATAGCCACGCAGTTCATCGGCTCCATGGTGGCGTGCGCCAGATAGGGGAAGTCGTAGCTCACCTCGACCGCCGCCGCTCCCGCCGCCGCCTGGGCCGCATCGCCCTTGGAATCGAAGGCGCCCCACTTGGCCTTGCCCTCGGGCTGAGCCTTGCCGCTTGCCAGGTCCTTGTAATTGTCCAGGATCGCTGCCGAGCCGCGCTTTTCGGCCTTGGTTTCGTCCCAGGTGACCTTGAGGGCCTCGCGGCCTTGGCGCGCCGCCCAGGTGGATTGCGCGACAACGGCGACCCCCGTGGGAATCTGGAACACGTCGACGACGCCGGCCACCTGTTTGGCCGCCGCCGCATCGAACGAGGCCACCTTGGCGCCGAACCTGGGCGCATGAGCGACCATAGCGGTCAGCATGTCAGGCAGATGGATGTCCTGGGTGTAGGTCGCCTTGCCGGTGGCCTTGGCCAGCGAATCCTTGCGCCGCACCCGGTCGGTGCCGATCAGGGTGAAGGTCTTGGGGTCCTTCAGGGTCGGCGCGGCCGGCGGGGTGATCTTGGCGGCCTCCGCCACCAGCTCGCCGAAGCCCGCCGTCTTGCCCGAAGCGTGACTGAGGACGCCGTCCTTCACGGAAATCTCTGCGTCCGGCACGCCCCACTTGGCGGCGGCGGCGGATACGAACATGGCCCGCGCGGCCGCGCCAGCCAGCCGCATCTTGGGCCAGGAATCGGCGATGGCTGACGAGCCGCCGGTCCCCTGGGTGCCGCCCATAAAGGCGTTGCCATAGAGCTTGGCGTTGGCGGGCGCCTGCTCGACCTTGATCTTGCTCCAGTCGGCGTCCAGTTCCTCGGCGGCGATGGCGGCAAGGCCGGCGTGATTGCCCTGGCCGAACTCGATGTGCTTGGAGATCACCGTCACCGCGCCGTCGGGATCAAACTTCAGGAATGGGCCGAACGCGCCGGGCTTGACCTTCGAGCCCGCCGACAGGATGTCCGGCAGCGAGCAGCCGACCAGCAGGGCCGAGCCGACCAGAGTCGCGCCGACCGCCAGGGTCTCGCGTCGCGTGGCGCCCTTGGCCAGATTGATGAGTGGCTTGTTCATCGCAGTTCCCCTCAGGCCTTGGCCGCAGCTGCAGTCGGCGTAGCGGGCGCGGACGCCGCCACCTTGATCGCCGCCCGAATCCGCTGATAGGCGCCGCACCGACAGATGTTGCCGTCCATGGCCCCGGTGATCGCCGCGTCGTCCGGCTTGGGATTGCTGGCCAGCAGCGCCACCGCACTCATGATCTGGCCGGACTGGCAGTAGCCGCACTGCGGCACATCCAGTTGGACCCAGGCCGCCTGCACCGCATGGGCGCCGTTCAGCCCTTCGATGGTGGTGACCTTGGCCGCGCCCAGCGCCGAGATCGGGGTCTGGCAGGCGCGGATCGGCTGACCGTCAGCCAGCACGGTACAGGCGCCGCACTGGGCGATCCCGCAGCCGTACTTGGTTCCGGTCAGGCCCAGTTCATCTCGCAGCACCCATAACAAGGGCGTATCGGGCGCCGCCTTGACCTCATAGGCGCGGCCGTTCACATCCACAGTGGTCGCCATCGGGCGCTTCCTTCCGAACAGATTCCTTTTGATCCTAACGCCGTTCAGACCCCGCCGCCAATCCTACCGAAGCCGCTTTTCCGGAGTGCCCATGTTTCGCACCGTCCTCACCGCCGCCGTCCTCAGCCTGCTGGCCGCTGCCCCTGTCGCGGCGGCGGACGGCGCACAGCTGTTCAACATGCAGTGCAAGATGTGCCACGGCGGCTCGGTGATGGGCCCGACGCTGACCGGCGTCGCCGGCGGCGCCATCGCCGCCAAGGCCGGATTCGCCTATTCGCCGGCCCTCAAGGCCAAGGGCGGAACCTGGACCGACGCCAATCTCGACGCCTTCCTGAAGGCGCCGGCCGCCTTCGCGCCTGGCACCCGCATGTTGATCGCCGTTCCGGCGGAGGAGAGTCGCACGGCCCTGATCGGCTATCTGAAGACCCTGAAGTAGCGCGTGGACGCCTTCCCCGCCTTCTTCCCGTTGACCGGCCGCACGGTGGTCATCGCGGGCGTCGGCGCGGGGGCGGAGGCCAAGGCGCGGCTGTTCGCGGGCTCTCCGGCCCGCATTCTGCGCATCGAGGACGAGGCGGCGCACCTCGCCGAGACCTACGCTGGTGCGAGCCTGGCGTTCATCGCCCATGCAGATGAGACCTGGGCCGCCACGGCGGCGGCGGCGGCCCGCGCGGCCCATGTGCCGGTCAACGTCACCGACCGCCCGGCGCTCTGCGACTTCACGACCCCGGCGGTGATTGATCGCGGCGAGGTGGTGGCCGCCATCGGCACCGGCGGCGGCTCGCCCATGCTGGCCACGCTGCTGCGCCAGGACATCGAGGCGCGGGTGCCCGAGGGCGCCGGCCGGATCGCGGCGCTGTTCCGGACGATGAAGGACGAGGTTCGCGCCGCCCTGCCGGAGCTCCACCTGCGCCGCGCGTTCCTACGGGAGGCGCTGACGGGACCTGCAGCTCAGGCGGCGATGGACGGTGATCTGGCGCGCGCGACGACTCTGCTGCGCCAGGCCCTCGCCACGGGCGAGGCCAGCGGCGGGATTGTCCAGTATCTCGACGCCCGGGGGCCCGCCGACCTCATCACCCTGCGCGCCGCCCGGGCATTGGCGGCGGCCGACATCCTGGTCAGCGATCCCGGCGCGCACCCCGACATCCTGGCCCTGGCGCGCCGGGATGCGGGGCGACGCGATGACCTATCCGCCGAACAACTCGCCGAGCTGGTCCGCAGCGGGCGCAGGGTCATGCGTCTGACGACTGGCGAAGCGGACGCGGAACAGGCGCAGCTTGCCCATCGGGGAATCGCCCTGGACGTCCTGCCCAAGGGCCAGTGACCGAAAACACCCCATAGTTGCGAACGATTCGCATTGCTAAACGCCAAGCCTGAAAATAAGAATGCCTCGCAATTGCAGTTCGAGGGATTCCAATGACCTTTCCAGTTCGCCCCGTGGCGCTAGCTCTCATATCGCTGACGTTTGGGACCGGGGCGCGGGCTAACGAGGCCGCCACCGAGGTGGCCGGTGTGATCGTCAAGGCCGCCCACGACCAGGGCTATCAGGCGGAACGAAGTTCAACCGCCACCCGAACCGACACGCCGCTGCTCGACGTTCCCCAATCCGTCAGCGTCATCACCGACCGGCTGATTAAGGACCAGGCGATGCAGGGGATGGCGGACCTGGTCCGCTATGTGCCCGGCGTGACCATGGGCCAGGGCGAGGGCCACCGCGATGCGCCGACTCTACGCGGCAACGCCTCCACGGCCGACTTCTTCGTCGATGGCGTGCGCGACGACGTTCAGTACATCCGCGATCTCTACAATGTGGAGCGGGTGGAGGTGCTGAAAGGCCCCAACGCCATGACCTTCGGCCGCGGTGGTGGCGGCGGCGTGATCAACCGGGTGACCAAAGTTGCGGACGGAACCGTCTCGCGCGCCCTCAGCGCCGAATTTGGATCGTGGGATCATCGACGCCTGACGGGCGATATGGGCGCTGCCTTCCGTCCCGATATGGCCGGCCGAGTGGTCGGCGTCTTCGAGAACTCCGCGAGCTTCCGCGATCACGTTGGGTTGGAGCGGTGGGGCGTCACGCCCTCGCTGCGCTGGCGCGCTGCGGACGATGTGACCCTGGTGCTGTCCTATGAGCACTTCAGCGATCAGCGCACCATTGACCGGGGCGTCCCCTCATTCAACGGCCGACCCGCCGCGACACCTCGGCGGGTGTTCTTTGGCGATCCCGATTTCAGCCGGGCCGCGACCCGCGTGGACCACGTGAGCGCGCTGACCCAATACGCGCCGTCCGAGACTCTGACGTTGCGCAATCGCACCGTCTTCAGCGCCTACGACAAGTACTACCAGAACAGCTACGCCGCCGGCCCGGCGCGAGCGGGCGTGACCGGGGCGCCCGCCACCACGCCGCTGCAGGCCTACAGCACCGACAATGATCGCACGAACCTGTTCAGCCAGACCGACTTGGTCTGGACCGTCAAAACCGGCGCAACCGAGCACACGCTGCTGGCCGGCATCGAGGTTGGTCGGCAGGTCAGCGACAACCGGCGGCGGACGGGCTTCTATCCGGGCGGCGCGGCGCAGATCGTGGTTCCGTTCCTGAGCCCGATGCTGCGCAACACCGGTATCACCCTGCTCGCGACGCCGAGCGACGCCAACAATCATGTGCGGGTGAACCTGGCGGCTGGATATCTGCAGGATCAGATTGAATTGTCGCCGCATCTGCAGGTGCTCGCCGGCCTGCGCTATGACCGAATCGACATCGCCTTCCACGACAACCGTCTGGGCGTTTCTCAACGCGACCTCGGCCGCCAGGACGATCTGTGGTCGCCGCGCCTGGGCCTGGTGTTGAAGCCGGACAAGAGCCTGTCGATCTATGCCAGCTACAGCGTCTCGTGGCTTCCCAGCTCCGGAGATCAGTTCAGTTCGCTGACCGCGACCAGCCAGGCCTTCAACCCCGAGAAGTTCGAGAATCTCGAGTTGGGCGCCAAGTGGGAGATCACCCCGGAGCTTGTCCTGACCGGCGCGATCTATCGCCTGGACCGCGACAACACCACCGCGCCCGATCCCAACGTTCCAGGCCGCATCGTCCTGACTGGCGCCCAGCGCGCCAAGGGTCTGGAAGTCGGCCTGAGCGGGAAGATCACTTCCCGTTGGAGTCTGATCGGCGGCTACACCCTGCAGAAGGCCGAGATCCGCCGGGCGACGTCGGCCTGCCCAGCCGGCGGCTGCGAGGCGCCCCTGACGCCTCGACGGACGGCCTCGCTCTGGAACCGCTATGACGTCACAGACCGGCTCGGGGTCGGTGTCGGCCTCGTCGCCCAGTCACGGATGTACGCGGCGATCGACAACACCGTCACCCTGCCAGGCTTCACCCGCATCGACGCGGCGCTGTTCCTGCGCCTGAACGACCGTCTGCGCGGCCAGGTGAATGTCGAGAACCTGTTCGACCGCCACGCCTTTCCCACCAGTCATGGCAACAACAATATCCTGCCCGGCGCGCCGCGCACGGTGCGGGTCGGGCTGACGGCGGACTTCTGACGCGGCTGTGAGCTGAATCTGATCTTCCCACGCCCGCCATTCAGCGCGAGTGTTGATGACACCCTGGGAGAACGCCTGTGCCGAAAGCCTATGAAGCCATCACCGTCGAACAACGTGGCCACGTCGCCGTTCTGACCCTGAACAGTCCGGACCGCCTCAACGCCCTGTCGGCGACGATGCGGGCCGAGGTGGACGCCGCGCTGAAGACCGCACGGGCCGACGATACGGTGCGGGCCCTGGTGGTCACTGGGGCCGGACGCGGCTTCTGTTCGGGGGTCGACCTGGGCGGGGCGGCGATCGCCGGGCGTGCGCCGGCGGCCCAGGGTCAGAATGATCACATCGACGACCTGGGCTGGACCGGGCGTTGGGCGCTGATGTGGGACGCCTTCGACAAGCCGCTGATCGGGGCGATCAACGGCATCGCGGCCGGTGCAGGGATGTCCACGGCCCTGGCCTGCGACGTGCGGATCGGCTCGGAGCACGCCCGCTTCAAGAGCGTGTTCATCGAACGCTCGCTGTCGCCGGACTCCGGCCTCAGCTACTTCCTGCCGCGCGTGGTCGGCCACGCCGCCGCCTCCGATCTGGTGATGACCAGCCGCACCGTGCTGGCCGAGGAAGCCCGGACCCTGGGCCTGCTTAACCGTCTGGTTCCCGCCGCTGATCTGGTTGAGGCCGCCGTCGCCTACGCTGAGGAAATGACCCGCTGGCCGCCGCTGGCGCTCAGGATGTCCAAGCGCGTGCTGGCGCATAACTGGAACTGTGATCTGGAGGAGGCGCTGCGCTACGAGACCCTGGGCCTCAGCCTGTCTCGCCGCGCCCAGAACGACGCCAAGGAATCCATCGCCGCCTTCCAGGAGAAACGGGCCGGCGTCTACACGGGGACCTGAAAATCCGCTATCTGGCCGCCATCCACGACACGGAGCCACCCCATGCCCCTCGACACCGGCGCGCCGCAGAAGACCTATCGCTGGGAGGATCCGCTGGATCTCTCCTCGCGGCTCTCCGAGGACGAGCGGATGGTCTGGGACACCGCCCGGGGCTACGCCCGCGAGAAACTGCTGCCCCGCGTGGTCTCGGCCTATGCCGAGGAGCGGTTTGATCGCGAAATTATGACCGAGATGGGCGAACTGGGCTTCCTGGGCCCGACCCTGCCCGAAGAATACGGCTGTGCCGGCGTCAACCACGTGGCCTATGGCCTGATCGCTCGCGAGATCGAGGCCATCGACAGCGGCTACCGCTCGGCGATGAGCGTGCAGTCCTCGCTGGTGATGTATCCGATCTTCGCCTTCGGCTCGGAAGAGCAGCGGCGCAAATATCTGCCCGGCATGGCGGCCGGCCGGATCATCGGCTGCTTTGGCCTGACCGAGCCGGACGGCGGCTCCGACCCCGCGTCGATGCGCACCGTGGCCAAAAAAGTCACCGGCGGGTTCGTGCTGAACGGCGCCAAGATGTGGATCACCAACAGCCCGGTAAGTGACGTGGCGCTGGTCTGGGCCAAGCTGGACGGCAAGATCCGCGGCTTCCTGGTGGATCGCGGAATCAAGGGCTTCGAAACCCCGAAGATCCTCGGCAAACTCTCCCTGCGCGCCTCGGTCACCGGCGAGATCTCGTTGACCGATGTGTTCATCTCTGACGATGCGATCCTGCCGAATGTCGAGGGCCTGCGCGGGCCGTTCTCGTGCCTCAACAAGGCCCGCTATGGCATTGCCTGGGGCGCCATGGGCGCGGCCGAGTTCTGCCTGCACGCCAGCCGCGACTATGTGTCCAGCCGCAGCCTGTTCGGCCGCACGCTCGCCTCGCGCCAGCTGGTCCAGAAAAAGCTGGCCGACATGTCCACCGAGATCGCCCTGGGCTTCGAAGGCGCGCTGGCGCTGGGCCGGCTGATCGACGAGGGCGCCTGGGTGCCCGAGGCCATCTCGATGCTGAAGCGCAACAACTGCGGCAAGGCCCTGGATATCGCCCGGGTCGCGCGCGACATGCACGGCGGCAACGGCATTTCCGGCGAGTACCATGTGATGCGGATTGCGGCGAACCTGGAGACGGTCAACACCTACGAAGGCGCCCACGACGTCCACGCCCTGATCCTGGGACGGGCGATCACCGGCGAGAGCGCGTTTTAGAACGTCGTTCCACCACAACGGGAAATTTACCGGTCTACAGCTATCCCCGGGTCACCCAGGGAGCGGGGCATGGCCGAAAAAAGCGCGACAAGCGCCGCCGACAAGGACGACCTGATCCGCGCGCTGTTCGAGAACAGCAGCGACCTGATGCACGTGGTCGGCGCAGATGGGCGCTTCAAACTGGTCAATCCTGCCTGGACGCGCCTTACCGGTTGGACCGAGAGCGAGTTGATCGGCGCCCGTGCGCTCGACTTCGTGGTCAGCGACAGCATGGACTCCACCACCTCCCGCCTGGCGGCGATCGCGGTCGGCGAGGTGTCCGAATCTCAGAACCAGATTTGCGCGAAAGATGGCCGGCTGTTCTGGGTAGCGATCCGGACCCAGCTGATGGCCGGCGGCGACTTCATCGTCACACTGCGCGACGCAGCGGCGGAGCGAGCTCGGGATGAGGAACTTGAAGACGCGCGGCGCACACGAAAGGTGCTCGGGGCCTCGGCTGGACTCGGGTTGTGGGAATACGACCCTCAGGCGGATACAATCTGGTGGTCTGATGAGCTGGCGGACCTGATCGGTTTCGATCCCGAGATCACCTGGACGCCGGACGTGTTTTTCGAGCGCGTCCACCCACGCGACCGCAAGCGGACCCGTGACGTGATGACCGAGGCGGTCACTTCGGGAACACCTGTGCAGACCGAGCATCGGGTCTTGGCGCGGGACCGCTGGATGACCATGCGGGCCACGGTGCGCGCCGAGGTGCGCCGCGACGGCAGTTTCGCCCTCAAGGGCATTTCCGAGGACATCACCGAACTGGCCGAGGCGCGCGACGCCGCCCGCCTTGGCGAACAGCAGATGCGCAAGGCGCGCCGTGAGATCCAGGTCAATGCCCGCCGGCTGAAGCTAGCGCTGGAGGCTGCCGAGGCCGGCGTCTATGAGATCGACCACATCGGCCGCACCTTCTGGTGTTCGCCGGAATTCAAGCGGGTCACCGGCCTCGGGACGGCAAGCTATGAGCAGGCGACGGAGCTGGCGTTTCCCGGCTTCCATCCGGATGACCTGACGCACGTACGTGATTCCCTAAGCGTGCTCAGTCTCGACGGCCGCAGGCGCGGCCATTGGTTCGAGGCTCGCATAGTCCGCCCAGATGGTGAAATTCGCTGGGTTCGGTGTCACCATCACTTGCAGCTTAGCGCTGATGGGCGGCGGCTGAAGGCCGTCGGCCTGATGCAGGACTGCGACGCCCACAAGCGCCAGGAGATCGCCCTGATCGAGGCCCAGCGCGCCGCCGAAGAGGCCGCCGAGGCCAAGGCCACGTTCCTGGCCAATATGAGTCACGAGATCCGCACGCCGATGAACGGAGTCATGGGCGTGCTGCATCTGCTGAAATCCGAGACGCTGAGCCCCGACGGGCGTTCGCTACTGCATGAGGCCCTGTCGTGCGGCCAGATGCTGTCGGAACTGCTGAACGACGTCATCGACTTCTCGAAGATCGAGGCGGGTCATCTGGAGCTGACCGTCGAGCCGCTTGACGCCGCCGCCCTGGTCAATGGCGTGGTCCAGCTGCTGCGGCCCCAGGCCGAGATCAAGGGTCTGAAGTTGATCATCGACACCGCGCCCGACATCGGCTGGGTCGAGGCTGATCCCGTGCGACTGCGCCAAGCCCTGTTCAACCTGATCGGCAATGCGGTGAAGTTCACCGAGCGCGGTCGCGTGGCTGTCCGCTGCCGGCGACTTGATGCGGACATGCTGCGCTTCGAAATCGAAGACACCGGCATTGGCATCTCGCAGGCGGCCCAGGGCCGGCTGTTTCAGAGGTTCCATCAGGCCGACGCCTCCACCACCCGCAGGTTCGGCGGCTCGGGCCTCGGCCTGGCCATCACCCAGCGCCTGGCCGAGCTGATGCGCGGGCGCGTTGGCTTCAGCTCTGAGGAGAACCAGGGCTCGACGTTCTGGCTCGAGATCGCCGCACCTGTAGCCAGCGCCACCGAACGCGCGCCCGATGCGGCCGGGGACATTCTGCAGGGCATCCGGGTGCTGGTGGTCGAGGACAACGCCACCAACCGGCTGATCGCCACCAAGCTCCTGGAGAACCTCGGCGCCTCGGTGGAGACCGCCCCTGACGGCTATCTAGGCGTTGAGGCCGCGATGCGCGGCGGGTTCGACCTGATCCTTATGGACGTTCAGATGCCCGGCATCGACGGCGTGGAAGCCGCGCGCCGCATCCGCGCCCTGGGCGGTGAACCCGCAGCGATTCCCATCGTGGCCCTCACCGCCAACGTACTGGCCCACCAGCGCCGCACCTACCTTGACGCCGGCATGGATGGCGTGGTCGGCAAGCCGATCTTGCCCGAGGCCCTGCTGACCGAAATCGCCCGCGTCCTCGCGCCGGCAGATGAGGTCGCGACGATCACTGACGCGGCGTAGCACTCGCCTTCGACGACGTACTTGCCGCGAACGCCGGCATCACCTCACTCCCGGCCAAGGCTAGGCTGCGCAGCACCGCCGCGTGCGGGATCGAGCCGTACTGCATCATGCACATCGCCCGGTCCGCGCCGATGGCCTGATAGCCCTTGAGCTTTTCGATGCAGTGGGCGGGATCGCCGATCACCACGCTGTCCAGTGGCTCCAGGGCCGCGTGCGCCGTCTCGAAACTGATCTCTTCGCCCTGCGCCATACGCTTCAGGACCCGCACGACCTCCGGATCGTCGGGCTGGATCGCCACCTCGTTCGGATCAAGTTCCGCCTGAGCTGAGGTGTCGCGGGCCGAATTCGGATGCAGGCCGGCCTTGATCATGTCGTACCAGACCCGGCGCGGCACCTTGAACACCTTGGGCGCGGCGTTGACGTACCAGAGCGCCGACCAGGCCGCGCCATTGCGGATCGCCTCGGCCCGGCTCTCGGCCACATGCACAAAGGTGAAAACGCCCTTCTGCGGATTGATGACCTTGCCGGCCGGCGTGACGCAGGCGGCCAGGCCCCGGTCGTGTTCGCGCAACATCTGGCCCAGGAAGGCCACCGGGCTGAGCAGGGTGGTGCCCAGCGCGCCGACCCCCAGTTCGCCCGCCATGTAGAAACTGTCCGGCGAGCCGCAGGTCTGCCACAGCCGAGGATGAGGCTTCTGCACCGGCTTGGGCACCACCTGCCGGGGCGGGACCTGATAGTCCGCCGAGGTCCAGCAGAACTCGTCCTGCGTCCACATCTGCGGGATCATCCGCATCGCGTCGCGGACCTGATCGCGGGCGGTGTCGGGATTGACGCCGAACGTCTCCCATTCCTTGCCGCCCGACTTGGCCAGCCCCAGTTCAAAGCGCCCGCCGGACAGCACGTCCAGGGTCGCGGCGCGCTCAGCCACCCGCAACGGCGTGTTGATGTTGAACGGCGCAAGGACGCCGGCATGTCCGACCCTTAGCGTTCGCGTGCTCATGGCGATGGCGGTCAGCACGATCTCCGGCGCCGAGGAATAGCTGAACTCAGGCGCGCCGTGATGTTCCACCTGCCACCAGGTCTCGAACCCCGCCGCCTCCGCCGCCTGGGCCTGGGCCAGGATCTCGCGGAACAGGCTGGCCTCGTCGGCGCCATGCCAGGGAAACGCCCGCTGGATCTCGCAGAACACATCGAACTTCATGGGGTGGTCTCCTGTCGGCTATTACATAACATACGTTATGTTACTGGGCGAGACGGCGCCGCCAGATTGGTGGCGGCCATTCTCAGAATACGGCGATCGGGTTCAATGGTGAGCCGGTGCCGCCCTCGATGCGCAACGGGGCGATCATCAGCTGGAATTCCCACCGCCGGACCTGGGCGCAGGTCCGGGCCAGGGGTTCAAGATCCAGGTTGTCCAGCAGGTGCAGGCCCATGGCCGCCAGCCCCAGCATGTGGATCGGCATCGCCCAGTCGCGGTGAATGCGCCCGTTGGGGATCGGGTCGTGGACGCCATCGCCGCCCAGCACCGCCACCTCGCGCGTGTGGAGCCATTCGACGATCCTTGGATCGAGTCCGGCGACGACCTGATCCCGGCAATCCGCGCGCCGGACGTCCCGGCCCAGCCGCACCAGCACCAGATCACCCTTGCCGACCCGCACGCCCCCAACGACTTCTGCGGCCTCCAGATCGGCGGCGGTGACGAAGTCTTCGGCCTCAACGAACGAGATCCCGCGCGCCCGGGGGATATCCAGCAGGACGCCGCGCCCGACGATGCCATCCCGGGCCGCCATGATGCTGTTGACCTTCGCCCCGGTGCTCTTCACCTCGCTGGCCGGATGGCCGTTGTACATCCGACCCTGGGCGAACACGTGGCACAGGGCGTCGATGTGGCTGGACGCCATGCCGTGGAAGGCGATGCCGATGAAGTCGGTCGACACCTCCAGGCCCTCCACGCCGGGCACGCAGCAGTCGTCGCCGGCGATCACCATATGATGCTGGGCCGGCCACGGATTCTCCGGCCCCGGATGGGTCGGGAAGTTCCGCGCCAGGCTGACCGTTCGGCCCTCACGCACCAGGCTGGCGGCGTGCACGATCTCGGCCGGGCCGATGTGGTTCAGCGCACCGCGCTGATCGTCCGCCCCCCAGCGTCCCCAGTTGCTGACCCGCTCGAACAGCGCCGCCAGGTCCTCGCCGCGCATCGCCAGCGGATGATCGCCCTGCCGCAGGTCCGCTGCGTTGCTCATGTCGCCTGGGTGAGCGCTTCGTTGGCGCGGGAGTGCCGCACGCCCGGTTCCAGTTCGATCATCTCGATGATGTTGCCGTTCGGGTCATAGCAGCAGGCGGTGCCGATGATGCCCAGCGGCTGGTCCGGGACGTGGACCGGCTGGGTGAAGCGAACCCCAGCGGCTGATAGCGCCGCATAAGCCGCCTGCACATTGCGGGTTCGGAAGGCGATGATCCGGGGCACCGTCTCACTTTCGCGGGCTGGGTCCGGAAACGCCGCCGCCGGCTCCAGCCATTGCAGCAGGTCGATCATCGGCCCGTTCGGATCGCTGGGCAGCACCATCAGTACGCCGCGACCCTGCGCCCGCTTCAGCCCGAAAATCCCCGCCACAAACGCCGGCCAGGTGACCGTGCGACGGTCGTTCAGCACGTCAAAACCCAGCAGCCGATAGAAGGCCACGCTCTCGTCGAGGTCCCGGCAGTTGACCACCGTATGATAGAGGCTGGTGAGCGCCCACTCGGCCTTCGCCATCGCCGGGCTCCTAGAAGTTCACGCCCACCCGCACGCCCCAGGTGCGCGGCGGATAGTAGGTGTAGTTGTCCAGCCCGAAGCCATTGCCCAGGGTGTTGGATTGCAGGCCGTCGTTGGAGATCACGTCCTTGTCGCCGACGTTGCGCACGAAGGCTTCGGCGGTCCAGCGATCCCCCGGCGCCCGCAGGATGACGCTGAGATCCACCAGGGTGTAGCCGCCCTGCCGTTCCAGCGGTGAATTGGCAGACAGGAAGAACAGGTCTCCAGAGCGGAACAGATCGACCCGGGGCGTGATCTCGCCAAAAGCTGAGGCGATGGCGTACTGGGCGCCGAGGTTGAAGGTGTACTTGGGCGTCTGCACCAGCCGGTGGCCGGCGAAGTCGCAGAGCCGGGTCGTGGCGCTGCAGCCGGGCGCGGCGCCGGCATAGCGATTGTCGATGGTCACGTACTGGTCGTATTCGGCCTTGGTGAAGGTCGCCGAGGCGTTCAGGCGCAGGCCCTCGGTCGGCGTGGCGATGGCCTCCAGTTCCAGGCCGTTCACGTGCGCGCGGCCGGCGTTGTCGATCCGCGAGCCGGTAATGTCCTGCACGAACACCTGCATGTCGCGGATCTTCTGGCGATAGGCGGCGCCGTTGAAGATCACCCGGTTGTCGGCCAGCGTCGCCTTGAAGCCCGCCTCAAACGCGCGGATCTTTTCGGGCTGATATATGCCTGGGAAGTTGCCGACCAGCCCGCCGCCGGACAGATAGCCTTGCGAATAGTTGGCATAGATCAACACGTCGTCGGTGGGCCGCCAGGTGGCGCCCAACTTGCCGGTGGTCTGGCCCCAGCTCTGATCAAACGCCTTCGAGGGCGCGACGCCGAAGGGAATGCGCGGCAGCACGAAGCTCAGGAAGTCAAAGCCCTTCTTGGTGTCGCGCGTGTAGCGCAGGCCGACCGTCAGGGTCACCGGCAGGCCAGCCCCGGTCTTCTCCAGGTCCAGGTCGGCCTGGCCGAACACCGCCTTGGACTCGGTTTTGTAGATGCCGCCGTTGGTGAAGATGAAATTGTCGGTGAACGGGCTGGGGGAATTCAGGCCGGTGTCGATGTACTGGAAGGTCTGGCCCACCTTCTCGTTGAACCAGAAACCGCCGACGATCCACGACAGCGCGTGGTCGGACGGGTTGGAGGCGATCCGCAATTCCTGCGACCATTGGAACTGATCCAGAGTCCAATAGGGGTTGAGGCCCAGGGTCAGCTCCGAGCCGTCCGGGTCGTTCGATTGCGCCCACTTGCCCGACGCATAGCCGGTGACCGAAGTGATCGTCGCCGGGCCGACATCATAGTTGAGCGTGGCGCTGGCGAAGCGGCTCTTCTGGTCGAAGTTTTCGGCTGAGTTCTTCCGCACTTCTCGGGGGTTGGTCAGATAGGGCAATGCGCCGGTGTAGCGGCCGGGCGCCAGCGACCAGCGGGTCTTGGTGGCCACGGGATCGCCATTTTCGGAGGCCGAGGCGACCAGCAGGATGTCGAAGTTGGCGGAAAGCTGCGCGCTGAGCTGGCCCCGCACCATCCAGAAGTCCTGGCCGTCGGCGTCGTCGGTGGCCCCGGGGCCGGTGAACAGGTTCTCCTGGTAGCCGTCGTGATCGGCTTTCACCGCCGTCAGCCGGATCGCCGCGTGGCGATCCCCTTCGTCATAGATCGGCAGGTTGGCCCAACCCCGGAAGATCCGCGCATCATACGAGCCCAGCATCGCGTCGACATGGCCACCCAAGGTCTGGGTCGGATGGCGGCTGACCACATTGACCGATCCGCCGACCGAGTTGCGCCCATAGAGCGTGCCTTGCGGGCCTCGCAGCACCTCGATCCGGTCGACGTCAAAGAACTCGGGGTCCACGGCGGTGGTGCGCGCCAGATAGACGCCGTCCAGGCTGTAGGCCACCGGCGAATCGCCGCCGCTGGTGGTGTTCTGGCTGCCGATCCCGCGCAGGGTGATGACGTTCTCGCCGCCGGTGACCCCCGGCCCGAACCGCAGCGAGGGCACGCGGTTGGTGAGGTCCTGGAAGCCGGAGACGCCCTGGCGTTCCAGCTGTTCGCCCGACAGCGCCGTCAGTGAAATCGGCACGTCCTGCGAGACCTCCTCACGCTTCTGGGCGGTGACGATCAGCTCGCCCAGCACCGAGACAGCGGGGCGTTCCTCTGCCTGGGCCTGACCGCCGAGAGTCAGACCGCCCAGCGTCAGCCCGACCAGGGCGGAGGCGGACAGCAAGGTGACACGCATGGACTGACGCATGGATTTCCCCCGTTGTTATCTCGCAGCGGCGTTCGCCGACTCGCGTTTTCGCTGGCGCCTACATAACACACGTTCCGTGCCAGGGAATGGGAATCATAACGTATGTTACATAACAGATGTGTGAAATCACATGGCCGCATGCCGCCGGGACTTGCCAGCGCCCCCTTTCGTCCGGCAGAGCAGACCGAACGCTGGGATGCGCTTATTCGATGGGCAAGACCGTCAACCACGACGAGAGGCGCGACATCTTCGCGGCCGCAGCGCTGCGCGTCATCGTCCAGGCCGGCATCGCCGGTCTGACCGTGCGGGCGGTGGCGCGGGAGGCGGGCTTCACCACCGGCGCCCTGACCCACTATTTCCACTCCAAGGACCAGCTGCTGATCCAGGCGTCGGAGCTCTCCGGCCAACTGGTGCGGGATCGGATGGAGCGGGCCGAACACACCCGTCCAGCGCTGGAAGCGATCCGCAAGGTCCTGGCGCTCGCCCTGCCGCTGACTCCCGAACGGCGCGGCTATTGGCGCATCTGGGCGGGGTTCTGGGAGCGGTCCAGCTACGACCAGGAGGTCTCGCGGGTCATGCGCCTGCGCTATGATGAGTGGCGCGGCCGGTTGGCCCGGCTGCTGGCCGTCGCCCAGGCCGAGGGTGAGGTGGCGCCCGACGTCGACATCCAGCACGCCGCCCAGAGCCTCGTGGCCCTCACTGACGGCATCGGCGTGCAGGTGCTGCTGGGCGTCAGCCGCATTCCGCCGGCCCGCCAGCGGGCCATGGTCGACCTCTGGCTGGAGACCCTGAAAGACCGGGGCGGCGTCATGGAGCTGGCGTCTTCGGCCGCGGCGTTGCGGCCCGTCGCCGCCGGCTGAGCTGCGCCGCCCTTCCGTCCGCCTGAAGCGCGTGCTCCATTGGCCGGGACGCTCTGGAGGGGAAACACACATGCGCACGCTGATGGCCGGACTGTTCGCACTGGGGTTGCTCGAACTGGGGCTGTCCACAGCGGCCCACGCCCAGACGCCGCCGCGCAGCCCCGACCCCCTCAGCGCTGACAGGGCGGCGTTCCGGGCGATCTATCAGGAGCTGGTCGAGACCAACACCACGCTGTCGGCCGGCAGCTGCACCCTGGCCGCCGAGCGGATGGGCGCGCGGCTGAAAGCTGCCGGTTTCTCCGACGCCGACCTCACCTATTTCGCCGAACCCACCAAACCCAAGGAGGGCGGCCTTGTCGCCATCCTCAAGGGCTCTGACCCCAAGGCCGGCGCGGTGTTGCTGCTAGGCCATCTGGACGTTGTTGAGGCCCGCCGTGAGGACTGGGCGCGCGATCCCTTCACCCTGATCGAGGAAGGCGGCTTCTTCTACGCCCGCGGCACGGCCGACATGAAGGGCCTGGACGCCATCTGGGTCGACACCCTGATCCGGCTGAAGCAGGCGGCCAAACCCCCAAAGCGCACCCTGAAGATGGCCCTGACCTGCGGCGAGGAGAGCGACGGGGCGTTCAACGGCGCTGACTGGCTGGCCAGGAACCAGCCAGAGTTGGTGCGCGCCGACTTTGGCCTGAACGAGGGCGGCGGAGGTCGGCTCGACACCGCCGGCAAGCGCGAGGCGCTGGGCGTCCAGGTGGGCGAGAAGGCCTATCAGGACTTCACCCTGACGGTGACCAATATCGGCGGCCACTCCTCGCGGCCGATGCCGGACAACGCGATCTACCAGCTGGCCGAAGGGTTGCTGAAGGTGCGCGCCTACGTCTTCCCGGTGAAACTGTCCGACACCACGCGGGCGGCGTTCGCGCCGCGCGCGGCGCGCACGGACACGGCGGGCCAGGCGCTTAAGGCGTTGCTCGCCAATCCCTCGGACGCCGAGGCGGCGAAGGTGGCGATGACCGACCCCAGCATCAACGCCATCCTGCACACCAACTGCGTGGCCACCCTGCTTTCCGCCGGCCACGCGCCCAACGCCCTGCCACAACGAGCGGCCGCCAACGTCAACTGCCGCATCTTCCCGGGCGAGACGATAGAGGAGACGCGCCAGACCCTGATCCGGCTGATCGGCGACCCGCAGGTGAGCGTTCGAGCAAACAACCCCGACAAGCCGATCGCCCTGCCGCCGCCACTGGACCCGAAGGTGATCGGCCCGATGACAGCGCTCGCAGCCAAGCACTTCCCAGGTGTGCCGCTGATCCCGGCCGTCGCGGCCGGCGCCACCGACGCCGTCTACTTCGGCCCAGTCAGGATGCCGATCTACGGCGTCCCCGGCATCTTCGGTGAGGACGGCGGCAACGGCGCGCACGGCCTCAACGAGCGGCGGCGGGTGCAGTCTCTGTATGACGGACGGGACTATCTGTTCGACCTGGTAAAGGCGTATGTGGGGGTGAAGTAGGGGCGTTCCCGCCTCCGACAGGCTGGCCCTTCTGGTCCTCCCCCATCGGGGGAGGGGGACCGCCGAAGGCGGTGGAGGGGGCTTGCGGCCGCGCCATGACATAGTAAGTTCATGTTATGTACGCTCCCAAGCGCACCATTCAGCGCGCGCGCTCGCTGCGCCGGCAAATGACCCCGCCCGAGGTGCGCCTTTGGGTGGCGTTGCGCCGTAAGGGCCAGGATCTGCGGTTTCGCCGCCAGCATCCGATCGGCGCCTATGTGTTGGACTTCTACTGTGAGCGCGCCCGGTTGGCCGTCGAGGTGGACGGCGCCTCTCACTGGATAGGCGAGGCTCCGGCACGGGACGCCGCGCGCGACGCCTGGGTTGCGCAACTCGGTGTACGAACTCTGCGCCTGCCGGCGAGGCTGGTGATGGATGACCTGGATACGGCCTTGAGGATGATTGCGACCGCAGCCCGTCGGTAGGCGCCAAAGCCCCCTCCACCGCGCTGCGCGCGGTCCCCCTCCCCCGGTCGTGCTTCGCACTGGGGGAGGACCGGTCGCTACCTGCCCCTACCGCGTACGCGCAAAGCGGTGATAGATCGCCGCATCTGAGACGTTCGGAGACTTCACATGGCCGACACCGCCGCGCAGAGCGCTGACGCCAAGCCGGCTTCGCTGCGCACCGTGGTCGCCGCCTCGTCGGCCGGCACGACGTTCGAGTGGTACGACTTCTTCGTGTTCGGCAGCCTGACCGGCGTCATCTCCAAGACCTTCTTTTCCGGGCTTCCAGAGGCTGCCGGGTTCGCCGCCGCCCTGGCGCTGTTCGGGGCCGGGTTCCTGTTCCGGCCGCTGGGGGCGCTGGTGTTCGGGCGGATCGGCGACCGCGCGGGCCGCAAGGGCGCATTCCTGGCGACGGTGCTGCTGATGGGCGGGGCGACCGTCGCTATCGGCCTTCTGCCCAGCTATGCCCAGGCCGGCGCCATCGGACCGGCCCTCCTGATCCTGATGCGGATCCTCCAGGGGTTCGCCCTGGGCGGCGAATATGGCGGGGCGGCGATCTATGTGGCCGAGCATGCGCCGGACAACGGCCGGGGCGGCGCAACCAGCTGGATCCAGACCTCGGCGGCGTTCGGCCTCGGCGGCGCCCTGCTGGTGATCCTGGCCACGCGGACCGTGCTGGGAACCGAGGCCTTCGACGCCTGGGGCTGGCGCGTGCCGTTCCTGCTCTCGGGCGTGCTGCTGGCGGTCTCGATCTGGATGCGCCTGAAGCTCACCGAGAGCCCGTCGTTCGCCAAACTGAAGGCGGCTGGCAATGAGTCCAAAGCCCCGTTCGCCGAGGCCTTTGGCCAGTGGCCCAACCTCAAGCTGGTGCTGCTGGCGCTGGTGGCGGTGATGTTCGCCCAGGGCGCCGTTTGGTACACCACATTCTTCTACGCCCAGACTTTCATGGAGCGGTTCCTGAAGGTCCCACCCGAAACCATCAGCACCCTGATGCTGGGCGCCACGGCCCTGAGCGCGGTGGGCTATGTGCTGTTCGGCAAGCTCTCCGACCGCATCGGGCGCAAGCCGGTGCTGATGTTCGGCATGGCGCTGATGCTGGTCGCCTACTTCCCGGCCTTCCACATGCTGACCAAGACCCTGAACCCCGCCCTCGCCGAAGCCGAGGCCACGACCCCGGTGACGGTGATCGCCGACCCGGCCGGCTGTTCGCTGCAGTTCGATCCGGTCGGCAAGGCCAGCTTTGTCACCGCCTGCGACATCGCCAAGTCCACCCTGGCCAACGCCGGCGTCTCCTATGGCAATGAGGCCGCAGCGCCCGGCTCGCCGGTACTGGTCCGCGTCGGCCTGCAGACCCTTCCCTCGGCCGACGCCAGCGGCCTGCCGGCCTCCGTCGCCAAGGCAGTCAAGGCTAGCGTTGAGGCCCGCATCAAGACCGCGCTGGCCCAGTCCGGCTATCCGCCCAAGGCCGATCCCAAGCGCATGAACCTCTGGGGCGCGTTCGGGGTGCTGGCCGTCCTGGTGGTCGCCGCCACTGCCCTCTACGGCCCCATCGCCGCCTCGCTGGTCGAGCTTTTCCCGACCCGGATCCGCTACACGGCCTTGTCGCTGCCCTACCACATCGGCACCGGCTGGGTCGGCGGTTTCGTCCCCTTCACCGCCTTCGCCATCGTCACCACGGTGGGCGATATCTACGCCGGCCTCTGGTACCCCTTCGCCTTCACCGCCGTGGCGCTGGCCGTGTGTCTGCTGTTCTATCCCGAAACCAAGGGCCGGCCGCTGGACGGATAGGCGGCTGCTGGAAGAGGACTTCGTCATGAACGCAAGGCGAATTGGGCATATCGGGTGGGCTATCGCCGCCCTCCTGGCCATCGCTCCCATGGCCGCCGCCGAGACCCAGTCGCTGGTGATCCTGCATGACAACGACATCCACGGCCACCTGCGGGCGTTCTGCTACACGGAGGTCGGCAAGGGTACCGTTGAGCGCTGCGATGTCGGCGGCGCGGCGAAGCGCGCGACGCTGATCGCCAAACGGCGGGCCATGGCACAGGCGCCGGTGCTGCTGATCGACGCCGGCGACACCACCACGCGCGGTCCTCTCGCCACCGAGTACGAGGGCATCGACGAGGTCGAGGTGATGAACGCCATCGGCTATGACATGGCCGCCATCGGCAACAATGAATTCAAGCTGAGGGACGCCGCCGACGCCCAGGATGCGGCGGGCGCTCAAGGCGCGCTGCTGCGGCTGATCCGGCGCTCGAGCTTCCCCTGGCTGTGCGCCAACGCCACCGACGCCAACGGCGCGCTGCTGCCCGGCGTGCAGCCGTTCGTGGTGCGGAAGGTCGGCAATCTTCGCATCGCCTTCCTCGGCCTGACGGCCCCCCGGTCCAAGAGCTATCCGCAGACCAAGGGGCTGGTGATCGGCGATCCGGTCGAGGCGGCCAAGCTGTGGATTCCCAGAGCCCGGGCTGAGGCCGACGTGGTCATCGCCGTCACCCACATCGGCGTTCTGGATGACCGGCGGCTGGTGCGTGAGACCCGGGGTCTGGACGCCATCGTCGGCGGCGACTCCCACACCTTTCTCTATGACCTGATCACCGAGAAGAACCTCGATGGCGTCAGCGTGCCGATCGTCCAGGACGGCGAATTTGGTGTGAATCTCGGCGAATATCACCTGACCTTCGAGGGCGACGCGGCGGCCGGCTGGCGACTGGCGGCCTTCACCGATCGCCTGATCCCGGTCAGCGCGAAATTGCGTCCGGCCCGCGCGATCACTGCCATCGTCGAGAGCTACGCCCATCCGCTCGACATCGATGTCGGCGCGCTGGGCGCCGTGGGCGCAACGCCGGCCGAGCGCACCCGCCTGACCGCCGAGGCCCTGGCCGCCGCCTGGAAGGCGTCCGCCGGCGCCGAGGTCGGCCTGCAGCCGGACGGCTCGCTGTTCGAGGCGTTCCGCGACCGCAACGTCACCCGCTATGTCGTGCGCGCGGTGCTGCCGTTCCACGACACCGTCTGGCGCGGCGACATGCCGGGCGCGAAGCTGAAGGCGCTGCTGGAGACCCCCAACTCCGCCACCGGTGCGATCCGTTCGACTATGGACCCCCGTCAGATCGATCCTGCCCGAACCTATTCCGTGGCTGCCGTCGGCTTCACGGCCCAGGCGTTGATTGCGGGCGCCGTCGATACGGGCGCCGACGCCCGCAAGGCGGCCGAGGACTGGCTGGGCAAGGCGGCGGTGCAAGGCCGCCCGACTCCTCCTTAGGTTCGTCATCGTCCGGCTCGTCCGGACGACCCATGAACACCGAGGCATGCCGAACGAGATAGAAGCCTCGCCGCTGCGGTGCTTTCGGAATCGACAGCGTTTATGGGTCCCCGGCACAGCGTCCCCCGAAACGGGTTCGGGGTCCTTGGCCGAGGATGACGAGCAAAATGGGGTAAATCACCACCCCACACCCTACCCCCCGCGCGCCACAAACCAGCCGTTGCGGAAGCCCTCAGACGCCTTGCCATAGAGGAACGCCTGGCCCTCCGGAGTCTGCACCGTGCCGCCGGCCGCGACCAGCACCGCGTGGGCGGCGGCGATGTCCCATTCCATGGTCGGGCCGTGGCGCGGGTAGATGTCGGCCGCGCCCTCGGCGATGCGGCAGAGCTTGATCGAACTGTCCATCGGCTCGCGCAGGTCAAAGCCATAGCGGTCGGCCAGGTCGCGCAGCGCCTCTTCCTTCATGGTGTGGCTGATCAGCGCCACAGCAGAGCCCGTGGGCCAGGCGCGCACGCGCACAGCCGAGGCTGGCCCGCCGTACATCCGCTTCAGCGTCACCCCGCCCTGCGTGAACCAGGTCTCGCCGGTGGCCGGCGCCGTCACCGCGCCGGCGATCGGAACGCCATGATCGATCAGCGCGATATTGACCGTGAAGTTCGGATCGCCGCGCACGAACGCCTTGGTGCCATCCAGCGGGTCGACCAGGAAAAACCGCGGGCCGATGGCGTCGGGCGTGCCGAACTCGCTGGCGTCCTCCTCGGAGATCACCGGAACGTCGGCAAACCGCGCCGCCAGTTCCTTCAGGATCAGCGTTTCGGCATTGCGGTCGGCGATGGTCACCGGGCTCTGATCGGCCTTCTGGATCACCTCCACCCCAGAGCGCCAGAGCGGTAGGATCACCGCCGCAGCGGCTTCGCAGATTTCGGCCAGCACCTCGCCGAGGTTTGTCGCGGTGTCGGTCACATGGTCCTCAGGGCTGCGGGAAAGGACCACCCTCTTAGGGCCGGCCCGGCGTTTCGCAATCCGGCAAATCACCCCAAGCTGGGCGCACGATGACCGACGACGCCCAAACCTTGCCTGCCCCGATCCGACCTGCTGAGCTGGCCGCCTATCTGGCGGCGCGGATGTGTCATGACTTCATCAGCCCGGCCAGCGCCATCGTCTCGGGCCTCGACCTGCTGGACGACCCGTCCGCTCAGGACATGCGTGAGGACGCCATGAACCTGATCGCCGGCTCGGCGCGCAAGCTGGCCGACCTGCTGTCGTTCTGCCGCGTGGCGTTCGGCGCGTCAGCCTCGGCCGAGACCTTCGATGTGCGCGATCTGGAGAAGCTGGCCCGCGATGTGTTCGGCCACATGCGCGCTGAGCTGGTCTGGACGGTGACCCCGCTGGCCGTCAACAAGCCCGCCGCCCGCGCCCTGCTCAACCTGGCCCAGATGGCCGGCCAGGCGCTGCCCACCGGCGGAACCGCTAAGCTCACCGCAGTTGAAGAGGGCGGAAGCCTGGCCATCGCCATCGAATGCACCGGCCCGCGCGCCCGGCTTCGGCCCGAGGTGCTGGCCGGCCTCAGGGGCGAGCCACTGTCCGAGGGTCTGCACGGCCACTGGGTGCAGGCCTACTACACCCATCTGCTGATCGGCGACGCCGGCGGGCGGGTGTTCGCCGAGCCCGGCGAAGACAAGGTCGTGTTCGCCGCCGCCGTACCGGCCTGATCGCACCGCCTTTGCGGCGTTTCCGGAACGCAACGTTAACCCCGCCGCCCGACACTGGCGGAACGAAAAGGGGAGCGGACAGACCTTGCCAACCTGCCTGGTGGTCGACGACAGCCAAGTGATCCGCAAGGTCTCGCGCCGGATCCTCGAGGATCTCGGTTTCGAGGTCGCCGAGGCGTGCGACGGCATCGAGGCGCTGGCCTGGTGCAGCGCGGTGACGCCGGATCTCATCATCCTGGATTGGCGCATGCCGGGCATGGACGGCCTGAGCTTCCTGCGACGCCTTCGCCGGGAACCCGGCGGCGAGGTTCCCAAGGTGGTGTTCTGCTCGTCCGAAACCGCCATCACCCATATCCGTCAGGCGCTGGACGCCGGCGCCGACGAATATCTGATGAAGCCTTTCGACAGCGACCTGATGGCCTCCAAGTTGGCGCAGGTCGGCTTCGCGCCATGATCAGTCCCGCCGCCTGTCAGATGCTGGCGGACCTGTGCCGGACCCGCGCCGGCATCCGCATCAGCGCGGATCGCGCCTATTTGATCGAAACGCGGCTGGGCCCCGTGGCCAGGCTTGAGGGTTACACGTCCACCCAGGCCTTCATCGAACGGCTCGAGGCCGGGCTGGACGACGCCCAGGTCTGGGCAACCGTGGCGGCGCTGGCCAATACTGAGACGGGGTTCTTCCGTGACCCGGCTGTCTTCAGCCAGCTGGAGCAGGCGGTGCTTCCACAGCTGATCAACGCGCGGAGCGGTCGATTGCGCATCTGGAGCGCCGGCTGCGCCGCAGGCCAGGAAGTCTATTCCCTGGCCATCGCGCTGACCGAGGCCCGTCCGGGCGCAACCCAGGTCGAGATTGTCGCGACGGATCTGTGCGAACGCAACCTGGAGAAGGCCCAGGCTGGCCTCTATTCGCAGTTCGAAGTCCAGCGCGGCCTGTCCGCGCAGCGCCTGGTCGCGCATTTTGAAAACGCCGGCGACCTCTTCAAGGTCTCGCCCCGCTTGCAGCAGAACGTGCGGTGGCGACGGATCAACCTCAGCGGCGATGTCGCCAGCCTGGGCCAGTTCGACCTGATCCTCTGTCGACACGTGCTGGGTGGGCTGGAGGCTGATGTGCGGCCCAATGTGCTGGCCGGCCTGTCCGCAGCCTTGGCGCCCGGTGGGCGGCTGGTGCTGAGCCCGACTGACGCCGCAGACGACCTGCGGTCCGTGGGTCCAGGCATATTCGCTCACGTGATGGACGCACGCGCGTTGGCGAGCGCCTGACGAGCGGCGGAGCGCGTTAGGGCGCCTCCGGTCCCTTCATTTCGATCTGATTCAGCAGGTCCAGGAAGTCCTCGGGAAGAGGCTCATCCACCACCGCCTCAAACGTCGTCCGCAGACGCTGGCCCATCATGACCTGGCGCAGGCGAATGCCGTGGGCGGAGGTGGGCGGGCGCAGCGCGCCCTGTTGCTGTTGATCCATGTCACCAAAGCCGCGCCTGGACGGCAAACTCCTCTGCATTCGTGTCGGACCTTGAACGTCGCGCCGCCTTGGAGGTTCCGGGCCTTCTCGTCCCAAACGCATGGCGCAGCGACGCCGTGACCCATAAGCCTCACTCGGCAAGGTCATCTCTCGCTGCGCAGTGTGAAGGTGTTTCGGAAAAATCTCGCTTATCGGGAACCCGGAGGGCGGCATCGAAGTATTGACATAGCGGAGGCGGTGACACCCCCCCCTCGACCGGCCTAGCCGGTCTTCCGTCTCCGCAACCCTTCCGGTTTGAGAACGCTAGAGCCTGTTCGGGTGGCGAAACCGCGTACACTTTCGCCTAACGCGCTCTAGCAGGACAGATCCTCGGACCCGCCAGGTCTTTGCTGTTGGGCGGTCAGCCCCAGAGCGTGTGGCTCACGCCACCTCACGCCCGCCACAGTGAATCCGGACAACGCAAGGTCGCCCGGATCTCCACAGTCTAACGGGTGGAACTTTGCGCGCGAGACAGCAGATCAGCGCCGCGAGCCGTCCTCCCAGTAGTAGCGCCCACGCGCGGCGTCATAGTAGTAATAGCGACCCGCCCGCTGGTCGTAGTACTGCCTATGTTTGGCATTGTTCGAGGCGCCGCAGCCGCCGTCCTGGCGACAGCCCTTCACCGCGCCGACCGTGCCGCCGACCGCTGCGCCAACCGCCGCGCCGGTCCCGACGCCGACATCGCCCGACACTGCCCCGACGGCTGCGCCGGCCAGTGCGCCGAGCGCTGCGCCGCCGACAGCGTTGCGTTCGGTGTTTCCGCTCGTCGTACAGGCTGTCGCCAGCACGCCTGCGCCCATCAGGGCGATCCATGATTTCAGCATTAAGTTTGATCTCCAAAGGCCCTCGAGCCTTGCCAACGCTTGGCGGCCTGCGAAGTTCCCGGCGACGTTCCATGGAACCAAGGCTGTGATAGTCCGTTCCATTGGCGCCCAGACCAGGAGCTTGGCCGTGACCCGATCAGATGATCCGCCCGGCGCGTCGCACGCGCGGCCCGGCCCGACGAGCCTCTGACCTTGGCGCCACGGTTCCAAAAGGTTGAAGTGATCGCCAACATCGCGTCCGGCAGCGTCGGTGCGGCGGCGCCGGACGAGATCACTCAGATTCTGGCCGAGGCCGGGATTGCGGCCAATGTGTCATCCCCGACGCCTGGCGAACTGATCCCGGCCCTGCGCCGCAGCATCGGCGCGGCGCCCGACCTCTTGATTATCCTGGCCGGCGACGGCACGGCGCGGGCGGCGGCTGAGCTTTGCGGACCCGACGGACCGATGATCGCACCGTTGCCGGGGGGAACGATGAACATGCTGCCGCACATGATCTATGGGCAGAAGACTTGGCAGGACGCGCTGCGCGAAGCGCTTGAGAACGGCGAGGAACGCGTTCTGGGCGGCGGCGAAATCGGCGATCATCGCTTCCTGGTGGCAGCCATCCTGGGATCACCAGCGCTGTGGGCTCCGGCCCGCGAGGCGGCGCGGGCCGGCCAGTTTCGCAAAGCCGTTGCGCGCAGTCGCCGCGCGATGCAACGCGCCTTCACCGGCCGCCTTCGCTATCGCCTCAACGACAGCCCGCCATCCAAGGCCGAGGCCCTGGTGCTGATGTGCCCCCTGGCCTCCCGCGTCCTGCCGTCCGAGGCGCCCGCGCTCGAAGCAGCCGCCCTGAATGTGCGCAATGGCGGCGATGTGGTGCGGCTGGGTCTCAACGCCCTGGTCCGCGACTGGCGCGCCGATCGTTCGGTGGAGACCAAGGCCTGCCAGGTGGCTCACGTCTGGGCGGCGCGGGCTATTCCGGCCTTGCTTGATGGCGAAACCGTGCAGCTCGGCCCGCGCGCCCAAGTGCGCTTTCGGCCCGCAGTGGTCCGGGTCCTGGGCTTGCCGTCGAGCCCCTGATGGCCATCGTCAGGCTCGCCCACGTTTCGGATATCCACTTCGGCGGCGAGAACCCCGGGGCGGTCGCTGGCGCCTTGGCCTGGATCGCCGAGCACCAGCCCGCGCTGACCATCGTCTCCGGCGATCTCACCCAGTATGGCGAGCCGGCCGAGTTCGCCCAGGCCGCCGCCTGGCTGGCCGCAGTGCCCGGCGACACGCTGGTGACGCCCGGCAACCACGATGCGCCCTATATCGCCTGGGCCGAGCGGGTGGTGGCGCCCTTCCGCCGCTACCGCCGGCACATCGGCCCGCCAGAGGGCCAGGCCTGGGTCTCCGAGCACGTGGCGGTTCGGGCGCTCAACACCGCCCGAGGCGCCCAACCCCGCCTCAATTGGTCCAAGGGTCAGATCGGCGGCGGTCAGGTGCGCGAGGCGCTGAAATGGTTTCAATCGGAAGGCCAGGGCCGAGCCCGCATCCTCGTCGTGCACCATCCGCTGGTGGAAATGATCGGCGGGCCGATGACCGCGCGGGTCTGGGGCGGTCCAGCGGCCGCCAGCGCCTTCGCTGCGGCCGAGGTCGATCTCGTGCTTTCAGGACATATCCACGCGCCGTTCGTCTGGCCCTATCCTCAGCACGGCGGCCAGACCTATGCGGTTGGCGCCAGCACGCTTTCGCTGCGCGAACGCGGCGTCCCGGCGGGCTTCAACAACATTGAGATCGAGGATGGCTGCATCCGCGTTCAGGCGCTGGCCTGGACCGGCTCGCACTATGAATCCTACCGCACCTGGTCCGTGGACCGCCGAGCGCCGCTTACCTGATCCTACTTCGGCGGCTTGCTGGCGCTTCCAGCCAGGAACGCACTGACCGCAGCGCTGATCACCGCCGGGTTGCGAACCGCCACCGCCGCCAGCGCCGCCGCTGCGCCCAGGGCGATCAGCGGTCGTTCTCTGGCAAATCCCATCGCCCGGTCGGCAAGGCTCGGGGGCGGCGCCGAGGCTTTGCCGCCGCGCGGAACTACCTTGCGGCTCGCCAGCCAGGCCACCGCGACGGCGATCAGCGCGAAGGCCAGCGCCACGACGGCGGCCCCCCACGCTGCGCCAAGATAGGCGACCGTGACAGCATAGAGCGCAAAGGCGGCCGCCACGATGCTGGCCGCCGCCGCCGCGCCGACGGCGCCGAGCGCCGCCGCCAGACCCAGGATCCGGCGCAGGTTCAACGGCGCGGCGCGAGCAGCAGACCGATCAAGACGCCGATTCCCAGCGCTGCGCCGGTGGTCACCAGCGGCCGCGCGCGGATCTGATCGCTGGCCATGCGCGCGGTTTCGTCCAGCTGATCGCCGGCCGCTTCGGCATAGACCCGCGACTGGCTGCGAACCTGCTCCAAGCCCTTGGAGACCGCCGCCTCGATACGTCGCGTCGCCTCGGATATCGCCTTCTGGGCGTCAGCGCTGATCCGTTGGGCCGTCTCGACGGCGGTGCTCTCGGCGTCAGCGACGGACGCGGGGGTGGCCTTGGGGGGCATGTGGTGAACTCCAGAGTTGCGGCGACGCGCCAGCGGCGGCGTTGTCCATAACATAGGGATTTCATCGGCCAGCCGCAAAGAGGCCATGAGCCGGCTGTAACCTAAAGCCTGCTATCGCCTGGAGGTGCGCGTTTTCGTATGTTTTCGTCATGAGTCGCCTGGTGCGTGAAACCTCGGACCTGCAACGCCTGGAACTCGCGCTTCAGGCGGCGGGCCTTGGCGACTTTCAGTGGGACATTGGCTGCAAGTCCATCGCAGTCAGCCCCCGAATGGCCAGTATCACCGGCTTGCCAGCGGGTGTCGGGGCGATGAATGTAGGCGGCTACTTCATCCCGCACATGCACCCGGACGACGTCGCGTCGTTCGTCGAGCAGCGAGACGCGAAGCTGGCGGTCGGCGACGTGTTCGATCTGAAGTTTCGGTTTGTGCGGCCCGACGACGGGCGCGCGCTGTGCCTTCGGCTCGCCGGCATCGTCAGTCGTTATCCGAACGGCCAGGCGCACTTGATCACCGGCATCGTCGAGGATGTCACCCAGGCCCACGCTGTCGAGGCCCAACAGCTGCAGATGATGGCCGAGATGGACCATCGGGTGAAGAACGCCTTGGCGGCCGTCCAGGCGCTGGCCCAGCAGACCGCCAAGCGGACCACCTCGGTCGGCGCCTTTATGGAGGCCTTTGGCGGCCGTCTACGGGCCATGGGGTCGGCGAATGAGCTGCTCACCGCCGCCCGCTGGCGCGGCGCAGCGATCGACCAG
This sequence comes from Alphaproteobacteria bacterium, assembly GCA_043734425.1. Lineage (GTDB taxonomy): Bacteria > Pseudomonadota > Alphaproteobacteria > Caulobacterales > Caulobacteraceae > Phenylobacterium. The sequence continues at coordinate 47,711 of JAYTFM010000010.1, forward strand.
CTGGTTGCTGCGGTGCTGGGCGCTCTGGCGCCCGGTCAGACCCGCTGGCAGGGACCGGACGTCTTCCTGACGCCCCGCGCCGCCACCGCCCTGTCTTTGGCGCTGCACGAGCTGGCCACCAATGCGGTTCGCTATGGCGCGCTGTCGAATGACGCCGGCCACGTCGACGTTCGGTGGCGCGCGCTGCCTCAGGGCGGTCTGGAGATCACCTGGAAAGAAGACGGCGGCCCCCCGGCGACGCCTCCGACCCGCACCGGTTTCGGGTCCGCCATGCTGTTGCAGGTCACCGGCCGCGAATTGAATGGCGAGGTGACTCTTGAGTACCTGCCGGCTGGATTGCGCGCGCGCCTCGAGGTTGGCGCCGCCGCTTTGGCCGAAGCGCCTGCGCCTGCGCCGGTGACGGCCGCCGCGCCGCCGGAACCAGCCATCGCCGCGAGCGGCGGCGGCAATCTGCGCGGCGCACGCGTGCTGATCGTCGAGGACGCCGTGCTGCTGGCGCTGGAGCTGGAAACCGGCCTCACCGACGCCGGCGCGACGGTGGTGGGTCCGGCCTACGAGCTGTCCGAGGCCTTCGCCTTGCTGGATGGGCCCATCGATGCGGCCGTCCTTGATGCCGATCTCAACGGCCAGTCGGTGGCGCCGCTGGCCGAGCGCCTGCGAGAGCGTCGGATCCCCTTCCTCTTCGCCACCGGCTATACAGAAATCAGCTCGCCGGGCGGGTTCGACGCCCCGGTGATCCGCAAGCCCTACGATGTCACCCAGGTGGCCGCCGCCGTGTCTCAGCTGTTGGCGTCCCGCGACGCGGCGTCACCTGAGACAAGGCGTCACCTGCCACGTCAGCCGGCAACCGTCTAAAGCGTCACTGGAGGGCCCGCGGTATCCGCGGGGGTCGGACCGGCGGCCAGGGGATATCGCCCGGAAACATGCGACCCCCGCCTCGCGCTATGGGTCCGACCCGGCTCAGGGTCAGATAACGCCGGCCGCTCGCAGCGTCGCGATCTCCGCCGCCGAGAGACCCACATGTGCGCTCAGCACCTCGTCGGTATGCGCGCCCAGCTCCGGTCCTGGCCAGCGCACCTGGCCTGGCGTGGCCGAGAGCTTTGGAAAGGCGTTCTGCATCCGCACCTGACCGAACACCGGATGCGGCACGCTGACGATCGCTTCGCGCGCGACGAACTGCGGGTCGTCCAGCATGTCTGGTGCGCGGAACACCCGGCTGGCCGGAATGCCCTGGTCCTGCAGCAGGCTCAGCAGGTCAGGTAGCTTAAAGCCCGCCGTCCATTCGGCCACAATCCCGTCCAGCTCCTGCTGGTTCACGCCTCGGCTGGCGTGATCCACAAACTTCGGGTCGGTCTTGAGGTCTGCCCGTCCCATCGCCTCGGTCAGCCGGGCGAAGACATTGTCGCCATTGCCGCCGATCAGGATCATCTCGCCATTCTGGCACGGATAGGCGTTCGACGGCGCAATGCCCGGCAGGATCGAGCCCGAGCGCTCGCGCACATAGCCGGTCAGGTCGTACTCGGTGATCAGGTTCTCCATCACCGCCAGTACGCTCTCATAAAGCGCCGCGTCGATCACCTGACCCTGGCCGGTGTTGGCGCGGTGGTGCAGCGCCATGGTGATGCCCATCACCGCATGCATGGCCGCCAGACTGTCGCCGATCGAGATCCCGGCTCGCGCGGGCGGGCGGTCCGGCTCGCCGGTGACATGGCGCAGTCCGCCCATCGCTTCGCCGATCAGCCCATAGCCGGCCCGCTGCGAATAGGGACCCGTCTGGCCGAAGCCCGACACGCGCGCCAGGATCAGCCGGGGATTAATCGCCGCCAGCGCCTCATAGCCAAGACCCCACTTCTCCATGGCGCCCGGCCGGAAGTTCTCGATGACGATATCGGCCTTGGCGATCAGCGTACGAGCCAGCGCCTGGCCCTCGGGCTTGCGCAGGTCGATGCTCACCGACTTCTTGTTGCGCCCGATCACCGGCCACCAGGGCGACAGCCCCTGGGGCAGGCTGCGGCCCCACTGGCGCATGGGATCGCCAACCTTGGGGTCCTCGATCTTGATCACTTCGGCCCCGAAGTCGCCCAGGATCTGGCCACAGAACGGGCCGGCGATCAGCGTGCCCATTTCGATCACCACCAGGTCGGCGAGGGGTCCCGTGGGGGGTGGCGCGGAAATGTCGGTCATCCGCACGCCATAGGGCCGGAAGCCCGGCTGGCTCAAGGGCCTACCGGTCCTAGAGCACGTTGTCTGATCGCATTCAGGCGGCTACCGCAGACGCCCACTTGCAACCTGAAATATCAACTCCTCGCTGTGAATGAACTCTGGACGCGCACACCTCATCATGGTTGCAATACGTCATTCGCGCAGGGCTTGAGTACAGCGCGATGGCGGTCGCACGGTGGGCCGTCAGCTATCGCAAACGTTCGTCATCTTGCCCGCAGGGCCTACGCGACCACGCGGCTCTGCCATTTTACGCGAGGCGCCACCATGGATCAATCGAATGTCGCCCCCCTCTCCGGATCGTCCGCCACCCAGAACGCGGTCCGCCCGCTGCCCCGCTCGCGCATCGCGGCGCATGGCTTGGACAACCGCGGCCTCGAGGCCGCCTCGCCGCCTGGCGCCGGCATCGGCCGGTTCGGGCGCATGTTCCCCGTCCGGGCTGGGGATCTGAGCGACGACTGCCTTCAGGCTATCGCCAAGGCGATGATCAAGGAAGGCGACCCCGGCGTGAAGATCGACGTCGCTGAGGCTGTCGACGAAAATCCCCGCATTCCTTCCGGCTACACCTATTTCGGACAGTTCGTTGATCACGACCTGTCGCTCGATGCGACCTCGCTCCGGGACCGCAACGTCGACGTCGCCGCGATCGAGAACTTCCGCACGCCGGCGCTGGATCTGGACTGCATCTACGGACGCGGACCGGACGATCAGCCCTATCTCTACGAGGCCGATGGCCTGCATCTGCGCCTGGGCAAGGTCCTCAAAAAGCCGCTGGCCAAACAGGTGCAGACCCGCCGCGATGTCCTGCGCCTGCATGATCCGAACGGCCAGCCGGCGCCCGCCGGCAAGGGTCCCAACCCAGCGATCCTCGGCGACAAGCGCAATGACGAGAATCGCATCGTCGTTCAGCTGCAGAGCGCCTTCATCAGCTTCCACAATAAGGTCGTCGGCGATCAGGCGCTGATCGAGGCCTTCGGCGGCGTCTGGGTGCAGCCCGGCAGCCGCTTTCGCACCGCCATGAGCATCGTGCGCTGGCACTATCAATGGCTGGTGCTGCACGACTATCTGGATCGCGTGCTGGCCCCGACCGCGCTCTCGGACATCCTGCGCGATGGCGAGGCGCCGTCGCTGCCCAACTACCAAAAGCCGACCCAGCGCTGGGCCTATATGCCGGTCGAGTTCTCCGGCGCGGCCTATCGCTTCGGCCATTCCATGGTCCGGCCCGGCTACGCCCTGAACAACAAGATTGGCGCCGACAACGCCAAGGGAACCACCGGCGACGAAGACACCTCACCGCAGCCGAAGCACCGGATCGCGGTGTTCTCCGATGCGCCGCCGCTGACCAATCTGAACGGGTTCGGGTTCGAACTGCCGGACGACTGGGGCATCGACTGGGCGTTCTTCTTTGACGGTCTTGAGCACGCGCACATCCCGGCCGGCTTCAAGGTCCCCCAGCTGTCCTATCGGCTCGACGCTCAACTGGTGGACCCGTTGAGCAAGCTGCCGGAGTTTCGCGGCCAGCCAGACATCGTCCGCAATCTGGCCTATCGCAATCTGGTCCGGGGGGCGGCCAACCTGCGCCTGCCGTCCGGCGAGCAGGTGGCCGATCTGCTGCGCATCAAGCCGTTACCCCCAGAGGTCCTGTGGAGCGCAGGCTCGCGCAGCGCCTACAAGCCCACGGCCGCTGGCGGCTGGACGCGGCTGTCCGACGCCGAGCTGACGCAGAAGCTGGGCGCCGACGACTTTGGCGAGATGAACGAGACTCAGGAGCGTCGCGACAAGGTCCTGAACGCCTGGGTGGTGGCCGACGGCCAGCTCAAGGGCAACACCCCGCTGTGGTACTACATCCTGCGAGAAGCGGAATTCTTCGGCGACTCCCGCAAGCCCGAGGGCGCCACGGGCCTGTTCGGCGGTCAGCATCTGGGTCCGGTCGGCAGCCGCATTGTCGGGGAGACCTTCGTCGGGCTGCTCTGGAATGACGAAACCTCGGTGCTGCGCAGCCGACCGGGCTTCGACCCGCATCCCAGGATTACCGGTGGCGCGGCCTTCACCGTCGGAACGCTGTTGAAGTACGCCCTGACCTGACGACGTGGTCAGGGCCTCGGAAATGCACACGGGCGAGGCGGGAGATCGGCCGAACACCGCCCGCTCACCCACATATGTTCACTTTATGTTCTGAAATCTGACGATCCTGAGTTATGCTGCTGGCATGCAGACTCCATCCAATCTCCAATCGCCCAATCTCCGGGACAGCCGCGCCCAACTGAAGGCCGAGGTCCTCCGCCGCACCCTCCAGGGTGTGCCCCTGACGGTCACCTGCGCCGCGCCGGGCATGCCGCGCGCCGCCACCGTCTTTCGCTGGAAGGCGAGTGACCAGGCCTTCGCCGCGGCTCTGGAGGACGCCCAGCGCAGAGGCCTCTGGCTGCGCCGCTACGCCTTCCGCGAGGACCAGGCGCGCGCCTTTCTGGTCCGCCTTGCGGCCGGCGAGCGGCTGGACGCGCTGACCCGCGATCCCGCCATGCCGAAGCCCGCCACCCTGCGCTACTGGCGCCTGTCGCAGGGCGAGTTCGCGGCCGAGGTCCGACGCTTGATCGCGGTGCGCCGGTTTGAGCGGCAGTGCGCCAACCTGCATCGCACCGCGACGATCGGCTGGAACGAGGCGCTGGCCGACCGCGCCCTGTTGTGGATCGGCCGCGGCCATCGCATCGACCGCCTGCGCCGCATCGACAGGGCCCTGCCAGGCGTTTCGGTTCTTACGCGCTGGCGGCGCGAGCGGCCGGACTTCGACTTTGCGGTGCGCGCCAACATCCGGGCCGGAAGCTTCAAGCGCGTCGGTCCCCGTATGGAGGCCGCAACGCCGGCGCTGCTTGACGGCATCGTCCAAGGCGGCGCGATCAAGACCCTGGCAGGCACGGACGGGCTGCCGTGCGCCAGGACCCTCTATGCTTGGCTCCGCCGCAACCCGAAACTGGACAGTCAGGTCGCCCAGGCCTGCGTGGATCGCGAGATGTGGTACATGGACGACATCCTCGACATCGTCGAGCGGGTCGGCCCGGTTGACCTTGCCCGGGCGCGCCGCCTGATCGCCCCGCTGTCGCGCCGGCTCGGCCAGTTGAAGAACCGCCCCGGTCAGCGGTGGCGCGACTAAGGAACCTGCGCCGCAACGGCCTTCACATTGCGCCCCTCGCCGCCTAAACCGGGCCTATGGCTGACACCGTCTTTCCCGCCGCCCCGACGCCCATCGTGCCCGTCGAGGGCCAAGCCGCCGGCTTCCCGGTCCGCCGCATTCTCTGCGTCGGCCGCAACTACGCCGCCCACCGGCGCGAGATGGGCGGCGATGACCGCGAGCCGCCGTTCTTCTTCACCAAGCCCGCCGACGCCGTCGTCCCCCCCGGCCGCGACCCGGCCTATCCCCAGGCCACCACCAACCTGCACCACGAGATCGAACTGGTGGTGGCGATCAGCAAGCCCGGCCGCGATGTCGCGGTCGCGGACGCGCTAAGCCTCGTCTACGGCTATGCGGTCGGCGTCGATCTGACCCGCAGAGACCTGCAGAACGCCGCCAAGGACAAGGGCTATCCCTGGGACGCCTCCAAGGGCTTCGACGACTCAGCCCCGATCTCGGCCATCCGCCCCTGGACCGGCGCCACGCCGCCCCACTCTACCCCCCAAGGCCGCATCACCGTCAGCGTCAACGGCGCAACGCGCCAGGACGCCAGCCTGACCGACATGATCTGGAACGTCCCCGAAATCATCTCCGAAGCCTCCAAACTCTGGGCCCTGGCCCCCGGCGACCTGATCTACACCGGCACCCCCGAAGGCGTCGGGCCACTGGTGCGTGGGGATAGGGTCGCCGGCGAGGTTGAGGGTGTGGGCCAACTGAGCTTCACCGTTCGCTGAACCCAATCCCTCCCGCCTCTCTGGGGAGGGTGGACGGCGCGGAGCGCCGGACGGGTGGGGGAGTCAGGACTGGGCGCCGCGATGGCCACGGCCGCCAAGCTGTCCTGAGCTACGTATAGCCAGATCCGCTGGATATCGTCGCTCGCCTCGGACGAACGACGCACCCTCATTCCGCGGCGCGCAACTGTTTGAGGCGCTCACGCCCCTGCGCCTTCACGCTCGCGCCGAACCCCCCGTCGAGGTCTCCCGCAACAGGGCTATCCATGCCGCGCTGAATGTCCTGCTTGAGCGCCAGGAACTTGGCCTCACGCTCTTCGAGCAGCCGCAGGCCCTCGCGCACGGCTTCAGACGCAGTGCCATAGCGCCCCGAAGTCACGGCCCGTTCGACGAAGGCTTCCAACTCGGGGGTCAGCGATACGTTCATGGGGGAGCTCTCCTCGGAGGGAGGATAACACAAATGGTGCATTTATTGCTACTTCCCGGCGGTCGCCGCCAGCGACCGAGGCCGCCACCGCCATGCTCCTCAGCCTCGCCGGCGCCGACGCGTCCTGGCCGCCGCACGATCACGGCCTGCCGCTGGCGCGGATCTCCGATGTGATCGCGGAAACCGTCGCCCTGATCCTGGACGAACTGAGGGCGCGGTCTTCAAAGACGTCCTCGCTGCCTGTCAGGTTCAGGGGAAGCGAGAGAAACACACGTTCGTCCCATCCTCATCCCACCAGGGCGGCCGCCGTCCGTTCCGGCTCGGCCGCGATCACCTTCAGGAACGATTGCACCGCCGGCGGGGGCATGGTGCGCCCGATCTCGTACTGGCGGATATTGGCGACCGGAATCCCATAGCGCTCGGCGAACGCGGCCTGACTGAGACCCAGCGCCGCGCGCAGTCTGCGGATGCGCCGGCCCATCTGCGCCCGCTCGAGGCCGGCCTCTGAGACATGCCGATCCTCAGGATCAGACGGATCAGCCGGGATCGCTGTCGTATGCTCTCTGCTCACCAACGTTGCTCCTGCGCACCGAAATGAAGCGGACATTGTCGCCGCGATAGACGTGCACGGCGGTCCACAGGTCGCCGTCGACCTCGCCGATCGCCTTGAAACGCTCCTCCTCGTCCGCCGCCCGGATCGTGGGAACGACCAGGACGTCAGCATCGTCCAGGACGCGCGCGCCGAACCTGAGGGATACGCCATGCCTTTCGAGGTTGGCAGCGTCCTTGTCGGGATCGAACTCGACATCCATGCACGAATATATGTGTAAATTACATATATGGTCAATCGCTGCATGTCACGAGCATCGCTAGATCGGCAACCTCAATCACCCGATGTCACCACAACGCTTCACCTCACCCGCGAAGCGGCGGGAGGGGGACCGCCCGCCGAGGAGCCGAAGGCTCCGAAGAGCGGGGGGTGGAGGGGGCGAGCGGCGGCAGAGCGGACGGGTTGGCTTTCCGACCTCAGGTTAACCGCGATTTTAGCATAGGAACCCCGCTATGGCCGCCAAGCCTACGAAGGTGCTGAGCGGTGCTTGCCTGTGATGCGAGGGTCAAAGGGTATCGTGTCGACGGATTAGGCCCAGCGCGAGTTTCTCCGATCCGGCCTGGCGCTCGCGGGAGCCGATGTCTGACACAGCTAGGTGCTCCCCCTCTGGGGGAGCTCCGGCGAAGCCGGTGAGGGGGTTGAAGCCCCCGGCGCTGGGCATTTTTGGCGACTGTGCATTTCCTCCGTCTGCGGCTTCGTTCAGCGCGTTGCGCCGCTCGAATTGAATGCACTGTCGCGGCAACGCCCTTGACAGTCGTTGACATATTTGTCTACATTCCGCCATGGATCGTAAGACAGCCCGTCCGATTTCCTGGATCAAGCGGGCGGAGAAGGACTTTCAAGACTTTCCCCTGACAGCGCAGCAAAGAGCCGCGCGGGCTCTGACTCAGATCGCGGAGGGCGACGCGCCTGATATTGCCAAGCCGCTGCTGGGGTTCGGCTCGGGGGTTTGGGAGCTGGCGATCAAAGACCGAGGCGATGCCTTTCGCGTGGTTTACCTTCTACAGCTGGGCGACGAGATTTGGGTGGTCCATGCGTTCCAGAAGAAGTCCACCAAGGGCATCGCGACACCGAAACACGAACTTGCCCTGATCCGCGACCGCATCAAACGCCTGAAGGACCTACTAAATGGCTGATAACAATGACCTGGAACTGGTGCGCGGGTCGGGGAATGTGTTCGCCGACCTGGGCCTTCCGAATCCGGAGCTGGAGCAACTGCGGGCCAGTCTGGCTGCGGAGATCGGCAAATCGCTGACCGCCGAGGGCTGGGGCGTGCGCGAGGCGGCGCGGCGGACAGGCATTGCCGCCTCAGAGTTCTCGCGCATTCGCAATGCCAGCCTCGGGCGCTTCACAGTGGATCGGTTGATGATGATCCTGGGGCGGCTCAATCGGGATGTGCAGGTGTCGGTGACGGTGGTTCCGCGCGGGCGGTCTGCGCAAGCGGTGGTTGGAACAGTGCACGCGCTATAGGTGTCTGGGGCGGGCAGACGGGACAGGATTACCTGTCGCCGACATCCGCATTCTTGTCTGACGCATTCTTGTTTTTGGGCGCAGCGCCTGGCAGCCCAAAAGCCGCGCCGAGTGCGACTTCAAGGCTCTGCAATCGGGCCACGTCCGGCCGCTCGCCTCGGGCAATTATCTCGTCGATTTCAGCCGCAAGGATGCTCAGGTCGGGGAAGCCGATGCTGCCCGCAAAGCCCGCGAGGCGATGGATCATGGTTTCGAAGGCGTCGCCGCCAAGTTCGGAGGGATCGTCGAGCGCGGCGCGTAAGACCTCGATATCCGCCGCGCAGCGGAGCTTGAAACGCTCTCGTAGGTTATCGAGGACGTCAGGCATTCACAGCGGCCGCCAGGATGCTGCGAACATGCTTTGCAAAAGACATCGGATCGAAAGGCTTGGTGATCACCCCCGTCGCCCCAAGCGTGAGGAGCCGATCCCGTTCTTCAGGAAAGGCCCTGGCCGTCACGAAGATCACGGGCGTGGCCGCATACTGCGGGGTGGCGCGCAGCACTTCGAGGACTTCAGGCCCATCCATCTTGGGCATCATGACGTCCAGCAAGACCACGCCGGGCTGGAATTCATTGAGGCAGGCCAAGGCTTCGGCGCCAGAAGCCGCTGTCCGCACCGCAAACCCTGCATCGAGTTCAAGCGAGATTTGCGCAAGCTCGCGGATGACGGCGTCATCATCGACGTAGAGCACCTTCAGGGGATGCATTGTCACCTCGCCAATATAGTTCAACCACAACTTGTGGCCAGATTCTGACATCCTCCGCAAACTGGGAAACGTGGCGTGCTGCCAGCCGGGGCGAAGCTGACGGTTCAGCGGCCCCATGCTCGCCGCCCTTTTCGTAAAGGGCCGCACGGCTGCAGCGCTGGACTTGGCCTTACCATTTGTAAGAGCCTGGTTCAGGGCATGGGTGGGAAGATCGGCGTGGAGAGCAGACCTGGTCTCAGTTCGGCGTTCTGGTTCACGACTTCGGAACCGCGCGCCGCGCGGATCGTCCAGAATCTTGGGCGACGGGAACCGGCCAGGGCGCACTGATCTCGCGGCCCCCTTCGTACTGTATGAAGACGCAGCAACTGACGTAACGTGCCGGCGTTTGATTATCATTCCGCCAAAGCTACAATCCGTATAGTTTATAGTTAAAATGACTAAAAGATCAGAGGTTGCGTTTTTCAACGAATTCGCTCGCTAAATCTGAAATATAACCCCTCTGATTGGTCTGGAATTCACGACCTCTTATCTTTGGTCGGCCATTGTCGTGCTGTTCAATTTAGCCAGGAGCACGGCGTTTCCATGTCCTTGCGTAGTCTGATCCTGGTCGCCGACGACGATGATCTCCTGCAAGCCGTGCTGGAGCACAAGCTAACGGCAGTTGGCTACGACGTCGCCTTGGCGGATCATGGCCGCGCGGTGCTGGAACGTGTCGGCCTGCTTCGGCCCGCCCTGATCATCCTGGACGCAATGATGCCGATCATGGACGGGTTTGAAGTGCTTCGCCGGCTACAGGCCGACGCTGAGTTGCGAACGATCCCGGTGATTATGCTGACGGCGCTGCGGCGAGAAGCCGACATCCTGACCGCCTTGAACCTGGGCGCCGTCGACTACCTTCAAAAGCCCTTCAGTCCCGACGAACTGATCGCGCGTCTGGCCCGCTACGCGCCACTGATGCGAAAGCAGGCTTGATGAAGCGCCTCTTCGGCCTGGTCTCTCTGGCCCTGTTGCATGCCGCGCCGGCAGGTGCGGAGGAAGCCCTGACGCGGTGGCGGATCGATGCCGTTGCGGCCTACAGCAACTTGTCGGACGGCCTCAAGCCTTGGCGCGAAACGGCGGTGGTGGCGACCTATCGTCCTGCCGCCGCAGTCTGGCTCTCCGCAGGCCTTGAGCGTTCGGAACGCTTTGGTATTCGCGATGACGTTGGCAGCGTGCGGGTCGCCAGGACGTTCACGCGGGGCGCAGCGATTTCCGGTGCGCTCGCCGTGTCTCCCGATGCCCACTTCCGCGCGCAATCCTCGTTGCAGCTCAGCGCCACCACAACCCCGGTCCTGTCGGGGCAGGGTTGGAGGGTCGTGCTTGGCCTCGACGCCACGGCATCGCACTATGAGATCGGCGACGTTCAGTCGCTGCAGCCCCTGGCGACGATCTCGACGCCCGCGGGTTACGCGATCTCCGCCCGGCTCATCGAAATCTGGGACGAAAATCGTCGGCGACGAACGGGCTATTCGCTGCGCGTCGAGGCGCCGCTAAACCCGCGCGCTCGGATCTCCATTACCTATGCCGACGCGCCTGAGACTGACGCTGGTCGGACGATTGCAACCCAGTCGTTCAGCGGCTCGGCAGGCTTTGACCTTAGCGACGCAACCTCGCTTCGCATGACGGGCACGCACGAAACCCGGCCGTCCTTTGACCGCGACGAGCTCGCGCTCAGCGTCGCGCGGCGGTTCTAGTGGCGCCGCCGGTCCTCCTCCTGCTCGCCGCAGCGGGTACGTTCGTGACAGTCTCGCTCGCCGCCATGGCCGCCTTGCTGGTTGCACGGCTGTTTCGCGAGCGCGCAGCCGCCGGTCAGGTCAGGCTGAGTTCGGCCACGCGCCGTGTGTTCCTGGAGGCGATGCGGGGTGGTCCGCAGACGCAGGCCGCCTTTGCCCCGCTCCGGCGGCGCCCGGCAATGGCCGCAGAGGCGTTGCTGGAGATCGCGGGCCTTGTCCATGGCCGCGAGCGGGAGCGGCGGCTGGAGGCCTTGGTGAAAAACGGGTATCTCGCCTGTCTGTTGTCGGCCGCCGCCCAAGGTCGCTCACGCCAGCTCTGTGTGGAGGCGATTGGCGTCTTCCCGCGCACGGCGGTGGAACCGGCTTTGCGGGTTTTGCTCCAGGATCGAGTCGGAGTTATCCAGCTGACGGCAGCTGTCAGCTTGCTGGCCATAGGGGCTCCGCTCTCGGTTTCGGCGGTGCTGCATCTGATGCCCATAAGCGACGGCCATTCCGGACTGATGGGCGAGTTGGTTCGCCGTGTCGTGCGAAGCGATCCTGCTGGCGGTCAAGCGGCGCTGTCGCGGTCAGATCTTTCACCACTGACCCGCGCCCTGCTCCTGGATTCTCTCGGGACGGGGGGCGACTACAGTTCGGTTCCCATTCTCCTTCGCCATGTCGATGTCCAGAACTTCGTGGTGCGGACCGCTGCGGTGCTGGCGCTTGGCCGCCTGATGCATCCCAAGGGCCGAGAGGCCGTCGCGCTGGCGCTGGATGATGCGCACTGGTGTGTCAGGGCCGCGGCCTGCCACGCGATCGGCCTGGGCAGTTTCGACACGCTGCTCGGACCGCTTTCGGCGCGCCTGTCCGATTCTGTCTGGAGCGTCCGCTACCGGGCGGCGGAAGCCATGAAAGCCCTGGGGGCAGCAGGCCATCTTCAGCTGGAAGAGGCATCACGCGTGTCGGTCGACCCGACCGTGAGAGATCTCGCCCTGTGCGCGCTCTTTGAGGCCCGAGCGGCGTGACCGGCCTGGAACTCTTGACAGCCGGCGCGGTCGTGGTCTCGACGGCGGTGGTGGTGTTGGCTGCTCTGCAGAACCTCATCCAGATCTTGCAACTGGGGTTGGCGGCCGTGGCGCTGGGCCGCCGCCCGCCTGAGCGCCTGGCCACCCAACTATGGCGCCGTTACAGCGATGGCGCGCCTCCCATCACGCTGATGGCCCCGGCCTACAACGAGGAACTGACCATCGTCGAAAGCGTGCGATCTCTGCTGAACCTCTACTACCCGCAGTTCGAGGTTGTCGTCGTCAATGACGGGTCCAAAGATGGCACGCTCACGGCGTTGATCGCCGCGTTTGAGTTGACGCCGACCCGCCGCGCCTTTGAGCCCGCCACCCGGAGCGCGCCGATCCGCGGTCTCTATGCCTCGGCCAGCCAGCCGCGCTTGCTGGTGATTGACAAGGAAAACGGCGGCAAGGCTGACGCGTTGAATGCAGCGATCAATATCGCCCGCTCCCCGCTCGTTTGCACGATCGACGCTGATTCCCTGCTTGAGCCCTCCGCCCTGCTGCGCGCAGTCCAGCCGTTTATCGATGATCCCGAGCGGGTGGTCGCGGTCGGCGGATCGATCCGGATCGCCAATGGGTGCCGTATCGACCACGGCCGTCTCGTCGATATCCGGCTGCCGACGAACCTGTTGGCGCTGTTTCAGACGGTTGAGTACCTGAGGGCCTTCCTGATGGCACGGATGGCCTCGAGCGAGCTTCAGGCGTCGACGATCATCTCGGGAGCCTTCGGCCTTTTTGATCGTCGTGCGTTGCTCCAGGTCGGTGGCTACAGCCATGGAACCGTCGGCGAGGACATGGAACTGGTGATCAAGCTGCACCGTTGGTTCCGCGATCACCGTCGGCCCTATAGCATCGCCTTCCTTCCCGAACCGGTTTGTTGGACAGAAGTCCCCGAAACGCTCGCCAGTCTTGGTCGCCAACGCCAGCGCTGGCAGCGCGGCGCGCTTGAGACCTTCGCCAAGCATGCCGACATGCTCGTGAAACCGCACTACGGGCGGGTGGCTGCGGTGGGGATGACCCAGGTCTTGATCACCGACGTGCTGGGTCCGATTGTCGAACTTCTGGGCTATTGCCTGCTCCCGGTCCTGTGCGCGCTCGGCTTGCTCTCGTGGTCCTTCTTCGGGGCCTTCCTGGCCCTGAGCGTCGGATTTGGGATGGCGATCAGCGTCGGAGGCTTGGCCCTGGAAGAAGCCCAATTGCGCCGCGCCACCAGGCTGGCGGACCTGTTTCTGTTGTTCGGCGTCTCCCTTCTGGAGCACTTCGGCTACCGGCAGCTCTGCAATTTCTTCCGGGTGCAAGGCGCCTGGCTGTTCCTTCGCGGCGCAACCGAGTGGGGCGCGATGTCCCGGAAGGGATTTCAATCCATCCGGGCGTCCTAAACCGAGCGCCGGTGAAGATAAGTGAACAGTAGATAAGGGAAGCAGATAAGAGGACAATATACTTATATCTCGCCACCTCCAGATGATTCATCACCGAAATCTCCGCGAGATAAGTCTTCTGCTCGCCTTATCTTCGACGTGCGGATTCCAAGCCTGGCATGCGTTTGGATCCGTTCGGTTGCTGCGATGCTGCAATGGCCCCTGAACCGCGCCCACCCCCACCTTCCCATCCCGCCCCAACCGCCCTACATCCCGCCCATGCCCAGCCGGCCACCCCTCTAATGCCCTACACCCTGCACAGCGCCTGGCGGGCGAGTGCGCCGTATCGGGTGCGGATCGGGTTGGCGCTGAAGGGCGTGGCCTATGACTACGCCCCTGTCGACCTTCTCGTCGGCCAGCAGCGTGAGCCGGCCTATCGGGCGATCAATCCCCAGGGCCTGACCCCGGCGCTCGACCTCGGCGATGGCCATATCCTGACCCAGAGCCTGGCGATCCTGGAGTGGCTGGATGAGACCCGGCCGACCCCGCCGCTGTTGCCGCGTTCGGCGCTGGACCGGGCCACCGTGCGGGCCATGGCGGCGATCATCGCCTGCGACATCCACCCGCTCAACAACACCCGCGTCGGCCACAAGCTTGCAACGCTGGGGGTGACGCCCGACGCCATCACCGACTGGATCCAGGGCTGGATCCGCGACGGGTTCGACGCCCTGGAGCCGCTGGTCGCCCGGCACGGCGGAGCCTTTGCGTTCGGCGATGCGCCCGGTCTTGCCGATTGCTGCCTGATCCCCCAGGTCTATTCAGCGCGGCGGTTCAAGCTCGACCTCGGCGCCTATCCTGCTATCGTCGGCGTTGACGAACGCGCCGCCAGACACCCGGCCTTCCTCGCCGCGCATCCGGACAACCAGCCGGACGCCCCCAACCCGCAAAAGCCCCTCTGATGCCCAAGACCCTCGACGACCTGAAGGCCAAAAACACCGCCTGGGCGGCGCGCAAGATCGCCGCCGATCCGGGCTTCTTCAAGCGCCTGGAGAACCAGCAGGCCCCGGAATATCTGTGGATCGGCTGTTCCGACAGCCGGGTGCCGGCCAATGACATCGTCGGCCTGGATCCGGGCGAGCTGTTCGTCCACCGCAACGTCGCCAACCTGGCCCCGCCGCAGGACGCCAACTATCTGTCGGTGCTGCAGTTCGCGGTCGATGTGCTGAAGGTCAAGCACATCCTGGTGGTCGGCCACTACGGCTGCGGCGGCGTGGCGGCGGCGGTGGATGGCCAACGGCGCGGCCTGGTCGACCACTGGCTGCACCCGATCCGCGAGGTGCACCATGAGCATCGCCACGAACTGGAAGTCCTGCCGAATGAGCGAGCCAGGTGGGACCGGCTGGTCGAGCTCAATGTCATCCGCCAGGTCCGCAACGTCGCCTCCGACGTCTTTGTTCAGGACGCCTGGGCGCGGGGCCAGCCGCTGTGCGTCCATGGCTGGGTCTACACGCTGGGCACCGGGCTGGTCACCGATCTGGACGTCAGCGTCAACGGCCCGGAGGACCTGGCCGAATACGGCTGAAGATCAGGCGGTGAACACCTCGCCGCCGCGCACCGCCACCGGCCAGGCGGCGAGCCGCTCATCCTGGCACGGTCCGGCGACACAGCGGCCCGTCAGGTCGAACAGCGCCCCGTGGCCGGCGCACAGGATGTGGCGCGCGTCGCGGGTCAGATAGCGGTCGTCCATCGGCGCCAGCGGCCAGCCAGCGTGCGGACAGGAGTCGACAAACCCCTCAGCGGCCTCGCCCTGGCGGATCACGAAGCCGGCGAACATCCGGGTCCCGTCGCGAAACCGAAAGCTCTTGCCGCCCGGATCGGCGATCTCCGCCAGCTCACACAGGCGAACGCCGCCCGGCGGCCGAGCGGGGTTGTTGGGCTCAAAGCTGGCCAAGGCTGGCCTTGAACGCCGTGATGTCGACCCGCGCCCACAGGCCGGCCTGGGTGTAGGGATCACCGGCGCTGAACGCCTCAGCCGCCGCCCGGTCTGGGGCGTCCAGGATGATCAGCGAGCCGGCCATGTCGCCTGCCGCGTCCAACAGCGGCCCGCCCAGCTTGATCTGGTCCCGAAAGCCGCCGGCATAGGCCAGGTGCGCCTCGCGCGTCGCCATCCGCAGGGCCAGGGACCCCGGCTTATCGACACAGAACAGCACAAACAACGACATCTTACGTTTCCTCTCGCAATGGTCGGGACAGCAGGCCCTGGATCGCCGAATCGACCCCCACCTGCCCGTCCAGAATGGCGGCCACCGCCTGGCAGATCGGGGCGTCCACCCCCAGCCGGCGGGCCAGGTCGCGCACCGCCGGCGCCGAGGCGACGCCCTCGGCCACCGACAGCTTGCCGGCCAGCGCCTCGGCCAGCGACTGACCCTGGCCCAGCGCCAGACCGACACTCATATTGCGCGACTGCGGACTGGAACAGGTCAGCACCAGATCGCCCAGACCGCAAAGCCCCGCCACCGTCTCCGCTGCACCGCCCAACGCGACCGCCAGCCGCGTCAACTCAGAGAACCCCCGGGTGATCAGGGCGGCGTGAGCGGAGCGCCCCAGACCCCGGCCCTCGACGATGCCGCAGGCGATGGCCAGCACGTTCTTGACCGCGCCGCCGGCCTCAGCGCCGATCATGTCGCTGGCCAGATAGGGCCGGAACGCCGGGGTGGCGATCGCCTCGGCCAGGGCCCAGCCCAGCGCCTCGTCCGGGCAAGCCAGGGTCACGGCGGTCGGCAGTCCCCGCGCCACCTCGGCGGCGAAACTTGGCCCCGACAGCACAGCCGGAGCGGCGGCCGGGATTGTCTCGGCCAGCACCTCGGTCATCAGCTTCAGCGAACCCTGCTCGACGCCCTTGGCACACAGCAGGATCGGCAATCGCGGCCGCGCGTGCGGCGCGAAGGCGGTCAGCGCCGCGCGCAGGTGCTGGGCCGGCGCCACCGCCAGGATCAGGTCCGCAGAGGCCAGGTCGGCCATGTCCGCTGTCGCCCGGATCGCCGGATCCAGACGGACCCCCGGCAGGAAGACCGCATTCTCGCGCCCGCCATTGACGCCGGCGACCACGTCCGGCTCCCGCGCCCACAGGATCACCTCGCGCCCGGCCCGCGCGCAGACCTCAGCCAGCGCCGTGCCCCAGGCGCCGCCGCCGATGACGCCGGCGCGCCTCATGCCCCGGCGCCCTTCATGCCTTCGCGCCCTTGCGGCCCGGGGCATGGATCGGCCGGGCGGTGGCCGACGCTTCATCCAGCGGCCAGCGCGGCCGGGCGACCGCGTCCAGGCCGTCCGAAAGGCCCAGCATCAGCCGCTCGGCGCCGGCCAGAGCGATCATCGCCGCGTTGTCAGTGCAATAGACCGGCGGCGGCGCGCTGAAGCTGAACCCCTGCGCCAACGCCGCGCTCTCCAGGCGCGCGCGAACCGTCCGGTTCGCCGCCACCCCGCCGGCCACAACGAAGCGCAGGTCGCGGCCGTCGTGGTCGCGCGCATAGGTCAGCATCGCCCGAATTGTCCGCGCCACCAGCTGGTCAGCGATGGCCGCCTGGACCGCTGCGGCCAGGTCGCGTCGCTCATCGTCCGACGTCAGCCCCTCGGCCAGCCGCGCCGCAGCGGTCTTCAGGCCCGAGAACGAGAAGTCGCAGTCCTTGCGCCCCAGCAGCATGCGCGGCAGCTTGAACCGGCTAAGATCACCGCCCTCCGCCAAACGCTCCAGAGCCGGTCCGCCGGGATAGGGCAGGCCCAACAGCTTGGCGATCTTGTCGAACGCCTCGCCGGCCGCATCGTCCAGGGTCGCGCCCAGCCGCCGACAGGCGCCGACCCCCTCAACGCTCAGCAGCTGGCAATGGCCGCCGGACACCAGCAGCAGCAGAAACGGATAGTCGATCCGCTCGGCCCCCAGCCGGGCCGACACCGCATGGCCTTCCAAGTGGTTCACCGCCACCAGCGGCAGGCCCCGCGCCAGCGCCACGGCCTTGCCGAACGACAAGCCCACCATCACCCCGCCCACCAGTCCTGGCCCGGCCGTCGCCGCGACGCCGGTCAGGTCGGCGTAGCCCAGGCCCGCCTCGCTGAGCGCCGCCTCGGCGATGCTGTCGATGACCTCTACGTGCGCCCGCGCGGCGATCTCCGGCACCACGCCGCCATAGGGCGCGTGGGCGGCGATCTGGCTGGCGACCACCGATGACAGCACCGCCACGCCCCCGCCCTCCGTCAGACGCACCACCGCCGCGGCGGTCTCATCGCAGCTGGTCTCCAGGCCAAGGACGGTGTGGGTCAGGGTCATCCGGTTGCCGGGGGCGGCCCGCTCCTGTAGCAGGCCCTCACGTTCCGCGTCCGAGGTAGACCGCCCACCGTGACCACGCAACCGCCCGTCCGGATCGGCGCCCGGGGCTCCAAGCTCAGCTTGGCCCAGGCCGGCCAGATGCAACGCCGCATCGCCGCACTGCTGGGCGCGGATCCCGCCGACCCCGCCGAGGTCGAGCGCGCGGCGCCCTTGGTGATCATCACCACCTCCGGCGACCGCATCCAGGACCGCCGTCTGCTCGACATTGGCGGCAAGGGCCTGTTCACCAAGGAGATCGAAGAGGCCCTGGCGGACGGCCGGATCGACTGCGCCGTGCACTCGATGAAGGACATGCCTACCGCCCTGCCGCCGGGCCTGTGCATCGCCGCGATCCCCGAGCGCGAGGACCCGCGCGACGCCTTCCTGAGCCGGGGGCCCCAAAGTCTGGAAGACCTGCCGCAGGGCGCCACCCTCGGCACCGCCAGTCTGCGACGCCAGGCCCAGTCGCTGCACCGCCGGCCTGATCTCAGCGTCCAGATGCTGCGCGGCAATGTCGACACCCGGCTGGCCAAGCTGGCGGCCGGCGAGGCGGACGCGATCCTGCTGGCCTATGCCGGCTTGAGGCGTCTGGGGCTGGGCGACCGCCCCACCAGCCTGCTGGATCCCCGGGATTTCCCACCGGCCCCAGGTCAGGGCGCCCTGGCCATCGAGACCCGGGACACAGACCGCGATCAGGCCTGGCTCCAGGCCCTGGCCTGCGCCGACACCACCCTCTGCGTCAGCGCCGAACGCGGCGCTCTAGCGGCGCTGGACGGCTCGTGCCGTACGCCGATCGGCGCCCATGCCTGGCTGCAGGCCGGCGACATTCACCTGATCGTCGAGGCGCTGTCGCCGGACGGCGCCCTCAGGTTTCGGCGCGCGGGCCAGGTTCGGATATCCGGCGCGGCCGATCCCCTGGCGCTCGCCCGCAGCCTTGGCCAAACAATCGGCCAGGCGATCAAGGACGAGGCCGGCGACGCCATCATCCTCTGAGGCTTTCTGGCTTTGAGGCTTTCTGGCCACGCTTGGCATGCCTATGTCACACGCATGCGCCAGAGGATTGCAGATGATCGGCGCGCGCTGCATCGTCGTTACCGAAAGCGAAACATTAAGGGGACAGGATCGCCCGATGGCGAGCCGCCGACAAACCATCTGGATCACCCGCGCCCAGCCGGGTGCGGACACCACCGCAGAGCGGGTGCGCGCGCTGGGTCATGATCCGGTCGTTGCGCCCCTGCTGACGGTGCGCAACCTGACCGGCATAGAGGTTGACCTGCACGGCGTCACCGCGCTGGCCTTCACCAGCGCCAACGGGGTTCGCGCCTTTGCCGATGCGTCGGGCGAACGCGGCCTTCGGGTCTTTGCGGTCGGCGCGGCCACCGCCCAAGCGGCTCGCGCGGTGGGGTTCAAGTCGGTGCTGTCGGCCGATGGCGACGTCTCGGCCTTGGCCGAAGGCATCGCGGCGCGGCGGACCGAATTGCGCGGCGTCGTGCTGCATCCGGGCGCAGCCGAACCGGCGGGCGATCTTTGCGGAGCACTGGCCGGTCAGGGCGTTGAGGCGCGATCGCTGATTCTCTACGAAACCCTGCCGGGTCATCCGGATGCGGCGGCAGCGCCGGAAATCGCCCGTTGCGAAGCGGTGCTGCTGCACTCTCCGAACGCCGCCAAGGCGTTGGTGCGTTATCTGAAACTCCATCCCGCCCCTAACCTGCGCGCGCTGGGGCTGTCCAAGGCGGTGCTGGCGCCGCTGGCCCGCACGCCGCTGGGCCAACGCGCCTTTCCGCCGATGCCGCTGGAAGCTGCGCTGCTCAATCTGATCGGTCGCCGGCCATGACCTTACCCGAGCCAGAGCTGTCGCCGCCGCCCAGGCCGTTGCTCGGCGTCAGATTCTGGGCGCTGATCGCGCTCGGCGTGCTGGGTCCGCTGGCGGGCGTCGGAATCGTCTACCTTGCGCCGCGTCTGGCGCCCGCCAAGCCTGAGCCACCCGCCGTTCAGTCAGCCGCGCCGGTGCGACCGATGGTCGGCACGCCAACCCCGACCGCCGCGCCCTCCACACCGACGGCAGACGTCGTCGCCGCAACCGCCGAGGTCGCCCGCCTCAGCGCCCGGATCAACGAACTGGAGGGCCAAGGCGTCCGCGCCAGCCACGCCGCCGCCGCCGCCCTGGCCGCCGCCGCCGTGGTCGAGGCCGCCCAGAGCTCGCGGCCGTTCGCGGGAGAGCTGGCGATGTTGCGCGCCGCCAACCCTGACCTCGGTGAACTCGCCTCCCTGGATCGTCTCGCGGAAACCGGCGCCCCCAGCCGCGTCGCCCTGGCGATGAGTTTCCCGGAATTCGCCGCCCGTGCCCTGCGGCGCGCCCGCAAGCCCGCCGAGGATGCGCGCCTCTCCGAGCGCATCGCCTATGGCGCGGCCAGGTTCGTCACCGTGCGACAGCTGGACGCCGTGAGCGGACCGGACGCCGACATCTCGGCGGCCGAGCGCGCCCTGCAGGATGGCGACGTCGCCGCAGCCCTGAAGCGCCTGGCCCGCCTTCCGCCGCCAGCGCAGGAGGCGCTCGCCCCCTGGCGCGAGGGAGCCCAGCGCCGCGCCGAGATCGATCACGCCGTCGCTGGCTTGCGCGCCCGCGCCCAGCGCGAGGCCACGCCGCAAGGACCCGCCACATGATCCGCGCGGGCATCGTCTTCATCCTGATGGCCGCCGCGGTGGTCGGCGCCCTGGCGCTGGCCGATGAGCCCGGCCGCGCCAGCGTCGTGTGGCTGGGCTGGCGCGCCGACACCTCCGCCGCCGTGGCGATCGTCATCGCTCTGGTGTTCGGCCTGGCGGCGGCGATGATCTGGCGCTCGATACTGTGGATCCTGGACGCGCCGCGCCGATCCGAGCAGCGGCGGACCGAGGCCAGGCGCCGGCAGGCCAATGATGTGCTGGCCAGTGGCTTCCTGGCCGTGGCGGCGGGCGATGGACCTGAGGCCCGGCGGCTCTCCAAAAAGGCCGCCGAGCTGGCCGCCGATGCGCCAGGGCTGGTCCGGGTGCTGGCCGCCCAGGCCGCCGAAGCCGCCGGCGACACCGCCCAGGCCCAGGCGGCCTATACGGCGATGCTGGGCTTCCCCGAAATGCGCCTCGCCGGCCACAAGGGCCTGATGCAGTTGGCCCTGGCGCAGGGCGCGCGCGAAACCGCCCTGCGCCACGCCCAGGACGCCTATCAGGAGACCCGCACCGCGCGGTGGGCCTGGCGGGCGGTGCTGGAGTCGCGGCTGGCGGCCGCCGACTGGGATGGTGCGCGAGAGCTGGTCAAGAGCGCGCTGGACCGCAAGGTGGTCCCACCGGTCATAGCCGAACGCGCCCGCGCCGCCCTGCTGGCCGCCTCGGCGGCGCAGTTGGAGCATGCCCCGGACGCCAAGGCCCGTGGCCAAGCGCTGGATCAGGCGATTGAGGCGGCCAAGCTGCAACCTGGGTTCGCGCCCGGCGTGGTGATGGCCGCCCGCCTGCTCGCCGAAGCTGGCAAGATCGGTCGCGCGGCCGCAACGCTGGAGACCGCCTGGCGCACCGCCCCCCATCCGGCCCTCTGGCTGGCCTATCGCGATCTGCGCACCGATGAGACACCGCGCGAGCGGGCCCAGCGGCTGGCGCAACTGGCCGCCATCAATCCCACCCATCGCGAGAGCCGGATCCTCGGCGTCGAACAGGCGCTGATCCGCAGTGACGCCGCCGCCGCCGCAGACGCCGCCAAGACCCTGGAGGGTGAGCCCATCAGCGCCCGCATCGCCGGCCTGATGGCCCGTGTCGCTTATGCCGGCGGGGCGGTCGACGAGGCCCGGGTGTGGCTGGCCCAAGGCGCCAGCGCGCCGCATGAGCCCGACTGGTCCGACCTCGACCCGGAAGGCCGCGCCTTCGCCTACCAGGCCGCAGACTGGGCCCGCCTGGCGATCACCTATGCCGAGACCGGCGAACTGATCCACCCCCGCCACGAACGCCGCGAGCGCTCCCTGCGCGAACTGCCGGACCTGCCCCTGGCCTACGCCGAAACCCCCGCCGCCCTGACCGAACCGGTCCCCTACCCGCTGGATGAAGGCTACGGCGACGACGCGCCAGCCGACCCGCCCCGCCTGGTCAACTAGCAGGGCGCGACCTCCGCTCCCCGGCGACGCCGAGTGCGGCGCATTCTCCCTCTGCCAACCCAACGTCGTCGCCCCGGTTGCTCGCACCGCACTTGGCAAGCCCCCGTGCTTGCGGGTAAACACCCGATCCCGGTCCGGGGCCGCCTTAGCTCAGCTGGTAGAGCACCGCATTCGTAATGCGGGGGTCAGGTGTTCGAGTCACCTAGGCGGCACCATTCTCGGCCCATCGCTCACGCCGCGCAAGCACCAGGGCAACCAACTCGGGCCAATTTTCCGAGGAAACGTCCCCAACCCCGTCATGGGGGCCAGGCTAACTCCAGCTATTCCGGTGAAGCGCCGGCCAGCCGCGTTCG
The DNA here is from genome assembly GCA_043734425.1 of Alphaproteobacteria bacterium. GTDB lineage: Bacteria > Pseudomonadota > Alphaproteobacteria > Caulobacterales > Caulobacteraceae > Phenylobacterium. Next base: position 70,085 of record JAYTFM010000010.1, read on the forward strand.
CGCAGCATCAAGTACCCGCTCATCGAAGCGGCCGGGAAATTGGAGCGCCACCGCCTCGAACGTCAATTCCGGCATGCCACGCTCCATGAGCATAGCGAAGCCGGCCGAGGCGCCCTTGAGCACGAGGTCCGACACCGTCTTTTGCTCGCCATCGCGCTTGATTTTTTGCCGGGTGCGCGCGAGCAGAGTTGTCTTTCTTCGCTCCAGCTTGAGCGCCTCCTCCAGTGCGAAAATGCTCCGCCAGACAGCGTGTTCTAAAGTGCCTGGCTCTGCGGACGGCTTCACGGTGCAGAGGCGTCGGAACGCCGCGTCAACGACGTCCCCCGCGCCCCGCTCGGATGCGTTCTGCATGATCTGCTGAAGCAATTTAGGGTCATCGCAATCCTCGATGGTGCGGAGCGCTCGCTCGACAAGTTCCCTGTCCATCAGTATTCAGCCCCAGTCTTCGGCTCGCCAGTGTCTATCCGACCCCAAACTGCGCCATATGTGAAGAAGCCGCACCACGCCACGCGCCCCCGAGGTTGAACCACCTCGTAGTCGGGTCGCATTTCCTTTGCGACCTCGTTGCCGACCCATTGCTTGAAGCGGTCGTGCTTCGCGAACTGGGGGAAGCGGGCGCTGATATCGTGGACGACGGCCGCGACGCCGGGAATTCCGAGACGCGCGCACAGACGGTACTCAACTTGGCGATGGGGGGCATGGATAATGGCGGCCGCCTGGGCCCTTACTTCGTCGGAGAATTCGGCTTGCATAGCTGGTTTCCTGACTGCACAATTTGTGCAGTTACAACCACACAAATTGTGCTGTCAAGACTCTGAGCGCTCAGGTCAGCTGATGGAATGTTGGCCTCGGAGCAGCGTCACCACGGCGCGGTTCAGCAGGATTGGCGTCGATCCACGAAAGCATCAGCGCCCAGCAACAGGGCGCGCTGGGCTGTTCGGCGGCTGACATCGCCACCGGGGCCAGCAAGGATCTGCTGATCGGTCGCCGTAATATCGAAGGCGGTGGCCGCCGGCAGTTCTACGAGCACCAGAACTATCGCGCCCTGGTCGGCGTGCGTGGCGAGATCATCGGCAGCTGGAAGTACGACGTCTACGGCTCGTACTACTACACCACCGTCTACCAGGCCTCGCGCAACTACCTCAGCATCTCGCGCCTGCAGAACGCCCTGCAGGTGGTTCAGGGCGCCGGCGGGCCGGTTTGTATCTCAGGCGGCGGCTGCGTGCCGTACAACATCTTCCGGGACGGTGCGGTGACGCCGGCGGCGCTAAGTTATCTAGATATTACAGGAACTTCTCGCGGCGCGATCGCTGAGCGGATCGTCGAAGGCACGGTAACCGGCGACCTCGGCGACTATGGCGTGACGTCGCCCTGGGCCGAAGATGGCGTCGGCATCGCCTTCGGCGGCCACAGCCGGCGCGACCACCTCGACTATACGCCAGACGCCGCGCTGCTCAGCGGCGACCTGTCCGGCGCCGGCGGCGCATCGACCCCGATCGACCGGAGCCTGCGGGTCAACGAGGCCTTTGGCGAGGCGAGGATCCCGCTGATCCAGAACATGCCGCTGGTCAGGGACCTGACCGCCGAAGCCGGCTATCGATCCTCCGACTATTCGACCGGCATCACCGCAGAAACCTGGAAAGTCGGCCTGCAATGGTCGCCCAACGCCGATATCCGCTTCCGCGGCGCCTATCAGACCGCCATCCGCGCGCCCAACATCCTGGATCTCTACACGCCGCAATCGGTCACCAACACCAGCCAGGTCGCTGAAGACCCCTGCGCCGCCGGCGCCGTCAGCCCGGCCACCCTGCAACAGTGCCAGAACACCGGCGTAACGGCGGCCCAGTACGGCGTCATTCCACAATGCCCCGCCGGACAGTGCGCCGTGCTCACCGGCGGCAACCCCCTGCTGGATCCGGAAACCGCGCGGACCTTCACCGTCGGCCTCACGACCCGCCCGCGCTTCATCCCAGGCTTCACGGCCAGCGTTGACTACTACCAGATCAAGTTGACCAACGTGATCGGAGCCATCCCCCTGGGCGTCACGCTGCAGCGCTGCCTGACTTCCGGCAATCCGGTGTTCTGCTCGAACGTCGTGCGCGCCAACAACGGCATCCTGTTCGGCGCCACCGCTGGCGCAGGCGGCTATATCGTCGGCGCCGGGGTTAATGTCGGCGCCGTCAGCACCTCCGGCGTTGACGCCCAACTGGACTACAAGCTGCCACTGTCGACCTGGGGCCTCGACACCTGGGGCGATGTGTCGATCAATCTGACCGGCGCCTATCTGTTGAAGGCTGACAATGTGCCGCTGCCGGGCGATCCGCCCTATGACTGCGCTGGTCTGTTCGGCCTGCAGTGCGCGACGCTCAATCCGCGCTGGCGTCACACCCTGCGGGTCAACTGGGACACGCCCTGGAATGTGCTGGTCTCTGCGGCCTGGCGCTACATAGGTGAGACCAAGCTGGAGACCGACACCAATGAGCCGACCATCGGCCGGGGCGCGGTGAACAGGTTCAACCATACTCTGCCCGAGCGGAGCTATCTCGACCTGTCAGCGGTGTGGAACATCAACGAGACGTTCACCCTCCGCGGCGGCGTGAACAATGTTCTCGACCAGGATCCACCACTGGTCAGCAACCGTATCTCGCAGACCGGATCGCCAAACAGCTACCCGACCTATGACCTGCTGGGCCGCCGGCTGTTCATCGGCTTCACGTCCAGGTTCTAGCCAACCGATGGCCCGGGTGCGCAATTGCCCGGGCCACGCATCGGCTAGGCTGCGGCCGGCAGCGCCGGCTGATCCGCCGAGAATGATCGCGCCAGCCAGTCCACCAGCGGTCGCACCAGCGCCGCGCGCGGCGACGCCGGATTCCAGACCGCAGCGTAGTCATCGTCGAGCACCACCTCGGCGTCGAACAGGCGAACCAGACGCCCGGCGCGAAGGTCGTCATCCGCCAGCCGGCCATGCGTGAGACACACACCCACACCGCGCCGCGCCGGGGCGAGCGCCATTGCGGCGCTATTGGCGGTGATCGTTGTGGGGGTCGGAAGGTCTGCCAGTCCCACCTGTTCGAGCCACAGACGCCAGGGCCGATCCGGTTGATGGATTAGAGCGGCGTGGGCCAAGTCTTCAGGTCGGCGTAGCGGCGGCAATCCTGGGGCGGCCACCGGAAACAGCACTTCTTGGCCGAGGCTGCGATGCGACAACCCCGTGCAGGCGCCGCCGCCAAACAGGATCGCAACGTCGGCTTCGCCGGAGGCGACCTCCGATGCGCCCGCCGCAGCGCGTAGATCAATCTCCTGCTCGGGATGGGCGCCGACGAAATCCGCCAGGTGGTCGGCGATCACCTGTTCTCCCATATGGCTCGACACGCCGACGACCAGGCGCGAGCGAAGGTTGCGGGCCGGAACTTCGAACGCTTCGGCGATGAGGTTGAGGCTGAGCCGCAGCCGGCTGACGAACCCACGACCGGCGTCCGTCAACGAGACGGTGCGGCCGAAGCGATCAAACAGCCCGACGCCCAGCCTGAGTTCAAGTGATCGTACGGCGTGACTGATCGCACTTTGCGTCAGATTGAGTTCATCTGCCGCCTTGGTGAAGCTGCCGTGCCGGGCGGCCGCTTCGAAGGCGGCGATGGCGCGCAAGGACGGAGGCCGAACGGGCACGAGTGCGTGTTCCTGACACAGTCTCTTCAACCGCGCAGAGTGAACAGGCGTCCAGATTTGTCATACGCCAAGCGTCGAACGGTGGGAGATGAGGGACACGCGGTTGCATTTGCGCCAGACGGTCGGGCAGCGTCGATCAACGGTCTTGGTGGCGCGGGCTTTTCCGTCAGAATGGCGCTGGCGGACTGGGTGGCAGGCGCTTGAAACGTCCTAACAACTACATCGTCGCCGACGCCGTCGTCTGGACGCTGACTTATCTGATCATCACCGGGCGGGTGATGATCGAGGCGCCGCCATTCCCGATTCAGATGGCGGGCCGGCGGCTGATTCTCGCGGCGTTCGGCTTCGGCGCCTGCCTGGTGCTCGGCCGCCTGCTGGCGCGGCTCGCCACGTCACCTATCTGGGCGCGGTTGCTCGCGTCGGTCGTGCTGTCGATCGCGGGCGGGCTGGTCTACGCCGTGCTGAATTTTGTGATCTTCAACGTCATCTGGCCGCTCTGGGGTTCGGAGCCGCTCACCTTCCTGTCCGCGGTGGCGATGGGGTCCCACTTTTTCTGGACCTTCCTGTCCTGGTGCGCGCTCTACTTCGCCATTCGCTACGAGGAAGAGTCCAAGGCCAAGGACCTTCTCCTGGTAACGGCCCAGGCCCTGGCGCTCGATGCGCAAAACCGGATGCTGCGCTACCAGATCAATCCGCACTTCCTGTTCAACACGCTGAACGCCCTCTCCGCGCTGATCCTCGCGCGCGAAAACGGGCGGGCTGAGCGCGTGCTGCTCGCGCTCTCACAGTTCCTGCGCCATACGCTGGAGCGTGAACTTCCAGATAAGTCGCAGCTGGCCTTCGAGATCGACGCCCAGCGCCAGTATCTGGTGATCGAGCAAGCCCGCTTCGAGGAGCGGCTGCGATTCGTGGAACGTGTTCCCGCCGACCTCAACGACGCCCTCGCGCCAAGCCTGATTCTGCAGCCGTTGATCGAGAACGCTGTCAAGTACGGCGTCGCGCGCTCCGCCGCACCGGTGACGATCGAGATCGAGGCGGTTGCGCTTGCCGGACGGCTGCGCCTGACGGTGCGGGACGACGGCGGCGTCGAGGAGGGCCTGCAGCCTCCAAAACTTGGTTTGGGCCTGGAGAATGTTCGAAGGCGGTTGGCGCTGCTCTACGGCGACAAGGCCAGCCTATCGTACGGTCCCCGTGATCCAAAGGGGTTCGAAGTCTCGGTCGAGTTGCCCCTGGAGCGCGCATGAAGTCCGCCCTGCGCCTGGCCTTGATCGACGATGAACCGCCGGCGCTGTTGCGCTTGAGGTTGGCGCTCGCCGATGAGCCGGACCTCGAAATCGTGGCCACCGCTGCAGACGGCGCCACGGCGCTTGAACTGATCCAGCGGGGCGGCATCGATGTGGTCTTGCTCGACATAGGAATGCCTGGCCTAAGCGGGCTCGATCTGGCCCGCGCCATTGATCGAAGCCAGGCCCCGGCCTTCATTTTCGTGACCGCTTTCAGCCACTTCGCCGCTGACGCGTTTGAGCTCGCCGCCGTCGACTATCTGCTGAAGCCCTTCACGTTCGAACGCCTGAGAGAGGCGCTTGGTCGCGCACGCCGCAGCCTGGAAACGCGCGCCGCTGATGTACGCATCGCCGAGCTGGAGGCGGCGGTGGCCGCATTTCGCGCGCAGGACGGCGGGCTCGTTGCTCCGCAATTCCTCACGGAAATCTGGGCGCCCGACCGCGGTGATCGCGTCCGCCTTCCGGCGGAACTCATCGACTGGATCGAGGCGGAGCGTGACTATGTTCGCCTTCACAGCCGCGGCCGCAGCTTTCTGATCCGTCGGACGATCCGGCAACTTCAGGCGGACCTCGACCCAGCAGAATTTATCAGAGTGCACCGAAGCGCCCTCGTGCGCCGCGACCGCATCGCGCGCCTAGCCCGTACGGCGGGCGGGCCGACCACGCGCATTCTGCAGTCTGGCGCGGAGGTCCCGATCGCCCGGCGCCAAGCGAGCTTGGTGCGACGCCAGCTTGGGACGTCCGCGCTCGGCTAAATTAGCGCGCAACTCGTCATGTTGACGGGCGCGGCTTCGGTCCGCGCCCAGACGCCGCCTGCCTTCGTGAAGATCGCGAAGGCAGAGCCAAGCTTGCCGCCGGACCCATCCGGACTGCGGCCATTGAAGGTCATCGCAGCCACGAGCTTTGCACTGACCCCCCGAGCCCTCTCCGCCGACGTGATCGCCTGCGCGGCTTTGCAGGTCACCTGAAAGGCTTCGCAGCCGCGCCCGTTGACCTTTAACGCACAGGCTGAGTGCTGGGCTTCGAGCGCGGTGCGCCAGACGAGAATCTGCGGGCTCAGGCCGGCATAGCGATCCGTGTCGACCGGCTCGCCGTGCTTCGGCGCACAGGCGGACAGTAGGCATAGGGCCGAAAGGCTGGCGGCTGCGATCCGTCTAGGCACATGGAACTCCGAAAGCATCGAGCGAGCGCATAACGCGTCGATCACGGCGCGGGTATGACCAATTTGAAGAAACGCGATTTTAGATCGCCGGCGCCACCGCGCTCATCACCGGTCCGATTTCGTCACGCACCACCAGGTCAGCGTGGACATCGAGGTCGGTAGCCTCGCGATTGACGATGGCCAGCATGGCGCCGCTCCGCTTCGCCAACATCGGAAAGCTGGCGGCGGGATAGACCACGAGCGACGAGCCCAGCACCAGGAAGAGATCGCAAGCCAGAGTCTCCGCCTCCGCCCGCGCCATCGGTTCGGCGGGCATGGCTTGGCCGAACGAGATGGTCGCCGTCTTGACCAGCCCGCCGCAGAGGCGGCAGGACGGCAGGTCGCCGGTGGCCTCGTACAGAGTCTTGAGGTCCTCCAGTTCGTGGCGCTCGCTGCATTCCAGGCATGTCGCGTAGCTGGCGTTGCCATGCAGCTCAATCACCTGCTGCGGCGGAATCCCCGAGGCTTGATGCAGATTGTCGACGTTCTGGGTGACGACGCTTGAAGCGCGACCCTGGGCCACCAGCCGCGCGACCGCATGGTGACCGGCGTTCGGTTCTCGACCCACCCAGCCAGCCCGACCGCTGAACGCCCGATCCCAGGCTTCGCGGCGCTTCGTCTCGTCGGCGACAAAATCCTGAAAGTAGATGGGCTTCATTCGGCTCCAGACGCCGCCCGGGCTGCGAAAGTCCGGGATGCCCGACTCCGTCGAGATCCCCGCACCGGTGAAGATGACGATGCGCCGGGCCTTGCTTATCAGGCTGGCGAGGTCTGCGGCGCTGGACATCGGCGGCGGCATGCTTCCGCTTGGGCGAGGTGTGGGTTTAACCGATGAGGCGCGTCAACGGCCCGAGCGCCCATGGCAACAGATATCCCTTGGCGCCTTGCAGGATCAGGATGGCGAAGATCGGGCTGATGTCGACGCCGCCCAGCGGCGGGATCAGTCGCTGAAAGGGTCGAAGCACTGGCGCGGTTACAGCCTCAAGAACCCGCGCCACGGAATGGACGAAGGGATTGCGATCGTTGACGACGTTGAAGGCGAACAACCAGGACAAGATCGCGCTGGCGATGATCGCGAAGATCAGGAGCCCCAGAAGGCTATCGACGATGAAATAGATAAAGCTGCCCATCGCTCCCGCTTCTACCGGCGTTTTAGGCCGGCGCAAGTCGCCACGCGAGCCTTGAAACCGCGAGGCGCTTGACAGCAAGCCCGCCAATCGCCTTATTCCGCCCCCTTCCTGGGGCCGTAGCTCAGTTGGTAGAGCGCCTCGTTCGCAATGAGGAGGTCAGCGGTTCGATTCCGCTCGGCTCCACCATCCCTGTCGGGGTGGTTCTCGGGAAGGTAGTCCAGGCGGGAACGCGTCTGCGGCGAAATGTCTTGAATTGTCAGACGAAGTCCAGAACGCCAGCTTGGCGCGCGTGATGCATTGCGCTGAGACCTCCGCAAATGCGCCGGCAGCCAAAACTTTCTCCCAACAATTTCAATGGTATGGGAGTTCACATTCCGTTCACGACGTTCCTTAGCATCCGCGAAACGCCTGGCGCGACAAGAGTGCAACCGGAAGGCGGGGTGGGCCGCCACTCGTCAATCGGCACGGGGTTTTTGCACCTGCGACATAATTTCACCTTCGCGAACCAACTAGGCTTGTTTAAGTGGATTCAAGCTCAGGTCGGATAGAATTCCGCCCGCCTTCCATAGTATATTTTCGCTTCCAGATGCCCCCGACGGGGGAAATAAGCTCGCACTCGAGGCCAAGTGTATTACTGGCATGAGGGTGAGTAACTTTGGGGGTTCTGGACTAATTTTCAACGCCTGCGATTCTAGAGGCTGAGATCATTGTTGCGGTGATCTTTCGGGTCCTCGACCTAATGAAATACGGGAAATCATGATCACAACTGTCAGCACAACGGCTGCGCT
>JAYTFM010000011.1:0-46693 GCA_043734425.1 Alphaproteobacteria bacterium
TCCCGCGGCGCTGACCTGCGAGGTCTGTTCTGGCTCGGGCGCGAAACCCGGGACCTCGCCGACGACCTGCAGCAGCTGCGGCGGCGCCGGCCGCGTGCGCGCCACGCAAGGGTTCTTTTCCATCGAGCGCGCCTGCCCCCGTTGCGGCGGCGCGGGCCAGCTGGTGCTCGACCCCTGCTCCGACTGCCACGGGATGGGCCAGGTCCGCCGCGAGCGGACACTGTCGGTGCGGATTCCTTCCGGCGTCGATGACGGCGCGCGGATCCGGCTGGCCGGCGAGGGCGACGGCGGCGCGCGTGGCGGGCCGCGCGGCGACCTCTACATCTTCATCTCGGTCAAGCCGCACGAACTGTTCGAGCGCGACGGCCTGGACCTTCTGTGCACCGTGCCCGTGCCAATGGCCGTGGCGGCGCTGGGCGGCGAGATCGAGGCGCCCTGCCTGATGGGCGGCGAAAATTGCGACGGGGCCTGCAAGGTGCCGGTCAAGGTGCCGGAGGGCGCGCAGACCGGCCGCACCGTGCGGCTGAAGGGGCGCGGGATGCCGTCCCTGCGCTCGCGCGAGCGTGGCGATCTGGTGGTCGAGCTGTTCATCGAGACGCCGGCCAAGCTCTCCGCCCGACAGAAGGAACTGCTGCGCGAGTTCGCCGGCCTCTCCACCGAGGCCCAGCACCCGAAGAACGCCAACTTCGCCGGCAAGGCCAAGACCTTCTGGGACAGCGTCAAGGGCGCCTAGCGCGCGCCCGGCCTTTCCGCTAGAGGAGGCGTCCACTGGAAACGCACCCGTAGCTCAGCTGGATAGAGCGTTGCCCTCCGAAGGCAAAGGTCACACGTTCGAATCGTGTCGGGTGCGCCATCCTTGACGAACGCCCAGACCTTGGGCAGGCCCAGGCGCATGACCTTCGCACCGCTTCCGGCCATCGCAGCGGTGGCGCTGATGGGCGCCATTGGGGCGGGATGCGCGATCGGCGGCGCGTTCAAACTGACGCCGCAGGAGCAGGTGGCCGCTGAGGAGTGGGCCATCTCCAGTCGGCTGATGGACCCTGGCCGCGAGCGGACGACGCGCGGCCCCGTCGCGCCCCATGCCGATTGGGCTGGCGGCGATTGCCGCTGGACCTGGACCAACGATGTGGCTGAATGCCGGACCGCTTCGCGCCCCTCAGCGGGCGGCGCCTGGGTCCCTGCGACGCGGCGCTACAAGCGCTGGGCTGACGGCGCCTGGGAACTGCTGGTTCCGTAACCCTCGCTGCTTCAGAACTTGCGGCTGAGGGTCAGGCTGACCGTGCGGGGACGCTGCGGCGTGCTCTGGGCGTTGTTGCGAAACGAGAACGGATTGCCAAACGCCAGGGTGTCGCCGCGGCTGTCCAGGGCGTTGTCGACGCGCATGGCGATGCCGAGCGCCGAGGTGTGAACCGCCGCGCCAAGGCGCAGACCGCCATAGCCGCCCATCCGAGCCGACGTCGTCGCATCAAGGGCCAGACGCGAGCGGCCAACGAAGGCGTAGCCGGCGTCGAAATTCAGCGACCAGTCCCGCGATAGAGCGGTCGCATAGCTCGCCGACACTGCGAACGAGACCGCGGGCACGCCGGGCAGGGTGCTGGTCTCGACAACGCCAAGGCTCAGATCGGGCCGGGTCAGTTCGGACTCTTCCAGGACACCGTTGGCGGAGAGGCGCAGCGGCCCGGCGGCATAGCTGGCCTCCAACTCCACCCCCCGGCTGCGTCCGGCGCCCAGATTGGCGGTGAACGGCAGCCCGGACGGCAGCACCAAGTTCGTCTGAATGTCCTGCCAGTCCGCGAAGAACCCGGCCAGGCGAACCGCCGCTTGGCCGTTCTGCGCGCGCCACCGTGCGCCAGCCTCATAATTCCACAGCTCATCGCCGCCATATCGGCGCAGCGGTTGGAAGGTGTCGGGGAGGTCGGCGAACAGCTGACCGGGCGGCCCGCCGGTGTTGAAGCCGTCGGTGCGGTAGCCTTCGGCTGCGAGACCATAGAGGCTGAAGCGCGGCGAGATCCGGTAGACGATCCGCAGCTTGCGCGAGAAGCCGATATCGCGCGCCCGACCCTCGAAACGCCGCAGCGGCGCGGCCAGGCTGACCTCCGAACGGGTCTTCAGCAGCGTGTTGAACGCACGACCACCGGCGCTGACGGTGAGGTTCGCGGTCAGGTCGTAGGAGGCTTCGCCGAACAACGCGCTTTCGAACAGGCGGTCGCGGCGCTCTTCGCGATAGCCTGCGCCGCCCTGCGCATTCAAGTCAGTGTTCAGGCGCTGTTCGCCGGCTGAGCTGAAGGCGCCGACCAGCCATTGCAAGCGGCCAGAGCCGATCGAGGTCAGCCGCGTTTCGCCCATCACGGCGCGGATCCGGTTCTCGTCGTGGAAATCGATCGGCTGCGCCGACGTCTGGCCGGGCGCCACGTCGATCAGCGAAAGCGGGGCCTGGCTGGCGTCATAGGTGGTGGTGACGTTGTGATCGAGCGCGCCAAGGCTGGCGGTCAGATCGCCCCAGACGGGCGTCCAGTGTGCGGACACCGACACGGCCAGGAAGTCATTATCGTGCGGCTCGGCGACGGGCGTCGCGCGAACACGCGCGCCGAGCGCGGGCTGGGTGTAATGTGCGTCGCGCGTGCCGATGGTCTGCAAGATCACAGCGCCCTCCAGGCGCAGATCGTCACTTGGTAGCGTCAAGGCCGACAGCCGCAGACCCAGGCGACGGGTGCGGTCGACATTGTGCAGCCCACGCGCCGCGTCATCCAGAAAGCCGCCGCTCACCTCGCTCCAGGCCACCAGCCGAACCGCAGCGCGGTCGCTGAACAGGGGCGCGTTGGCCACCGCACGGACAGACCGGGACGCCGACCCGCCCTGGGTCGCACCCGCGCCGATTTCCACACTGGCCGAGGTGTCCGTAGGGTCAGGTGCATTGGGGACCACGTGCAGCACGCCGCCAATGGAGCCGCCGCCGTAAAGCGAGCCCTGGGGTCCGCGAAGCACCTCCACCCGCGCCACGTCGAGCAGCGGCAAATCCGGATCCGGAGCGTTGTAGGTCAGACGCAGCTCGCCCAGGTAGGTGGCGACGGTCGATTGGGTGTGGCCGGTGAGCGGTCCGTCCGAGAGTCCGCGCAGCAGGATCTTGTCGCGTCCTGGACCCAGGTTGGTGACGATCACGCCAGCCGCCGCCAGGCTGAGTTCGCCAACGTTTGCAACGTGTTGTCGCGCCAGGTCCTCGCCAGACAGGGCGGTCAGACTCGAGGCCGATGCGCCGAGCAGCGTCTCGCGCTTCTCGGCGGTCACCACCAACTCCGAGAGCTCGCCAGGGGTCGGCCTGGCGAACGGCGCTGGCGGCCTTTGCGCCGACCTCAGCCGCGCCAGCAGGCCGCGCGCCGGTCGCGGCCGGATCACCACCGTGCGTGGATCCGGCCGCGCCGCGTCGCAAGCCGAGTTGGCCAACAGTTGCGCCAGCGCCGCGTCGAGGCTCATGCGGCCCGCCACGCCGGCCTGGCCTTCGCAGCGGGCGCCGGGCGCGAACCCCAGCGATACCCCAGCCTGCCGCGCCAGCAACAGCAGGGCGTCCTGCCGGGATTGGACAGGTACGTTGAGGTCCATCGCGCGGTCCGCCGCCAGCGCTGGCGCGCCAAGGCCTGCGCTGATCAGCAGCACAAGGGCTGCGATGCGCCGCACCGGCGGGGTCAGTGCGCGGGCCCGCCGCGACTGAGATGGATGGCGTTCGGCTCGCGCCGCGTATCCAGCGACAGGAAGGTCGCCAGCCGGCCGACCATAATGTCTTCGCGGTCCAGCATCAGGACAGCGGTAACCGGGAGGTCTTGCGCATCTGGGGCGATCACGATTGGCGTCTCCACATATCGGTTCAGGACCGACGCCACATCTTCAAGCCGCTCGCCCCTGAAGATCAAGCGTCCTTCCGTCCAGGCCGCTGCCGCCTCGGCGTCCGCTGGGCCTACCCTGTCCCCCGATTGTCCCTCGCGGTGGACCAGCGCCTGTCCGACCCGAAGCCGTGCAAGGGGTGCGCCGCTCGCCGGTCCGGCCGGACGCACTTCGACAACGCCGCGCCGCACGGTCACGCGGATATCACCCGCATGGTGCAGGACGTTGAACTGGGTGCCTACCACGAGGATCTGCCGGTCTCCGACCTCGATCACGAAGGGTCGTGCGGGATCCTTGGCGACATCGAACAGGGCCTCGGCGTCGGCCATCACCACACGCCGTTCGTGGCGGGAGAGCCTGACCGTCAAGCGCGATCCGCCGTTCAGCACCAGCCGACTGCCGTCGGCCAGCGCGATCTGCCGCTGCTCGCCGCGCGCGGTCACATAGCTGTCAAGATGCGATGGCCCCATGAGGGTGAATGCGAGGGCGAGCGCAGCGACAAGCCCGGCAGCGGCCAGTCCGATCCAGACCTCCAGGCGCGGACGTGTCCGCAATGTCCGCAGGTTCGACGTCGCCGAGCTTGGAAGCTCATCGAGCGCGCTCCAGAGCGCCTCGACGGCGCCATAGGCGCTGCCGTGCGCCGGGGTTTCGGCCAGCCAAGCCTCAAACGCCAGCCAGTCTGCATCGCCCGCAAGGTCGGAGCCCAAGCGAACGTGCCAATCCGCCGCCTGCTCGCGCAGGTGGATTTCGGACGTCGGGGGGTGTGACGGGCCGGTCATGGCGCACGCAAGGACTCCTGGGTCAGTGACGCCGCCGGCCCGGCCGCACCGCAATGCCGGCTGTTCATGGTTCCATCCTCGCCAGCAGATGCTTGAGCGCGCTCATCATGTACTTCTCCACCGAGCTGCGCGAGACCCCAAGGCGGGCCGCCGTTTCACTGTGTGAGAGGCCGTCAAACTTGTGCAGCCGGAAGGCGGCGGCGACCTGAGGCGGCAGGGTGTCCAGGGCGGCGAGCAAGCGGGTCAGGCGTAGGCGCGCATCCAGCGCCTCTTCGGCCGGCGGCTGTTCGGCGACCGACTCCGGCCCGTCGCCGCGGCGGGTCTCGCGGTCCCAATTGTCCTCCCGGGCGGACTGGCGGCGCTGCTGCTTCAGCCGGTCCAGCATCAGATTGGAACCGACCCGATAGAGATAGGCCTCCGGGCTCTGCAGGGCGGCGGGCAGGGCGGCGCCCTCAATCTTGAGGAACAGATCCTGGACCAGATCCTCGGCCGCCGCCGCAGACCCCGTGCGCAGCGCAAAGAACCGCACCAGATCCGCGCGCTTGCGCAGGTAAGCGGCGATCAGCGGCTGCGGATCGTCCATGGCGGTGAGGGGGCTCCGGACCGGGTGAGGCGGCTTGTTCCAATATTCGCGCGCGCCACGCAACGACAACGTCCGGAGATGCACGGCTATTTTGGTTTCGGCAGGCTCGGCAGGGGGTTGCCCTTGGCCGGGCCGTTGGCCTTGAGCTCAGGCTGAATGACGAACTGTTCGTGGCAGGCGACACAGACCTCATAGACCCGGCCACCCTCGTCAAAGACCGCCTTCTTGTCGTGTTTCTCGGCGGCCGCCCGGGCGATCAGCGCGCGGTCGGTGAGCATCTGGGCGTAACGGTTCCAGTCGGCTTCTGGCGCGCGGGTGCGGCCAGGCAGTTGCAGGGCGTTGCCGGCCTCCATCAGCATGGTCGCGCCATTGACCAGCACGTCCCAGCCCTCGTCGGTGGTCGGCGACAGGTCGCGCTCGCCCTTTTCGGTGACCTCGGTCCCCGACCCCTTCCAGTACATGAAGGCGGCCGGATCGACGAAATGGCCCATGAACTCGGTCATCGGCAGGTCGGTGTTGAACTTGGCTTCAGCGGTGGCCTTCGCGCTTTTGCCGGGCGGCGTCGGCGTACACGCCGTCACCAGACTGAGGCTCAAGGTGGCGACCAGCGCCGGCGTTATCGATCTCTGCAAGGTGTTTAGCTCCGGATCCAGGCGCAGGCTGCGGGTGTATTGCAGCAGAATCAAGCCTCAAGCGCGCGTACGGAACGGTAGCGTCGGCGTTACAACCACCTGCCTTGGCGGACAACTAGAGCAGGACGCGCGATATAGGAATCGCACGGCCTGCTCTAGATTTTTGTTTTCGCATCGTTTTGCGGAAACCGGTCCCCACTTTTCCGCACGATGCTCTAGGCGTGCGCCAACCCGACCGGGTGACAGGGCGCGATGCGTGAGCCTAGCATACCGCAGATTTGGAGGGTCCCGATGCCATTGATCAGCCTTTTGTTTCTGGCGGCGCTCGCGGCTGAACCGGTGGCGGCCGCAGGCGCCCCCGTATCTCAGCCGCCGGCCGCCGCGCCCGCCAAACCGCCGAAGCCGAAGAAGATCTGCGTCGAGGAGGCCAGGCTCGGCTCTTTGATGACCCACCGCATCTGCGCCACCCAGGAGGCGTGGGACCGGCGCGCTGAGCGTGAGGCGCTGGAATTGTCCCGCGCGCTGGTCAACGTCCCGACCGTACGCTGAGCCGCAGCCGTCCCCCTGATCGGCTTGAAATTCGATCAAACTGCCAAGCCGACCGCCTGGAGGGCGTTGCTGGGGTTGATCTCTTGGCAACGATATCTCAATTCGGACTCGCCCAAACTGGGCTCCAAAGGGTGATTGCAACAGCAGCGGCTCCCCGTTCAGGCTTGGCGCGTGGCGGCAACGGCGAAATGGATCGATGAGAGGTTTGATCGGATCGACCGGCTTTGTCGGCGGCGCCCTGGCGGCGCAGCGCGACTTTGACCGCCTCTACAATTCAAAAACCATCGCCGGGATCGCCGGTCAGAGCTTTGATCTGGTTGTCTGCGCCGGAGCCCCGGCCACCATGTGGGCCGCAAACGCCGATCCCGATGCGGACGCCGCCAACATCCAGAGCCTGATAGCCTCCCTCAGTTCGGCGAGAATCGACAAGCTCGTGCTGATCTCGACGGTCGCCGTGTTTGATGACCTGTCTGCCGGCTACACCGAATCCACGGCGGCGTATGAAGCCGCAAAAGCCTACGGTCGAAATCGACGGTGGCTGGAGGTCGAGGCCAGCGCACGGTTTGACTGCCACATCCTGCGGCTGCCGGCCCTGTTCGGCCCCGGTCTGAAGAAGAATTTCATCTTTGACTTGCTGAACCCCATCCCATCGTTCGTGGCCGCCGCGAAGTTCGACGACCTCATTGTGTCCGCCCGCCGCGCTGAAGCCGAAGCGCTACACCGAGCATTTGCGTTTGATGCGTCCAAGGCCATGTGGTCGGCGCGCCGAGAGATCTTGGCCAACCCTTCAGTGGGCGCACAGGTGCGATCTGCGTTCGACCGAATCGGGTTCACCGCCCGGGATTTCACCAACAGCGAAAGCCGCTTTCAGTTCTACAATGTGCAGAGGCTGGCGGGCGACATCGAAACCTGCCTGCAGCACGGCATTCCGCTCCTCAATCTGTGTTCAGAGCCGTGGCGCGCCCGCGACATACACATGGCGCTGACCGGCGCGCCCTTCGACTGTGATCGGCCGGCGCGGATCGATGAGAACGTATGCTCAGAGTACGGCGCGGTGTTTGGCGCCGGCGGCCCCTACCTCTTCTCGGCCGATGAGGTGCTTGAGGACCTGCGGACGTTTTTCAAGGCGGCCGGCTTCAAAGCGGTTGGCGCGCGATGAAACGGCTGGCCATCTCAAACATCGCTTGGCGTCCCGACGAGCGCCTCACGATCTATCGTCTGCTCGCCGAGCGCGGCGTCAGCGGCCTGGAGATCGCGCCGGGCCTGACATTCCCAGAAGGGGATGACCCGTTCCGCCCCTCGGAGCTCGAGGTGGCGCGCTTTCGCTCCGAGTGCGAGGGCTATGGCCTGACGCCGGTATCGATGCAGTCGCTGCTGTTTGGCGTGACGGGCGCGAGCCTGTTCGGCGGCCCTGCGGAACGTGGGGCGTTTGAGGCCGGCGTCGCCAGCGCCATTGCGCTGGCGGAACGGTTGGAAGCGCCCAATCTGGTGTTGGGCTCGCCGGCTAACCGGGTGATCCCGCCGGGCATGGCGCGCACTGACGCTGAGACCATCGCCTGCGCGGCGCTGCAGCGACTGGGCCAAGCCGCACAGGCGGCGGGCGTCACGCTGGCGCTTGAGCCCAACCCTGTCGAGTATGGAACCAACTTTCTGAATACGATGACTGAGACGCTGGCGTTCGCGGACCGGGTCGACCATCCGGCGATTACCGTGAACTTTGACCTGGGCGCGCTGCATATGAACGGCGAGTTTCCAGCCGCCGCCGCGCTGTTTCGCCAAGGCGCCCGCCGCATCTCCCATGTCCACATCAGCGAACCGCATCTGACGCCCGCCCCAAGATCAGCGGCGGGTGTCATGGCGTTAGCGTCGGCAGCGATTGATGTCGGATACGCCGGCTGGTTCTCCATCGAGATGCGTCCGCCTGGCGCGGACAATGTGGAAAACGTCACAACCTGCATCGACGCCTGTCTCCGCGCGGCCAAGGCGGGGGCGGGGACATGAGCGCGGGATCCTTGCCGATGGACGGCTTTCTGGTCTCGATCTGTCTCGCCTCGGAAGAGCGGCTGGTGGACGAAGTCGCCAAGCTCGCCGTGCTTTCGGCAGAGCTCTCGCAGGCGTTCCGTTACTGGGAGATCGTCTATGTCATTCGTGATCGTGACCGCAGCCAACTGACCCCGCAGGGCGCGGATCTGGCCCGCGTTGCAAACTTGCGCATCATCATCTCGAACGACGATATTGGCTATTATCGCCGGCGGGCGATCGCGGCCTCCGAGGCGATCGGCGACGTCGTCGTCCTGACGGGGTTCCACGAGTTCCAGTCGCTCGACCTCGCCGAATTTGCGTCAGACGCCTACGCAACAGACCAGATCGTGCTGGCGCGACGCGCGGCGGGCCTGCCACGACTCTCGGTCGGCTACTGGCTTTTGAATGCGATCTCCGCCTATCGCGTCAACGCGTCAGACCTGCAGACAATCGCCCTGCCACGCGGAAAGCTGAACGGGCTGCTTGAGCGCAAGACGCTGGCGCTGGATCTTCGCTTCGAGGTCAAACGGGGCGGCGACGCCTACCGGCGAAAGTCCGTGAACGTCACGGGTCTGACCCGTTCGCGATCAGCCATTGCGGATCGCTACGCGCTGCTGGAAGAACTTATCTCGACCTCTTCCGGCCGATACCTGAAGGGCTACGCGGGCCTGTCGTTGATTGTCGCGGCCATTGCGCTCCTCTACGCCGTGTACGCAGTTGGCGTCGTGCTGTTGAAGCCGGATGTGCAGCAAGGCTGGTTCTCGACGGCGCTCGTGCAAAGCGGCTCGGTGGGGTTCCTGGCGATCGGTTTCGCGGTCCTCTGCCTCGGCCTTGCAGATGTCGCTGAAAGTCTCTCTGGGCGGTCGCGACGACCGATCATGGATGAGATTTCCAACGTCAACTTCTTTGATGCGATCGACGAGCTGAATGTGGAGATGACTTCTCGGCAGCCCCGCGGATGAGTGCGGCCTCGATCCTCTACGAGGCCGCAGCCTTCGCCGGGAAGGGCTGGTCTGTCCCTGCCTTTGAAGCGCTGGAGCTGGCGGTCCGCGCAGGCCGCTACGCCATTCTGATACCGGTCCTCAACGAAGGCGACAGGATCCAGACTCAACTGCGGCGCATGCATCAGCTGCAGCTCTCGAAGTGGGCGGACATCATCGTGGTGGATGGCGGCTCGACCGACGGCTCGTTGGCGCCGGCGTTCCTTGCCGACGTGCAAGTTCGCGCGATCCTGACCAAGATCGGACCGGGCAGACTCTCGGCCCAGCTCCGATGCGGCTACGCCTGGGCGCTTCTGCAGGGCTACGACGGAATCCTAACGATCGATGGCAACGGCAAGGACGGGGTCGAAACGGTCCCCGACTTCGTCGAGGCATTGGACGCCGGCTTTGGCTATGTCCAGGCGTCACGGTTCATCGCGGGCGGACATAGCGAGAATACGCCCCTGCCGCGATATCTGGCGATCCGCCTGATCCATGCACCGGTTCTCAGCCTCGCGGCCGGCCAGTGGCTCACCGACACAACCCAAGGCTATCGCGCCTATTCCGCGACGTACTTGACCGATCCCCGTGTCCAGCCGTTTCGAGCGGTCTTTGATCGCTATGAACTGCTGGCCTATCTGACCGTTCGCGCCAGCCAGCTTGGCTATCGGGTCAAGGAAATACCGACCTCGCGCGTCTACCCGGCCAATGAGGCTGTTCCAACCAAGATCAATGGCATCAAGGCTCTGGCGGACCTGTTGCTGGTGGTCATCAAGACGCTGTTCGGCGCCTACAACCCCAAGCACGGGTGAGCTCGGAGTTGGGCATGGCTGCGAAAGACGTCGACATCGCGGTGGTGGGCGGGGGATTCTTCGGCTGCGCCCTGGCGTTGTTCCTGCGCAGCGTCACGGACCAGATCGTCGTGATCGAGGCGGAGAGCGGCCCGCTCGAGCGGGCCTCGCGCGTCAACCAGGCCCGTGTGCATACGGGCTTTCACTATCCGCGCAGCTTCGTCACCGCGCTCCGTTCGCGCCTGCTCCAGGCGCGATTTGTGCGGGACTTTCCGGATGCGATCGTCTCGGATTTCAGCATGATCTATGCGATCGCCGCGCGCCGATCCAAGGTCTCAGCCGCGCGCTTTCTGCGGATGTTTGAAGGCATGCAGGCCCCGATTTCAGCCGCGAGCGCGCGGCATCGGGCGCTGTTCGATTCCACCCTGATTGAAGACGCCTTTGTTTGCCAGGAGTTCGCCTTCGACTGGACAGTGCTGCGAGACCAGCTGACCGCGCGAATGGCGGCCAGTGGTATCCAGACGCGCTATGATACCCAGGTCGCCCGCTTGGACCGCGACACCGGTCGCACCGTCGTTCACCTGGCCGATGGCAGTGAGCTTGCTGCCCGCTATGTCTTCAACGTGACCTATTCGAACATCAACAACCTGCTTCGAGACAGTGGCCTGGAGATGGTCGCGCTGAAACATGAAATGGCCGAGATTGCGCTGGTGGCGCCGCCCGCTGAGCTGGACGGCTTCGCCATCACCGTGATGGACGGGCCCTTCTTTTCGCTGATGCCCTATCCATCCGAGCACCTGCATTCACTGACCCACGTTCGCTACACGCCGCACTTCGGCTGGACTGACGCGCCAGCCGCAGCCGCCACACCTCATGTGCCCTCCCCGCCGTCGCACTGGCGGCATATGATGCTTGATGCACGCAGATACGTGCCGAGTATGGTCGATATTCAATACAAGAGATCCATATTTGAAACCAAGACCGTCCTTCAGAAGAATGAACGGGATGATGGCCGACCTATTCTTCTTTCGACGCATGGATCCGAGGGGAATATCTACTCCATTCTGGGCGCTAAGATCGATAATATATATGATCTCTTTGAGATTATTCCGACAATGGGTGAGGAGTGGTCCCGGGCCAATACGCAGCACTTGTTTTCCTAAATCTGCCGTCGCGCGGCCTCGAAGGCTGTTCGTCGCAAGTGAAGTTCATTGATCGAGGACCGGCTTGGCGCTCGGATCCGCGGTGCGCGTCAGGGTCTTTAGATCGCATACCATTCGGCAGGGACCTCCAGATCATGACGATCTCGTCCAAGACCTTCAGATTCGCCGTGACAATTGTCGCCGGCGCCGTTGTGGACCTGGGCGTTTCAATGGCGTTGTCGACCTTCGCTGGCGTGCCCCTTCGATGGGCCGCTGTGGTCGGCTTTTCCTGCGCCGTCTTGCAGAACTACCTGCTGTTTGAGCTCTGGGCCTATGGCGGACAGCAGGCGCGGATATCTCCCAAGCGTCTTGCACTGACGGCCGCCTCCTCACTGGTGGCGCTTTCGATTCGATTGGCCGTCATCACCGGCTTGAGCGGGTACGTACAGACGGGCCCGGCCTGGGATTTCCTGCGGCTCTGCGCGGCGATGGGCGTCTCGATTGGCGTCAACTACCTCATCGTCAATCGCATCTTTCGCCGGCTTTCGGTCAACCCATCCGCCGACGACAGTTGAGGAGCTCCGCCCCGGTCGCCCGCTCCCCGAGTGTGCAGATGAAATCCTTGTCCAGTCGGGTCAGCAGCTTACGGCGTTCCTCGGTGCGCGCATGGGCGATCAGGATGCAGACCTGAGGTTCGGCGGACAGGGCGGTGATTTGCTGATCGGCGTAGGCGTCAAAGCCAGCGCGGACACGGGTCAACCAGCCGTCGTTCGAGGACTGGTAGGCTATGACCCCAGCCAGCCGCATTGCGGGATGCTGCTGTTGGAAGGCCAGGGCGGCGGGAAGCGCGCCGTAGTAGCTCCAGACCCGCGCACATTTCGGTGCGCCGCGCGTCAGGACGCTAGCCACCTGTTCGCTCGCCAGGTGTCGGGACTGTTGAACGGCGGCCGCGCTCACAAACACCGCCGCCCCCAGCGCGAGCGCCGATCCGGCTGTCCGCAAAGCGCCCGCGCGCGGCGCAGTGAGGCCAAGCCAAGCCTGCGCGCCGGCGCCAAGCCCTAGGGCGAGGATCGGCAAGGTGAAGAGCACATGGCGGTGATAGATGACGGGAGCGACGCCTGCGGCCGACGCCGTGGCCAGACCGGCGACCAGCACGACGGCGCTTACAGACGGCAGGATGTCTCCGTCGGCCCTGCGCCACGTGATCAGGCCGCCGGCGAGACCGACCAGCCCGTAGAGCGCCCAGGCCAACGACTGGGCGGCGGGGACATTCGGGAAGCGAATCAGCGAGGTGAACAAGCCGAAGAAGCGGCTGATCGAACCGGCCTCAAAGTGCAGTCGGCCAGCCGCGTAGATGTCCGCATAGCCGCTGAACTGGAACGCCGTTGCGGGCCGGAACGCCAGCAGGTACCAGCCGGCCGTCAGGGCCAGATAGATGGAGCCGGCAATCCCGAACCGCCACAGGCCGGCGCGGTCGAGCTGCCGGCGGCGGGCCGCCTCGGCCAGCACGCCGGCGCCGCAGGCGGCTGTCGCCATGGGCGCCGTCGCTGAGAACAGCAGCGCCAGGAGCGACACGCCCGCAAAGACGCCGACCGACCGCAGCGACAGGCGCCCGCGCGCCATCGCTACCGCCGCCCACAGGATCATGGCGGAAGACGCGAACTCGAAGCTGTATTGCTTGAACATCGGCGCATAGCTCAGCGACACGCTGGTCAAGCCGGCGATCGCCAGGGCAAACACGGCGGCGGGTCGCTCCAGCACGCCACGGGCGGCGCGCCAAAGGAACCAAAGTCCCAGCAGACTGGCGATGGCGACTGGCGCGCGCAGCGCGACCAGCGAAAAGCCGAAGCCGGAGATCAGCGCCTTGAACAGGACCAGCACCCCCCACGGCGCCGACTGTTCGAACAGGGACAACGCCGTGGACGGCCAGATGACGGGCTCGTGCTGCAGCGCCAGCGCCAGCATCCATTCGTCCAGCATCAGTTCGTCGGGCCGCATCAGGGGCAGCAACCGGCTCGCCGCCAGGCCCGCGAACACGGAGAGCATGGCGAACAGTGTCCATCCCCGAGGCGGCGTGGCGCGCGATGTCGTCTGCGGGGAGCTCTGCAAAGCCATTGGAAAACGGATCCCTTCTGCGTCAACGACCGACAAAGGCATGACGCGCCCAGCGCGCTGATGGAGGGCGCGCCGAGAACAACACAGATTTACTAACACTGGCCATCTCGCCCCACAGTCCCACAGGCGGCCTAGCTCACGATGGACGCTCTGACTCGTGGCTGTTAGCCTCACCTTGTCACGGGGCGAATGAAGTGGGGTGAGTGGTGCGGCGTATTCTGGGTCAACTGCCGTTGGCGATGTTCGCGTTGGCGCTGTTGATGATCGCCTTTGGCCTCGGTTACATTACGACGGTTCGGCAGGTTTTTCCGTTCCAGCTGATCGACGGGGCGGTCAAGACCACGGGCGTCGTGATCAATCATTTCACGGATATCGACGGGTCCGACTTCCTGACCTACACGAAGATCCCGGCCGACATGGCTGCGGCGCAGCGGATCACCTCTGTCGCCGCGAGCGGCGGGGAGAACCTGCTCATCACCGGCGGCCCGAAGCGCTTTCTGGAGTATTGTCCTGGGATGGGTTGTCTGGCGGTGATGCTAGACCGCCAAGGGCGGCTGGTACACGCCTATCCCTTCCGTCCGGCCGCCTTTCATAAGGGCGATATCGCCAACCTGCCGTATCAGCAGCCTTTCATGTCGCCGGAAACCGATCTCAATCCGTTTGGATTGGTCCAGCTGCCCGGCGGCGACCTGATCGCCACATTCTACAACGACAAGGCCTTCCCGTTCGGCGCTGGCGTGGCGCGCATCGCCCTGGACGGCCGCGTTGTCTGGTACCGCCGCGACTACACCCATCATTGGCCGGCGCTGCTGCCTGGCGGCGAGATCGCCGTGACCAGCGCCGAGATCTCTACCCGTCCGGTCTACCGCGATCTTGGCGGCGGCAAGGTCTTGGTTGCCGGCTGCAGGGTTGGCTACCTGCGCGACACGATCCACCTGCTCGACACCGGGGGGCGCGTTCGTGAGACCTTTCAGGTCTTCGACGCCGTGGTCGAGTCGCGGTTTCGCGCGCTGCTGTTGCAGGCCAATGCGCCGTTCCGCAAGTTCGCCGATTCCTGTGACCCTCTTCACACCAACTATGTGCGCGCGGTTGGCGCCGAGATCGCGGCAAAGTTCAGCGACGTCACGGCGGACGACCTGCTGGTCTCCATGCGCAACATCAGTGCGGTCGGCATTCTTGATCGTCAGAGCCGCAAGTTCACCCACATCTTCCGGGGAAGTTTCCATTTCCAGCACGGCGCGCAACCGATCACCGGAGGTCGGATCATCGTGTTTGACGACCTTGGCGCCACTGCGGACGTCGGCCCGTCGCGGGTGCTGGCCTTCGATCCTGCCACCGGGCAGGAGACGATAATCTTCCCGGGGCCTAAGACCCCGCCGGGCACGCCCATGTCGACCGTAGTGGCTGGAAATATCGATGTCTCCGGCGACGGCCGCCGCGCGCTGGTGGCGGTCACGGAAGGCGAGGCCAGCTATGAGATCGATCTCCAGACGGGCGAGATTCTGACCCGACTGGACCATCTGCACGACCTGCGATCGCTAAGATTAAAGACCGGCGGACAGGACGCCATGGCGGCCCGTTTCAAACAGAATGGCGTCTACTACCAGACGGCGGCTGAGGTGGTGTCTCGTGATCCGGTCGCACCGCCAAAACCCACCGCCCCCTAACCTATCGGCCAGCCCGGCCGGACCATCTCGAAGGCGGTGTCCGGCGTGATCTCGAAATAGTCGCCCATCCGTCCGGCGCGGACAATCGGGCGGGCCGCAGCGGTGTCATAGACTCCGTCCTTGATCAGCACGGGATCGATGTGGACCATCACCACCTCGCCCAGCACCAGCCAGGTCTCAAGCTCGGCCCCGTCCGCGCCCTTCAGCTGGATCAGCTGGGTCAGGCGGCACTCGAAACTGACCGGGCTCTCGGCCACGTGCGGCGCGGCGACCAGTCGGCTGGGCGCGCGGGTCAGGCCGGCGACATCGAACTCGTCCACCTCGGGCGGGGCGGGCGAGCAGGTCAGGTTCATGGCTTCGGCCAGCGCCCGCGTCGCCAGACTCCAGCAGAACACGCCGGTCGCCGCGACATTGGCCACCGTGTCCTTCCAACCGATGGTCGAGAAGCCGATGATCGGCGGGCGATAGTTGAAGCCGTTGAAGAAGCTGTAGGGCGCCAGGTTCGCATGGCCCGCGCCGTCCACGGTTGAGATCCAGCCGATCGGCCGGGGCCCGACGATGGCGTTGAACGGGTCGTGCCGCAGGCCATGGCCCTTGGCCGGCTCATAGACATGCCTGGCGCCATCCAGGGGCGTCACGCGCGGCGCGCTCAAGCGTTCGCCGCAGCCACGGCCCGCTTCATGGCCTTCAGATTGCCGCCCAGGAACTTGAGGAACCCATCGGTCACCTCGTTCATGTCGACGCCCTCAGCCGGCGCGTAATCGAGACAAAGCTCGATCCGGCAACTGCGGTCGTCGATCGGCACGACTGATACCGTCGAGGCGTAGTGGGTCATGTCGGCCCGATCCAGGGTGTAGGTGTAGTGGTGCGGGCCTTCTGAGGTCATCAGTTCGACCACGACGCGGCCGCCCTTGATGGTCAGGGTGCGCACCTTGCCCTTGGGCGTGACCTCGGTGGACTCGGCCTCCACGATCGGCGCCCATTTGTGCATGCCGGAGAAGTCGCCGATCACCGCCCACGCCTTCGCCGCAGACACCGCCACCACATCGCCCAGAGCCAACCGCCGCATGGAAATCTCCCTTGTTTGCGATCTACTTTAGGCGCGGCGGCCCCGCTGTCCACCGCCCACCCATCTCGACACGGACCTCGGCGGCCGCCAATCTCCGGCGGCAAACGGCTTTGGGGCGACAGATGCGTGGGAATTTGGGTCGGCGACAGATGCTGGCGGGGGCTGCGGCGCTGGCCGGATTGGGGAGCGGCGCCAGGGCGGTGGCAAACCGTCGCCCGCCCAATATCATCATCGTGCTGGCCGACGACCTCGGCTACGGCGACCTGGCGAGCTATGGTGGACGCTTCATCCGCACCCCCAACCTGGACCGGCTGGCGCGCCAGGGGGTCAGGCTCACCGACTTCTACGCCTCGGCCAACATCTGCACACCCTCGCGCGCGGGCCTGCAGACCGGCCGCTATCCGATTCGCACGGGCCTCGCTTATGAAGTCATCCAGGCCAAGGACACGAACGGCCTGCCGCTCTCTGAAGTCACCATCGCTGAGGCGCTGAAGCCCGACTACGCCACCGCCCTGATCGGCAAGTGGCACCTGGGGCATGTGGCGCCCTACTGGCCGCCGACGGTGCAGGGCTATGACCTGTTCTTCGGCCTGCCCTACAGCCACGACATGAAGCCGCTGGGCCTGTTCACCGCCCAGCCTGGCGTGGAGCTGACCCGCGAGGACGTGGACTTTCCCCACCTGACGGAACGGTTCTTTGACCGCAGTTTCAAATTTATCGCTGACAACCGTGAGCGGCCGTTCTTCCTGACCCTGGCGCTCACCGCCCCGCATCTGGCGCTGCATCCGCATCCCGACTTCGCGGGTCACTCGGCAGCGGCCGCCTATGGCGATGTGGTCGAGGAAGTGGATGTGCAGGTCGGTCGGCTGCTCGCCGAGCTGAAGCGCCTGTCACTGGACAAGGACACCATCGTGTTTGTGACGTCGGACAATGGCCCGTGGTTCGAGGGATCGTCCGGCGGCCTGCGTGACCGCAAGGGCGGCGAAGGCTGGGACGGCGGCTATCGCGTGCCGTTCCTCGCCTGGGGTCCGGGCCGCATCCCCGCCGGCCGCGTCAGCCATGCCCTTGGCATGAACATCGACCTGATGCCGACGGTCATGGCGATGACTGGCCATCCGCTGCCGGCGACAGAGATCGACGGGCTGGACCTCACCGGCGTGCTGACCAAGGGCGCGCCCAGCCCGCATGACGAGCTGATCCTGTTCAACAACGAGAAGGTCGCCGCGATCCGCACCGACCGCTGGAAGTATGTTGGTCGCAGCTACTACCGTTCGTTCGAGACCGCGCTCGACCGGCTCAACACCGAGCATCTGTTCGATGTGCGCCAGGATCCCTCGGAGGCCTACAGCCTGGCCAGTCTGCATCCCGACGTGCTGGCCGACATGAAAGCGCGGTACGAACGGGCCCGGGCCAAGTTCGAGCCGCTGGCGACCCACAAATAGCGCCGCTCGCGCGCCATAGGTGATCTGGCGGCCAATCTCGCCTATAGGTCCGCCCCCATGGGCCGCGCGTTCCTCAAGATGAACGGGCTCGGCAACGACTTCGTCGTGATCGAGACCCGCTCCCAGCCGTTTTTGCCGACGGCCGCCGAGGTGCGCGCCATCGCCGACCGGACCCATGGCATCGGCTGCGACCAGCTGATCGTCATCGGCCCTGGCGATAGCGCCGACACTGACGTCCGATTCTGGAACGCCGATGGCCAGGAGGTCAGCGCCTGCGGCAATGGGACCCGCTGCGTCGGCTGGCTGCTGATGCAGGCGTCCGGCAAGGATGAGGCGCGTATTCGCACCCAGGCCGGGCTGCTGATCGCTACCCGCGCTGGCGAGCGGCTGGTCAGCGTCGACATGGGGCCGCCAGGCCTGGACTGGCGTGAGATTCCGCTGGCGTCCGAGCAGGACACTCGGTCGCTGGGCGTTGCGCTCTACCCCCACGCTGACCTGATGGCGCCGCCCGGCTGTGTCTCGATCGGTAATCCGCACGTGGTGTTCTTCGTGCCGGACGCGGAGTCGATCCCGATCGCCAAGATCGGCCCCGTCATCGAGCGTCATCCGCTGTTCCCTGAAGCGGTCAATGTCGGCTTCGCCCAGATCAAGGCGCCGGATCACATCCGCCTTCGGGTCTGGGAGCGCGGCGCGGGCCTCACCAGGGCCTGCGGCACCGGCGCTTGCGCGGCCCTGGTGGCGGCGGCGCGGCGCGAACTGACCGGCCGCCACGCCACCCTGGAACTGGACGGCGGCGAGCTGCACATCGACTGGCGGGACGATGGCCATGTGGTGATGACGGGGCCGGCGGCGGTGGACTATGCGGGGGAGTTGCCGTGAGCGAAGGCGTACGCTCAAGTGGTCCTCCGCCATCGGGGGAGGGGGACCACGCGCAGCGTGGTGAAGGGGGCCTGCTGCAAGCACAGCGGCCCGCCGCCAGCCCCCTCCACCGCGTCCCGCGGTCCCCCTCCCCCGATGGGGGAGGACCTGGGAACGTCGATGTTGTCACCTTCGGCTGTCGCCTGAACGCCTATGAGAGCGAGGTCATTCGGGCGCGGGCGGCTGAGGACGGCCTGAGCGATGCGGTGATCTTCAACACCTGCGCGGTCACCGGCGAGGCGGTGCGTCAGGCGCGGCAGGCGATCCGACGGGCGCGGCGCGAGCGGCCGGACGCCCGGCTGATCGTCACCGGTTGCGCGGCGCAGATCGACCCTCAGGCGTTCGCGGCCATGACTGAGGTTGATCAGGTGCTGGGCAACGCCGAAAAGAGCGCGGCCGGCGCCTATCTGCCGGACACCGCCCGGATCCGGGTCAATGACATCATGCGCGTGCGCGAAACGGCCGGCCATCTGGTGGACGGTCTGAAGGACCGGGCGCGGGCCTATGTCGAGGTTCAGAACGGCTGCGACCATCGCTGCACCTTTTGCATCATCCCATTCGGACGGGGGAATTCCCGCTCAGCCGCCGCTGGCGAGGTGGTCGAACAGATCCGCCGGCTGACCGCCCAGGGATATCAGGAGGTGGTCCTGACCGGGGTCGACGTCACCAGTTGGGGCGCGGACCTGCCGGGCCAGCCGACCCTGGGCCAGCTGGTGGGGCGGATCCTGAAGCTGGTTCCTGAGCTGCCGCGCCTTAGGCTGTCGTCCATCGATGCGGCCGAGATCGACGCCGACCTGCTGCGCTGCCTGGCCGAGCAGCCGCGCCTGGCGCCCTATCTGCACCTGTCGCTGCAGGCGGGCGACGACATGATCCTGAAACGCATGAAGCGTCGCCACAGCCGCGCTGACGCCCTGAAGCTGATCGCCGAGGTTCGGGCGGTGCGACCGGACACGGCGTTTGGCGCCGACCTGATCGCCGGCTTTCCCACCGAGACCGAGGCGATGTTCGAGAACACCCTCAGGCTCGTGGACGAGGCGGGCCTGGCGTTCCTGCACGTCTTTCCCTACAGCCCTCGCCCCGGGACGCCAGCTGCCCGCATGCCGCCGGTGGCGCGCGAGGTGGTTAAGGCCAGGGCCGCGCGGCTAAGGGCGGCCGGCGAGGCGGCCCTGGTTCGGCATCTCGAGCGCCAAGTCGGACGAACTCTAGACGCCCTTGTCGAGCGGGCTGGCGTGGCCCGCGCGCCTGACTTCACGGAATTGGCCTTCGAGGGGCAGGCAAAGGTGGGTGGGATCTCAGCCCTGCGGATTATCGGCCACGACGGGCGGCGCGCGCGTGCGGTGGTCTGCGGCGGAGCCGAGAGATGAGCCATTCCGGTGGCTGCCAGTGCGGGGCCGTACGATTTCGCGTCGAGGGTGACCTCGGCGAGGCCAGCATCTGCCACTGCCGAATGTGCCAGAAGGCGACGGGCGGTCTCTTCGGCCCGTACGTCGGGGCGCCCGAGCTCGTCTGGACGCGGGGCGAGCGCAAGCGCTTCCAGAGCTCCAACAAGGTGTGGCGGGGGTTCTGCGAGGCCTGCGGCACGCCGCTGACATTCGAATATGGCGACAGCTCCATTGGCCTCGCCATCGGCGCCTTGGACGATCCGGCGGCGGCGCGGCCGACCGAGCAGCTTGGCAGCCCCAGCAAGCTGCCCTGGGTCGACGGCCTGGTGGAACTGCCCACCCATGAGCCGACGGAGTTGCGGGCTGCCGCCCATCTGGCCAGCATCGTCAGCCTGCAGCACCCTGATCACGACACCTGAGCCGCAACAGAGCGACACCAACCGTGTTTTGGTTCTGACCCGCGAAGCATGAGAAGGGCCGCGCCATGATCCCCTTCATTGACCTCCAGGCCCAGCGTCGGCGTCTGGGCCAGCCGCTGGAGGACGCCATCCTCAAGGTGGTGCGGTCCGGCGCCTATGTGATGGGTCCTGAGATCGCCGAGTTCGAGCAGGCGCTGGCGAGCTTCGGTCAGTCGCCGTTTGCTCTGACCTGCGGTTCCGGCACCGAGGCGCTGATCCTGCCGCTGATGGCGTGGGAAATCGGCCCGGGCGATGCGGTGTTCTGTCCGGCTTTCACGTTTGCGGCGACAGCCGAGGTCATGCCGCTGGTCGGCGCAACGCCGGTGTTCGTGGACATCCTGCCGGACACCTACAACCTGGATCCTGCCAAGCTCGACGCCGCTATCGCCGCCGTGAAGGCCGAGGGCCACCTCACGCCCCGAGCGGTGATCGCTGTCGATCTGTTCGGCCAGCCCGCCGACTACCCGGCCCTCTCAGAAGTCACCCGTCGCCACGGGCTGAAGCTGATCTCGGACTCCGCTCAAGGGTTCGGCTGCACGCTGGATGGTCACCACCCGATCCATTGGGCCGATGTGACCACAACCTCGTTCTTCCCGGCCAAGCCGCTGGGGTGCTACGGCGACGGTGGGGCAGTGCTGACCGCTGACGCGCGCCTGCACGACCTGATGGTCTCGCTCAGGGTGCATGGCCAGGCGGTGGCCTCAGACCTCGAAGGCCGGACCTTCGATCACGATCCCAAGTACCTCAATATGCGGGTTGGCATGAACGCCCGCATGGACACGCTGCAGGCGGCGATCCTGTTGCAGAAGCTGACCATCTTCGCGGACGAGATCGTGGCGCGGAACCGCGTCGCCGCGCGCTATGCCGAGGGTCTTGGCGATGTTGTCCGAACGCCGCAGGTGATCGAAGGCGGCGTCTCGGTCTGGGCCCAGTACACCATCGAGACCCAAGACCGCGACGGCTTGGCTGCCCAGCTGCGCGGCGAGGGCGTGCCGACCGCCGTCTACTATCCGATCCCGTTGCACCGACAGGCGCCCTACGCCCCTTATCCGCAGCCCGGTGGCCTCCCCGTCACCGACGCGGCCGCCGCCAAGGTGATCAGCCTGCCGATGCACCCCTACCTGGAGCCGTCGGACCAGGACCGGATCATCTCGGCGATCCGCAACCGCGTGAAGCGGAACGGTTAGGTCCAGAACGCCGCGATCGCCGCCGCTTCCGCCTCGGCCTGAGCCAGGCCGGCATGCGCAGCTGGTCCGCGTGCGCGGAAATCCATCAGATTGGCGCCCATGGCCGACAGGCTGGCGTCATTCGGCGTGACCAGCGCGACCTGGGCGCCGGCGGCCTTCAGCGTCTCGATCTCGGCGTCCAGCGGCGCGCCCGCGCCTAGGCGGATCGCCACAACCACGACCCGTTCGTGCCCCTTGACCATGTCGGCGTTGGTGGCCGAGCGCATGCCGCCATCGATGTAGCGGCGCTCGTTCAGGGTGATCGGCGGATAGACGCCGGGTACGCTGCAACTGGAGGCCACCGCCCGCGTCACACCGACGCCGCTCTCGCGGGTCCAGAGTTGGAATTCGCCGGTGATCGCGTCCACCGCCGTACAGGCAAATCCTCGCTCGGGCCAGGCGCCCTCAGGCAAACTGGCAAAGGCGCGACCGAAGCTGGCGATGAAGTCGTCTTCGCCAGGGGTTGATGCGGCCAGGGCGAAGGCGCCGATCTCGGCGCGCACGGCCTGCGGCTCGCGCTGGCCGCTCTGGGCCTCGGCCATCAGGGTCATTAATCTGGAAAGGTCAGCGGGTGGGCGCCCGCCGCCAGACGTCGGCCGCGCCGCCCCAGCAGGTCGCGCCGCATCGGCCAGGATCGGCTCTGCGAGATCTGCGGTCACAGCCCCAAGCGCCAGCCTGGCGCCGACGAATGAACCCGCGGAGGTGCCGACGATGAGGTCGGCCTGCCCAAGGTCAACGCCCGCCCGGGCCAACCCAGCCAACAGGCCGCTTTCCCAGGCGATCCCAACGGGACCCCCGCCACCCAGCACCAATGCCCGTGATCCCATGATCTGCCTCCGCATCCGAAGCCGCAACGATGCGGCGCCGCAGACGGATTGTCATGCGTCGTCGTCGAGGCATTCCTGCTTGGGGTCCGTGACCCGCACCCTCAGGCCTCGCGAAGGTGCGCCGTGTCGTTCAAGCTGACCAGATTGCGCTGTCCGCTCGAGGCGCAGAGGTAGCGGTGGATGCTGGTGTAGACGGGCTCGAAGAATAGACGTGGGGGCATGCTCAGCACATGGGCGGTCCAGACATTAATCACCCCGCCGTGGCAGAACACCGCGACCGTCTGGCCCTTGTGGCGCGCAATCAGATCCTCAAGCGTCTCAACAACTCGACCCTGGAAGGTGGCGATGTCCGGGTCCTGACCGCGCTCCACGAACGCCAGCCAGGCGGCGTAGTCCTCGGCCTTCAGCACCTCCATCGGCGTGTAGACGCCGGAGTCGCGGTCGAACTCGACGATGCCTTCACGGGTCCCAACCTCGTGGCCCGCCGCGCGCGCGTAGGGTTCGGCGGTCTGCACGGCCCGCCGCATCGTGCTGGCGTAGACCGCGTCGATCCTGTGGCGCGCCAGGGCCGCCGCCACACGCTCGGCCTGCTCGAAGCCGATCGGCGACAGCGGCGGATCCGAGGTTTCGGCGCTGCGCTCCGGCAATCCATGGCGGATCAGGATCAGTTCCATCTTGCCCCTCTGCTCAGATGATCAGGTCAGATCGCCGACAATCGACGCCCGTTGCGACAGCTCTAGCCAGTTGCCGTCTGGGTCGCGAACCATGGAAATCCGCGCGGTGGTCCCCAGGGTGATCGGCGCCAGCGCTTCACGCCCGCCGCGCGCCAGGACGGCGGCGTGTTCCGCGTCGACCTTGAACACCTGCAGAGTGATGTAGCGCCAGCCTGGGCCGGCCATCTGGGCGTCGGCCGGCGCATCGGGCGCCTCCTCCAGCAGGATCAGGCTCTCACCGGCCCGGAAGGCGCCGGATCGTTCTTCGGGCAGACCCAGGACCTCGGCGTAGAACCGGCGATGTGCGGCCAGGTCGCGTACGGCCAGCCGCACACCGATCTGTGTCACCCCGTCCGCGCCCGGCGGAACCAGGCTGACCCGATTGCCCTCCGGATCGAGCAGGGCGCGCGGCGCGGTCAGCCCCTCGCGGGCGATCAGCAGCTCGCGATAGCCGCTGGGCGGGTTGGCTGGCAGCGGCGCCGCGTGGTGGTTGATCTTCAGCACGCTGCCCATCAGGTCGTGACGGTGCTGGTCCTGTCCGCGCCGGATCGGCAGCAGATGGTCGAACGCTGCGCCGACCTCGGCCTGCCAGAAGGCCAGCATCGGTTCGATCACATTGGTCGAGAGCCCGATGTCGAACCGGGGTTTGGCGAGTTGCATGGCGCGGGGTCCTGGCTTGCAAGCCTAACTCCCGCGTGAATAGGGTGCTGTCAAACGGGCGTTTGATCCGTCATGTGGTTTGGAGACTCCGATGAAGGCTGCGGTCTACTACGAAAACGGCGCACCCGATGTCCTGCGCTACGAGGATGTTCCCGATCCTCAGTGCCATCCCAAGGGCGTGGTGATCCGCGTCGAGGCGGTGTCCATCGAGGGCGGTGACACCCTGAACCGCCACGGCGGCGCGCTGATGACCAAACCGCATGTGGTCGGCTACCAGGCCGCAGGCGAGATCGTCGAGGTCGGTTCTGAGGTCTCCCACCTGAAGGTCGGCGACAGAGTCTGCACGACCGGCGGCTGGGGCAGCCATGCCGAGCTCCGTGCTGTATCCGCCAAGACCGCATGGAAGATCCCAGCTGGCCTTAGCACACAGGAAGCGGCGGTGATTCCCGTGACCTTCGGCACGGCCGACGACTGCCTGTTCGAATTCGGCCGCCTGCAGAAGGGCGAGACCGTTTTAGTCCAGGCCGGCGCCTCCGGCGTTGGCGTCGCGGCGATCCAGCTGGCCGCCCGGGCCGGCGCTTCGATGATCCTGGCCACGGCATCGTCCGACGCGCGGCTTGA
Source organism: Alphaproteobacteria bacterium (assembly GCA_043734425.1). Classification (GTDB taxonomy): domain Bacteria; phylum Pseudomonadota; class Alphaproteobacteria; order Caulobacterales; family Caulobacteraceae; genus Phenylobacterium. Next base: position 24,453 of record JAYTFM010000011.1, read on the forward strand.
GAAGCTCAAGGCCATCGGGATGACCCACGGCATCAACTACAAGACCAACGACGTCGTTCAGGAGGTGATGCGCCTGACCGAAAAGAAGGGGGTCAACGTCATCGTAGACTCGGTCGGTGGCCCGACCTTGCAATCTTCGATAGGCTCGCTGGCCTATCGCGGGCGCGTCTCGATGGTCGGCGCGGCCGGGCGTGAGCCGATGCGCGTGGATGTTGGCTCGATGATGGGCGGCAATCGCAGCTTGTCCGGCGTGTTCCTGGGCGCCGAGATCGCCACGGATCGGGTGCAACAGAATATCGCCAAGCTGATCGCCGATGTCGCGAAGGGTGAGCTGAAGGTGATCATCGACAAGACTTTCCCCTTGTCGCAGGCCGCTGAGGCGCATCGCTATATCGAGAGCCGCCAGGCGGTCGGTCGGGTTCTGTTGATTCCCTAGCCCAGGCTAAGGCGTCCCGAAGATCTTCAGCCAAAGGCCGGCGAGGCCCAGGACGATGAAAATCCACATGGCCAAGGACAGCAGAAGAGGAACGATTACGCGCATGCTTCGCTGTGCCCCCTCCCCACAAGCCGTAAGACCATACCTTTGTATCCTCGCCTCCCGCAATGACCAGCCGATTCTCCCGGCGGGGTCTACGTGCCCGCGAGGTTCAACTGCCAGGAGATTTGCCGTGGAAGGATTTCAATGAGTCGCGCGCGCAACGGAAACGTCGATATCGAATACGAAGTCTTCGGCGTTTCTGGATCTCCCACTGTCCTGCTGGTCAACGGTCTGGGCTCGCAGATGACCCGATGGCCAGCGGATTTCTGCCAGGCCCTGGCCGCCCACGGCTTCCGGCCGATCCGCTATGACAATCGCGACACCGGCCTCTCCAGTTGGCCGGCCAAGGACTACACAATCGCAGACATGGCGGCGGACGGCATGGCGGTGCTGGACGCGGAGGGTGTGACACGCGCCCACATCGCCGGAGTCTCGATGGGCGGGATGATTGTCCAGCGGATGGCGATCGACTTCCCGGACCGCGTGCTGTCGATGACCTCGATCATGTCGGCGCCCGGCGCGCAGGGGACCTTGATGTCGACGCCGGAAGCCGCCGCTGTGCTGAATATCGCGCCGCCGGACCCGGCAGTTGACCTTAAGGCGTTCCTTGATCAGGGCGCCAAGAACGCGGAGATCATCGGCAGCCCGGGCTATCCGTGGCCGAACGGCGCGCTGCGGCAACGCGCCGAGGCCGAGTTCCGGCGCGCCTTCAATCCGCAGGGCGTCGTGCGGCAACGCAGCGCGATCATGGCCGACGGCGACCGTACGCCGGCGCTGACGGCTCTGAAAGTTTCCACCGTCGTGCTGCACGGTGTCGATGACCCCCTGGTTCAGCCGATCGGCGGCGAGGCGACGGCGGCGGCCATCCCCGGCGCGGAGCTGCGCATGATCCCCGGTATGGGTCACGACCTGCCGCCGGGTCTGTACGACATCTTTCTCGACGCCATCTGCGCGGCCGCCTCGCGCGCGTCAGCCTGATGCCGATCCTGGCCCTCGCGCTCATATTGACCCTGACCGGCATCGCGGCGCTGCATGCCTACTGGGGCTTGGGCGGACGGTGGCCGGCGCACGACGAAGCCACTCTGGCGGACATGGTCATCGGCAAGACCCCAGGTGGGCGGATGCCACCCCCGGTCCCCTGCTTCGCGGTGGCGGCGGCGATCCTGGCTGGCGTTGGCCTGGTGGGGCTGGTCAGCTTCATGGCGATGCCGGACCCGTGGATGGGGCCTGCCCGCGTGGGCTATTGGATTTTCGCGGCCGTGTTCGTCGCGCGCGGCGCGGCCGGCTACATCCCCGCCCTCTGGCGACGCAGCGCGGGGACCGCCTTCGTCCGCTTGAACACCCGCTACTATTCACCCCTCTGCCTGTTGCTGGGCGCGGGACTGATTGCAAATCTGCTCGGGCGTTAGCCTGGGCCCTTCTTGAAGGACATCAGAATGGGACGTCTCTCAGGCCGCACGGTCGTCATCACCGGGGCCGCCAGCGGCATCGGCCGCGCCGCCGCCAGGCTGTTCGCCTCGGAAGGCGCGAACATGATCATCGCCGACCGCGCCGAGGGCGTGAACGAAACCGCTGAGGCCATCCAAGCCGCCGGCGGCAAGGCCGTGGCCCTGATCGGCGACGCCGGCGACGAAGCCTTCGTCAAATCCCTGGTTGATCGCGCCGTCTCGGAGTTCGGGTCGCTCGATGTCTTCTGGGCCAACGCCGGCATCTCTGGCGGATTTGCGCCGCTGGACGAACAGACCGCTGACTACTGGACCGAGATCCTCAGGGTGAACCTGATCGGGCCGTTCCTGGCGGTGAAGCACGCCTCGGCGGCGATGATCCCGAACGGCAAGGGCTCGATCATCTGCACGGCGTCGGTGGCCGGTATCCGCTCCGGCGCCGGCGGGCCAGCCTATTCCGCATCAAAGGCTGGCGTCGTCAGCCTCGTGCAAACCGCCTGCAACGAGCTTTACGGCACCGGCGTGCGCGTCAACGCCATCGCGCCCGGCTTGATCGAGACCGGCATGACCAAGCCGATCTTCGACGGCGCACGAGCGCGCGGCAACGAGGCCCGGATTGGCCAGCTCAATCCCACCACCCGCTATGGCGAGCCGGAGGAAATCGCCAGGGCCGGCCTGTTCCTGGCCTCGGATGACGCCTCCTATGTCAATGGTCAGACCCTGCCGGTAGATGGCGGCCTCTCCAGCTCCCACCCCGTGGTGCGCCGCAAGCGATGATATTGCTGCTGCGGCATGGTGAGGCCGTGTGGAATGTCGAACGGCGGTTCCCGGGTCACCCCGACCGCTCGCCGAGATCCTCAAAGAACCGCAGCAGATATCCATCCGGATCGGTGACCACGAATTGCCGGTTGCCGCGTTCCGACAGGCCGACCCGGTACCAGCGCGTCTCAAGCGGGATCACGCAGGTATGGCCGGCCGCCAATACGGCGTCGTGCAGCGCGGCGGCGTGCGAGCAGGCGATCTGCAAGTTCATCCCGCGTCCGAGGGGATATTCCAACGGGGCCGTGCGAAACCGTCGACCAGGTCCCGCCGCCGCTTCCAGCATCAGTTCCGCGCCGTCGCGGTCGAGATAGGCGAAGCCCTCCTCGGGCCGGTCGTAGCGCACTGTAAATCCCAAGATCCCGCAGTAGAACGCCAGCGACGCATCCAAATCCGCGACATCGAGTTCCGGGACCAGCGCCGCCGTCACGCCCCGCCCCCGCACACCTCGCACGCCGGGTCTCCCGCCACCCGCACGGTCCGCGTTTCGCCGGCCAGCGCGTCGTAGATCATCAGGCGGCCGGTCAGCGCCTCGCCGGCTCCGGTGATCAGTTTAATCGCCTCCAACGCCATCATCGAGCCGATCACTCCGGCCAGGGCGCCGACTACGCCGACGGCGACGCAGGTCTCGGCGTCGGGCGGGATTTCCGGGACCAGGCAACGATAGCAGGGCTGGGCGCCAAACACCCCGATCTGCCCGGTCCAGCGGCCGATGGCCCCGGAGACCAGCGGCTTGCCATGCCGCACGCAGGCGGCGTTGACGCAGAACCGCACGCCGAAATCATCCGTGCCGTCCAGCACCAGATCGACCCCGCTGGCCAGCTCGTCTGCGCTGGCCGCGTCGAAAGCGCCGTTGAAGCCGGCCACGAAGACGTGCGGGTTGAGGCCGGCCAGCCGCTCTGCCGCCGCGTCGACCTTGGGTCGGCCGATGTCGGCCTCGGCGTACAGCACCTGGCGTTGGAGGTTCGAGCGATCAACGACATCAGGGTCGGCCAGGATCAGCGTCCCGACGCCGGCCGCCGCCAGGTACAGCGCGGCGGGCGACCCCAGTCCGCCGGCGCCGACGATCAACACCCGCGCAGCCTTCAGCTTCTGCTGGCCCGGCCCGCCGACCTCGCGCAGCACCAGATGGCGGGCGTAGCGCTCGATCTCCTGATCAGTGAACGTCACGGGCTTGACCTGTTGCGCCGCGCTTCCCAGATCGCCGCCTCGAGCGCCCTGGCGAACTCGCCCCGTTCTCGCGGGCTGAGGGCGGCGGCGACCGGGGTCTGGCGGCCGGACAGCGCCAGACGGCAGGCGATCACGCGGTCATCCTCGTCGCGGTCGGTGTTGACCCGCGTAAAGGCTGTGGGCGACTCCCAGATGAGTTCGGCGGCCTTGGGGGTCACGCGGGTGACCGTGACATCGCTGGCGCTGACCTGGACTCGCTCGACATAGCGACCAGCCCGGAAGCTGGCGGCGAAGGCGATGACCACCGCCAGAACGTCGACGCCCAAGAACAGCGGCACCCAAGGCGCGCCCATCCGCACGAACAGGATCGCCGTCGCGGCGTTGATCAGCGTGATCACCGAGATCAGCACGATGAACCCCCGCTCGGTGAGCGAGCGGTTGGGCTTGATCTCGGCGTCCATGTAGAGCGGCCAGGTCATGGGGGATGACGATAGTCCGGGCGTGCGGCGGCTTGAAGCCCTGATCGCCAGCCCCTAAGCCAACGCTTCAACCAGCGCGAGTTTCGTAGATGACCGATCAGTGGGCCAAGGGCCGCATCGCCCTGGTGACGGGCGCCACCTCCGGGTTCGGCGAGGCGTTTGCGCGGCGGCTGCTGGCCGCCGGTGCGCGGGTGATCGCCACCGGCCGGCGGGTGGAACGGCTGGCTGAGCTTGAGGCCGAACTGGCGACCGACAGGTTGTTGACCCGCGAGCTGGACGTCCGATCCCAGGCCTCAGTCGAGACGCTGATGGCAGGGTTGCCGGCCGACTTCGAGGGCATCGACATCCTCTACAACAACGCCGGCCTGGCGCTGGGCCTCGGCAAGGCCCACGAGGCCGACCTTGCCCAGTGGGAGACGATGATCGACACCAATGTCACCGGCTTGGTGCGGGTCACCCGGGCGGTGCTGCCAGGCATGGTGGCGCGCAATCGCGGCGACGTGGTCAATATCTCGTCGGTGGCCGCCAGCTATCCCTATCCGGGCGGCAATGTGTACGGCGGCACCAAGGCGTTTGTGCGCCAGTTCTCGCTGAACCTGCGGGCCGACCTGCTGGGCACCAAGATCCGCGTCACCTCCATCGAACCCGGCATGGCCGAGACCGAATTCTCAGTCGTGCGGTTCAGCGGCGATGCCGCGGCCGCCTCCAAGGTCTATCAGGGCGTCCACGCCATGTCGGCCGATGACGTGGCCCTGGTCTGTGAACAGGTGCTGCGTCTGCCCAGCCATATCAACGTCAACACCCTGGAACTGATGCCGGTTCAGCAGGCGTTCTCGCCCTTCGCCGTGGACCGGGGCTGAGGCGTGGCCAAGCCGCCCGCCAAACGCAAAGCTCTGAAACCGGCCGAGCGCGCCCGCATCGCCGAGATCTTCGAGCGGTTCGAGTCCGAAGAGACCGATCCGAGCACGGAACTGGACTATTCCAGCCCCTACACCCTGGTGGTCGCCGTGGCGCTCTCGGCCCAGGCCACCGACGTCCAGGTCAACAAGGCCACGACCAAGCTGTTCGCCGCCGCAGATACGCCTGAGAAGATACTGGCCCTGGGCGAGGACGGCCTGAAGACCTTCATCTCGTCCATCGGTCTATTCAACACCAAGGCCCGGAACGTGATCCGGATGGCTGAGATCCTGCTGGCCGAGCATGGCGGTGAGGTGCCGCTGGTCCGCGAACAGCTGCAGGCCCTACCCGGCGTTGGCCGCAAGACCGCCTCGGTGGTGCTTAACGAACTCAGGATCGAGCCGGCGATCGCTGTCGACACCCATGTCTTCCGCGTCGCCCACCGCCTGGGCCTGTCGCAGGGCAGGACCCCGGATAAGGTCGAGGCCGACCTGATGGCTGTCGTGCCCGAAGCTGCGCTGACCCGCGCCCACCACTGGCTGATCCTGCATGGCCGCTATGTCTGTGTCGCGCGCCGGCCAAAGTGTGAGGAGTGCTTGGTTGCGGACCTCTGTCCTTCACGGGTGAGTTCCGGATGACAGGCGCCGCGCCATCGTCCACAACCGCCGCGAACGAAGAAGGAGCCTCCCGTGGCCGATGACTATCAGATGCTTCCGGGCGCCTTGATGAAGGGCAAACGCGGCGTCATCACCGGCGTCGCCAATCACCAGTCGATCGCCTGGGGCATCGCCAGCCAGCTGGCCGCCCAGGGTGCGGAGCTGGCCTTCCTGCACCTGCCAGGTATGGAGCGGCGCGTTCAGCCGCTGGCCGAGAGCGTCGACGCCAAACTGATCGCGCCCATCGACGTCACCGACGACGCCTCGATGGATGCGGCGTTTGCAGGCGTAAAGGACACGTTCGGCCAGATCGATTTCTTCCTCCACGCCATCGCCTTCGCCAACAAGGACGAGCTGAAGGGCAGCTTCGTCGGCAACACCTCGCGTGAGGGGTTCCTGCGGGCGATGAACATCTCGGCCTTCAGCTTTGTCGACTGCGCCCGGCGCGCGGCCGAGCTGATGCCGCAGCCCGGCGGCTCGATCCTGACGCTGACCTACATGGGCTCAGAACGGGCGATCCCCAATTACAACACCATGGGCGTGGCCAAGGCGGCGCTGGAGGCCTCGGTCCGCTACGCCGCCCGCGATCTCGGCCCATCGGGCATCCGGGTGAATGCGCTGTCGCCCGGCGCGATGAAGACTCTGTCGCTGGCTGGCATCTCCGGCGGACGCGGCATGTTGGCCAAGGGCCGCGCGCTCTCGGCCATGAAGGAAGACACCGCCATGGAGGGTGTCGCAGGGGCTGCGCTCTGGCTCCTCTCCGACCTCGGCCGCTCGACCACCGGCGAAGTGGTCCACGTCGACGCCGGCTTCCACATCATGGGCTTCAGCGAGGACGAGGCGGAGGGTTAGGAGGTTCGGGGGTGAAGCTGCGTCACCCGGATAATACCCAAGTTGCTCGTCATTCTCGGCCAAGGAGCGCAGCGACGCCGTGCCGGGAACCCATAGACACGAACGGTCACGTGGAGAGCTGCTGTGGCGCCGTGAGGGACGAATGCCGAGCGCGGAGATCATGGGTCGTCCGGACAAGCCGGACGATGACGTGCAAATCGAAACGAACCATCCCCATCCCAACGCTAAGCCGCATAGGCCTTGAGAAACCGTCGGGCCGCTTCCTGCCCTAGGGCCTCGATCTTTGCATCGTCCAGGCCACGGTCAACGCCCAGCAGGGCGGCGCTCTGGTAGGAGCCGATGACCATGCCGGCGAAGAACTCTGCGGCCTCCAGCGCGTCGGGGCAGGCCAGCCGACCGGCCAGCGTCTCCGCCCTCAGAAATTCCGCAAGACGCGCCCGGCTGGCTCTCGGCCCGGCTTCGTAGAAGGCCTGGGCGATCTCGGGCATCACGGCGACCGAGGTCATGGCCATCCGCATGAACGCCGCGCTGCGCAGCTCGGCCAGGCCCCGCAGCAGGCGTGCGCCGAACGAGGCCAGCGCCTCCTCCGGATGAAGCGCGGCTTCAGGCGATTCCAGCCCGGCGGTCATGTCCTCGACGCGCTGCGCACAGAGCGCCCGGACCAATTCGGTCTTGGAGCCGTAGTGATTGTAGATCGTCTGTTTCGACACCTGCGCGCGCCGGGCGATTTCGTCCATCGAGGCGGCGACACCGTGCACCGACAACACCTCGGCGGCGGCGTCGAGGATTGCGGCGGTCTTCGAGACGTCGATCTGACCGGCCAGGCGCGGCATCAGTGACCTCCCGCGTCGTCGGGCCGCGCCATCGCTGAGCCTGGCCGGGCGAACAGGCCCAGGAAGGCGGCGAACCAGCAGAACATTGCCACCGCCGCAAAGGCATCGCCGAAGCTGAGCACCGCCGCCTGTCGGTGGATCAGCCCGCTCATCGCCTTGCGCGCCACACCGTCCGGGTCGCTGAGGCCGCTGGCGCTCATCATCTGGGTCAGGCCGTCCATCATCGCCGAACTGGTCGGGTTGGCCGTGCTGGCCGCGCTGGTCAGATCCATAAAGTGTACCGCGCCCTGGTGGCTGAGGATCGTGCTTAGCATCGCCAGGCCCATCGCCCCGGCCACATTGCGGATCAGGTTGATCAGGCCCGACGCATCCTTCATCAGGCGCACCGGCAGGGTGGCGACGGCGAGCTGCTGGGCCGCGACCATTGCGATCATCGTGCCCAGACCCCGCGCCGCCTGCAGCACGAAGAACTCTGCGAACCCCCACTGGTCGGTAATCCGCACAGCGAGCTGGACGGCCCAGGCAGACAGGGCGAAGCCTCCAACCATGGCGATGCGGGCGTCCACGATGCGCACAAAGCGTCCGGCCAGCGGCGCCGACAGAAACATCGCCAAGCCCGTAACCAGCATGGTGGTCCCGACCTCAGACGAGGAAAAGCCTCGGATATGGCCCAGGTAGATCGGCATCAGGAACGTCCCGCCGAACAGACTGACGCCAGTCACGAAAACCATGGCGACGCCCAGGGCGAAATTGCGGTCAGCAAAGGGTTTCAGCGAGACGATCGGCTGCCAGTAGGTCAGCTGCCGCCAGATGAACGCCGCCCCGGCCAGCGCCGCCGTCACGCTAAGCCAGAGGATGGCGGGATCGTCGAACCAACCGTCGCCGCTGCCCTCCTCAAGGACATATTGCATCGCCAGCAGGAAGACGCTCATCAACCCCAGGCCCACCCAGTCGATCCCCTTCGAGAGGCTGGGGTCCGCCTTGTCGAAGTTGGCGTAGCGGCTGACCAGAAAGATCACCAGCGCGCCGACCGGGATGTTGATGAAGAACAGCCAGCGCCAGTTGAGCAGATCGGTGATGTGGCCGCCCAGCGTCGGGCCGATGGTCGAGGACAGGGTGACGATCAGGCCGACGGTAACGTTGGCGGTCAGCCGCCGCTCGGGCGGGAAGATGGTCATGGCGGTGGCGAACACCGGCGGGATCATGGCGCCGGCGAACAGCCCCTGAAGCGCCCGGAACCCGATCATCACGGGAACAGATGCCGATAGCCCCACAGCCGCCGAGGTCAGGGTGAAACCGATCACCGCGATCACATAGAACGACCGCGTCCCCCACATCTTGGTTAGGTAAGCAGTGAGCGGCATGATCACCACTTCGGCCAGCAGGTAGATGGTCTGCACCCAGGCGATCTCATCGGCGGTGGCGCTGATCCCCGACTGGATCTGGATCAGCGAACTGGCGACGATCTGGATGTCGAGCATGGCCATGAACTGGCCGATGATCATGCCGCCAAAGCCCAGGAACACCCGGGTCCAGTTCACATAGGACCCGTCAGCGCCCAAGGCCTGTGACGGTTGCGGCCCCCTTGGACCTGCGTTGAGCGGCAGGGCGGCGTCGGCCATGACGTCAGCGCGAGACGCCGCCGCGCGCATAGCGGGCGGGCGCGCGGCCGGCTTCGGCAAAGCTGAGGCCGGTCTGCTGGGTCACATCGACCTTGACCTTCAGCGACAAGCCGGGGCGCAGCGCGCCGGCCAGCGGCTGGTTGCGGTCGATGGCGATCCGCACTGGCAGGCGCTGGGTGATCTTGGTGAAATTGCCGACGGCGTTCTCCACGGGGATCAGCGCGAACTCGGCGCCGGTCGCTGGAGCGAAACTGTCGACGTGGCCCTTGATCGCCGCCTTGCCGAACGCATCGGCGTGGATCTCCACCGCTTGGCCGATGCGCAGGCGCGCGACCTGGGTTTCCTTGAAATTGGCCACCACATAGGCGTCGGCCAGGGGCACGATCGACAATAGCATGCCGCCCGGCCGCACATATTGGCCGACCCGCACGGCGCTGGCGCCGACCACGCCGGCCACTGGCGCACGCACCTCGGTGCGGCCAAGGTCGATGCGGGTCTGGTCGGCGGCGGCGCGGGCCGCGGCGGCCTGGGCCAGACTCTGGGCGCGGGCAGACCCCAGCGACTGGGCCGCGCGCCGCTCCGCCTCCAGCGTGGCGCGGGCCTGGGCGACGTTGGCGAGCGCCTGATCTTCGGCGGCGCGGGTCGCCTGGGCGCGCTGTGGCGAGACATAGCCCGCCTGCGCCAGAGCGCCATAACGGTGCATCTCGGCGTTGGCCAAACGCGCCTGGGCGTCCGCTGCGTCCACGGCCGCCGCGCGCTGGGCGATCATCGCCTGTTCCAGCCGGGCCTTGTCATCGACGGCGGCGACGGCGGCCTGCAGCGCCTGGGCGTTGGCGTCGGCCTGCGCCAGCCGGGTCTTGATGATCGCCGTGTCCAACCGGACCAGCACCTGGCCCGGCGAGACCGCCTGGTTGTCGTCGACCAGAACCTCAACGACCGCCCCCTCGACCAGCGAGGCGATGGTTACCTTGTCGGCCGCCACGAAGGCGTTGTCGGTGGTCTCAAAGGTCTGCCGATCCCGCCACCAGAGCGTTGCGCCGATGGCTACGGCCACGAGGACGACCACCGCTGCAGCGATAGGAACGATGCGGCCACGGGCAGCCATGCGACGGACCCTCGTCAAAAGTGGACATACTGAAGATTGGACTGCACAGTCCAACGCCTGATCGCGAGATAGGCGCTGGCGGCTGCGGCATCAAGTGAAAACTGGACGTTGCCGTCCATTTTTGAGCACAATCCCCTCGGCGGCTGGACGCGGACGCGCTTTTAGTGGCCTAACGCGAGCATGAGTGAGAGCTGCGATGTCCTGATCGCCGGAGCTGGGATCGCCGGGGCGACGCTGGCCCTGTCGCTGGCGCGGGCCGGCCTGAAACCGGTGCTGATCGATCCCGTGCCGTTCGACGGCCAGCTGGCGCCGAACTTCGATGGCCGGGCCTCCGCCATCGCCTATGCGGCCTATCGCCAGTGGCGCGCGCTCGGCTTGGCCGACGCCTTTGATCCCCTGGCCCAACGCATCGAGCAGATCCTGGTGACTGACGGCAAGACCCCGGGCGCGGCGAGCGGCGGCCAGACGCCGTTCTTTCTGAGGTTCGATTCCGCCGAGATCGCCGACCGGTCCGAGGGTGAGCCCCTGGGCTACCTGCTGGAGAACCGCCACATCCGGGCCGGCTTGGCGGCCGCCGTCCAGGCCGCCGGGATCGAGGTGCTGGCTCCGGCGCGGGTAACCGGTGCGAGATTCGGCGTTCGATCCGCTGAACTGACCCTGGCCGACGGCCGCAAGCTCAGCGCCCCGCTGGTGGTCGGGGCCGAGGGGCGCAATTCCATCGTCCGCACCGAGGCCGGGATCGGGGCCATCGGTTGGGACTATCCGCAGTCCGGCGTCGTCGCCACCGTTCGCTTGGAGCGACCCCATGAGGGCATCGCACACGAGTACTTCCTGCCCGGAGGGCCGTTCGCCATCCTGCCGCTCACCGGCACCCGCGCCAGCCTGGTCTGGACCGAGAGCCGCGCTCGCGCCGAGGCGCTGAAGGCTGCGCGGCCGCAGATGTTCCAGGCGCATCTCGAACGCCGGTTCGGCGACTTCCTGGGCGAGGTCAGCGTTGAGGGGCCGATCTTCACCTATCCCTTGAGTCTGCAACTGGCCGAACGGTTCGTTGCGCCGCGCGTGGCGCTGCTGGGCGATGCGGCGCATGGGGTCCATCCTATCGCCGGCCAGGGCCTCAACCTCGGCCTCAAGGCCGCCGCAGCGCTGGCCGAAGTGCTGGTTGATGCGGTCCGCCTGGGCGAGGATCCGGGCTCGGAGGTGGTGCTGGAACGCTACGCCGCCTGGCGCCGGTTCGACACCGTCACCCTCTCGGCCGGTATGGACGCCTTCGTGCGGCTGTTCTCCAACGACCATCCGCTGCTGCGACTGGCCCGAGGCGCTGGGATGGCCACCGTCAACCGCATCGCCCCGGCCCGGCGCTTCTTCATGCATGAGGCTGGCGGCGCGGTGGGCGACCTGCCGAGGTTGCTGCGGGGCCAGGCGTTGTGACGTCAGCGGGGCGATGAGCGACCTCTGCATCGCCTGCGGCCACGCAGCGTATTTGACAGACGCCGTCTGCGCGCCGACCTAAGGCCTATGATTGACGACCTCTATTCGGCGAAACTGCTGCGTCTGGCGGCGGAGTTACCGCACGTCGGGCGCCTTGCCGATCCGGACGGCAGTTCGGAGAAGGTCTCCAAGCTGTGCGGCAGCCGGGTGATTGTCGATGTGAAGGTCGCGGGCGAGCAGGTCGTCGACTTCGCCCAGGACGTGAAGGCCTGTGCACTGGGCCAGGCGTCGGCCTCGGTGCTGGGCGCCCATGTGATCGGCGCCAGCCTGGCGGACCTTGAAGCCGCCCGCGACGCGTTCCGCGCCATGCTCAAGGCGGATGGCCCGGCGCCTGAGGGGCGGTTCGCGGATCTGGCGCTGTTGGCGCAGGTCAAGGACTATCCGGCCCGCCATACCTCGACCCTGCTGGCGTTCGAGGCGGCGGTTGAGGCGGTTCGAAACGCGATCTCGCGCCCTGGGGTTTAGCTCCGCCACCGCAAAACGGCCGGCTCGACTGGATTGACGAAGGCCCGCCCCTCAGTGCGGCTGACGATCCATTCGCGTTTCAGCTGCTGATACCACTTGGCCTGGCGGTCGGCGTCGTCGATCCACAACAGGGTTGGATCGCCGGCCAGGCCGGGCTTCTGCATCGCCACCATCGCCGCGTCCTGGCGCAGGAAGGCTCGCGCGCCCAGGGCCACCAGCGGCTTCAGCAGGCTGACCGCCGGATGGTCCGACCAGGCCACCTGGATCACCCGGGTGTGCTGGGCGTCGATGGGGGTCAGGCAGGTCAGCGAGAGGAGCTGTCGGCGGCCCACCGTGACGTGCTCCCAGCGCAGGCCCGGCAGGCGGAACACGATCTCGGTCAGCGGCTGGCCGCCGAGGATCGCATAGGCCCTGGAGTTGCGCGACGGGGTATGGCGCAGCATGGCGAAGCCGGCCTCGCGCGGTTCGAAGCGTTTTTCCTTGGCATGGACGCTGGCGGCGCTGCGCCACCACCACTGGCGATGGACGAAGGGGCCATGGGCCGGATCCATCAGGCCGACCACCGCGTGATCAATATGGGCGTCGAAGACCATCTGGTCGACCAGCTTTGGCGCGCCGCCCACGACGCCTGGGAACACCGGCGGCGGGTGATCGGGCTGGCTGGCGGGTGTCGAACCGGCCCAGATGAAGATCAGCCCCTGGCTCTCGGCGAGCGGATAGGCCCGCACCCGGATGCGGCTTACATCCATCGTCTGGTCGCTGGTCAGCGAGGGTACCGCCGCGCAGGCGCCGTCGGCGGTGAACCGCCAGCCGTGGTAGGGGCATTCAATCGTCTCGACCCCGCCGTCCCGGCGCAGGCGGCCCTGGGAAAGCGGTGCGGCGCGGTGCGGGCAGACGTCGCTGAGCGCGAACAAGCTCCCGCCAGGTCCGCGCCCCAGCATCAGCGCTTCACCCATCAGCATCATGCGGATCGGCCGGCCTGGGCGCAGGTCGCCGGCGAGGGCGGCCACGTACCAGCAATCGGTCAGGAACCCCTGGCCGAAGCGGGTGTTGGTGCGCAGGTCGCGGGGCTCGCCGTCAGCCATCGCCGGTAACTAGCTTACCGCAACGTCCAGGAACACCGCCGCGTAGGGCGACAGGCCAATCGAGCCGCCGCGCAGATCGGCCTCGCCGGTAAGGGTTGGCCGCAGATGCGCGCTGGCCAACAGCGGGTGTTCCACGACTTTCGGCTCGGCCGCGAGGTTGAACAGGCAGATCACCGCCTTGCCGGCATGGCGGCGCACGAAACCCAGCAAGGGTTCGGTCAGGTCGAGGAATTCAATATCGCCCAGCCGCAGCGCTTCGCAGTCTTGGCGCAGGGCGATCATCTGGCGCGAAAAGGCCAGGCTGGAGTCCGGATCGGCCGCCTGTTCGGCCACCGACAGCCCCTTGTGCTCCACCGCCAGCGGCAGCCAGGGCGCGCCGGCGGTGAAGCCCATCTGCGGCCCGTCATCCCAGGGCATGGGCGTGCGGCACCCGTCGCGCCCGCCGTCATAGGGCCAGTAGAGGTCGCCGACTGGATCGCGTAGCAGGTGGCGCGGCAAGGCGGCCTGGGGCAGGCCCAGTTCCTCGCCCTGATAGATCAGCGTCGTGCCCTTCAAGGCGATCAGCAGGGCGAACAGTGTCTTGGCCAGTTCCGGCGGAGCGTCTGCGCCGCCGAACCGGCTGAGGGTGCGCGGCACGTCGTGATTGGAGAAGCTGATGGTCGGCCAGTGGTCGGGGTGGGCCTCCAGCGTCGCATAGTGATCCCGCACAAAGCGGGTCTCCAGACGTCGCGCCAGCAGCATCACGAAGGTGTAGCCCGAGTGCAGGCCCTCGCTGGGCGCGGCATAGGCGCCGCAACGTTCCTCCTCCTCCGAGAATTCGCCGAACACGAAACGGCCCTCGAAAGCGTCCACCCGCCGGCGGATCAGGTCCAGCGCGGCGATGTTCTCCGGCAGGTTCGAGTCGCTCAGGTGGCGTTGCAGATTGCCGGCGTGGCTCCAGTGATAGCCGCGCCGCTCTTTGGGCGGCACGGCTGGATTGTCAGTGAGGTCCGGGTCATGGAAATAGGTCCCCGCCACATCCAGGCGAAAGCCATCGACCCCACGCGCCAGCCACGTGTCCAGCACAGCCAGCGCCGCTTCGCGGGCGTCTGGATCACGCCAGTTCAGCTTGGGCTGCTGGCGCAGAAACTTGTGGTGGTAGTGCTGGCGGCGCGCCGGCTGATAGGCCCAGGCCGGGCCACCGAACACGCTCAGCCAGTTGTTGGGCGCGGTGCCGTCGGCTTGCGGATCGGCCCAGACATACCAGTTGGCCTTGGGTCCCTGCAGGCCGCCACTGAGGCTCTCCACGAACCACGGATGCACATCGGAGGTGTGGCTGAGCACCTCGTCCATCACCACCTTCAGGCCCCGCGCGTGGGCCGCGTCCAGCAGGCGCTGGAAGCTCTCGAGGGTCCCATAGTCCGGGTGGACACCCTCATAGTCGGCGGTGTCATAGCCCCAGTCCCGGTCCGGCGAGGGATGGATGGGCGACAGCCAGATGCCGTCGACGCCCAGGGCCGCAATGTAGCCCAGCTTGGCCAGCACCCCGGCCAGATCTCCATGCCCATCGCCATCGCTGTCGAAGAAGCTACGGACGTAGATGTGGTAGAGAATCGCGCCCTTCCACCAGGGGGTCGTCATCGAAGCCTCCAGGGGTCCCTGCGCCGGCGCGAGGGTATCCTGGCGACATAGTCCGGGATCATGCGTTTCGAGTCCAGATTTCCCAGGGGAGTCCGCGCAGGACCGCCCACTGCAAACGAAAAACCCGGCGCAAACGAAAAACCCCGGCCGCGAGGCCGGGGTTTGCCGAAGTCTTCGAGATCGTCTGGCTTAGACGGTGAGCGCCCGACGCCGACGGATCATCGAACCGGCTGCACCGAAGCCGATGATCATCATCGCCCAAGTGGCGGGTTCCGGCACGCCGCCGGTGCTGCTCAGGTTGAGGTTATCGGCTACGGGACCGATATTGTTGCCACTGCCGCCACCGAGAAGGAACGCCACCGTGCCCGCCTGGCCGGCGACGAAGTTGATCGAATAGTTGGCGAAGCTGTTGCCGCTGATGGCGTTGTACGTCGTCACGGCCGTCGTTGCGATGTTGTTGAAGACATTCGCCGGACCCCAGGCGCCGCCGAGGTTGTAGCTGGTCATCAGCGTATTGGCGCCGAACACGAACCCGGCGTGGAAATAGTCACTGCCGCCGATCCGCTGGTTGCCCGAGAGGTCGAACGAGAAGGTGACGCTGTCGCCCGTGTTGAAGGCGTAGGAGCCGCTGGTGATCTGGCCCGCCTGGTTGGTCGAGCCATCGAGGTCGACGCAGGAGCCTGAACCGCCGGCGCAAATGATCCCATAGTCGCCGGACTTGACGATGTCGACGGTTCCGGTGGTGACGGTGAGGCCCGAAAACCCGGTATAGTTCAACGCCGAATTGCCGCCGTTCTCAGCGTCGAAATTGCTGCTGTAAAGCGTCGTCGCGCTCGCCGCACTCGATATGAAGAGGGTCGCCGCAGCGACCGCGAAAGCCGAAATGATACGCATGTTGAAAGCCCTTGCCCTGTTTTCGCCTTGAACCTGTCACAGCAACTCCCATGCCACAACAAGGTTCACCTGAGAGGGGAATGTGCTGCAGGTCGATCCCGCTTCAGGCGACCCGCCGCTTGGGCTGTTTGAACGCCGCCTCAGCTTCGCCGATATAGTCCCGGGTGATCGGCAAGACATCGACGCGCTTGGCCAGCTGGATCTGCCAGATGTACTGGCGCCGGGCGCGGAAGCTCTGTTCGGCGATGCCCAGATAGAACTCGAACATCCGGCAGAACCGCTCATCGTAGAGCTCGGCGATGTCCGCCCGCGCAGCTTCGAAGCGGTCGCGCCAATGGCGGATCGTCTCAGCATAGTGCAGCCTGAGGATCTCCACGTCGGTGACAATCAGCCCGGCCTTCTCGATCGCTGGCATCACTTCTGAGAGGGACGGGCTGTAGCCGCCGGGGAAGATGTACTTGTCGATCCAGGCGTTGGTGACGCCGGGCTCCGGCCGGCCGATGGAATGCACCAGGCCGACGCCATCATCCTTCATCAGCCGGGCGACGCCGTCGAAGTATTCCTGATAGTGCGGCCGGCCGACCGCCTCGAACATCGCCACCGACAACACCCGGTCGTAGGTTCCTTTGAGATCGCGGTAGTCGGTCAGCGAAAAGCGCACCTGGCCCGCCATGCCCTTGGCCTCGGCTCTGGCCTTGGCGACCTTCAGTTGTTCGACCGACAGCGTGATGGCATCAACCTCGACGCCGGATTCCTCGGCCAGGGTCAGCGCCAGGCCGCCCCAGCCGCAGCCGATCTCGACCACGCTCTGGCCAGGGCTGAGCGCCAGCTTGGCGGCGATGTGCCGCTTCTTGGCCAGCTGGGCCTCTTCCAGCGTCATGTCCGGCCGCTCGAAATAGGCGCAGGAGTACTGCATGTCCTCATCGAGGAACCGCCGATAGAGGTCGTAGGACAGGTCGTAGTGGTGGGCGACGTTGCGAAGGGAGGCGACGCGGTCGTTGGCCTCGCGCAGGGTCCGCCGGATCCAGCGACGCAGGCCGCCCTTGGACCTCGGCTTGTTCTTGGCGTTGGCGCCGATCAGATCGATGAACTGGCCGATCTGGCCCTCTTCCAGCACCAGACCGCCGTCCATATAGGCCTCGCCGACCCCCAGGCCCGGTTTGGCGGCGATCCGCGCGGCCCAGCCGGCGCTGGTGATCCGGGCGATCAGCCGCGGGCCGGACCGGTCGCCCAGCCGCACCTCGCGCCCGCCCGGCAGGCGCAGGGTCAGATCGCCCTCACGCACCAAGCTTCCCAGCACTGACTGAAGGCCCATGTCGCAACTCCCGTTCGGCGCGCACACTAGTTTGCGACGGCAAAAAGCCAAGAGTGCGCACGCCCAACCCCGTCGTCCCGGGCGTGCCGGCGCGGTTCCGTGCAGATGCTCCCCTTCAGGGGGAGCTGTCCCGAAGGGACTGAGGGGTTGGAGCCCCCGGCGCTCTGGATGCAATCCCCTCCGGCCCTCTGGGCCACCGCCCCCTGCCGCGCTTCGCGCTGGGGGAGGATCTGGCGCCCGCCAATCCCCACGTTCCCTTGACTCCCGCAGCCCACGCACCTAACTGCCCACCCGACGTTGGCACTCGTGGGCTGGGACTGCTAACAGCCGCGTCCACCCCGCCGACGTCTCGCATTCAAAAGACCGTTACGAACGGAAAGAGAGAGAACACACATGGCGTTTCGTCCCCTGGGAGACCGCGTCCTCGTCAAGCGCGTCGAGGAAGAAGAAAAGACCAAGGGCGGGATCATCATCCCCGACACTGCGAAGGAAAAGCCGCAGGAGGGCGAGGTCATCTCGACCGGCCCCGGCGCCCGTGACGACAACGGCAAGATCCAGCCGCTCGACGTCAAGGCCGGCGACCGCATCCTGTTTGGCAAGTGGTCCGGCACCGAGGTCAAGCTCGACGGCGAGGACCTGCTGATCATGAAGGAAAGCGACATCCTGGGCGTCGTTTCCTAAGCCCGCGCCCAGCATTTCCATTTAGCAAAGAGAGACAGCAACCATGGCTGCCAAAGACGTCTATTTCTCCTCCGACGCGCGCGATCGCATGCTGCGCGGCGTCAATATCCTCGCCAACGCCGTTAAGGTGACCCTGGGCCCCAAGGGCCGCAACGTGGTCCTCGAGCGCTCCTTCGGCGCCCCCACCGTGACCAAGGACGGCGTGTCCGTGGCCAAGGAAATCGAACTGAAGGACAGGCTGCAGAACATGGGCGCGCAGATGGTCAAGGAAGTCGCTTCCAAGACCAGCGACATCGCCGGCGACGGCACCACCACCGCGACCGTGCTGGCGCAGGCCATCATCCGCGAAGGTATGAAGTACGTGGCCGCCGGCATGAACCCGATGGATCTGAAGCGCGGCATCGACAAGGCCGTGACGGCCCTGGTCGAGCAGCTGAAGAAGGCCTCCAAGGCCACCACGACCTCCAAGGAAATCGCGCAAGTCGGCTCGATCTCGGCCAACTCGGACGAAGCCATCGGCAAGATCATTGCTGACGCCATGGATAAGGTCGGCAAAGAAGGTGTCATCACGGTTGAAGACGGCAAGTCGCTCGACTCCGAACTGGACGTCGTCGAAGGCATGCAATTCGACCGCGGTTACCTGTCGCCTTACTTCATCAACAACCCGGAAAAACAAGCCGCGTTGCTGGAAAACCCGTTCGTGCTGTTGTATGACAAGAAGATCAGCAACATCCGTGACCTGCTGCCGACCCTGGAGCAAGTTGCCAAGTCGGGCCGTCCGCTGCTGATCATCTCGGAAGACGTCGAAGGCGAAGCGCTGGCAACTTTGGTTGTCAACACGATCCGCGGCATCCTGAAGGTTGTGGCTGTCAAGGCACCTGGTTTCGGCGACCGCCGCAAAGCCATGTTGGAAGACATCGCTGTCCTGACCGGCGGCAAGGTCATCGCGGAAGAAGTCGGCCTGACGCTTGAAAAAGTGACCCTGGCCGACCTCGGTTCCGCCAAGCGCGTCGAAGTGGGCAAGGAAAACACCATCATCATCGACGGAGCTGGTGCTGCTGCCGACATCGAAGCCCGCGTCAAGCAAGTTCGTGTGCAAATCGAAGAAGCAACCTCCGACTACGATCGCGAAAAATTGCAAGAGCGCGTGGCCAAGCTGGCCGGCGGTGTTGCGGTGATCAAGGTTGGCGCTGCCACCGAAGTCGAAATGAAGGAAAAGAAGGCCCGCGTCGAAGACGCTCTGCACGCTACCCGTGCGGCGGTTGAAGAAGGCATCGTGGCTGGTGGCGGCGTAGCTCTGCTGCGTGCCAAGCAAGCCGCCGGCAACATCAAGGGCGACAACGCCGACCAGGACGCCGGCATCAAGCTGGTCCTGCGCGCGATCGAGTCGCCCCTGCGCGAAATCGTTTACAACGCAGGCGGCGAAGCCTCCGTCGTTGTGAACGCCGTGTTGCAAGGCAAGGGCAACTACGGCTTCAACGCCGCCAATGACACCTATGGCGACATGATCGAAATGGGTATCCTGGACCCCACCAAGGTGACACGTACGGCTCTGCAAAACGCAGCTTCCGTGGCGTCGCTGATGCTGACTACCGAAGCCATGATTGCCGAGGCACCGAAGGATGAGTCGGGCGCTGGCGGCATGGGCGGCGGCGGCATGGGCGGCGGAATGGGCGGAATGGGCGGAATGGGCGACATGGGCATGTAATCCACTCCGTCGCTTCGTGCCGGTTGGCACTCGACGGATGCAAAAATAAAACCCCGCAGAGTGCGAACTCTGCGGGGTTTTGCTTTGGGTGACCGGTAACGCGTTACGCGGCGGTGGTGATCGCCAGCGGTTGCCTGGCGCTGTCGTTGGCTGCTACAACATGCAGGTCGGCTTGAATAGTGTCGGTCATGAAACCGTACAGACGGTTTTTGGTGGCTTGCCACGCGGCACTGGCGCCCACCACGTCGAACGCGAGGATCTGGTGCGGCAAGCCGCCGCCACTGGCTAGCGGAACCCATGCGCCGGGTTCGAACACATCCTTGAAGCCGAGGCTGCGATAGTTGCGAATCAGTGCGGTGTTGCGCGCACCAATAACCATCCAGCGCACCCGGGTCGCCAGGCAATATTGGTAGCTGGCCTTCATGAGACTCAACTTGACCCGTGGATCGGCACCCGCCAGCACCGCCAACCGGGATATCTGGGCGCGCGGCCGCGTGGCCAGCCAATCGGGCAGGCAAATGCTGTTCTCAAGCGCAAGCGGACCAAAGCCACTGACCTGGATGCGTGCGGTGCCAATGCCTTGGCCGGTCTGCTTGTCCCGGCATAACAAGACTGCCGTGCCGTCGGTCCGGTCCAACTGCTCGACGTCGCCGAAATTGGACCCAGTTCAGGGTCGTGGTGACCATATGCTGCCGCCCGAACGTTACAGGCCTCCCGAAAATCCTGGTTCGACGTTGCTACGCGTACCGCTAAACCGAACGTTCCTGTTTCCATTTGAATAAGCCCCTTGCCAAGTTAAAAAACCTACGCTGCGCAATTTCTTGCGGCAGTTCCCTCAATCGACACTAGCATTATTCATAGCATTCGATCAAGCGAACACGCGCGTTAAGACGGCTCTTTATTCAAAAGCAGTCGGCAATAACCGACACTTTTCCGACGTGTTGAGAAAACGGATGTCGCAGGTCTTTCGGTGCACGCGCCTGTCACCAAGGGTCTGTATGGCGCCGGCAAACAATGCCTACGCGAGTTTTTTCAGGTGGGTATCGAGCAACGCGGCCGACTCGAAATGGATGCCGCGCCAGCCATGGGCACGTGCCGCCTGCACGTTGACGAGCAGATCGTCGATAAACACCGTCTGCGCCGGATCCAGTGCATAACGGGACTGCAATAGCTGGAATATTTCTGGTTGCGGTTTGATCAACCGGGCATCGCCGGAATAAACCCCGCCATCAAACCACTCCAGGAAAACATGGCGCCGCTCTAATTCTCTGGCGAAAGGCGCGGGCATATTGGACAGGAAGTACAGGCGAATATCAGCTTGCCGCTCACGCCGTTCGTTCAGGCGCGCGAGTAAGGCCACCGTCTCGGGAATCGGCATCAGGTGCTCCGGGATGCGCAACATCAAGGTGCGCAGCGTCTCATGCGGCAAGGCCAGGCGCCGCGCCGTGCGTTCGGTCACAGCGGGAAGGTCGAGCATGCCGCCATCGAACGACTGCCAGTCGTCATGGTGAAAAATATCTGCAGCCAACTGGCGTGCGGCATCCGGCGTGGCCGCCCGCACCGGGAAATGCGCCTGCACCAACACATGGGGTTGCCATGTGAACAGCACCGCGCCAAAGTCGAAGACGATATTGGTTGGCATCAGGTTTCCTTGTGGTGGGCGCGCAAGGCGCGCAGTATCAGTGCGGCCGCCTTATGCGGTGACGTGTGCCCGCTTCGCACGGACGGCGTTCGTTGCCAGGCCGCGCAACGCTGTGTCGTAGACATGCTGGAAATTTTCGCGTTTGGCCACCATCAGTTCACCGGTGGCAAACCGCGCTTCAAGCCAGGGCTTTTCGTCGTTCCAGCCGCACCAGCCAGCGCTGCGTCCGTCGCTGCGCTCGAAGTCGGACGACTTGACCGGAGCGTTGCCAGTGATGTGGTCGAGCAGTCTGTCCAAGTGAGCGCGTAGTTTGTGTCGGCAATGCTGGCCCCGCACCAGTCCCTGGTGCTTGCGGCCGGCCCGTTTATAGCTGCAGTGCAAGGCGATGTCCTGCACCGGTGGAACAGGCTTTGCGGGCCCCAGCCAACGCATGCGGATGAAGCAGTTGCGCAGTGCCGCTGCGGTGGCAGGGCCGAATGCCGGAGTCAGCAATCCCTGCGCCGACCGATGCCGGTGACGCGCCTGGCTCAGCGTGCGTTCCAGCACGCTGCCGGCCCCCGTCAGGACGCCGCGCGCAAGCGGCGCAGCAAGCCTGCGGTGGAGCCATCCAGCCCGGAAGCGTCGCCGCTGTGCAGGCGCAGCTCCAGCTCCTTGGCCAGCACCTTGCCCAGTTCGACGCCCCACTGGTCGAAGCTGTTGATGCCCCAGACCGAACCACTGACGAAAACGCGATGTTCTTCCAGCGCAATCAATGCGCCGAGCGTGGTGGGGGTGAGTTCTTCCAGCAACAGGAACGTGCTCGGGCGGTTACCCGGAAAATCCTTCTGGCCACCGGCGTCAGTCTTGCCGATCATTAAAGCCTGCGCCTGCGCCAGTACGTTGGCCAGCAACAGTTCATGATGACCGGGTAATGCACCCTGGGATTTT
>JAYTFM010000012.1:0-44690 GCA_043734425.1 Alphaproteobacteria bacterium
CTGGGTTCAGAACGTCGTGAGACAGTTTGGTCCCTATCTGCCGTGGGTGTACGAAGCTTGAGAGGATCTGTCCCTAGTACGAGAGGACCGGGATGGACACACCTCTGGTGGACCTGTCGTGGCGCCAGCCGCGCAGCAGGGTAGCTAAGTGTGGACTAGATAACCGCTGAAAGCATCTAAGCGGGAAACTAACCTCAAAACAAGGCTTCGCTGAGAGCCGTGGTAGACCACCACGTTGATAGGCCAGGTGTGGAAGTGCCGCGAGGCATGGAGCTTACTGGTACTAATCGCTCGATCGGCTTGATCGTTCTTATCAAATCTCATGAGCGCTTCGTAGCGCCAGACATTGATGTCTTCTCAACTGATCCGCTTCGTTGACCTGGTGGTTATGCCGGGAGGTCCCCACCCGATCCCATTCCGAACTCGGTCGTTAAGCCTCCCAGGGCCGATGGTACTTCGTCTCAAGGCGCGGGAGAGTAGGTCGCCGCCAGGTCTACAAAGCGGATCAGGATCCAGAACCCTTCAATTCACGATGCCACTCGTGCGACCGGCGCCGCTGATCGCTCAGATTTTTGGTTAGATTCGACTGTTCGCTAGCGGATAGTCGGGGCTTTGCCGCGGGGTGGAGCAGCCCGGTAGCTCGTCAGGCTCATAACCTGAAGGTCACAGGTTCAAATCCTGTCCCCGCACCCAAATTTCGAACGGCCCCGCAGCGATGCGGGGCCGTTTTCGTTTGTGCTTCCTGGCGCGGCCTCTCTAGAGACGGAGATCAAGGCGCACCACGCAGGAGAGACGATGCGACAGCTTCTGAACGGTTTGGTCGTGGTCGAGGCCTCGCGGGATGTGGCTGTGCGTTACTGCGGCCGGCTGTTTACGCAGCTGGGCGCTGTGGTCGTGCGCGCGGCTGGCGGCGATGACACTCGGATCGGCTATGCCGGCCCGGCGGGCGAAGCCTATGGCCGATGGCTGGATGAGGGCAAGGTCTCCGCGCAGCCGGCCGGCGCCGTCGACCTTGTGCTGGCCGGACTGGACAGCGCCGGCGTCGCGGCCGGCGAGGCGCTGGCGGATCGGCACGCTGCGACCCTGCTGATGATTCGCTGGTTCCACCCGGACGGTCCCTATGCGGCCTGGCGCGGCGCCGATGAGGTCATCCAGGCGCTGACCGGCCTCACCTATGGCCTCGGGACCCCTGCGGGTCCGCCGGTGACCGCACAGGGCCATGGCCCGCAGATCACCGCCGGCGTGGTGGCGTTCAACGCCGCGATGGGCGCGCTGTTCGCCCAGCCCCGGCCGCGTCGCATCGAGGTCAATGTGATGGAGGCCTATATGTGCCTCTACGAGACCGCCGCCGTCTCATCCCTGGTCGAGGGGGGCGTGCAGATGCGTTTGGGCGTCAATCGCATGGCGCCGGTCTATCCGGGCGCCAGCTATCGCGCAGCGGACGGCTGGGTGGGCGTGACCGCTGTCACCCCCAGCCAGTGGCGGGCGTTTACGGCGTTGATCGCCCGGCCGGATCTGGCGGCCGATCCCCGCTTCGCCACCTCACTGGAACGGGTGCTGTTCGCCGATGAGATCGACGCGGCGATCATTCCCGCCATGCAGGCCCGGACGGCTGACGAATGGGTTGCGCTGGGCATTGCTGCACGGGTTCCGATCACCGCGATGCCCGACCTCGCCAGCTTGCCGGACGTGCCGCATTGGAAAGCGCGCGGCGCATTCGCGGCGCTTGACGACGATGGGCTGGTCGGACCGACGCTACCCTGGCGCAGCGATTTCACCGGCCGGCCTTTGGACCCTCTGGCCGTCGGCGAGACGATGACGCCGCTCAAGGGTCTGAAGGTGGTGGACTTTACCATGGGCTGGGCGGGGCCGCTGGCCACTCGCAACCTCGCCGATCTCGGGGCCGACGTGGTCAAGATTGAGTCCGCGCTGCATCAGGACTGGTGGCGCGGCTGGGAGACCGACCAGTCCGGCGATCCGCCGCCGCAGGAGACCAAGTTCAGCTTCATCTCAGTCAACCGCAACAAACGCGGCATTGTCCTTGAGCTCGATACAGACGAGGGGCTGGCTCACGCGCGGGCGCTGGTCGCCCATGCGGATATCCTGGTGGAGAATTTCGGCGACGGGGTCTTGGAGAAGCTAGGTCTCGGCATCGCGGCCCGGCGGACGATCAATCCGGAGTTGTTGGTCTTGACCATGCCGGCCTTCGGCGCGGGAGGCCCGCTTTCCGGGGTGAGAGCCTATGGCTCGACCGTCGAACAGGCTTCGGGCCTGCCGCATGCCAATGGGCAGGCCGACTGGCCGCCGTCGCTGCAACACGTGGCGTTCGGCGATCCGCTGTGCGGACACTTCGGCGCGGCCGGCCTGCTTGCCGCGCTGTGGGGTCGCAAGACTCACGGCGGCGGCGAGATCGACATGGCCCAGGTGGCCTGTCTGTTTCAGTATTCCGCCGACGCCCTGATCGCCCAACAGGTCACTGAAGGCCCCCTTGCGCGCACCGGGTCTCGGCGGCCGCGCGGCGCGCCGGTTTGTGTCGTGCCGACGGCGGAGGAGGGCGACTGGCTGGCCGTCGCCGCCGTGGTCGAGGGCGCCTGGTTTGGCCTGATACGGCTCTTGGGGCGCGAGGACTGGCGCGATGATCCCGAGCTGGCGACGATCGCGGGCCGCAATGCTCGCGCTGAGGACATCGAGGCGGTCATCGCCGCCTGGGCCAAGGATCAGGACGCGGGCGAGGCGGCCTGGGCGATGCAGAGGCACGGCGTGCCGGCCGCGCCGGTGCTGCGGGTGGACCAACTGAGTTATGAACCGCAACTGGCGGACACGGGGTTTTGGCCCGAGATCGAGCGGCGCTATGTGGGCCGCCACATCATTCCAGCCACGCCGTTCCTCTACGACGGGAACCGCCTGGAGATCCGCAACCCGGCCCCGACGCTTGGGGAACATACGGCTGAGGTGCTGGCCGAACTCGGGCGCTGATGGGCTTCGCCTGCGGTTAGGCGCTCGCTCGCAACGCCCGCCGCGCAAAAAGCATGTCGAGGCCGTCTGAGACCGCTCCCGCCATCCAGTTGACCGGATTGTCGCCCGGGGTCTTGCGACTGGAGACGAAGGTCAGGATGCAGGCGGCGGCGAAGATGGCGAAGGGCCATCCTTCGGCATGGGCGGCGAACGCTGCGCCCCGATCAGCCAACCCTTGGCCGAGGATCAGCGAGGTCTGGAAGCAAAAGAGCACCAGACCGGCGATCGCCGACGCGGCTCTTGTTCCGGCCCGTTTTGCCGTCAATCCGAGCGGAACGGCGAGCAGCGGCATGAGCGGCAGCGCGATGGCGCGGGCCAGGCGCGAGTAGAGCTCTGCCAGCAACGTCTCGCGGGGAAGGGCGGGCGGGTCCCGCCCATAGCCCAGGCTGGCCAACTCCAGCAGCGTAAGTTCAGTTTCCTCGCCGCCGCCTCGGGCGCGCAGCAACCGGGCCGCAGGCGCCAACGGCAGGCGCACGCTCAGGCGCGCAAAGCTCAGCAGGCGCGGGGCGGTTCGCGGGTCTGTGCTGAGTTGTTGGCCGTCGTGCAGGTCGAGGGTGACGCTGAGGCCGTCGTCGTTGCGATGGACTTCGGCGGACGTGGCCGTCAGCACGTCCTCCCCGCCATTTGGCCCAAGCCTGCGGATGAACACGCGCGATAGCACGCGGCCGGTGGGATCCACAGCATCGGCTGTCAGAACGAAGCTGGGGTCTGGAGACAGTAAGGCCCGCGGCAGGATTCTGCCATTCCAGCCGGCGTTCTCCGCCGCATGGAGCACGGCGCGATAGCCGTAGCGGCTATAGGGCTGAATGAAGCCGTACAGCAGGATGCTCAGCACCAGGAGCGTCATGCCCAGGGCGATGAACGGCGCGGTGATTCGGCTCAGCGACATGCCGCTGGCCAGCATGGCGTCGATCTCAGATTCCGTATTGAGGCGGTTCACCACCACAAAGATCGCAATGAAAAAGCCGGTGGGCAGCGTCAGCCCCAGGTAGTGCGGCGCCAGGTTCACTGTCAGCCCGACCAGGTAACCCATCCCGTTGGTGGTTTCCGCGAGGAGGTAGAACGACCTCAGAAGACGCTCCAACAGGAAGGCAAGCATTGTGCTGATCAGCACCGCGGTCATCGGACCAAGCGTCTGGCGCAGCAGGTATCGGTCCATGATCCGTCCGGTCATGGCGCCCGAAACCTTTGGCGATGAAGCCGGGCCACGATCACTCGCCGGGAACGGGAACGGGGGCGGTGTTCGCGAACGCGCCGTAGAGGGGTTCCAGGAACCGCGTGCCCATCGGCTCGACAACGCTGGGGGCGCGGCGGCCGATACGTGGCGGCGACAAGGCTTCGCGATAGACCTCGACAATTTCGTCCAAGATCTGCGACCACCGATAGGAGGTGCTCATCAGAAACGCTTCCCGCCCCATCGCCTGCCGGGCTGACGGGTCGTCCATGAGGCTGAGGATCGCGTCATGGAACGCCTGAGGATCCTGCGGCCGGCAAAGAATCCCGCTGCGGTCTTGCCGCACCAAGGAGCGGGTATTCGGCGCATCGGCGCAGATCATGGCGAGACCTGAGGCCATGGCCTCCAGGTTGACGTTGCCGAAGGTCTCGGTGTCGCTCGGGTTCAGGAAGATGTCGCCGCTGGCGAGCGCTGTCGCGAGCGCCTCGCCGGCGAGAAAGCCGGTGAACACCGCGCCGGGCAGCTTGTCCTGGAACCAGGGAAGCGCGGGTCCATCGCCGATCACCAGCACCTGTGCCGGTCCGCAACTGCGCTCAAGACTGCGAACGGTGTCCACGAAGAGCGCGAGGCCCTTCTCCATGACCACGCGTCCCAAGAAGACCACCACCGGCCGGTCGTCCGTAAAGCCATGACGGCGGCGCCAGGCCTCGCAGCGGCGGGCCGGATTGAAGAGCTTGGGATCGACACCGCGGGCCCAGACCCGCACGCGGGCAGATGGCGCATCCTGCTGAAGCTGCTCAGCGATCGACGGCGTGGGGGCCAGAACGTAGTCGCAGCCGGCGTAGAAGGCCCGCAAGCGGCTTTGGACAATCGGCTTGAGCCACCCCAGGCCATAGTAGTCGAGATAGCTATCGAAATGGGTGTGCAGGCTCGCAACGACCGGGACATTGAGCCGTCGCGCCAAGCTTAGCGCCGCCGAACCCAGCAGGTCGGGCGCTGATAGATGGATGATATCCGGCTTGAACGCCCGGACATCGCGCTGCATGGCGGGCGGCAGGCCCAGGGCGATCCGGTAGTCCGGCCGCATCGGGATGCGGAAGGACGGGACAGATCTGAGGTCGCCGACGGGCGGGAAGGCGGGTTGCGGCGATGTGGGAGAATAGATGCGGACCTCGACACCCGCCTGAACCTGGAGGTGGTCGACCAGCCGGTTCAGAGTCTTGTTCGCACCGTCCAGCGTGCAGTTGTAGTTGCCCGAGAAGAGGGCGATACGGGCCGGCCGATTTGCGTTTGGCCCAGATGTGAGCCCTTCCATCGTCATGCGAGATCCTTCTGGCGCGCGAAATCCGGTGTCTTATGAGCAGACGCCGCGGCGACCTGCGCGCCTCAAACTTCGCGCTCCGTTTTTCCGGGGACATGCTCTTTGCGGCGTCACTGCATGGACAGGCGCGCGCAGGCGAGGCTCTAGACCGTTGACCGGCGCCAATCATGGGCATCTGGAGCGGCGTTTGTTGGGTGGGCGATGCGGATCGTAGATGTTGCGGAATTCTACGCGCCGAATGGCGGAGGGGTGCGGACCTACATTGACCGCAAGTTCACCGCTGCCGCCGAGGCGGGCCACGAACTCTTCGTGATTGCGCCGGGGCCAAGCGACGGGTTCGAGGCGCGTCGGGGCGGCGGGCTGATCTGGGTGCGCGCGCCTGGTCTTCCGTTCGACGACAACTACTGGATGTTCGCCAAGGCATCGCCTGTCCATGCCCACCTCGATCGCTTGCAGCCGGACCTGGTCGAGGCCTCGTCGCCATGGCGCGGCGCCTGGATCGTGGCGAACTGGCCGGGCGCTGCGCCGCGAACGATGTTCGCCCATGCTGACCCCGTCGCCTCATATCCACAGCGCTGGTTCGCCCCGCGCATCAATCCTGACCGCATCGACCGACTCTTTGAGTGGTTCTGGGTCTACCTGCGCAGACTAGCGTCCCAATTTGACACTTCCGTTGCGGGCAGCACTTGGCTTGGCCGACGGCTGCAAGCCCACGGTCTGAGGGCGGTGGAGACCATCCGGCTTGGCGCCGATCTCAGCGCCTTTTCGCCGGCGCTGCGTGACGAACGGCTGCGCGTGGGCCTGCTAGAAGACCTTGGACTGCCGGTTGCGGGCAAGCTGTTGCTGGGGGTCGGGCGTCATCATGCCCAGAAGCGCTGGCCGATGATCATCGCCGCCGCAGTGGCGGCAGGCGCAGATCGTCCCATCGGGTTGGTGATCGTTGGGGATGGCATAGATCGTCCGCAGATCGAGCGCGCTGCGGCGGGCCATGCGAACGTGCGACTGCAGGCTCCGACCCGCGATCGGAACGTCATCGCGACGCTGTTCGCCAGCGCCGATGCGCTGATACACGGCAGCGAGTCTGAAACCTTTGGGCTGGTCGCGGCCGAAGCGCTGGCGTCGGGCCTGCCGGTCATCCTGCCGGACCGAGGCGCCTGTTCGGAACTTGCGCCAGCAACGGTATCCGAGATCTACCGGTCGGCCGACACGCAATCCGCGACGGCGGCGATTCATAGGCTGTTCGCTCGCGATCCCCAGGCCCTGCGGGCCGCCGCTCTAGAGGCCGCGCCACGGGTCCGCAGCGATACCGAACACTATGCCGAGCTGTTCGATCTATATGGCGAGATCGTTCGCCGCGCCGCCCCTCGAAATCGGCGGCGGTCGGCCCAGTGGCCGCGATGATCTGGAGATCATGCTGATGCGCCCGCAGTTGGCGTTGGGCTCCTGGGCGGGCGGCCTTCTGGCCGTCGGACTGTCTGCGGCGGCGCTGTTGCAAATGCGCGGCGCCTCGGCCGAGGCGCTGGCGACAGTGCAGCGGCTCTCGCCGGCCGTCTGGGGCGTATTTGGGCTGCTGTACCTGACCCAGCCTGTCGCGGATTACGTGATCTTTCGGCGGCTGTGGCGACTGCCGATCGCCGGCTTCGGGGTCATGCTTCGCAAGGTGGTGATCAACGAGATTCTGTTCGGCTACAGCGGCGAGCTCTATTTCTACTTGTGGGCGCGGCGACGCGCCGCGCTCAGCGACGCACCGTTTGGCGCGATCAAGGACGTCAATATTCTGTCGGCCCTCCTCAGCAACGTAATGACCCTGGCGATGTTGCTGGTCAGTGCGGCGGGCTTGGAGCGGGTGAACCTGGCGCGCGAACTGGGACCCGCCCTATGGCCGGGCCTGGCGTTGGTGGGGTTGTCCTTCGGCGTTCTGTTCTTTTCGAGGCGGGTGTTCTCACTGACACGACAGGAACTTGTCTTCGTTTCGGTGGTCCACGCGGTTCGGCTGCTCGCCGCCAGCGGGTTGACGCTGTGGCTATGGCGACTGGCGTTGCCGGACGTGGCGCTTGGGGTGTGGGTGGTGCTCATGACCAGCCGGCTGCTGTTGGCGCGGCTACCGTTTGTGGCCAACAAGGACTTGGTGTTCGCCAATCTGGTCCTGGTCCTGTTCGGGGTCGGTTCGCCCACAGCTCTGCTGCTTGCGACCCTGGCGTTCGCGACGCTGCTGGCGCACCTGGCGGTCGTGGTCGTCGTTGGCGCGCCGGATCTTTTTCGCGCGGTTGGGAAGAAGGCTCGGCGCCGCAGCGCTCTCCCTTGACGCCCGGACCGCCATCGGGTCAGTGCCGGGCAGGCTACGGCCGGTGGGAGAGACGTTTTGGCGGATGACTTAGACACGGACGTGGCCGAGCATGCGCCGATCACGCGGGGTCAGATCGCCGCTGCGGTGATGGGCAATGCGCTGGAGTTCTACGACTTCACCACCTATGCGCTGTTCGCCGTGCAGATTGGCCATGTGTTCTTCCCGACGCACACGCCATTCGAAAACCTGATGCTGTCGTTGCTGACGTTTTCGGTGGGCTTCGTGGCGCGGCCGATTGGGGCGGTGGTGTTGGGCGCCTATGGCGACCGGGCAGGCCGGCGGCCGGCAATGCTGCTGAGCTTCGTGCTGATGGGCCTGGGGATCCTGGGCCTGGTGCTGACGCCGCCCTACGCGGTGATTGGCGCGGCGGCGCCCGTGCTGTTGGTGGCCTTTCGACTGTTGCAAGGGTTCGCGCTGGGCGGCGAGGTCGGCCCGACCACGGCGTTTCTGATCGAGGCTGCGCCGCTCAACAAACGGGCCCAGATCGGCGCCTGGCAGAGCGCCAGTCAGGCGGTCGCCTCGCTGTTTGGGGCTTCGATCGGCTTGGCCATGACCCAACTGATGAGCCCGCACGACCTTGAAACCTATGGCTGGCGGATCGCCTTCGGCCTGGGCGCCATTGTGCTGCCGTTCGGGCTGATCCTGCGCCGGACCCTGCCGGAGACCCTCCATCGCCGCGAAGCGCCGTCCAGCGTCCACCCCACGGCGCGCGGGCCGCTGAGCCACGCTCGGCCGATCCTGCTGGGACTGGCGATGATCATGAGCTTCACAACTTCGACCTATGTGCTTTTGTACATGACCACCTACGCCTCGCAGACCCTGCATATGAGTCAGTCGGACAGCTTTGGCGCCTCGGTGGCCAACGGCGTCAGCGGCATCGTCTTCGCATTGCTGGGCGGCTGGCTGGCGGATCGGTATGGCCGCAAGCCGGTGATGATCACCGCCCGGGTGCTACTGCTGCTGGCGACCTATCCGGCGTTTCTGCTGATCGTGCACAACCTCAACGCGGTGACGCTGATCTCGGCGACCGGCCTCTTGGCGGCGCTAAGTTCCACCAGTGTCGGCGTGGCCCTGGTGGCGCTGACGGAATCCCTGCGCAAAGACGTCCGCAGCTCGGGTCTGGCCATCGTCTACGCCGTCGGCGTGACGGTGTTCGGCGGTGTGGCCCAGCCGTTCATCACCTGGGTGATCAAGGAGACCGGCAACCCCATGGCGCCGGCTTGGTATCTGATGGCGGCGGCGGCCGTGGGCATCGCGGCCATGTCGTTCCTGAAGGAAACCAAACCCGAACCGATCGATGACGCACGGGCGCTGATCGAGACGGGATGATTCCTGCCTCTTTTCGTTTCACCCGGCATTCGCCAGGTCCGACGAGATGAAATCACTTGCGCCGCCTGTAACGAGGGCGTGAAGTGAAAGGAGGGACGCAGTGTGGCCGGAGTTTGCGGTCACTCTGCAATCGGGAGTTCAGTCGATGTGGCGTCAGATCGCTGTCAGCACGTGCCTTTTGTTCATTGCAACCTCAGCCGAGGCACAAGTCACACGCGTAACGGGTGCTGCGGGGAGCGTCATCACCTTTCCGATAAGTTCGACACCGCCAAGCGGGCGCAATTCCGTCCAGGGCGCTGGAATACTCACCAACACCAGCGGCAGCGGTGCGAGCTATGACTCGTTCGTCAGCATCACGCCCAGCGCCGTGAGTTTTGAAAGCGGCAACGCGGTGTCCGGGCCGTCCGTGCGGGCGAAATCCTCCAGCTCGGTGGACATCGTCTTTACGAACGACATTGACGCCGTGGTGACGCCGGTGCTGCACTCCACCATCATCCCTGCGGGCATGGGGTTCTATCTGGCCGACCTCAGTTCGGGATGCGGCGGCAATGTCTATACGGGCTGTCCGCAATCGCTTTCCGGCCTGACGTTTTCGGATTTATCAACCGGCGGCGACGGTGGCGCGACCCCGCTGGCCTTCGCCGGCTTCGACTTCAGCATCGTCAGCGAGGGTGTCACGCTCTACCAGCTGAAGGCCTCAATGAACCTGACTTATGATCCGACAAACGGTGTCATCGTCACCACAGCCGTCGCCAACGCTGCGTCACGGTTGAATGGCTTCACCCAGGTCACACCCCTGGGCAGCCAGTCGGCTATGGGCTTTGCTTGGGGCGCCACCGACTTCGCCATCCCGCTGGCTTCGCTCGGCATCGGCCAAAGCCAGAAGCTGACCTATCTGACCTCGGTGGAAACCTTTTCGCGGGCGTCTTGCATCAACAGCACGACCTGTCTGGTCGCCTATTCGGGATTCGGGGACCCGATTGGCCGCGGCGGCGGACAGTCCTTCAGGCCGGTGAACGCGTCAGCAGCATCGTCGGGAGTCTCCGGGGTCAATTTTACGCCCGCCGGGTTCAATCTGCCGAGCTACAGCAAGGGTGTGCTGACCTATCGCCCAGGTCGGGCGAGCGGGGCGATCCCCGAGCCAAGCACCTGGGCCTTGATGTTGGTGGGTTTCGGGATGTTGGGCGCCGCGGTGCGCGGCCGTCGACCTAGCCTGACATTGATCTGATTCACCGGTGCTGGACGATGTCACGATGGATGCCGCCTTGCCGGCCCAGGTGGCCTATCGCGCGTTCATAAGTTACAGCCATCGTGACAAGGTGGAGGCGCGCCGCCTTCACCGGATGATCGAGTCCTATCGGCTGCCCCGAAAATTGGTTGGCCGGGAAACGGGTGTCGGCCCGGTCCCGCGCCGCCTCACCCCCATATTCCGTGATCGCGAGGAGCTTCCGGCCTCGGCGGATCTTGGCGGGGAGCTGACGGCGGCGCTGACGCGCTCAATGTTCCTGATTGTGATCTGTTCGCCGCGTTCTGCGAAGTCGCACTGGGTCGACCAGGAAATCCTGCAGTTCAAGCGGACCCACGGTGAGAGCCGGGTGCTGGCGCTAGTGGTCGGCGGAGAGCCCAATGCCTCGGACTTGGCGGGGCGCGCCGACGAGGAGTGCTTTCCCAAGAGCCTGCGGTTTCGACTTGGGCCGGACGGCGATCTTTGCGCAACGCCAGCGGAACCGATCGCCGCAGATATCCGGAGCGGCGCCGACGGCTGGCGGCTGGCGAAACTCAAACTGATCGCCGGCCTGACCGGCCTGGCGCTGAACGACCTGGTGCAACGTGAGGCCCAGCGCCGCATGCGCCGGCTGGCGATGCTGGCCAGCGGCGCCACCGCCGGCATGGTGCTGACCGGGGCCCTGGCGCTCTATGCCAATGCCAGCCGCATCGAGGCCGATCACCAGCGCGAGATCGCCCAGCGCGAAGCCGCCGCCGCCCGGGCCGCATCGGACTATCTGGTGGGCACGTTTGAGCTCACCAACCCCGCGACGGAGAACCCCCGCACCATCACCGCCCTCACGATCCTAGGCAGAAGTGTTGAGCGCTCGAAGCGGGACCTGGCGGATCAACCTCAGCTTCAGGCCAGACTGCTCGGCACCCTGGGCCGGGCCTACAACAACCTTGGCCTGTTGAATGAAGCGAAGGCGGCGTTTGAGTCGGCGCTTCCACAGATCGAACGTGCGGGTCCGGACGGCGCTGATGCGTTGCTCACCCTGGCCTTGACCTATGCCAAGCAGGGCGCGCTGGAGAAGGCGTTGGCGACGGTCCGGCGCGCAGAAGCGCTGTTGGGACCTGATTTAACGGCCAACACCCGATTGCGCGGTCAAGCGGCGGTGACCGAAGGGCGAATCCTGACCGCCGCCTCCGAGGTCAAGAAGGGCATTGCCGCCTTCGACAAGGGGCTGCGGTATTATCGGGCGACAGCCGACACGCCTCCCGGCGCGCTTGCGGCGGCGCTGAACAATCGGGGTCTGCTGCTGTCCGACGACGGCCAGTTCGCTGCGGCCGAGGCCTCGCTGGGCGAGAGCTTGGAGATTGATCGCCGTACGCTGGGCGAGAACCATCTGTCGACGGGCCAGGCCTGGTTCACCCTGGCGCAGAACGCCTTCATGTCCGGCGACCTGCCCCTCGCTGAGCGGCGGATCGCCAATGCGCTGCGGATCGAACGGGCGATGCTGGACACCGACAATCCGATCTTTGGCGATGCGTTGTCTTTGCAGGGGCAGATCTACCAGGGCCAGGGCAAACTTCCTCAGGCTCAGCGGTCACTGACGGAGGCAGTCTCGATCTATCGCAAGGCGTTTGGCGGGCCGCACTATCTCATCGGCATTGCCGAAGTCTACCTGGGGCTGATCGAGTCTGAGCGCGGGGATACCGCCACCGCGCTCGCGACCCTGGATGATGCAAAGCGCAACTATGACGCCAGCTACGGCCGGCTGCACCCCAACCATGGCGACCTGCTGGTGAACCGCGCCACGGT
Organism: Alphaproteobacteria bacterium; assembly: GCA_043734425.1. Taxonomy (GTDB): domain Bacteria; phylum Pseudomonadota; class Alphaproteobacteria; order Caulobacterales; family Caulobacteraceae; genus Phenylobacterium. The sequence goes on from JAYTFM010000012.1 coordinate 12,215, forward strand.
GCTGGCCCGGGCCAATCGGATGGCGGAGGCGCGCGCGGATTGCGCCGCCGGCGTCAAGATCCTCAACGACACGCTGGGCCGCGACGCCAGTTTCACCAAGTCGATGGTCGCGACCTGTGCGGGACTTGCGCCGCCCACCGGAGCGCGCCGCGCCGCCCAACGGGGCGTCAGCTGACCTGGGCCACCCGGAGCGAATTGGTGCCCCCCGACCGGCCAAACGGCACGCCGGCGATCACCACGATCTCATCGCGGCGCTTGGCGAAACCGCTCTTCAGCGCCAGCGCGGTGGCCTGGGCCACGGTTTCGCTCATGGTGTGGGTGGTTTCGCTGGTCAGGGCATGAACGCCCCAAACCAGGGCCAGCCTCCGAGCGGTCTGCAGGCTGGGGGTGAGGCCGAGAATCGGGGTGTCCGGACGCTCGCGGGCGATGCGGATGGCGGTGCGGCCGGAGAGCGAGAAGGCGGCGATGGCCTTGGCCTCGATGGTCTCGGCGACCTGTTGCGCGGCTGCGGAGATGGCGTCGGCGGCGGATTTCTCCGGCTTGGGCCGCATTGCAGCGCGGGCGGCCCGCAGGTCGTCGTCGTCCTCGGTGCGGGCGATGATCCGGTCCATCATTCGAACCGTTTCGACGGGATACTTGCCGGTCGCGGACTCTGCCGACAGCATCACCGCATCCGCGCCGTCAAACACCGCCGTAGCCACATCGGAGGCTTCCGCGCGGGTCGGGGCCGGAGACTCGATCATGCTTTCCATCATCTGGGTGGCGACCACGACAGGTCGGCCGAAACGGTGGGCGGCGCGGATCAGCCGCTTCTGGATCAGCGGCACGTCCTCGGCCGGCATTTCCACGCCCAAATCTCCGCGCGCCACCATGATCGCATCCGACAGGCGCAACACCTCGTCGATGGATTGCAGGGCGCCGGGCTTTTCAATCTTGGCGATGATGAAGGCGCGATCGCCGATGATCTCGCGCGCCTCAATCACATCCTCCGGTCGCTGCACAAACGACAGGCCGATCCAGTCGCAGCCGTGGTCGAGGGCGAAGGCCAGGTCCGAGCGATCCTTGGTGGTGAGGGCCGGGATCGGCAGCACCAGACCCGGCAGGTTGACGCCCTTATGGTCGGAAAGCCGCCCGCCGACGATGACCCGGGTCTCCAGCCATTCCGCAGTCTGGCGGGTGACCTCCAGTTTGATGCGGCCATCGTCCAGCAACAGCATTGAGCCCGGACCTGCGGCGGCAATGATCTCAGGATGCGGCAATTGCACCCGCTGGCCGTCGCCAGGCCGGGCCTGCAGATCCAGGCGGAAGGTGCGGCCCCACTGCAGCACAGTGTATCCGGCCGCGAAGCGTCCGACCCGAAGCTTGGGACCCTGCAGGTCGGCCAGAATGCCGATCGGCCGGCTGGTCTTCTTCTCAACGGCGCGGATCCGTTCGACCACCGTGGCGTGATCCTCCTGGGTGCCGTGGCTGAAGTTCAGGCGAAAGACGTCCGCGCCGGTACGGAACAGCTCTTCCAGCCGCTCCGGGCTCGAGGAGGCCGGCCCGATCGTGGCGACGATCTTCACCCGCCGGCGCCGCCGGATCGCTTCAGCCACGCGTAAAGTCTCCCTCGGCCGCTTCCGAATCCGGATGCGCTTCGGGAGCATACGAGAGCCGGCACGTTACGGCGAATTATCTTGGCCGGCGCGGCGCTCCGGGAGAGATAGGGGTGTTGGGGGCGTCATCCGGGAGTTCCTGAGTCTTGATCGCCGCCGCCGCCATTGCGCTTGCCGTCCAGGGACCGGACCTGCCGCGCCTGCCTGAGATCCGCCGGGACCCGCAAATCACCTATCTGGACCGCAACGGCGTCATGATCGGCGTGCGCGGCGGCCGGTTTGGGCCGCCGGTCGATGTGGCCAAGCTGCCGGCTTATGTGCCGGGCGCATTTGTGGCCATTGAAGATCGCCGATTCTACGAGCACAGCGGCTTTGATCCCCGGGGCATTGCGCGGGCGGTGATGGCGGGCCTAAGCGAAGGCCGGCCGACCCAGGGCGCCTCGACCATCACCCAGCAGCTGGCGCGCAACCTGTTCCTCAGCGCCGACCGGACGCTGGAGCGCAAGGCCACCGAGCTGGTCTATGCGGTGGAACTGGAGCGGCGCTTCAGCAAACAGCAGATTCTCGGCCTCTATCTCAGCCGCGTCTATTTCGGCCAGGGCGCCTATGGGCTGGAGGCAGCCTCGCAGCGCTATTTCGGCAAGCCGGCGTCGCGGCTCAGCATCAAGGAAGCCGCGATGCTGGCCGGCGTTCTCAAATCGCCGACCAACTACGATCCGGTGGTTCAGCCGGAGCGCTGCGCTCAGCGCGCCAGGCTGGTGTTGGCGGCGATGCTGGAAACCGGCGTCATCAGCCCGCCGCAGCGCAACAAGGCGGACAAGCAGAAGGTGGTGGCGCTGAAAGCGGCGCTGAACGCCTCGGCGCAGTATTTCGTCGATTGGGTCGACGGTCAGGCGCGGCAGATTGTGGCCAAACCCAAGGGCGACCTAGTGATCGAAACGACCCTGGATGCGCCCATGGAAACGGCCGCCGGATCGGCGGTGCGCGCCGCCGTGGCCGGTTTCAAGTCGCAGCGGACGGATCAGGCGGCGCTGGTCGCCATCGACGGGCAGGGGCGGGTGCGGGCCATGGTCGGCGGGACCGATCATGCGGCGGCGCCCTACAATCGCGCGGCCAGTGCGCGGCGCCAGGCCGGCTCGGCCTGGAAGCCGTTCGTCTACCTGACGGCGCTGGAAGCCGGGATGACGCCCGACACGCCGGTCGTCGACGAGCCTGTGATGATCGGAACCTGGAGCCCGCGAAACTACGAGGACGGCTTCCTGGGGCCGCTGACCCTGGAGACCGCCCTGGCGCGGTCTGTGAACACGGTTGCCGCCAGGCTGGCCGATGACGTTGGCCGTCCGGCGGTGGCGGCGGCCGCCCGCAGAGTGGGTATCGTCTCTCCGGTCAACACCGATCCCGCGATGGCGCTGGGGACGACGCTGGTGACGCCGCTGGAAATGACCCAGGCCTATGCGAGTTTCGCCAATGGCGGCGATAGCGTCAGCGCCTATGGGATTGAGCGCATTCGGTCCGGCGGCGTGGTGATCTTCGCACGTACGCCGCGCCCGCCGCAGCCGGTGATCGGAAATCCGGCGCTGAGTGACCTGAACCGGATGCTGCGCACCGTGCTGGTCTCGGGCACCGGAACGCGGGCGGCGATCCCAGGCTATGATCTGGCTGGCAAGACCGGGACGACGTCGGACTACAAGGACGCCTGGTTCTGCGGCTACACCGGCGGCTTCGCCAGCTGCGCCTGGATGGGCCGCGACGACGCCAAGCCGATGGGTCGGATCACCGGCGGCGGCGCGCCGGCGGGCCTGTGGCGCGACTTTATGGGCTTAGCGCTGAAGCGGATTCCGCGTCTGCCGATTCCGGCGGGACCGCTCGCGCCAGAGCCTCTGACGCCAGAACCTTTGACGCCAGTGCCTGACGCCGCATCGCCGCAGCCCGTAACCTAAGCGTGCCCGCGCCGTGCTACGCTGACCCGCCTCTCGGAGATTCCCATGCGCGCCGCCTTGCTACTCGCCGCCGCCGCCGCCGCCATCGGCATCGCCGGCGCCGCCCTGGCGCAGGACGTTGCGGTCAAGGCGATTATGGCCGTCCATGTCAATCCGGGCGCCGTCGACTTCTGGGCCGGCGGCAATGATCCGCCGGAGAACGAGACGGCCGCCGCAGCCGACGCGCGTTGGATCGCTGCGCTGAAGGGCGCCCAGACCTTGCAGGCAAAAGGACGCGAGCTGGCCGAACCCGCCCACGCCCGGCCGGGTCGCTGGACCGAGTTCGCCAGGCTGATGATCGATACCGGCGCGGAGGGGGAGGCGGCCGCAAAGGCGCGTCGTGCGGAGAAGGCCTTCGAGATCGGCGGGCGGCTCTATGACGCCTGCAACGGCTGCCACAAGACCTATATCCCAACGCCACGCTTGCCTTGATTGCGAACAGTCGTTGAACGCCACATGGTCGCCGCGAAGCTGCGCGAACGGATTGGGATGCTGAGACTGACACTCCCCCTTCTGATGGTGATCGCCGCCGGCGCTGCGCAGGCCGAGCCCGTCCAGGAAGCCCGCTCGGCGACGGCCGCGTGCCTCGCCGCCGTGATCGACGGTGCGCCCGTGGAGACCACCAAGGGCGACGATGTCGCCATCTATCGCGAAGGGCGAGACCTCAGCTGCACGGTCTCGGTCTGGGCGGGCGAACCCGTGGTGATCCGCGACGCCGTTCTCAGCGCGCTCAAGCGCCGCGCTGAGGTCTTCTCACCCGCGCGGACAGCCTGGGATCCGGGCCTGTTCGCCTCACGCGAAGTCTACTGCAGTCTGCCATCCCGCCGGGCGATCGCCGCCGTTATTGATACCCACAAGCCGGGGCGCGGCGATGTGCTCACCGTGACCATCGTGGACACCGGCCGGCGCGACGAGCGCTGCGACCGCGACAAGGGCCTGCAGAAGGCCACCATAGCGGGCGAGGCCGCGAGCGCGGCGCCGTCGGACGTGATCGAACTTCCCAAGGCCGACAAGCCGGCGAAGCGGAAGAAGGGCTGGCTTCTGCGGCTCCCGAAGATCGGCAAGGGACCCGAACAGCGGTCGACGTCCACCGCGCCCATGAGTCAGCCGCCGCCCCCGCCCGGAGGGTGAGACACCGGCGACGTTCAGCGGGACGCAAGCACTCAGTTATGCCGCTGCACCTTGCCGCCAGGCGCGCCGGTGATCTCGTTGTAGAGCGTGTCTATGAAGGCGTCGGTGCTGATGAAGGGGCCGGTCCAGGTCTGCCACTTGGCCAGCACCTTGGCGGCCTTGAGCTGCTCGGCGGACTTGCCGGCCTTGACACCTTGGGCGACGACCGCGCGGGTCTCGCGCAGCATGGCGACATACTTGGCGACATCGGTGAGGTTGGACACTGCGCCGTGGCCGGGGATCACTTTCACGTCGGCTGGCAGCGTCTTGGCCATGGCCTCCAGGCCGTCGATGATGCCCTGGCTTGAGCCGCCGGTCTCGATGTCGATGAAGGGAAAGCCATAGCGCACGAACAGGTCGCCGGTGTGTACGACGTTGGCCTTCGGAAAGAACACGATGGAATCGCCATCGGTGTGGCCGTGCGGCGCATGCAGCGCGCGAATGTCCTCGCCATTCAGATGGATGGTCAGGTCATGGCCAAAGGTGATGATCGGCAGAGCGCCGGGGGGCTGGGCCGGCTGCGGCAGTTTGAACGCGCCGCCGGTGCCGGAGACCCCGTCCTGGCCGAGCCGCTTGCGGACGTTGTCCTGGGCCACCAGCGTGGCTTCCTTGGCGAAGGCCAGATTGCCGCCGGCGTGATCAAAGTGGAAGTGAGTGTTGATGACATAGCGCACCGGCTCACGGCTGATGCCCCGCAGGGCCTCGCGCACCTTGTCGGCGAGCGGCGCATATTCGTCATCGACGATGACGATGCCGTCAGCGCCGACGATAGCGGCAATGTTTCCGCCTGCGCCTTGCAGCAGATAGATGTTGCCCGCCACCGGCGTGACCTTGATCTGCACCTTGCTGAAGTCCTGGGCCTGGCCGAAGGCGGACTGCGCCCAGAGAGTCGCCAGGATGGCCAGGCCGGCCGCTGAAGTCTTGGTCATGGTTCTGCCCCGTCTGATTTGCCCCGAAGCTTAGCACCCGCGGCACGGCCCGTCATGGCGCCGCAGCTTTCGCCGCCGCTTCCCGCGCCTGAGCCCGTGCGCCGGCCAGGATGTTGCCGAGCGCATAGTTACCTTCGTGGCAGGCGAATTCGAACATGGCCGCCTTGGTGGCGCGAAACGGCACCTCGCCGCGCCAGGTCTGGGTGTAGGAGCCGGGATCGTCGACGGAGTAGCTGTAGAGGAGGTCGCTGGGGCCGGTCCGGGTGAAGCGCTCGGTGATCCGCGCGCCGGTCGTCAACATGATCCAGTCCGCCGCATTCCAGCGCCAGTGATCGTTAGGATTAAGATTGGTGGTCTCGATGACCAGCGTGTCGCCCTCCCACCAGCCGACCGGATCGCCCATCCAGGGGCGGATCGCGGGGTGAAGATGCCGCCGACTTCCCAGCGGAATGATACGAGCCTCGTGGTTGTCCTCGCCGAACAACACGACATGGTCTGGGGTCTGAACAATCTTGACGATGTTGCGGTTCATGATCGGCGGGGCGACTCCGCCGCCGCCGCCCAGCAGGCAGCGTTCGTCGAAGGGGCGACCCTCGGGGTCGTCGTAGATTTCTTCGTCTTTCAAGGCCTTCTCGGCGGCGGCGCGCGCTCGGTCGGTGTAGGGCAGTCGCCCGTTTGCCGGGTCGATGATCTGTGATGAGCGGATTTCGCCACGGATGCGCGCCAGACCCCGCGGGGCCTCGAAACGGTCGTCATCCTCGACCTTGCCGTCGGGCGGCGCCGGTTCGTCCGGACCGACAGGTGCGATGACTTTTTCGTAGCGGCCGTAGCGCATCCGCTCAAAGGCGGCGGCTTCGTAGGGGCTGGCGACGAGGGCCTTGAAGCCCTTCGGACGCTGGAGCCAGGTCATCGAGTCATTGTCCCATACGCCCTGGAGGTCCGGCATGCCGTAGGCGGTCCGAGGCGCTTGGTAAGCATCGGCATGGGCGGTCGCGGCGACCAGTAGCACGGCCAGCAGGATCGACCGTCCGAGCATGACCCTAGGCGTTGCGCGCCATCAGGCCGCCGTCGACCGGGATCGTCGTGCCCGTAATGAACGAGGCTGCGGGCAGGCAGAGGCTGAGGGTCATGTGCGCCACCTCCTCGGGCCGGCCGTAGCGACGCAGCGCCGTCCGGCGTTTGGCGAACAGCTGCTTGTCGGCGTCCGGGATCGCTTCAGTCATGCCGGTCAGGATCGGGCCCGGGCAGATGCAGTTGACGGTGATCCCCTCGGGGCCGAGCTCGACAGCCAAGGCGCGCGTGAGACCTGGCACCGCCGACTTGGCGGCCGCGTAGGGACTGTCCCGGCTGGTGGCGCCCAGGGCTTCGGTCGAGGCGATATTGACGATGCGCGGTGCGGCCGACTTGCGCAGCCAGGGCAGGGCGGCGCGGATCAGGCGCTGCTGAGCGGTCACCAGGATCGCGAATGAGCGCGCCCAGATGGCGTCGTAGTTCTCAGCATCAATGGGCGCGAACGCGGAAATTCCAGCGTTGTTGACCAGGATGTCGATGCCGCCGAACCGCGCGGCGATGGCGGCGACGACTTCGTTGATAGCGACGGGGTCGCCGATATCCAGGGTCCAGGCTTCGGCGCTGAAGCCGCGATGGGTCAGATCGTCGGCGACCTCGCGGACGCTCTCGGCCGAGATATCGATGGCGGCCACATGCGCGCCCTCGGCGGCGAAAACCTCGGCGGTGGCGCGGCCCATGCCGCTGGCGGCGCCGGTGACGATGACGACGGAACCTGCGACGGATCGACTGGTCATGTTCAACGCCCCTGGAATGTGGGTTCGCGCTTCTCCACGAAGCTGGCGACCCCTTCCTTGTGATCTTCGGTCAGCATCAGTAACCGAATTTTCTCAATCGCCCAGGCCCCGATCTCACGCGGATCGCCATAGGCGAAGCGGTTGAGGCCGGCCTTGAGGTGGCGCACCGCCAGCGGCGGATTGGCGGCGATCCGGGCGGCGAGCGCCCGGGCTCGGGGCAACAGCTCAGCGTGCGCCACGACCTCGGTCACAAGGCCAATGCGCAAAGCTTCAGCGGCGTCAATAATGTCGCCGGTGAACAGCAGTTCCGCGGCCTTGGCGGGCCCCACTACGGCGGGCAGCCGATAGAAGCCGCCGACGTCGCAGACCAGGCCGCGCTTGACGAACAGCTCGCCGAACTTGGCCTTCTCAGAGGCGATACGGATGTCGGCGAACAGCGCCAGCTCCATCCCCCAGCCGACCGCCGCGCCATTGACCGCCGCGATCACCGGCTTGTCGCACTCCAGCGCCGCCATGGCGGCTGGGGTGGCGGTGTAGGTGACCGGCATCGGCGCCCGCGACACCGGCTTCGGCCCGGCCATGATCTCGCCGACATCATCGCCCGAGCAAAAGGCCGGATCAGCGCCCGTGACGATGATGCAGCGCACGTCAGGGTCAGCGGCCGCCGCGCGTAGGCCCTGCTCCAGTTCGTCATAGGCCTGGTAGTTCAGCGCGTTGCGGCGGTGGGGGCGATTGAGGGTGATGGTGGCGACATGGTCGTGCACCGCGCAAACCACGCATTCGAACCCGGCGCTCTTGTCGATCAGCGAGACCATCCCGATTCTCCGTTTGCTGCCGCCTTTGGGGGAGTGGGCTTGAACCCCCTCACCCGCGTTGCGGGAGCTCCCCCTGAGGGGGAGCATCTCTGAGCGATCAGGTCCTCCCCCAGCGCGAAGCGCGCCAGGGGGAGGTGCCCCGAAGGGCCGGAGGGGGTTTCACCCGCCGACCTTGCCGAATGCTGCGCGCGGGCGAGGGTTAGGGTCAACTGTGACGCGAGGTCAGTCTTGCCTTGGACGGTCCGGCGGCGAACCATGGGCGCACAATCAAGAGGACGACCATGCCTGAGTTCATACGCATCGACACCGGCAAGTCACGCCTGCGCGCCGCCGTCGAGGGTGATGGCCCGCTGGTGGTGATGGTCCACGGATTTCCGGAGAGCTGGTATTCCTGGCGCCACCAGATCGGGCCGGTGGCGGCCGCTGGCTACAAGGTCGCGGCCATCGACGTGCGCGGCTATGGCGGGTCAGACAAGCCCTATCCGATCGAAGATTACAGCATGGAGGCGCTGACCGGCGACGTGGTCGGCGTGGTCGAGGCCCTGGCGCCGGGCGAGAAGGCGATCCTGATGGGCCACGACTGGGGCGCGCCGATTGTCTGGAACACGGCGTTCACCCGGCCGGACAAGATCTCAGCGGTGGCGGGTCTGTCAGTGCCGTTCACCGGGGCGCCGACCCGGCCGTTCACTGATGTTTTCCGCGAGGCGTTCACCTCCAAGGGCATCTTCTTCTATCAGGACTGGTTCCAGAAGGTCGGGCCGCCGGAGGCCGAGGCGGAAGGCGACGTCCGCGACTTCCTGCGCAAGTTCTACTTCGGAATCGCCGGCGAAGCGCCGAAGGGGTCCTGGCCGATGAAGGGGGTCGAGGCGACCCTGCTGGAAGGCATGATGGACCCTGGCGTGATGCCGGCTTGGCTGTCGCCGGCGGACCTGGACTATTACGTCGAGGAGTTCGAGCGTTCCGGCTTCCGGGGACCGATCAGTCGCTATCGCAACCATGAGCGCGACTTTGAGTGGTTGCAGGGTTTCAAGGATCGCAAGTTGGAGCAGCCGTCGCTGCTGATCGGCGGCGACAAGGACCCGGCGTTCAACGGGTTCGGTCGGATTGCCGATCCTGGCGCCCTGATGCGCGAGCATGCGACGGATCTGCGGGGTGTCCATATCCTGCCGGGCTGCGGACATTGGACCCAGCAGGAGCGGCCGGCCGAGACCACCGCCCTGCTGCTCGACTGGTTGAAGGGACTTTAGACGATGGCTGATCTCGAACTGCGCCAGGACGGCGACGTCGTCTGGGCGACCATGAACCGGCCCGAGCGGCTGAATGCGCTCAGCCGCAATCTGGTGACGGAGCTGCGGGAGTTCTTTGTCGGGCTCTATTGGCGGCGCGATGTGCGGGTGGTGGTGCTGCAGGGGGCGGGGAATGCCTTCTGCGCCGGCCTGGACCTGAAGGAACGGGGTGATCCGCAGGGTGGGCGATCCATCGGCGCGGGCCTGACCCGTCAGCGGGAGATCAGCGAAATCGTCATCGCCATGCGCCGCTGCCCGCAACCGATCATCGCCTGCGTCGATGGCGCGGCGGCCGGCGGCGGCTTCGCCCTGGCCCTGGCCTCAGACGTGCGGATCGCCACGCCCCGGATGCGTATGAACGCCGCCTTTATCCGCATCGGCCTGTCGGCATGCGACATCGGCGTCAGTTATTTTCTGCCCCGCATGGTCGGCTCGTCAGTGGCGGCCGAGTATATGCTGACCGGCCGGTTCATCGACGCCGACCGGGCTTATCAGCTGGGCCTGATCAGCCGGATCGTCGCCAAGGATCAGCTGGAGGCCGAGGCTCAAGGCTTCGTCGACGACATGCTGCACGCCACGCCGCTAGGTCTTCGCCTGACCAAGGAGGCGCTGAACCACGCCATCGACGCGCAGGGCCTGGAGGCCGTCATCGCCATGGAGGACCGCAACCAGATCCTGGCCAGCTCCGACGGCGACTTCGCCGAGGGCATTCAGGCGTTCCTGGAAAAGCGCAAACCGCAGTATTCGAAGCGGGAAGGGTAAGGGGGTGGTTTCACGTCTCGTGGCGCTTCAAGATCAAGCCTCCCTCCTCCTCGATGGAGGAGGGGTAGGGGTGGTGGTGCGTCTGCTGAGGCGACGCAGGACCCATAGGTCGGCGCTAACCTATGCCTTCACCCCATCGCTCTGCGTACACCACCTTCCCCGGCCCTTCCTCCATCGAGGAGGAAGGGAGGGAGTGCCGTCATGATCGAGCTCTGGCATTGCGCCGACGCCCGCTCGTTCCGGCCGTTGTGGGCGCTGGAGGAGTTGGGACTGCCGTACAAGCTGCACCTGCTACCGTTCCCGCCCCGCCTCCGCGAGCCGGAATACCTGAAGGTCAATCCGCTCGGCACGATCCCGGCGATGCGCGACGGCGAGACCTTCATGACCGAGTCCGCAGGCATCGTGCAGTATCTGGTCACCCGTTATGGCCCCAGCGACCTGGCCCTGGCGCCGGAGGATCCGGGCTATGGCGCCTGGATCAATTGGCTGCACCATGGCGAGGCGACGCTGACCTTTCCGCAGACCCTGGTGCTGCGCTATCGCCAGCTGGAGCCGGGCCGCGCCGAACACGTGGCCGACGACTACGCCAAGTGGTTTCTAAGCCGCCTGCGATTCGCCAGCCAGACACTGGAGACGTCGGACTATCTGGTGGCTGGCCGGTTCACGGCAGCTGATATTTCCGTGGGTTATGCGCTGCTTCTCGCGCACCAGCTGAAACTCAACGACCGCTTCTCCCCGGCGATCAACGCCTATTGGGAGCGGCTCAAATCCCGTCCTGCCTTCCTGGCCGCCAAGGCGGCGCAGAAGGGCGATCTCACACAGGCGTTCCCCTCATGATCATCCTCTATGACCACCCGCTTTCGCCCTATGCCCAGAAGGTCAAGATCTCGCTCCATGAGAAAGGGTTGGCGTTCGAGAGTCCCTTGCCGGGCGGCCTGGGGGCGGGCGGCGCGGCCGGCGAATTCGTCGAGGCCAGTCCGCGCGCCGAAGTGCCGGCCCTGGTCGATGGCGACGTCCGGGTCTTCGACAGCACGATCATCCTGGAATACCTCGACGACGCCTATCCGAACCCTCGGATGTTGCCGGCGTCGGCCGCCGAGCGGGCGCGGGTGCGGATGTTGGAAGAGGTGATGGACACCCACTATGAGGCGATCAACTGGGGTCTGTCGGAGCTCAAGTGGTTCCGCCGCGCCGAGGGCGAGCTGGCCGCGACCATCACCGCCAACGCCAAGCGCCAGACGGAGGGCTTTTTCGCCTGGCTGGAAAAGCAGCTGGGCGAGCGCCAGTGGTTCAATGGCGAGACGTTCGGCTGGGGCGACCTCAGCGTGATCCCCTATGTCAACGGCTCGGTAGGGCAGGGCTTCCCGCCGGCGGCGGGCTCCAAGCTGGCCCAGTGGCAGGCCCGCGCCAACGCCCGCCCCTCGGTCGCCGCCTGCGTGGCCGACATCGCGCAGCTGAACGCCGGCGCGGGTATGGCCAACGTGGCTGACCTGCTGGAACAGGGCCTGTTCAAGCGCGAATACCGCGATCACCGCCTGGAATGGATGATCAAGTCCGGAGGCATCGACGTCGTGCTGAAGGGCCTGGCGAAGGACAACATCCGCTTCACGCCGGAATTTGGGTGAGGGTCAGCCCAAGGTCTTGCAGAACGCCGGCGCGTCCGGCGCGCTGCACAGGTCCGGCCGCGTGTGGGTCTCGCGCCAGTACCTGATCAAGCCCTGGCGTTCCAGGGCATCCAGATAGCGCGGATCGTGGCTCAAGCTAAGGAATGCGGGGTGGAACAGTAGCGAGGGGTCGCTGGTGCGCGCCACCACGTCCAAGGCAGCCGGCCAGTCGCTGAGCGCCGCCAAGACCACCCCGTAGAACCACGGATCAGTCGACGCCGTCGCAACATTCCTGACACCGGGCTGTGCGGCGGCGATTCGGGTCGGATCGCCGGAGGCCAGCGCTTCGAAGGCGGCGATGAGCGCGTCGCGTGAGACCGGTCGTGCGCCATCCACCGCCAGCCGTGCGGCCTCCGACCAACGTCCCGCATAGGCCGCGCGCTGCATCTCGAGCGACAGGAAGCCTGGCGTGCCGGCGAAGATCTCGGACCACTTGGCGAAGGCCTCGTCGCTGCGCTCGGCGTCGCCCAAAGCGGCGTAGCCGAACGACAGATTGGCGGCGTGGAGCCCGAGCGGCTCGCGCTGGTGCGCCCGCTGGAACTGCACGACGGCCTCGCGGACACGCCCGACGGTCGCCAGCGAGCCCCCGTATCTGACCAACTCGCAGCCGCAGGCTGTAAGGCGGCTCTCTGAGGCCCGGCGCAACAGCTGTTCCTGCGCGGCGTATGCCGTCGCGGGCAATTGAATAGCCTGGACTTCGTAGGCCTGGGCGTCGCGTGGATCGAGGCGCAGAGCCCGGGCGGCGGCGGCCTTGGCCTCGGCGCGGAGGGCGGCGACGTCGGCCCGCTTGGGGTCCTGCAGGATCGCAACCTGGATGCTCCACGCCAGCGACGACCAGCCCCGGCCAAACTGCGGCTGCTCTTGCTGCAGGCGCCGGATGATCGTCACCGCGCGCTCGGCCTGGCCGGTGATCGACAAGCGGGCGTCGCAGTACTGGAGGAACAGGGCCAACGAATGGGGCGGGAGATCGGCATCGTCCGCGGCGCCGTCGAGCAGCCCACAGCGAAGGATCTGGGTGAGGTTCATTGCGTTGTAGCGGGAGACCTTCTGGTCACTCGGCCATTCCCGGACGCCGGACCACAGCAGGGTGCCTTCGCGGGCATCTTCGAGCTTCACGCTCAGCCGCAGCTTGTCGTCCACACGCCGGACCACGCCGCCCAGCACGAAGTCCGGGTCGCGGTCGCGCAGGATCAGAACATTGTCCGCGCCGAAAGCGATCCGCACATCATCCGTGAGGCTGGCCGGCAAGTTCGCAGGCACGTCTGGACCCAGCGCGGTCAGTCCGGTGAAGCGGACAACAGGTGGGCCCGACGGTGGACGCGGCCACCACGAGACGGCGGCCGCGCCAGCTATCCCCAGGACAAGGATGACGGCGGCCGCGATCCAGAGACGGCGGTTCGGCGGTCTCGGCTTGGGAGGCTCAGCCATCTGCGCAGCGGCTCCCGCGCCCTGCACCAGATCCGCGATGCCGGCTGTGACCTTGGCCCATTCCCGGCGCCAGCCGGGCCCCGACCCGCCTGACAGGTCGACGCACTGGAGCTGATCGAACGGCATCGGCAGCCGGCTGTCGTCGACTCTGGCTTGCACCAGTTTGTGCCCTTCGCGCGCCCGATTGGCTTCGGAAAGAACCCACTCTGAAGCCACGGCGTCCGCCGACCAGATGACGAGCGCGGCCTTGGCGGCGTCCAGCTGCTCCTGGATTACGCCGGTAAAGGTTCGATGGGCCGGCAACTCGTCGTCCATCCAGACGCTGTAGCCAAGCGAGCGTAGCGCCTTGGCCGCAGCCTGGGCCTGCTTCGCCGTCGAGCGAGCATAGGAAATGAAGACGTCAGCCATCAGAGGCGCCCCGGCTCTCGGTCAGCTCAGTACCGTAGCTACGCCAATCGGGAACAGTAGCTGTCAATCGGAGGGGAGCAAGGAAAAGGTCTGGGATGAACGGGAGGGGAATCGCTTGAACGGGCTCGCCCCCTACGCCCCCAGCATCCGCGCCGCCCGGGGCGCGAAGTAGCTGATCACCCCCGCCGCGCCCGCGCGCTTGAAGGCCCCGAGGCTCTCCAGGATGGCGCGTTCCTCGTCCAGCCAGCCGTTCTGGGCGGCGGCCATCAGCATGGCGTATTCGCCCGAGACCTGGAACGCGAAGGTCGGCATGGCGAAGGCGTCGACCACCTGGCGTAGGATATCCAGGTAGGGCATCCCCGGCTTGACCATCACCATGTCTGCCCCCTCGGCGATGTCGAGGGCGACCTCGCGCAGCGCCTCGGCGTGGTTGGCAGCGTCCATCTGGTAGGTCTTCTTGTCGCCAGGATTGTCCACCGAGCCGGTCCCCAGCTTCCCCGAGCCGATGGCCTCGCGGTAGGGGCCATAGAAGGCCGAGGCGTATTTGGCGGCGTAGGACATGATCATGGTGTCTTGCAGGCCCTCGGCTTCGAGCGCGGTCCGCAGCGCGCCGACCCGGCCGTCCATCATGTCGGAAGGGGCCAGGATGTCGCAGCCCGCCTTGGCCTGCATCAGCCCCTGGGCGACCAGCACCTCGATGGTGGGGTCGTTGAGGATGCGGCCGTTCTCGATCAGGCCGTCGTGGCCGTGATCGGTGAACGGGTCCAGCGCCACGTCGCACATGATCCCGACCTCGGGCGCGGCGTCTTTCATGGCCTTGACGGCGGTGGCGACAAGGCCATTGGGGTCCAGCGCCAGCGTGCCGGCCGCGTCCTTCCCCGCGCCGTCGATATGCGGGAAGACCGCGATGGCCGGGATGCCCAAGCTACGGGCTTCCCTGGCGGCGGCGGCGCAGTCCTTGACCGACAGCCGGCTGATCCCCGGCATGGACGCGACCGGGATCGTCCCTTCGCCCTCATGCACCACCATCGACCAGATCAAGTCGGCCGGCGTCAGCACGCTCTCGCGCACCAGCCGCCGGGTCCAGTCGGCCTGGCGCAGGCGGCGCATGCGGAGGGCGGGGTAGGCGGCGAGGGGCGGGGGGGTCATGGGTGGGGTTTTCGCTGTGCGACCCTTTGAACGCAAGGGTTCCGCGTTGACAGGCGACCTTCGAGGCGCTCGAAACGCAGTCATGGACTTCTCCCTCACCGACGATCAGCGGGCCATCGAGGATGCGGCGCGGGCGTTTGCCGCCGCTGAGCTGGCGCCGCATTCGGCGCGGTGGGACGAGGACAAGCACTTTCCGGTCGATGTGCTGCGCCAGGCGGCGGAGCTGGGGTTCGCCGGGCTCTATGTGCGTGAGGACGTCGGCGGCTCGGCGCTGAGCCGGCTGGATGCGTCGATCGTGTTTGAGCAGCTGAGCTATGGCGATGTGGCGACGGCGGCGTTCCTGTCGATCCACAACATGGCCGCCTGGATGATCGACCGGTTCGGCTCAGACGACCTGCGACGTCGGTATCTACCCAAGCTGACGACCATGGAGATGATCGCCTCCTACTGTCTGACTGAGCCCGGGGCAGGGTCTGACGCGGCGGCGCTCTCGACCATGGCGCGGCGGGACGGCGAGCACTATGTGCTGAACGGCGCCAAGGCGTTCATCTCGGGCGCCGGGACCTCGGACGTCTATGTGGTGATGGCGCGTTCCGGCGAGGCGGGCGCCAAGGGGGTTTCGACCTTCGTGGTCGAGAACGGCACGCCGGGCCTCTCGTTCGGCGCCCAGGAGAAGAAGATGGGCTGGAACGCCCAGCCGACCGCGATGGTCAACTTCGACGACTGCCGCGTTCCGGCCGCCAACCGGGTGGGCGAGGAAGGCGAGGGGTTCCGGATCGCCATGGCGGGCCTGGACGGCGGGCGGATCAATATCGCCTCCTGCTCGCTGGGCGGGGCGGGATTGGCGCTGGACACGGCGAAAGCCCACCTGCAGACCCGAAAGCAGTTCGGCCGCGCCCTGGCCGAGTTCCAGGGCCTGCAATGGCGGCTGGCGGACATGGCCACCGACCTGGATGCCGCCCGGCTGATGGTGCGGCGTGCCGCGCACGCGCTGGACAACAAGGACCCCAGGGCCACCCAGTACTGCGCCATGGCCAAGCGGTTTGCCACCGACGCCGGCTTCGAGGTCGCCAACCAGGCGCTGCAGCTACACGGCGGCTATGGCTATCTGCGGGACTATCCGTTGGAGCGCATCGTCCGCGACCTTCGGGTCCATCAGATCCTGGAAGGGACCAACGAGATCATGCGGGTGATCACGGCGCGGGAACTGTTGCGATAGGGGATGTCGTGCTAGTCTGACCACAATGGTCAGATTTGGAGCGGCGTGATGCGGGAAGTCGGTGTTCTGGAAGCCAAGACGAACCTCTCAGCGTTGCTGAGCGAGGTCGAGCGAGGTGCTGGGGACATCACGATCACCCGGCATGGCAAGCCGGTGGCGCGGTTGACAGCCACTGAGGCCGACGAACCAAAGGTCTGGCGGCTGTCCGGGCCTGAATTGGCTGAGCGCTTCCGATTGCTGCGCGAGCGAATCTCGCGCGAAAGCCCCGAACTGGACAACCTGACCTGGGAAGAGATTCGTGACTGGCGTGACGGCTGAGATCGTCATCGACGCCTCGGCCGCCGTCTCGTTCATTCTATCTTCGCAGTCCACGCCAGCAGCGAAGGCCTTTCTCGAAGAACGATCACCTGCGAGATTGATGGCCCCAAGCGTATTTACTTGGGAGGTCACCAATGTGCTGGTGCGGCTTGGGCTCCGTGGCATGCATTCAGGCGCCTTTGAACAGGCGCTGGACGATATCGCAGGCCTTGAGATCGTGGTTCAAGTCCCGCCGCCAGACCAAGATGTGCTTGCTATCGCACGCGAGGCGCTGAAGCTTGGACTCAGAGTTTTCGACACGGCCTATCTCCTCCTCGCCATGGATCACAGTGCTGCACTGGCCTCGAGAGATGAACGGCTGCTGTCTGTCGCGCTTGCGCGGGGCGTGGCATGCATCGATCTCCGGTGAGGAATTGTAACGAATGGACGCCCCCGAAATCATCGCCCGCATCGAAGGCCCCGTCGGCCGCATCACGCTGAATCGCCCTTCCGCGCTCCACGCCCTGACAACCAATATGATCCGCTTGATGACCGAGGCCCTGCTGGCCTGGCGGGGTGATCCGGCGGTTGAGCTGGTGATGTTCGATCACTCGGGCGAGCGCGGGTTCTGCGCCGGCGGCGACATTCGCATGCTGGCCGACAGCGGGGCCGGCGATGGGCGTATGGCGCGGGAGTTCTTCTATCTGGAGTATCAGCTGAACGACCTGCTGTTCCGCTATCCCAAATCGACGCTGGCGATCATGGACGGGATCACCATGGGGGGCGGCGTCGGTCTGGCGCAGCCGTGCCGCTATCGGGTGGCGACCGAGCGGACCACCTTCGCCATGCCGGAGACCGGGATCGGCTTGTTCCCGGACGTCGGCGGCGGCTGGTATTTGTCTCGAATGCCGGATCATCTGGGTCTGTGGCTGGCGTTGACCGGCGCGCGGATCAAGGCGGCGGACTGCGAGTTGCTTGGCATTGCATCGGACTATGTTGAGAGTTCCAAGATCGCGACTTTGAAGGCCGGCGTGCTGGCCGATCCGGCGGCGATTGAGACGCTGCTGACGGAGCTGGAGGGCGATGCGGGCCGCCCACCGATCGCTCAGCACCAGGATGAGATCGCAAGACTGTTCGGCGGCGAGTCAGTCGAGGCGATCGTCGCGGCCCTGCAGGCGGCCGGGACCGATTGGGCGACCGAACAGCTGAAGGTGCTGGCGACCAAGTCACCGCAGACACTGAAGGTGGCGTTCCGTCAGTTGCAGGAGGGCGCGCGGGCCGCGAACTTTGCCGATAACATGGCGATGGAGTACCGCATCGGCGCGCGGGTGGTTCAGCGGCATGACTTTCTGGAGGGCGTCCGCGCCGTCATCGTCGACAAGGACAACGCGCCCCGTTGGAACCCGGCGACGCTGGAGGCCGTGGACGAGGTGCTGCTGGATTCGATTTTCGCGCCCCTCCCTTCCGCTGACGAGTGGTCGCCTCTACCTTGAGGCCAGGGCGGCCGAAGCGCCGGAGCCGGGAGGAATCGATATGACGTCCAAGCTGTTGCTCGCTGCGGTCGCAGCGTTAGCCCTGAGTGGAGGTTTGGCTGAGGCTAGGCCGTCGTCCGCCATCGCCGCCGCCGTGGCCGACAAGGGCCGTCCGGAAGCCGACACCAAGCGCGATGCGGATCGCAAGCCGGCCGAAATGCTGGAGTTCGCCGGGGTTAAGGCCGGCCAGACGGTCGCCGACTTCCTACCTGGTGGCGGGTATTTCACGCGGATATTCGCCAAGGCGGTTGGCCCCAACGGCACGGTCTATGCGTTGATCCCTCCACCGGCGCCCAACGCCACCAAGCCCAATGCCATCATCGCCGTGGCGGCTGAGCCCACCTATGGCAATATCAAAGTGGTAGAGGGCAATCTCGGCGCCATGGTCCTGCCGACCAAGGCAGATGTGATCTGGACCGCCCAGAACTATCACGACCTGTTCCTGACCCGCTTCAAGGTCGATATCGCCGTCGCCAACAGGTCGATCTTCTATGCCCTGAAGCCGGGCGGTTACTTCATCGTCTTGGACCACGCCGCCACCGCTGGCGCGCCCTTGGTCGCGACCGCCAACACCATTCACCGGATCGATCCAGCCCTGGTGCGAGCCCAGCTGGAGGCTGCCGGCTTCAAGTTCGTGGGCGAGAGCAAGGTCCTGGTCAATCCCGAGGACGACCACACCAAGATGGTGTTTGATCCGACCCTGCGCGGCCACACCGACCAGTTCATCTATAAGTTCCAACGCCCGAAATAAGGACCAGACATGACTCGCATCGCCTTTATCGGCCTTGGCAATATGGGCGGCGGCATGGCCGCCAATCAGGCGAAGGCTGGTCGCGAGGTCATGGCGTTTGATCTCTCCGCCGTAGCCGTCGACAAGGCTGTGGCGGCGGGATGCTCCCGGGCCGCCGTGGTGGCCGATGCCGTCGCCGGCGCCGACATGGTGATCACCATGCTGCCGGCCGGCGCACACGTGCGTCAGGTCTATGCTGAACAGGTGCTGGCCCATGCGCCGAAATCGGCCCTGCTGATCGACTGTTCGACCATCGATGTGGACAGCGCCCGCGCTGTGGCGGGTCAGGCGAAGACGGCGGGCTACCGCTTCGCCGACGCCCCGGTCTCAGGGGGCACGGCGGCGGCGGAGGCCGGGACTTTGGCGTTCATGGTCGGCTGCGACGAAACGGACTTCGCCGCAGTGGAGGATGCCTTGAGCCCCATGTCACGCATCACCATCCGGGCGGGCGATCATGGGGCCGGGCAGGCGGCGAAGATCTGCAACAACATGGTCCTCGGCGTCTCAATGATCGCAGTCTGCGAGGCCTTCGCCCTGGCCGAGAAGCTGGGGCTGGACGCGGATCGCTTTTTTGAGATCGCTTCAAAGTCGTCGGGTCAGTGCTGGAGCTTGACGAGCTATTGTCCCTGGCCAGGCCCGGTGCCAACCGCCCCGTCCAACCGCGATTACGAGGGCGGATTCGCGACCGCTATGATGCTGAAGGATTTGAAATTGGCCCAGGAAGCGGCGGCCAAAGCCGGGGCGGCGACGCCCCTGGGCGCGGCGGCGGAGGGGCTCTACGCCCTTTTTGACCGGCTGGGCGGCGGCGGGAAGGATTTCTCCGCCATCCTGGAGTTGCTACGCGGCCGGGCGCCCAGCGTTGCCTGAGCCCAGCGGCGCCGTTCGCGAAGTGTGGATGGATGTTCACGAAACTTGCCGGTGATTTTGTGGACATCGCGAAATCCTGGCGCCACAAGGCAGGCGTAATTGAGGGGCCGGACTTCCTGCGAGATGCTCTCGCGAGCGCCGGGATCGAGTGATGGACTACAGGGAAGCTTTCCATACCGCGCTGCAGCGGGTCCGCTCCGAGGGCCGCTATCGGGTCTTTGCCGACCTGAAGCGCCATCGCGGCCAGTTTCCGCGCGCCACCTGGACGCGGGACGACGGAACCGAGTCCGAGGTCACGGTCTGGTGCTCTAACGACTATCTGGGCCAGGGACAGAACCCGTTGATTCTTGACGCCATGCACAAGGCGATCGACGAAGCTGGGGCGGGATCCGGCGGGACCCGCAATATTTCGGGCACAACCCATTATCACGTGGAGCTGGAGCGCGAGCTCGCCGACCTGCACCAGAAGCCTTCGGCCCTGCTGTTCACGTCGGGTTACGTCTCGAACGAGGCATCGCTCTCGACGCTCTATAAGATCCTGCCAGGGCTGCTGATCTTCTCGGACGAGTTGAACCACAATTCGATGATCAGCGGCATTCGCACGGGCAAGCGCGAGCAACGGCTGGTGTTCCGGCACAATGACCTGGCGCATCTGGAGGAACTGCTGGCGGCTGCGGATCCGGCCGCGCCCAAGCTGATCGCCTTCGAGAGCGTCTATTCCATGGACGGCGACATTGCCGACATGCGCGGAACGGTGGCGCTGGCCAAGAAGTACGGCGCGATGACCTATCTCGATGAGGTGCATGCGGTCGGCATGTATGGGCCACGCGGCGCGGGTGTTGCGGAACGTGATGGCGTCATGGCCGATATCGACATCATTGAGGGCACGCTGGGCAAGGCGTTTGGCGTGATGGGCGGCTACATCGCGGCGGACGCGGTGATCGTCGATGCGATTCGCAGCTATGCCGACGGGTTCATCTTCACGACGTCCCTGCCGCCGGCGCTGGCGGCCGGCGCGGTGGCTTCCATCCGATACCTCAAGGATCACAACGAAATCCGTATCGCCCACCAGGCGCGCGCGGCAGCGCTGAAGGCCAAGATGCTAAAGGCCGGTCTGCCGGTCATGCCGTCGGTCAGCCACATCGTGCCGGTGCTGGTCGGCGATGCTGTGCACTGCAAGATGATCTCCGACATTCTGCTGGAAGATCATGGCGTCTATGTGCAGCCGATCAACTATCCGACCGTGCCGCGCGGCACGGAACGTCTGCGCTTCACGCCTTCGCCCGCGCATACCGATGGCATGATGGATGAGCTGGTGTCGACGCTCGAGACGCTTTGGGTGCGCTGCAACGTCCAGCGCATCGGCGGCTACGCGGCCTGAGGTTGACCAACTCGAGCCGTGCGGTTTTACCGCAGGCGCTCAACCCTGGAATGTGATCAACCTGTTCTCGGGGGCAGTTCGAATTTACCCGACTCGGGCGGCTTCTGGACGTCCCCGTTTCGCGACGGGGACGTTCTTCACCTTTGCGCCGGGATGGCGTAAAAGGCGGGCGTCCTTGTGTGACTGGCGATGAAGGTGGGCGACCACCGGGGAGCGCGGGGACGTTAAGCGCCGCTCGCCTGGGCCGATCTGAAGTCGATCTGCTTGAAGGAGCCGCGCCATGACTGTGCATGTTCTGACCCCACCCCAATCGTTCTTCGGCGCTGGCGTCAGCGAGGCCGATCCTGCTGTCGCCGCCGTCCTGGACCGCGAGCTCCGCCGCCAGCAGGATCAGATCGAGCTGATCGCCTCTGAGAACATCGTCTCCCGCGCGGTCCTTGAGGCCCAGGGCAGCGTACTGACCAACAAATACGCCGAAGGTTATCCGGGCAAGCGCTACTACGGCGGTTGCGAAGTGGTCGACGAGGTCGAGCGGATCGCCATCGACCGCGCCAAGCAGCTGTTCGGCTGCGAATACGCCAACGTTCAGCCGCACTCCGGCAGCCAGGCCAACCAGGCGGTGTTCATGGTGACCATGAAGCCGGGCGACACCTTCATGGGCATGAACCTGGATCACGGCGGCCATCTGACGCACGGCAAGAGCGTCAACCAGTCGGGAAAATGGTTCTCTCCGGTGGCCTATGGCGTTCGGACCCAGGATCATCTGATCGACTATGACGAGGCGGCCGAGGTTGCGCGGGCCGCCCAGCCCAAGGTGATCATCGCGGGCGGCTCGGCCTATTCACGGCACATCGACTTCGAGCGCTTCCGCCAGATCGCCGATGATGTGGGCGCGGTGCTGATGTGCGACGTCGCCCATTATGCGGGTCTGATCGTCGCGGGCGAATATCCCAATCCGTTCCCGCACGCCCATATCGTCACCACCACGACACACAAGACCCTGCGCGGGCCGCGTGGCGGTCTGATCCTGACCAACGACAAGAAGCTGGCCAAGAAGATCGACAGCGCGGTGTTCCCAGGCCTGCAGGGCGGACCGCTGATGCATGTGATCGCTGCCAAGGCGGTGGCGTTCGGCGAGGCGCTCAGGCCGGAATTCAAGACCTATGCGAAGCAAGTGATCGACAATGCCCGCGCCCTGGCCGACAGCCTGCAAGGCGCCGGGTTCAAGATCGTCTCCAATGGCACCGACAGCCACCTGATGCTGGTCGATCTGACGCCGAAGGGCGTCAGCGGCGCGGTGGCCGAGGTGGCGCTTGAGCGCGCCGGGATCACCACCAACAAGAACAGCATTCCCGGTGATCCGCTGCCAGCCATGCAGACGTCCGGCCTTCGGGTCGGCTCACCAGCGGGCACGACGCGTGGCTTCGGGCCTGCGGAATTCCGCCAAGTCGGCGTCTGGATGGGTGAGGTTCTTGACGCCGTGGCGAGCGGTGGGGACTCTTCGGCCGTCGAACAGCGGGTGAGCGGCGAGGTGCTGACCCTCACGAGGCGCTTCCCCATCTACAGCTAATAGCGTTTAGTGGGGCAATAGGGGGCTAGATCATGCGCTGCCCATTTTGTGGCCACGACGAAAGTCAGGTGAAGGACTCGCGTCCGTCGGAGGACGGCGCGGCAATCCGGCGTCGTCGGATGTGCCCGGCGTGCGAGGGTCGGTTCACGACCTTTGAGCGCGTGCAGCTTCGCGAACTGACCATCCTCAAACGGTCTGGCCGGCGCGCGCCCTTCGACCGGGACAAGCTGGCCCGCTCGGTGGCCATCGCCATTCGCAAGCGCCCTGTCGAGCCGGATCGCGTCGAGCGGATGATTTCGGTGATCGTCCGCCAACTGGAAAGCATGGGCGAGACGGAGTTGCCATCATCGACCATCGGCGAACTCCTGATGAAGCAATTGAAGCTGTTGGATGACGTGGCCTATGTCCGCTACGCCTCGGTTTACCGCGACTTCCGCGAGACCCAGGACTTCGCCCGCTTCCTCGGCGAGGAAGGCCTGAGCGAGGCCGTCGACAGCGAGCGCTGAGCGCCTTGCCGGTCACCCTGAAACTGGCGACATCGCTGGATGGGCGCATCGCGACGGGCGCCGGCGAGAGCCGCTGGATCACCGGCGAGGCGGCGCGTGAGCAGGTCCATCGCCTGCGCGCCGAGCACGATGCGGTGGTCATTGGCATCGAGACCGCCTTGGCGGACGACCCAGAACTCACAGTGCGTCTGCCGGACTGGCAGGGGAGGCAGCCGACGCGGGTTGTGCTGGACACCCGCCAGCGGCTGCCATCGACCTCGCGCCTGGCTGAGACGGCAAGGGCGACGCCCACCCTGGTCGTGTCGCTGACGCCGCCTAATCCAGCCTTGGCCGCCAGGGGCGTGAAGGTCCTTCAGATCGAGGACCTGGACAACGGCCGCGCGCGCCTGTCGTCGGTGGTTGCGCGGCTGGCCGATGAGGGCCTGAAGCGCCTGTTCGTCGAGGGCGGCGGGCAGGTGGCAGCCAGCTTCATCCGCGCCGGTCTGGTCGACGCCATCGAGTGGTTCCGCGCGCCCATCGTGATCGGCGGGGAGGGGCGGGCGGGCGTCGGCGATCTGGCTCTTGCCGCCTTGGCTGAGGCGCCCCATTTCCGACGCATCGAGGTCCGCCCGCTGGGTGATGACCTTTGGGAACGCTACGTGAGGGTCTGAATGTTTACCGGCATCGTCACCGACGTCGGCCGCGTACGCGCGGTGCGCGAGACCAACCGGGACCATCGGTTCGAAATCGAGACCACCTTCGACACCGCGACCATCGACATCGGCGCCTCGGTCAGCCACGCCGGTTGCTGCCTGACGGTGGTCGAGACGGGGGCGGGCTGGTTTGCGGTGGAAGTCTCCGGCGAAACCCTGGCGCGGACCACGCTGGGCGAGTGGCGCGAGGGCCATCCGGTGAACCTGGAGCGTGCGTCGCGGGTCGGCGATGAGCTGGGCGGCCACATCGTCTCAGGCCATGTGGATGGGGTCGGCGAGGTCGTCGCCATCAGGTCCGAGGGCGGATCGCACCGTGTCAGCATTCGGGTTCCGCGCCCGCTACACCGCTATATCGCCGAGAAGGGTTCGATCACGGTCGAAGGCGTTTCTCTGACCGTCAATGAGATCGAAGATGACGTCTTTGGCGTCAATCTGATCCCGCACACCTGGGATGTAACGTCGTTGGGCCGGCTGGTCGTCGGCTCCGGGGTCAACCTGGAGATCGACATGCTGGCGCGCTATCTCGCCCGCTGGCGAGAAACGGCCTAAGAGCGTGGCCCACACCCAAGTGAGCGCCCGATGTCCGAACAGCCTGTCCGTATCCTGATCGTTGAAGCCCGCTTCTACGACGACCTCGCCGACGCCCTGCTGGAGGGCGCCAGCGAGCAGCTGAAGGCGTTTGGCGCGGAGTTCGATGTCGTCACCGTACCCGGCGCGTTGGAAATTCCGGCCGCCATCGCCTTTGCCGAAGAGGGCGGGCATCGTCCGGCCGGCGTTGCCTATGACGGCTATGTCGCCCTGGGCAGCGTGATCCGGGGTGAGACTTATCACTTCGAGATCGTCTCCAACGAGTCCGCACGCGGCATTATGGATCTGGCGGTCAACAAGCGGCTGTGCATCGGCAACGGCATCCTGACCACCGAGGACGACGAGCAGGCCTGGGCCCGGGCGCGGGTCAGCGAGGGTGACAAGGGCGGCGGCGCGGCGCGGGCGGCTCTGGCCATGGTGGCGCTGAAGCACCAGCTGATGGACGGTCGGCGTTGAGCGCGCTGACGGCGCGGTCCGTCGCGCGGCTGGCTGCGGTGCAGGCGCTCTATCAGATGGAGGTCTCAAACGCCGGGGTCGAACATGTGATCCGCGAGTTCATCGAGCACCGCTTTGACCGCGACGTCGACGGGGTGAAGCTGGCGGCTGCGGACGAAGGCTTCTTCGCAGCCCTGGTGCGGGGCGTGGTGGCGGAGCAGACGGGCGTTGACGCCGCCATCGCCCGCCGGCTGGCCGACGGCTGGCGGCTTGAGCGACTGGACGCCACGGTGCGCGCGATCCTGCGGGCCGGCGTCTTCGAACTGGCGAACCGCCCCGATGTCCCGACCGAGGTGGCGATCGATGAGTATGTCGAGGTCGCCAAGAGCTTCTTTGAGGGAACCGAGCCGGGTTTCGTGAACGGCGCCTTGGACGGAGTGGCCAGGGATGTCCGGCCGGCCGCCTGATCTGGCCACGCCTGATCTGCCGGCGTCCGACCTCGATGAGTTCGGCGAGATTCGCCGTCTCTTCCTGCCTCTGACACGTGGCGCAGCAGGCGCGTTCGAGCTGAAGGACGACGCGGCCATCGTTCCGCAGCGTCCCGGGCATGATCTGGTCGTGACCAAGGACGCGATTGTCGAGGGCGTCCATTTTCTGGCCGGCGAGGCGCCGGAGCTGATCGGCAAACGTCTGGCGCAGGTCAATTTCTCGGACTTGGCCGCCAAGGGCGCTGAACCCTTCGCGGCGTTCTTGGCCGTCGCATGGCCGGTGTATTTTAGCGGGGCGGATCGCGCGGCCTTCGCGGCGGGCCTTGGCGAAGACTTCAAGGACGCAGGCGTCAGTCTGATGGGCGGCGATACGGTGGCAACGCCGGGTCCGTTTACCGCCAGCCTGACCGCCATGGGCTGGGTTCCAGAGGGCCGCATGGTCCGACGCGCCGGGGCGCGGCCCGGCGATCAGCTGATGGTCAGCGGTCCTATCGGCGACGCGGGTCTGGGTCTGATGGCGGCGCGGCGGCAGGTCGGGGACCCAGATGGATATCTTGAGGGCCGCTACCGACGGCCGACCGCGCGCCTGGACCTGCGCAGTCTTGTCCTGGAACACACCAGCGCCGCCGCCGACGTCTCCGATGGGTTGATCTCCGACGCCGGCCATATCGCCCTGGCCAGCGGCGTTGGGCTCTGGCTCGACCTTGACCGCATGCCGCTATCGGCCCAGGCGCGGGCTTGGCTGGATAGCCAACCGGACAGGTCGCAGGCTTTGCTGGCGCTGGCGTCAGCGGGGGACGACTATGAGATTGTCGCAACCTCGCGGAAGTTGCTGCCGGGCTTCACGGGGATCGGCGAGGTGAGCGCAGGCGCCGGCCTTGACGTGCGCGTTGCCGGTCGCCGTCTCGAGCCCGGGGCCGGTGGCTGGCGCCACCGCTGAACGCCCGGGTCAGACGAACTCGAAGCGCACCGCAGAGCGTCCAAAATCAAGCGCCACCTGCTCGAACTGCGCCAGCAGATCCATCCCGATCACCAGCGCCGGCGTATCCTTCAGCCCCCAGACATCGAAGACGTGCATGTCGGCGTAGGTCACCGGCACATTGCCAAGCCGCAGGCCGCCCAGCCGCAGGAAGGGCAGGAACACCGACTCGCCGGTAAACGATTCGCCGGCCAGGGTTTCCATGCGCACTGCGCGGGGCGGCGTCACGTCGCCGCGCTTGGCTTCGATTATCCGAACCATGTCGCGGAGTTTGCCGTTGCACAGGGTGCCCTGGGCGCCGGAGTCGATGATGGCGCTGATCGGCCGTCCACTGAGATCGGCGTCAACGATGGTCAGCTGGCCGTGTCTGCGGCGTGCGGGCACCACGACCACGCGACCCGGCTCGTCGCGGTCGGCCCTGGATTTCACGATCTCGAGCTTCTTGCCTTTGAAATCGAGGACGAGACGCTGACCTTTCAGCCAATCGACACCCAGGATGCCGTCGATGTCAGGCCCCTTGATCGGCAGGGCCGGCGCACGCACCATTCGCCGGCTGCGCGGGCCGATCTGCAGTTCGTCGAGCGTCACCATGGGGCGATTGCGCACGCCCACCACGGTGTGGACCCGTGCCGTCTCATTCGAGGTCAATTCAAGCTGGCGCATCAGGCGGTTGGATATGCAGCTGATGTTGGCGCCGGTATCGAGCAGGAAGTTGAAGGGTCCCTGGCCGTTGATGCCGACTGGCGCCAGCATGTGCTCGTACTGATCCTGGCTGGTGCCGACCTGGGTGTTGGGTTCATCCGCATCGGGCAGTTCGAGGGCGTGCTCGCCAGCCGCGACCTGTCCCGCAGCCCCCCATGCCGAGCCGCCAGACACGCCCGCCGCCATCAGACCCAGTGCCGCAAGTCGTCGCGATGGGGTCATGATCCCGTTCTCAACCGAAGGTACGAATACGCATAGCATTCTTCGGCACACGCAACCATCAGCATAGAAACGATGTGGAAACAGGTGCGCATCGATCATGTCGTCATGATTCGATCCCTGATCGCCGCCGCAATGCTTGCGCTACTCTCCTCGACCGCGTTCGGCGCCGAGAAGGAGAAGCCAGGCGCAGGATCAGTCGGGCAATATATCGACCTCCAGCCGGTCGGTATGCCAATTGTCGCCGACGGCGTGCTGGTGAACTATGTGTTCGTCCACATCCGGGTGAATCTGACCAACTCCGCAGACGTGGCGAAACTGCGCGACCGAGAGCCGTTTTTCCGCGATGCGCTGGTGCGCGCCGGGCACCGCACGCCGTTCACGCTCAAGAGCGACTACGGCAAAATTGATGCGCCACGCTTGATCGCCAGCCTGACTCGGGACGTCAACGCGATCGTCGGTCCGGGGCAGATCAAGGCCGTCGTGATCACGTCGCAGGAGCCGCGGCGCAGGGTCGCAACACCCCGCGCGTGAACCCCTCGCGAGGCCGCAGATGACGCATGTCGCCGTGGCAGGTTGCGTCAACCCTGCAAACTTGAGTAGTTTCCGCCGTCTTTCCGGGGCGCGTTCTGCGCGGCCGGCGTGTTGGGGAAATGCGATAGAGTGGGACGGGGCCGGGCACGCCGCAGCGTTGCGACCGCCAGGCTGCCTGCACACATGTCGCCAGAAGGGATGATCTAATCATGAGTTCGGTCTTGACGCTGGTTATCGCTGCGGGGGCGCTCGCCGTCCTCTATGGCGTGCTCCAGACCATGTCGTTGTTGCGCGCCTCGCCGGGCAATGCGCGGATGCAGGAGATCGCCGCTGCGATCCAGGAGGGCGCTCAGGCCTATCTGAAGCGCCAGTACACCGCGATCGCCATCGTTGGCGTGGTGGTGCTGGTGGCCCTCTACCTGTTGATTGGCGCCTATTCGGCCATCGGGTTCCTGATCGGCGCGGTGCTGTCAGGCGCGGCCGGCTTTGCGGGCATGCTGATCTCGGTTCGCGCCAATGTGCGGACCGCGCAGGCGGCGTCTGAGAGCCTGGCCAAGGGCCTGAAGCTGGCGTTCACTTCAGGCGCCATTACGGGCCTGCTGGTGGCGGGCTTCGCGCTGATCGGCGTGGCTGGCTACTACGCCTTCCTGACCGGAACGCAGGGTTTTGCCCCGGCGGACCGTCATGTGATCGACGGCCTGGTGTCTCTGGGCTTCGGCGCCTCGCTGATCTCGATCTTCGCGCGTCTCGGCGGCGGCATCTTCACCAAGGGTGCTGACGTCGGCGGCGATCTGGTCGGCAAGCTGGAGGCCGGCATCCCCGAGGATGACCCGCGCAACGCCGCCACCATCGCCGACAACGTCGGCGACAATGTCGGCGACTGCGCTGGCATGGCGGCGGACCTGTTCGAAACCTATGCGGTGACCACCGTCGCCACCATGGTGCTGGCGGCGATCTTCTTCGGCGGATCGGCGCTGCTGGGTAATGTGATGCTGCTGCCGCTGGCGATCTGCGGCGTCTGCATCATCACCTCGATCATCGGCACCTTCGCGGTGCGGCTGGGCAAGAGCGGCTCGATCATGGGCGCGCTGTACCAGGGCCTGATTGTTACGGGCGTTCTCTCGGCCGTCGCACTCTACTTCCTGATCCCCTCGCTGGTCACCGAAGATCTGACGGTGAACGGCAAGACGTTCAGCGCGATGTCGCTGTTCTATTGCTCGCTGGCCGGTCTGGCGATCACCGCGCTGATCGTGATGATCACCGAGTACTACACCGGCACCAACTTCCGTCCGGTGAAGTCGGTGGCCCAGGCGTCGGTGTCCGGCCACGGCACCAACGTGATCCAGGGCCTGGCCATGAGCCTGGAGTCCACCGCCGCCCCGGCGCTGGTGATCATCGTCGGCATTATCGTCACCTACAACCTGGCGGGCCTGTTCGGGATCGCCATCGCCACCACCGCCATGCTGTCGCTGGCGGGCTTCGTTGTCGCCCTGGACGCCTTCGGTCCGGTCACCGACAACGCCGGCGGCATCGCCGAAATGGCCGGCCTTCCCAAGGAAGTCCGCGTCACCACCGACGCCCTAGACGCGGTCGGCAACACCACCAAGGCCGTCACCAAGGGCTATGCCATCGGTTCGGCTGGCCTGGGCGCCCTGGTGCTGTTCGCGGCCTACACCGAAGACCTGAAGTACTTTGCTGCCAACGCGACGCCAGGTTCGTTCTTCGAAAACCTGGGCACTGTGGCCTTCGACCTGTCGAACCCCTACGTCGTGGTCGGCTTGCTGTTCGGGGGCCTGTTGCCGTTCCTGTTCGGCGGCATGTCGATGACCGCCGTCGGCCGCGCCGCCCAGTCGGTGGTGGTCGAGGTTCGTCGCCAGTTCCGCGAAAACCCCGGCATCATGACCGGCGAGGTGAAGCCCGAGTACGGCCGCGCCGTCGACATCCTGACCAAGGCGGCGATCCGGGAAATGATCATCCCGTCGCTGCTGCCGGTTGTCTCGCCAATCGTGCTGTTCTTCGTGATCAACGCCATCGCCGGCAAGGTTGACGCCTTCGCCTGCGTCGGCGCGATGCTGATGGGCGTGATCGTCACCGGCCTGTTCGTCGCCATCTCGATGACCAGCGGCGGCGGCGCCTGGGACAACGCCAAGAAGGTGATCGAAGAAGGCTTCACCGACAGCGCTGGCGTGCTGCACGGCAAGGGCTCTGACGCCCACAAGGCCGCCGTCACCGGCGACACCGTCGGCGACCCCTACAAGGACACCTCGGGCCCTGCGGTGAACCCGATGATCAAGATCACCAACATCGTGGCGCTGTTGCTGCTGGCGGTGCTCGCCGCCCACTGATCCTGATCAGATCGCGATACGAAGACGCCCCGGAGAGCCATCTCCGGGGCGTCTTTCGTCTACGGCGTCTGGCCCTGCTCCCGTCGCGCGGCCTCAGCATCTTCAGCGCGAGCCCCGGCGAGAATGTTCGCCAGACCATAGTTGCCCTCGTGGCAGGCGTATTCGAACATGCGTCCGCCGCGCACCAACTCGTACTCGCCGCCCCATGGCTTGTCCCACATCGTTGGATCGACGATCTCGAAGCGGTAGTTCATCCGCTGGGGCGAGACCATGGTGAAGCGCTCGATCACCTTCAGGTTCTGCCACGCCCCCCGATACGCTTGGCTCTCCGGCATGTTTGTGGTCTCGACCACCAGGGTGTCGCCCTCCCACCAGCCGATGGAGTCGCCGAACCAGGGCCGCACGCCGTCCGTGCGGTGGGTGGAATTCAGCCGGATGTCCCGCAGGTCGTGGATCATCTCGGTGACAATGGCGACGTGGCCCGTCCCCATCTGGAAGAAGTGGTTGTTGTTGTAGAGCCCGTCGAACATCGGCGGATCGGACCGCACGACGATGCAGCGCTCGGCAAGACCGCGCGTTTCAGGGTTGTCGTTCTGCGGACCACGGTTCAGCTCGGCGGCGCTGGAGCCGCCTTCGCCCACGGCCGCCCGGGCCCGGCGCTCCCGTTCCGCCACGGTCTCCTGACGTTTGGCTTTCGGATACTGGCCGTCCGGCGTGGTCAGCAGCGACGTGCGGGGCTGACCGTTGACCCGCATCACCTTGTCGCCGGGCGCTGTCCAGGCCGCATCGTAGTTGCAGACCTGGGCCGCGCCCGAGCGGCCGCCCGAGCAGGTGTCCTTGGCCTCGATGTCCTTGACGGTCGCGCCCACCTCGGTGGGCGCGCTGGCGCGGGCCAGTAGGTTGTCGTTGGCGCCCTCGATGATCCGGGCCTCTGCCTCGGTCAGGACCAGCCGCGCGCCGAACGCCGGCGCCCGATTGATGCCTGTGAGGGTTTCATTGTTCCACACGCCCGTGAAGTCGGGCTTGCTGTTGAAGCGCGGCGGCGAAAAGCCGGGCGTGAGCCGTGGTCCGAGGATCGGCGCCGGCGCGGCCACATCCTGCAGCGCGCCCGGTGCGCCCTCGACAGCGCTGGTGCCGGGCCGAACCGTGAGCTCCTGGGCCAGGGCCGGGCCGGCCGCGAGCCATGCGCCTGCGGCCATCAACAGAGCCGTGAACGTGTGCGACGCCATGTGCCAGTTCCTCCCCACGTCCCGCGCTCGCGCAAACGCGGCGGGGTCAGCAGGAGACTAGCGCAAACCGTGGGACGGGTAAGGGGGCTCTATCCGGAGGGCTTCGCCTTCTTCCTGCGGCTGGAGCGCGACAGGTAACCCCGTCTCGCCTGCCCGGCCTTGCGCGGACTCTCCCAAGTCCTGCTGAGGGTGGGTAGCGAACATTCGCGCCCGCGCGCCGCTGGCCTAGACCCACCTCCTCACACTGAGCGCATAGTCGTCGAACGCCTTACCGAACTGGCGGCGCATCTTGGCTTCCTCGAAAGGAATGTGGACCCAGTGGGCGGTGGCGAAGGTCAGGATGGGGGCGGCGAAAATAGGAATGGCCCCTGTCGCGACGGCGACTCCGAGACACAAGACGACCAAGCCCAGATACATGGGGTTTCGGGTGAATCGAAAGGGTCCGCCGGTCACCAGCTTGTTGTTGGCTTCGGAGGTAGTATCGACCTGAGTGTTCTCGCCGCGGAACAAAACCAAGGCCCAGATTGGTGCGATGAAACTGACGGCGATGAACGCGATGCCGACAGGGAGACTGTGCAGATAGGGCGAGCGCGGCCAGCCGGCCAAGTAGCTGACTGCGGTGCTGAGGATGAGGAATATGAGAGCCCAGAGTGGCGGCGGAAGTCTCAGCATGGCGGCGGACTCTTTGTGGCTGGCCTAGCGCGGAGACTAGAGGTTTCCTGCCGCGCTACCAGTGCTGCTTGCCGCGCCCAGCGCGTGCCGTCCCGAACGTGGAGTTTACAGGGTCCGCAACGGGTCGATTCTCTCCGTTGGGTTCCAGGCCGAAACTCGCCATTCCGAAGCCGATCGCTCCAGAGCCCCAGTGGCGAGAAGCCGGATCAGGCCGAGCGACGGCTCCTGGCGCAACCGAGACCCAAGTCACCGAAAAGCCCGGCGCCACCACCGCACCCCCCTTGACCCCATCCTCTTGATGTTCTACATTCGTTCCAGATGATCACCCCCGCCGCCCTGTATGCCAGCGAGAGGCTCGATGCGCTGAGCGCCTGCGCCTATCGGCTGGGGGAGCGGTTCGGGGCGGAGGCGGAGCGGGCGCCGGCGGGGGATCTCAAGGCT